>CALRLZ020000001.1:0-321973 GCA_943368975.1 Archangium gephyra
CGAGGTCGGCGGTCTTCGCCCCGGCCTCATGCTCCTTCAGCACCGCGATGATCTGTTCCTCAGTGAACCTTGCTCGCTTCATCAGTCCGTCCTCGTCAGGGCCGGACTCTAACTCCGCGTGGAGGAAAATCTCAGTGGCAGGTCACACCGAACCGATGTCGATGCCAAGCTCGAGAGTGGTGGTCGCCACCCCGGTCGTCGGCAGCTCTGCCCTCTTCAGGCGCTCCTCAAGATCCTCGCGTAAGCCCTTTGATAGGCTGCCGTGATGCGGAAAGAACTCGTTCGGGACGTTCGCCTTTTCGCATCGGCGGCGAAGTCGGTCGGCCATGGCCTCGACCCTGCGGCGCGATCCGCTGAAGAGCAGATTGTTGCTGCCGCGTAGCGTCTCGAACAGGTGATCGGCGATGTAATCTAGGGCGACCTTCGGCCCTTCATCGTCTTCGAGCGCGTCCGTTTCCTCGGTATCTTCCGGTTCGAGATAGCTTCGAACCTGGAGCCGGAGCTCGGGGGCACCTGCACCGGATTCGACGAGCGAAACGGCGTCAGCCGCCCCCGGGTTTAGCCATCGGGCCGCGACCGACAAATCGCCCAAGGTGGCCGATAGGCCCACGCGCCGAGGGCGCTTGCCGGAAAACTCGTCGATCCGTCGAAGCAGGGTCGAAAGGTGAAGGCCCCGGGGACCTTGAAGGAAAGCGTGTAACTCGTCGATGACCACGAAGTCGAGCGCGCCGAGAAGTGCCCGAGCCTCGGCCGGCCGGCGGACGAACAGGGCCTCGATCGATTCTGGGGTGATCAGCGCCACGCCACACGGATCGCGCAACGCCCGTGCCTTGGCGGATTGCGGAGCATCGCCATGCCAGCGGACGACGTCGATCTCCATCCGCTCGCAAAGCAGTTCGAGGCGACGGAACTGATCGTTTATCAGCGCCTTCAACGGGCTGACGTACAGGACGGAAAGACCCTTTTCGGTTCGATTCGCGATAATCGTCAGGATCGGGAGAAAGGCAGCCTCGGTCTTGCCTGCCGCAGTGGAGGCGGAGATCAGGACGTCTTCGCGAGAATCCAGGACCGCGCGAATAGCAAGGTCCTGGACATCGCGGAGTTCCTCCCATTTTTGCTCCCAGATCCAGCGCTTGATCTGGGGATGCAGCCGATCGAAGCTCGAGGGCGGATCAGAGGCGGATGGTTGCAAGTTCGTCATCCGAACCGGGGGGGGCGCCGTCCTCGTCGATGACCTCATCTTGGGCGTCGCCAGTGTGTACGTCGACCGCGATCTGAACGCCGCTCAGCAGGCTTCGCCAGTCCGTCCCCGCGTTCTGCTCCAGCACCGCGAGGAATTGGACGAACGCCTTGATCGTGTTCCGCGGTGTCCTGAAGTAGGCCTCGCCGATCCGCCGCTGGCAGTGTTCCATGAAAGCCGGAAGGGCCTCGTCCGGCACGAGATGCCTCCCAGGATTCCCCTGTGCGAAGACCGCCCGGACGTTCGACAGGAGGATGAGCAGATCCTCCGGCGTCAGGCTCTGAAGGCGCAGTACCGGGCCGGAAAGGTCGACGAGCCCGTTCGTGGCGAACGCGTTCTCGGCTAGGCGCGACTGGAGGGCCTGATAGCTATACAGGCCTCGCCGCGTATCCATCAGGAACTCCGGAGTGCCGCCAAACACGAAGCCGATCCCGCTGACGTTGCCCTGAAGCACGTCGTTCAGCATTCGAAGAAGCTGCTCGAAGTTCTGATTGCGAGCCTGCGCGCTCTGGAGCTTGTACAGGTTCACCATCTCGTCGAACACGACGAGCATTCCTGCATAGCCTGCCAGCTTCACGAACGCGGCCAGGAGCTTAAGGGAGTCGTAGACGTCACCATCGTCGATGATGTTGCGGACGCCGAGCGCCTGCCGGGCCTCCGTCTTGGTGGACCATTCACCTCTGAGCCAACGCAGGGCGGCCGCTTTCAGGTTCTCGTCGCTTTCCTCGCTGCCGCGCCAGTAGGCCTTCAGCACCGTGGCGTAGTCGTAGCCGCCGACATGTTCCTGTAACTGCGCGAGTTTATCGTCGATCACTCGTTCCACGGGGACAACTCTGACCTCACCGTCCTTCACGCACTCCGTGACGAACCGTTCGACGATGCTCGCAAGCGCCCCACCGTCCGGCTTCGTTCGAGTTGCCATGTTGCGGACGGCCTCAGCATAGAGACCGCGAGCCCGACCGGACGTTGCATAAATCCGTCGATCGGGAGCGAGATCGGCGTGAATGGTCACGCACTTCCTCTCGAGCGCGATGAGGCGGATGAGGTTGAGGAAGAAGGTCTTGCCCGCTCCGTATTCGCCGATGACGTAGCGAAGGGCCGACCCGCTGTCGGCGATCCGATCGATATCGCGGACGAGCGCACTGACCTCAGCCGCTCGTCCGACCTGGATGTGCCGCAGGCCCGCTCGCGGGACAACTCCGGCTGAGAGTGCCTGAAGGATCACGTCCCTGTCGCGTGTCTTGATCGGGGACGGCGTCATGCTGCTTTCTCCAGCCTCTGAAGTTCGGCGCGCAGATGATCCGCGACCGATATCGGGTCCTCGCCTTCCAGGATCGGCTCATCGAGGGTTTCGAAGCCCCATTCATTGATCGTCTCAATCGCGCCCTCCGGCAACAGCCGAAGCGTCCGTGCCCGTTCTTCGAATATCGCTCGATCGAGCGAGCCTGCCTCGATGACGGCCAGGAGCAGGTCGCCATGTACACCGTCGAGACCTTTGAAAGGCGCTTTGGACGGCAGCGCAGTGGCCGAACGGCTCGATGCCGGGGGTTGAGGCTCCTCTTCCACAAAAATGCCGGCGAGCAGGGCAGAGACCGCCGACGTCTCTTGCCGAAGCCGTTGCAGCCTCGCCTCATCGATCCGAACGACTGGTTCTGCAGGGGCGGTCGGCTTATTGGGGATGGGCGTTCCGGAGGTGGGGACCTCAAGTGCCACCACGACCGGTTCGTCGATGACGACTGAGCTCCGATGAAGGGCAAAGTAGATGTCGTCCTTGGAGTACCCGAGAGCCTTGTAGAGCTTCTCGAGGAACCTAACCTCGCTGGGCGATGCGTGACCGTCCGCGAGCACCGCCGCGATGGCGGATTGCGCGACCTGCTTGCGGGCTTCCTCGGGAAGCTTCGCCAGCTTGTTCATTACCCCCTGCTGTCGAGGCGCGTCCTTCAAGATCAACGCTGCATAGACGAGTAGCCTCATCCGTTCCGTCGTAGACAGGTCAGGCAGAGTTCGCAGCTCGGCCTTGACGGCTTCGTATTCCGAGACAGCGACGTCGCCTTCTGATGCCGCTGCCAGAGCAGTGATCTCGATCAGGGTCCTCGCCGAGCGATAGGTCGGCCGCTCGGCGTCGACGGCAGCGCCGCCGGGCGCCTTGAACAGGATAGCGCGGCCATCTTGTGTGAGACTGCCGGACCCATAGCGACGGTCGGGTTCGAATGCGATGTCAAGTCTGTCGAGAAGCGCCCCCACCTGATTGCAGGAGGAAGTCGAGAGCTTTGTGCCCGGGGTAAGGGGCATGCCCAGAATGTCGAGCAGCTTCGACGTCATCACCGGAGCGATAGGGCGCCCGGCGAAGAGGGGCTCGAGCTTGTCGACGACCGGGCGGAGAGGGAACATGCCCTGGCTTTCCGCGAGTTCCTTCGGGAGCAAAAGGGCGGCCTCGACGGACCCGCGAGCATCCGGTTTGCGTCCCAGCAGGCGACTGTATGGATCAAGCGCATCGGTGCAGGCATTCACCAGATCGCGGAGGCCGTCCAGGGGCATGGTGACCGCCGCAATGTCGGGGATCGAGCCGTTGCCGTGCGAGACGGCGACATTGGCATCGAAGGAGCCGCTTGCGGCACGATACTCGAACTTGAGGGGCGCCCGTGGCGCCTGAACCTTGAGGCCGCGGGCGTGCCTCTGGGCGAACTTGATCCTCCATAGCGAGACGAACTCGTCGAAGCACCGGGTTGCCGCGGTCCGAAGGTAAGTGTCCGGGAGAGAGAGCACCCAGAGAAGCGTGTCATCGGCGTCGAATGGAACCCGCTCGGCCAGCCGACGGCCCAGGTAGAGTCGAACCGACAACGGCATTTCGTAGCCGTTGCGGAGATCGGGTGAGAGCTCGGGCCGATCATTCGCCGGGTTCTCCAGGATCGCTAGGACATCGAGGAACCGCTTCGCGGAGCCCCGAAAGGAATTGTTGTCGCCGTAGATGCCGAGTAAGCGTTGGACTTCGGCAAAGATCTCCGGGGCCTCAGCCTTTCCGCCGTCCACGAGGTATCGGCGCTCCAGACCGTAGAAGAAGAGGAAGACGTAACCGATGCCGATAGCGGGATCGTGTCGACCCCCGGCGAGCCACTCAATATAGGCTCTGCGCGCCTTCGGCTGGATGTCGGTGTACGAGGGCCAATACGGCATGGAGCTGCCGGACTTATCCGCCTCGCGGGGCGAAATGCGAAGGCTGGGATCAATTAAGCAGTTCTCGACGCCGCCGTGCCTCGTCGGCAGAGAGCCTCCGACGTAGATCATCCCTGACGTAACATTGATGCCGCCGATTTCGACAGCTTCCCCTGGGCGAAGCCACTTTGTAGGGGCGGTATTAGAGCGCTTGCGGGATTTCGACCCCGAGGGGGACTTCGACCACTCTTGTGTCGCGACCTTCGGCTCAGATCGGGAGGAGGGCTGGGGCTTGCGGCCGCGACCCTTGAAGATAAGCCAGACGATAAGTGCGGCTATCGCCAGCAGCCATTCCAAGACCACCCCCCCAATATCGTTCTTGTAGAATTCAACCATGTATGGGTACGAAATCAAGAGCCAATGGAGTTAACTACTGACACTGGAGTTTTTGGTTGCGGCTAGTCCGGGTACTCAGATTCCAGAACTCCGCGGTCGCGAAGCACTGCGACGGTGCCCACATTTTTTTATCCAGCCTTGAGTTCGTTCCTGCGGCTGGTTTGGCCCTCTCGCGCGGGTTAACACCAAATCCCTTGAGGCGTGACTCGGCGGGGATTCCCGAAGCAGCAAACATGTGACTCATTGGGTGGCGAACGGAGGGATGTTCGCCATGCCGATTGTGCTGAGAACGGATTTCGACGCCGCTACCTGCCGCCGGGCGGCAAAGGGATCGAAAGATGGCCCGCAGGCGCGGCGGCTTCTCGCGTTGGCAGCGATCTACGAAGGCGCGTCGCGCAGCGAGGCGGCCCGGATCGGCGGCGTCACCGTACAGATTGTCCGCGACTGGGTCGTGAAGTTCAACGCCCACGGGCCCGGCGGTCTGGTCGACCGCAAGGCTCCCGGTCCGACCCCGCGACTGACAGCCGAGCACCGGAAGGTGCTGGCCGAACTGATCGAGACCGGGCCAACACCCGCCATCCACGGGGTCGTGCGCTGGCGGCTCGTCGATCTCTGCCAATGGGTCTGGGAGGAGTGGCGGGTGAAGGTCGCCAAGCAGACCCTGAGCCGGGAACTGCGCGCCAAGGGCTACCGCAAGCTCTCGGCTCGCCCCCGTCATCATGCCCAGGCCAGCGGGGCGATCGACGCCTTTAAAAGGAGTTCCCAGCCCGCCTGGCGCAAATCGCGCGCGAGAAGGGCATCGCTCTCGACGCTATAGAACTCTGGTTCGCCGACGAGGCCCGGATCGGCCAGAAGAACAAGATCACGCGGCGCTGGGCCAGACGCGGGACACGGCCCTGCGCCCCTCACGATCAGCGCACCGCTTCGACCTATATCTTCGGGGCCATCTGCCCGAGCGACGGCAAGGGTGCAGCGCTCGTCCTGCCTCACTGCGACACCGAGGCGATGACCCTCCACCTGGCCGAGATTGCGACCGAAATTGCGCCCGGCAAGCACGCGGTTCTCCTCCTCGACCAGGCCGGATGGCACATGTCGCGCAACCTCGTCGTGCCAGCGACCATCACGCTCATGCCGCTCCCACCGAAGTGCCCCGAATTGAACCCCGTCGAGAATGTCTGGCAGTTCCTGCGCGACAACTGGCTGTCCAACCGCGTCTTCCAGTCCTACGACAATCTCGTCGACCATTGTTGTGAGGCTTGGAACCGCCTCGTCGATCAGCCGTGGAAGATCATGTCCATCGGCATGCGCGACTGGGCCACCGGTTCTAATCAACGGGACTTGGTATAAGCCGGACACAACCGGTATCTGTCGTCGTCCGGCCGGCGAGGTGGCGGCGATGAAGCTGTACATCACCTCCGACTGGCACTTCGAAGTGTAAGAGTTCCGCACCTTTCCGCTTGAGCTGCCAGAATTCGACGTTGCGATCGTTGCAGGTGATGTCGATCGAGGCATTGCGAGATTGGTTCGGCGCCTTGCCAAGGTACCCGTCCTGACGTTGCCTCCAGTTTCTATCCTGGGGTGAACGGACGGGCGGGCTCGCCGACAGCCCGGTCCTAGCAGGTTTGGAGCGCGAACAGGCTCGTGATGGCCCGCCTACACCCCGCGAACGGCGACGAGGCGTTGCGGGCGAACCCAGTAGCCCAAGGTGAGCGCCTCGTGCCGATTGAAGAAAGTCTCGAACGCGAACACATGCGGCTCTCCGTTGCGATCCCGCAAGACGACTTCGGCTTGGCCGAGGCTGCCGCCCCCTTGCGCGCCGGAGTACCCGGCGATCGCCTCAAAGAGCTCAGGTTCGGACAGACAACCGAACCGTTCGCGAAACGGCGGTGACTCCACGCAGTAGCGGCAGGGGCTTGCTGGATTGAAGTCGGGCTTACGCTTGGCGGGATGCGGGTGGCCTGTGACGAGGGCCACCATGGCTCGCCCAGCATGACCCTGCTCCGCAAACCGCCAAAGCGTGGAGGTCATGGTGTTGCCGAACCCCTTGCTCAGCCCTCGGACGAGATCGAGGCTGGGGGCGGACGACTCGGCTTCAGTGCGAAAGCGATCGGCCAGGAACAGTAGCTGGCCGGCGGCGTAGTTCGCCTCAGCTTCCACAATCTCGTGGCAGGCCGGCGTCAGCGTCTGCTCAGTGTCGCCGAGCATCATGCCTGTATGCCACGGAATCAGGTCGTGCCCGATCTCATGCGCCTCGTTCCAGCGGTGCTTCAGGATCGGCAAGTCCTTGTCGAGCAGGATTCGCTTCTGGTCGGGCAGATACAGCGCCTTCAGGCTCAAGGTCCGCACGGCGTCGGCTAGCAGCGTGGGGCGCATCAGCACCTGCTTGCCGCCGACTTTAAGCCGGGAGAACGTCTCCTTCAGCAGGTTGTCGTCAGTGGTGCTGTAATAGCCGCGATCGAGCTTCAGCAGATCCCGTACAACGCGCAGGTCGATCGGCGGCTCAGGATTGCCGAGGCCGCGGAGGACCTTGGCGACCTGCCCGTCGATGTCGGCGACCGTTCGCGCTCCAAGACTGACGTTTCTCACTTCACCCGTTTTGGCTCCTGCTCGCTCAAGACGGCGACAAACGCCTCAAGAGCCGAGCTTTCCTCAGGCGTCAGCTTCTGCACGGATTCCGAGCGAGCCGCAAATCGTACGGCTTCCTCCCGAAAACCAACATCGTTTGCCGCCGCCAGTCCCGCTAGCTGCATCAGTCGGCGCTGCGACACGTCGAATGTTTGTGCAAGCTTGAACACCGTCCGGGGCTCCGGGACGTAATGGACGTCGTCCTCGATCACGAGCAGCTCACTCGCATCGAGATCAGCCTCTGCCGCCAGCTGCTCCATCGAGAAGCCACGGCGACGGCGCATCAGGTTCACGAACTTGCCAAAAGCGATGCGAGTGTCTTCGGCCGCCGTGACTTGTGCGCTCGATGGGCGCTCCTCCGGCGCCGGATCGAACGCGAGCAGACCAGCGCCCACGGCCGCGTCACCTTCGCAGCGGGCCCGAGCCATCCACCAATCCTTGCTGCGCTCCAGTCTCATCGTTCTCACTCCTCATCGAGGAACGCGCGTGCCTGTGCGGCGGTCATCTCGAAATATCTCAGGTTCTGGTATGCTGGATCCGGGCCGAGGTCGGTCATGCCACATCTACGCCGGTAGAAGTCGTCGGCTTGGGGCAGCGAATGCAGCCCGATGCGGCCCTTGAAGCCCTCGTCCTCGCTCAAAGCGGCCGCAGCCGTGATCAGCGCCGTCCCAACGCCGCGCAACCTCGGTGTAGCCCCAAGCTCAGGGCGGTTCCAGGGCGCCACCTCAAGGTAATCGAGATAGACGAGAGGCTTCCCCAAGGCGCTGGGCTCGCGCGCCGGCTTCGTCAGGTCAACCTGCGCCAGGCCCTGCGTCTCACCTTGGGCGACGACGCTGAAGCCTCTGAATGCCAGCAGCCCCTGAACGCGAGCCGTCTTTTGAGCCCAATTCCAGTGCCAGCTCTGTGGCCACTGGGCAGGCGGCACGCCCTTACGGGCGAACTCCTGAAGCACCGCGAACAACGCGGGTTGCCACTTGGTCTGCCAATCGTCGAGTTGTGCCTGCTCAATCGCATCGCGCAACACAGCTTCAACGCTGTCTCCGCTTGCAACGTCGAGAAGGTAGATGGTCGAAACGTCGACCATCACAGGAACATCAGTTCCGCCTTCTCCTTGGTCGCCTCGTTCTCGAAGAGGAGCTTGTCGCCCTTTTCGACCCGAGCTTCGACCGTCTGATACAGGCGCAAAGCCTGACGGAGCACGGCGGTCTTGGTGAGGTCCTTGCGCGCCGACAGATCGTCCAGCACGCGCATCTCGGCGTCGGTGAGGTTCAGCGTCATGGTGCGCTTCGCCGTCATCTCATCCTCCGTCAGTTCACCGACATATAGAGAATCCATCCACGCCTGTCAATGTTCCATAGCTACAAAAACACACCTTGAATAGCCATTTTATGGCTACTATATGGGTGTGCACGCCGCTGGCCCAGTCGGACCGGGCTACAGGAGAAAGATGATGGGACGGCAGCACGTCGGGCATAACGAGATCGCCGGGTTCGCGCAGGACAAGGTGAACCTCCCCAAGGAGAAGGCGGACGAATACCGGGCGCAAGCGCGTCGGCTGCGGGAGAAGCTCGAAGGGTATTTGGGCGAGCACCCCGACTTCACACTGAAGAAGATGCTGCTGTCCGGTAGCCTGGCCAAGGGGACGGCGCTCCGCTCGCTGAACGATATCGACGTCGCGTGCTATATCAGCGGCGCCGAAGCGCCGAAGGATGTCCAGGCGCTGCTCGACTATCTGGCGGAACGCCTTCGCAAGGCCTTCCCCAACTTCAGCCCTGACCAAGTGCAACCGCAGACCTACTCGGTGACCGTCTCATTCCGCGGAAGCGGTCTCGACGTAGACGTGGTGCCGATCCTCTACAGCGGCGACCCGAACTGGTACGGCAACCTCGTCAGTCAGGAGGACGGATCGTTCCTGAAGACCAGCATTCCGCTCCACCTTGAGTTCGCGGCCAAGCGTAAAAAGGCGCAGGAAAAGCACTTCGCCCAGGTCGTTCGGCTGGTGAAGTTCTGGGCCCGGCGCATGAAGGCGGAACATGACGGCTTCCGCTTCAAGTCCTTCATGATCGAAATGGTGCTCGCCAAACTCTGCGACGACGGCCTGAATTTCGCCGACTACCCGGAGGCGCTCCAGAACTTCTTCACCTATCTTGCCAAAAGCGAGCTGCGCGAGCGGATTGTGTTCTCAGACTACTACAATCCTTCAACCGTCGGCTCGCTCTCCGACGCGGTGCAGATCATCGACCCGGTGAACTCAACAAACAACGTCGCGCGCCTCTACTCAGCTGCCAACGCGGACGCGATCACCGAGGCTGCGCTCGACGCAGGCGACGCCATCGACGCGGCCCTTGCCGCCCCCACCAAGCAGCTGACCGTCGCCTACTGGCAGAAGGTCTTCGGCTCCTCCTTCCAGGTCTGAGGCCCGCCATGTCCTACAGCTACAGCTACAGCGAGAGTTCGAGCTTCACTGTCACCCACGCGCGCCACATGGCGGCTAAGGTGGCGACGGACCTGAAGCGCATGCAGCGCTTCTACGGCTCTCCCTCGGACGCCGACATCGCAACGTACGAGGCGGAGGTGACGGAGCTTCTGAAGGCAGGCTATCTCGGCACCGTGACCTACGGGTTTCGCCGCGACGGGAACTGGATCGAGCCGACGCTCCGCTACACCGCGCGCGACCTTGCCGGCGGCTCCGCCAACGACGACGACCCCGGCCGCGTCCGCGCCAACGCCAATGTGAGCGCCGCGACCTTCTACAGCTATCTGACGTACAGCGCCACTTGGGATCAGCTCAGCGAAGCCGAGAAGGACGCGTTCAAGAAGCAGCTTCCCTTTCTGCGCGGCGGCGCTCCCGAGCCCGGAATCAACGGCTATATCGCTGAAGATCGCACCTACTCCTCGGGCGGCCGCGCCCTCAACCGCGCCAGCGTCCGGAGCTACTGATGAACGCCCGCCCCTCCATCGATGACCTCTTCGAGCGCCGAATCACCTACCCCGATTTTGAGCCGCAAGGCCGGTTGGCTCGTCTCGTCGGTCTCGACGAGCATAAGACCCGGCTCACCAAGGTCCTCGGCCTGCTCGTCAACCCTGCAGGGTTGGACGCCTGGGCGAAGCGATACCACCCGAGCGCAGGAGCCTTGCTCGACACCGTGTTGCGGCGGCCTCCGCTTGTGGTGCTGGCAGGCGACGTCGGCTCAGGCAAGACGGAACTTGCGGAGACGATCGGCGACGCGGTCGCACGTCAGGAAGGAATCGACATCACGCTCTTCCCTCTGAGCCTATCCACGCGCGGCCAGGGCCGAGTTGGCGAGATGACGCAACTGCTGTCGGCGGCCTTCGACCACACTGTGGCTGAAGCCACGCGGTTGAAATCGGCCTCCGGCCGGGCTCGCGGCGCGGTGATCCTGCTCGTCGACGAGGCCGACGCGCTCGCGCAGTCGCGTGAAGCGGCCCAAATGCACCACGAGGATCGGGCCGGCGTAAACGCCTTCATCCGCGGCATCGATCGTATCGCCAACGACAAGCTCCCCGCCGCCGTCATCATGTGCACCAATCGGCTCAACGCGCTCGATCCTGCCGTCCGCCGCCGGGCGGCCGAGGTGATGAGCTTCACCCGGCCGAACGACGAACAGCGGCGCTTCGTGCTGTCGTCACGCCTGGAAGCGCTGGGCCTTGGCCGCCAGCATGTGGACGCGCTGGTGTCGGCGACGGGACCGCAGCGTGGCGCGCGCGACTATGGCTTCACCTTCTCCGATCTGACCCAGCGCCTGCTGCCCTCCATCGTTCTCGACGCCTATCCGTCAAAGGCAGTCGACGGCGCCCGGGCCGTCGAGATCGCCCGCGCGATGGCGCCCACCCCGCCCTTCCGCGACGCAGGCGGCTGAGGCTCAGCGATGACCCAGGCCGTAACCGTCCGTCGCGATGGCGACACCTTCCAGGCCCGCCTGTTTTGGCTTCACGCCGCCCGTCTGCTCGACCCACAGAGCCCGATCATCAAGGTGGGCTTCGAGCAAGGACCAAAAAGCTTCGACGACATCTGGGTCGAGTACGACCCCACCCGGAGCGGCTTGGACCAGTATGGTGAGCCGCTCCGTCGCGAGCATATCCAGTGCAAGTGGCATGTCTCGCCGGACAGCTATGGCTTCGCCCACCTGGTTGATCCCGAATTCATCAACGCCAATGCTCGTTCGTTGCTACAGCGCGCCAGGGACGCGCAGCTTGCTTACGCCCCGGACGGGATCGGCGTCCGATTCAAGCTCCTGACTAACTGGCGTCTCGATCGCGCGGACCCGTTGCGCGAAATGGTCGGCAACCGATCCGGCGCGGTCCGCCTGGATCGTCTGTACGGTTCAGCGACCGACAACAGCCGGGCGGGGTCGGTCCGCAAGACGTGGCGCGAGCATCTCGCCATCGATGAGGACGAGCTGCGTGTTCTTGCGCGGACGCTCGCCTTCGGCGAGGCGAACGACAGCCTGGACGGGCTTCGCGACTATCTCGACATGCTCTTCGGATTTGTCGGCCTTCGGCGCATACCCCGCAATCAGAGCGTCTTTCCTTACGACGACGTCGTGTTCCAGTGGATGGCGCAGGGCCGGCTCGAGTTCGACCGCGACCACTTCAAGTCGATCTGCACCCGCGAGGGTCTCGTCGGGCAAGGCGATGGTCGACCCCGCGTTTACGGCGTCAAGTCGTTCGAGCACCCGATTGATCGACTGGAAGAGCGCTGCCTCCGAGTGCTCGATCTCGTCCCGGCCTTCGACGAACGATATATCCGAAGCGAGACGGACTGGGCTGACACCCTCTACCCCGCTCTCAGATCCTTCCTGCTCTCCGCCGCAAAGGACGAGCCGCGCCTCCGGCTGGCCCTCGACGCGCATGTGACCCTCGCCTTCGCCGCAGGTTCGGTCCTGAACATCAAGTCGGGACGCTTCGTCGAGCTGGAGCAGCGGACGACCGGCTGCCGCGTCTGGTCGGCCGAGGATGCTCCCTCCGATCCGAGCTGGCCGACCCTTGAGCATGACATCGTCGAGCTGACGCCCGGCGGACCTGATCTGGCCGTCGCCTTCAGTCTCGCCCACGAGATCGCGCCTGACGTCGAGCGCTATGCCAGAACGGCCGTCCCGTCCGCTGGGCGTCTGCTGTCGCTGCGGCCCACCGGGCCGATCGGAGCAACATCCGTGGCCTGTGGCCGTCACGCCTTCGAGCTTGCCGAGACGGCCACGCGTTTGATCCGGCAAGAGCGAGGGCTAGACCCCTCCACCGCGCTTCATGTCTTTGTCGCAGCCCCTAACGGCTTCACCTTCTTCTTGGGCCAGCGCCAGCCCGCGATCGGCCGGGTGACGTTGTATGAGTTCGACTTCGAAGGCGGGCGCGATCGCTCCTATGTTCCGGCACTAACGTTGCCGACCGGGACTTTGCCGTCGCGAGCAGGCGAAGCGTTCAGCAAGACTGAACCGCCCCGGTTTTGCCGGAGGCCAGTTGTCTCGCTTTCTGACGAAGCCTCCTGAGCCCAGAGCGGACATTCCCAAAGTCCGATTGGGGCCCAGTAGCGGCGATGGGTGCAAGTCCGCTTCGCGCCGCCAAAGCGGAAGTTTGGCCATATGCCGGAAGCGGACATTCGGCGGCCGGCAACGGCGCAATGCCCAATGAGAAACAGAACGATGGGTCCTCGCGAGCAGAACAACCGAATCATCTGCACCATTGACGTGTTCTCGTTGGTAGGCACGGGCGGCGCTGGTGCCGTGCAGGGGGGCGTCGCCCCTTCGGTGTTGGCTGACAATTGGCCTAGTGGTCGTCAGTCGAATGCTCGGTGCGTGCGAGGCGCGCCAAGGCATCAGGCCTGTTGCAGATGATCACCCGGCCCCTGACCGTCACGCCATGATCGGCCAACGAGGCGAAACTGCGGGACAGGCTCTCGCGGGTCATGCCGAGGAAGCTTGCGAGCTTCGCCTTCTCGAATGGAATGCGGGTCTCGATGACGTCGCCGCGGCGCTCCCCGCGGGCGAACAGCCAGGCGGCGAGCCTCTCCAGCCCGGATTGCATCTTCTGGCTCTTGAGCTGGCGCACAACCTCGCGGTAGCGCTCGGCGAGCTCGCGGACGACCGGGCCGGCGAAGGCGGGGTCGCGTGCGAAGACGTCGCGGATCGCCTGGGCGGGGATCATCAGGATACGCGACGGCTCGAGGGTGCGGGCCGATTGCAGGTACACCTTCTCAACCAGCACGGCGGCGAGGATAAAGGTGGAGACCGGCTCCAGGAAGCCGATGGTCGTCTCCTCCCCGTCGTTGGTGGAGAACATCTCCACCATGCCCTCCACGATGACGTGGAGAAAGTCGGCCTCGTCGCCCTCGTGTATCAGCTGTGTCTGGGCCGGAAAGCGCTGCAAGAACGCCGCGCCCATCAGCGCGGCAAACTGCGACTCGCTGATGTCGGCGAACAGCGGCAGGGATCGGACGGTCTGGTTGTCTTCGGCGCGCACCCGGTAGCCTCCCGCGTCGATCTGTCCTTTGGAAATTGACAAATGTCAATTCATAAGACTTGCTTGATCAAAAGCCCGCGCAATGACAGTCAAAATACGTCGTTTCTCACATCAATACTACATCTTTATTGGTGTCTTGGGGCTCGCGCTTGATTTCAATCAATACAGATCGACGCGCTTTCGACTTGGGTGACGCCGTTCCTCGCGGCCTCGCAGCCACAGCCACCCAAGGCTACCATCATGACGATCCCGTCAGCCCCGTCCCACTCGGACCAGAGCCGCGCCCTCTGGCTGTCGACGCTGGCCTTTACGATCTGCTTCGCGGTCTGGACGATCTTTTCCATCATCGGCGTCCAGATCAAACGCGACCTGGGGCTCACCGAGACCCAGTTCGGGCTCCTAGTCGGCACGCCCATCCTGACGGGATCGCTGATCCGCCTGATCCTCGGCATCTGGGCTGACCAGTACGGCGGCCGCATCGTCTACGCCGCGACCATGCTGGCGGCGGCGGTGGCGACGTTGCTGCTGACCTTTGCCTACGACTATCCGACCTTCCTCATCGCCGCTCTCGGCGTCGGCATCGCCGGCGGTTCTTTCGCCGTCGGCGTGACCTATGTCTCCAAGTGGTACCCGAAGGAGAAGCAGGGCACGGCGCTCGGCATCTTCGGCGCCGGCAATGTCGGCGCTGCGGTCACCAAGTTCGCCGCTCCCTTCATCATGATTGCCTATGGCTGGCGGACCGTCGCCATCATCTGGGCGCTTGCCCTCGCCGTCATGACGGTGGTGTTCTGGTTTGGCACCAAGGACGATCCCGACCTCGCGCGCCGCCGCGCCCTCGGCCTCAAGCCGGAACCGATCTCGGCTCTGCTCGAGCCGCTCAAGAACGTCCAGGTCTGGCGCTTCGCCCTCTATTACTTCTTCGTCTTCGGCGCCTTCGTCGCCCTCGCCCTGTGGCTGCCGCGCTATCTGATCGGCGTCTATGGCCTCGACATCGCCACCGCCGGCATGGTGGGGGCCGCCTATTCGGTGCCGGCTTCGATCTTCCGCGCCTATGGCGGTCATCTCTCCGACAAGTTCGGCGCCCGCACCGTCATGTACTGGACCTTCATGGTCTCGGTGCTCTGCACCTTCCTCCTGTCCTACCCGCCCGCGGACTACGTGGTGCGCACCACCACCGGCACGGTCACCTTCCACCTCGAAATCGGCCTTGCGGCCTTCATCGTCATTGCCTTCGTGCTCGGCTTTTTCATGAGCCTCGGCAAGGCGGCGGTCTATAAGCACATCCCCGTTTACTACCCCGGCCGCGTCGGTCCGGTCGGCGGCATCGTCGGCCTCATCGGCGGTCTCGGCGGCTTCATCCTGCCCATCGTCTTCGGTGCGCTCAACGACCTCACTGGTGTCTGGCAGAGCTGCTTCTGGCTGCTCTTCGTGATCGCCGCCGTCGCGCTCGTGTGGATGCACTTCGCCATCATGGCGATGGAGCGCGAGGCGCGCGACCAGGGCGTGCCGCGGGCGAGCCTGCCGGAACTCCCCGAGATGCAGCCGGTCCACGGCCAGGCCCAGCAGGGTGCGCTGGCCGCATCCGGCGCCATCCAGGGCTGGGCTCCGGAGGATCCGACCTATTGGGCGAGCAAGGGCAGGGCGCTCGCCCGCCGCAACCTGTGGATCTCGATCCCCAACCTCCTGCTCGCCTTCGCGGTCTGGATGGTCTGGTCGGTGGTCGTCGCCAAGCTGCCGGCGGTGGGCTTCCGCTTCACCACGGACCAGTTGTT
The DNA here is from genome assembly GCA_943368975.1 of Archangium gephyra. Classification (GTDB taxonomy): domain Bacteria; phylum Pseudomonadota; class Alphaproteobacteria; order Rhizobiales; family Phreatobacteraceae; genus Phreatobacter. The sequence continues at coordinate 15,661 of CALRLZ020000001.1, forward strand.
CTGGCTCGCGGCACTGCCGGCCCTCTCCGGCGCGACGCTGCGCATCATCTATGGCTTCATGCCGCCGATCTTCGGCGGGCGGCTGTGGACGACGCTCGCCACCTGGTCGCTGCTGATCCCGGCGATCGGCATCGGCCTCGCCGTGCAGAACGCCTCCACGCCCTACGTCATCTTCCTCGCCCTGGCGCTGCTCTGCGGTCTCGGCGGCGCCAATTTCGCCTCGTCCATGGCGAACATCGCCTTCTTCTTCCCCAGGGCGGAGAAGGGCAATGCGCTGGCCCTGAACGCGGGGCTCGGCAATCTCGGAGTCTCCGTCGTCCAGTTCGTCGTGCCGCTGGTCATCACGGCGGGCGTCTTCGGCGCCTTCGGCGGCGAGGCGCAGGTGGCGTCGACCGGCGAGCGGCTGTTCCTGCAGAACGCCGGCTATATCTGGGTGCCCTTCATCGCGGCCTCGGCCATCGCCGCCTGGTTCGGCATGGACGACCTCGCCAGCATGAAGGCCTCCTTCGCCCAGCAGGCCGTCATCTTCCAGCGCAAGCACAACTGGATCATGTGCTGGCTCTATGTCGGCACCTTCGGGTCGTTCATCGGCTATTCCGCCGGCTTCCCGCTGCTGACCAAGACGCTGTTCCCGGAGGTCAATGCCCTGCAGCTCGCCTTCCTCGGACCCCTCGTCGGCGCCATGTCGCGCTCGCTCACGGGCTGGGTGTCGGACCGGTGGGGTGGCGGACGGGTGACCCTGTGGGTCTTCGCCGGCATGGCCGTCGCGGTGCTCGCTGTCCTCTATTTCATCACCGTCAAGGACCAGCCGGGCGCCTTCATCGGGTTCTTCGTCAGCTTCATGGCGCTGTTCTGCCTGACCGGCATCGGCAACGCCTCGACCTTCCAGATGATCCCGGCGATCATGCGCAAGGACATGCCGCGGCTGATGCCGGCGGCCGACGAACCGACCCGCGCCCGCCAGGCCGAACTCGAGGGCGCCGCCATCATCGGCTTCTCCTCGGCGATCGGTGCCTATGGCGGCTTCTTCATCCCCAAGGCCTACGGCACCTCGATCGCCATGACCGGCCAGGTCAACGGCGCGCTGTGGGCATTCTTCGTCTTCTACCTCACCTGCATCGCCATCACCTGGGCGGTCTACACGCGCAAGGGCGGCGTCCTCCACGACGTCGAACGCCGTGGCCCCGCTCCCCTCCTTCAGCCCGCCCAGTAAGTCCCGGAGACCCGGCCATGTCGCATTTTCTCGACCGACTGAGCTTCTTCAGCCGCCAGCAAGGCTCCTTCGCCGGTGGCCACGGCATCACCACCGCGGAGGACCGCTCCTGGGAGGACACCTATCGGCGGCGCTGGCAGTCGGACAAGATCGTCCGCTCCACCCACGGCGCCAACTGCACCGGCTCCTGCTCCTGGAAGATCTACGTCAAGGGCGGGATCGTCACCTGGGAGACGCAGCAGACCGACTATCCGCGAACCAGGCCCGATCTGCCGAACCACGAGCCCCGCGGCTGCTCGCGCGGTGCCTCCTATTCCTGGTACCTCTACTCCGGTAATCGGGTGAAATATCCGATGGTCCGCTCGCGGCTCGCCAAACTGTGGCGTGACGCGCGTGCCATGATGACGCCGGTGGCGGCCTGGGCTTCCATCGTCGAGAACCCGGAGAAGCGGGCGAGCTACACCTCCAAGCGCGGCCACGGCGGCTTCGTGCGCTCCAGCTGGGACGAGACCAACGAGATCGTCGCCGCCGCCAACGCCTATACCGCCAGGACCTACGGGCCGGACCGCATCTACGGCTTCTCGCCGATCCCGGCCATGTCGATGGTCTCCTACGCGGCCGGCTCGCGCTACCTGTCGCTGCTCGGCGGCGTCTGCATGTCCTTCTACGACTGGTACTGCGATCTGCCTCCCGCCTCGCCGCAGACCTGGGGCGAGCAGACCGACGTGCCGGAATCGGCCGACTGGTACAATTCGGGCTTCCTGATCCTGTGGGGGTCCAACGTGCCGCAGACGCGCACGCCGGATGCCCATTTCTACACGGAGGCGCGCTATCGCGGTGCCAAGTCGGTGGTCATCTGCCCGGACTATTCGGAGGCGTCGAAATTCGCCGACCTGTGGATCTCGGTGAAGCAGGGCACCGACGCCGCCCTCGGCATGGCCATGGGCCACGTCATCCTCAAGGAGTTCTACGTCGAGCGGCAGGCCGCCTATTTCCACGACTATGTCCGCCAGTACTCGGACATGCCGATGCTGGTGCGGCTCATCGAGCAGGACGGTCGCCTGGTTCCCGAGCGCCAGCTGCGCGCCTCGGACTTCAAGGGAGACCTGGGCGAGACCAACAATCCCGAATGGAAGACGGTGGCCATCGACGAGACCACCGGCGAAATCTGCGTCCCCCACGGCTCGGTCGGCTTCCGGTGGGGCGAGAAGGGCAAGTGGAATCTCGAGGAGAAGGATGCGAGCGGCCATGCGACGCGGCTGCGCCTCAGCCTCGACGGGCCGGGACGCCAGTTCGCCGATGTCGCCTTCCCCTATTTCGGCAATATCGCGCACGAGCATTTCGCCTCGACGACGGACGAATCCATCCTCATCCGCAAGGTGCCGGTGAGGCGCGTGACGCTGGCCGACGGTGAGGCGCTGGTCGCCACCGTCCACGACCTCATGCTCGCCAACTACGGCGTTGACCGCGGCTTCGCCGGCGACAGCGTTCCCCGGACCTACGACGAGACGGGCCCCTATACGCCGGCCTGGGCGGAGAGCATTTCCGGGGTGCCGCGCGACCAGATCATCACTGTCGCGCGCGAGTTCGCCCGCAATGCCGAGAAGACCCAGGGACGCTCGATGATCATCATCGGCGCCGCCATGAACCACTGGTACCACGCCGACATGAACTACCGCGGCGTGATCAACATGCTGGTCATGTGCGGCTGCATCGGCAAATCGGGCGGCGGCTGGTCGCACTATGTCGGCCAGGAAAAGCTCCGGCCGCAGTCGGGCTGGGCCCCGCTCGCCTTCGCCCTCGACTGGGCGCGTCCCCCGCGCCAGCAGAACTCGACCTCGGCCTTCTACGTCAACACGAGCCAGTGGCGATATGAGACGATGAAGGCCGGCGACATCCTGTCGCCGACCGCGCCGAAGGGCGATTGGGACGGGGCGATCATCGACTACAACGTCCGGGCCGTGCGCATGGGTTGGCTGCCGGCTTATCCGACGCTCCAGGAAAACTCGCTGGAGATCGCCGCGAGCGCGGCGGCGGCCGGCCTGGAGGTCAAGGACTATGTCGCCCGCTCGGTGAAGTCCGGCGCCCTCAACTTCGCGTGGGAAGACCCGGACAATCCGAAGAACTGGCCGCGCAACCTGTTCGTCTGGCGCTCCAACCTGCTGGGTTCGTCGGGCAAGGGCCACGAGTATTTCCTCAAGCACCTGCTCGGGACGACCCACGGCGTGCTCGGCAAGGATCTGGGTCGCACCGGCGGCGTCAAGCCGAAGGAGGTCAAGTGGCGTGACGCAGCGCCGGAAGGCAAGCTCGACCTGCTAGTCACGCTCGACTTCCGCATGTCGACGACCTGCGTCTATTCCGACATCGTCCTGCCGACCGCGACCTGGTACGAGAAAAACGACCTCAACACCTCCGACATGCACCCCTTCATCCACCCGCTGACGGCGGCGGTGGATCCAGTCTGGGAGTCGCGGTCGGACTGGGAGATCTACAAGGGGCTCGCCAGGACATTCTCCCAGGTCTGCGGCGAGGTGCTCGGCGTCGAGAAGGACGTCGTGCTGACCCCGATTATGCATGACACGGCCGGCGAGATCGCCCAGCCCTTCGACGTCAAGGACTGGAAGAGGGGCGAGATCGAGCCGATCCCCGGCAAGACCATGCCGGCCGTTACGGTCATCGAGCGCGACTATCCCAATCTCTATGCCCGCTTCACGTCGCTCGGGCCGCTGATGGACAAGGTCGGCAACGGCGGCAAGGGCATGGCCTGGAACACCGAGCACGAGGTCCAGCTGCTGAAGGAGCTGAACGGCGAGCATCGGGAGGGGGCCAACAAGGGGCTCGCCAAGATCGAGACCGACATCGACGCCACCGAAGTCATCCTGATGATGGCGCCGGAGACCAACGGCGAGGTGGCGGTGAAGGCCTGGGCCTCGCTCGGCGGCTTCACCGGACGCGACCATACTCACCTCGCACTGCCGAAGCAGGATGAGAAGATCCGCTTCCGCGACGTCGTCGCCCAGCCGCGCAAAATCATCTCCTCGCCGATCTGGTCGGGCATCGAGAGCGAGAAGGTCTGCTACAACGCCGGCTATACCAACGTCCACGAACTGATCCCATGGCGCACCCTCTCGGGGCGTCAGCAGCTCTATCAGGACCACCTGTGGATGCGCGCCTTCGGGGAGGCGCTGTGCGTCTACCGGCCGCCGGTCGACCTGAAGACGACCCACCCCGTGATGGCGCATGCGCCGAACGGCAACAAGCAGGTGGTGCTGAACTTCATCACCCCGCACCAGAAGTGGGGCATCCATTCCACCTATACCGACAACCTGATGATGCTGACCCTCTCCCGCGGCGGCCCGATCGTCTGGATGTCGGAAGAGGACGCCGCGGCGGCGGACATCGTCGACAACGACTGGATCGAGGCCTTTAACACCAACGGTGCCCTCGTCGCCCGTGCCGTCGTGTCCCAGCGCATGAAGACCGGCACGGTCTTCATGTACCACGCGCAGGAAAAGATCGTGAACGTGCCGGGGTCGGAGACCACCGGCAACCGCGGCGGCATCCACAACTCGGTGACGCGCGCGGTGCTGAAGCCCACGCACATGATCGGCGGCTACGCCCAGCTCGCCTACGGCTTCAACTACTACGGCACGATCGGCACCAACCGCGACGAGTTCGTCATCGTCCGCAAGCTGGCCAATGTCGACTGGCTGGAACGCCCCTTCAACGAGGCGAGAGCCCGTTCGAAGGCCGCTGCGCTCGCCGCTGAGTGACAAGGAGACACCCCATGAAGATCCGCGCTCAGATTGCGATGGTCCTGAACCTCGACAAGTGCATCGGCTGTCACACCTGCTCGGTGACCTGCAAGAACGTCTGGACCAACCGCGAAGGCGTCGAATACGCCTGGTTCAACAATGTCGAGACCAAGCCCGGCATCGGCTACCCGAAGGACTGGGAGAACCAGGACAAGTGGAAGGGCGGCTGGAAGCGGAAGGCCAACGGCAAGATCCAACCGCGCATCGGCTCCAAGTGGCGGGTGCTGGCGAACATCTTCGCCAATCCCGACCTGCCGGAGATCGACGACTATTACGAGCCCTTCACCTTCGACTACGAGCACCTGCAGAAGGCGCCGGAGCTGGAGGCCTTCCCGACCGCACGGCCGCGTTCGCTGATCACCGGCGAGCGGATGGAGAAGATCGAGTGGGGCCCGAACTGGGAGGAGATCCTCGGCGGCGAGTTCGCCAAGCGTTCGCAGGACAAAAACTTCGACGGCATCGAGAAGGAAATCTACGGCCAGTTCGAAAACACCTTCATGATGTATCTGCCGAGGCTGTGCGAGCACTGCCTCAACCCGACCTGCGTCGCCGCCTGTCCCTCGGGCGCCATCTACAAGCGCGACGAGGACGGCATCGTCCTGATCGACCAGGACAAGTGCCGCGGGTGGCGCATGTGCGTCTCCGCCTGTCCCTACAAGAAGATCTATTTCAACTGGAGCTCGGGCAAGTCGGAGAAGTGCATCTTCTGCTATCCGCGCATCGAGGCGGGGCAGCCCACCGTATGCTCGGAAACCTGCGTCGGTCGTATCCGCTATCTCGGCGTCGTGCTCTATGATGCTGACGGCATCGAGAAGGCCGCCTCGGCGCCGAACGAGCAGGACCTCTACGAGGAGCAGCTGAAGCTCTTTCTTGATCCGGCCGATCCCAAGGTGATCGAGGAGGCCCGCCGCCAAGGCATCCCGGAGAACTGGCTGGAGGCCGCGAAGCGGTCGCCGGTGTGGAAGATGGCGATGGAGTGGAAGATCGCCTTCCCGCTCCATCCCGAATACCGCACCATGCCGATGGTCTGGTACGTGCCGCCGCTCTCGCCCATCCAGTCGGCGGCCGAGGCCGGCAAGATCGGCGTCGACGGTGACATGCCGGACGTGAAGTCGCTCCGCATCCCGGTCAAATACCTCGCCAACCTGCTGACCGCTGGCAAGGAACAGCCGATCGTCACCGGCCTGGAGCGGATGCTGGCGATGCGCGCCTACATGCGCTCCAAGACCATCGACGGCGTCATCGACGAGACCATCGCGGCCCGTGTCGGCATGACCGGGGCGGCGATCGAGGACATGTACCACGTGATGGCGATCGCCAACTACGAGGACCGCTTCGTCATCCCGACGAGCCACCGCGAGTGGACCGAGGACGCCTACGAGCTGCGCGGCTCCTGCGGCTTCTCCTTCGGCAACGGCTGCTCCGACGGCGACTCCAAGCCGAGCCTCTTCGGCAAGCCGAAGGCGAAGAATCCGATGGAGGTCGTGTGATGAAGACGTTCAAGGTTCTCTCGGCGCTCGCGGCCTATCCGGGCGCGGCCATGGTCGAGGCGATCCCCGCCATGCGCCAGGTTTTGGAGGCCGAGCGCCTCCTCGCCGCACCCGCCCGAAGGCTGATCGAGCCGCTGCTCGCCGATCTTGCGGGCGGCGACCTGATGGACCTTCAGGAGCGCTACGTGTTCCTGTTCGACCGCACCCGTTCCCTGTCGCTGCACCTGTTCGAACACGTGCACGGTGAAAGCCGGGATCGCGGTCAGGCCATGGTCGACCTGAAGCAGCTCTACGAGGCTGCCGGCTTCGCGCTGAACACCTCGGAACTGCCGGACTACATCCCGGCCTTCCTGGAATATCTGTCGCTCAGGCCGGCCGACGAGGCCGTCTCCTTCCTCGGCGAGACAGTGCACATCCTGATCACGCTCGCGGAACGGCTGGAAAAGCGCTCCTCGCCCTATGCCGGCCTGTTCAGGGCGATGGTCGCCCTGTCGAAAGCGAAGCCCAAGCCTGAGGACATGGCCGCCATCGTCGCCGACGACGGCATCCAGCCGGACGATCTCGAGGCCCTCGATGCCGTCTGGCAGGAGGAGGAGGTCACCTTCGGGCCCGGCGCGGCAGCCGCCGCCTGCGGCAAGGATGCGCTCGGCGCCAAGCTGCGCGCCGCCAATCGCCCGGCAGAGGGCATGACTCCCCCTGCTCCCGCTGGCGTGCGCACCGTCGTCACGCACAACCGCCTCCCCATCGCCTAAAGGAGCCCGCGTCATGGCCGCCACGCTCAATCACATCGTTTTCGGATGGTATCCCTACTTCGCCCTGACCGTTTTCCTCGCCGGAAGCCTCATCCGCTTCGACCGGGAGCAGTACACGTGGAAGGCGTCGTCCTCGCAGATCCTACGCAAGAGCCAGTTGCGCTGGGGATCGAACCTCTTCCACCTCGGCATTCTGGCGATCTTCGCCGGGCATCTGGTCGGCCTGCTCACCCCGATTCAGGTCTTCGACGCGCTCGGCATCTCGCACGGAGCGAAGCAGATTCTCGCCATCGTGGCGGGCGGCATTGCCGGCGTCGCCTGCTTTATCGGCATCTCGCTGCTGTTGCACCGGCGCCTGTTCGACCCGCGCATCCGGGCCAACTCCTCCTTCGCGGACACGGCGATCCTGGTGATCCTGTTCGTGCAGCTCTGCCTCGGACTGCTCACCATTCCGCTGTCGCTCGGCCATCTCGACGGCCACGAGATGGTGAAGTTCATGACCTGGGCTCAGGGTATCGCATATCTGCAGCCGGGCGCCCCTCAGGCCATCGCCGACGTGCACTTCATCTTCAAGATGCACATCTTCCTCGGGCTGACGATCTTCCTGATCTTCCCTTTCACCCGGCTCGTCCACGTCTGGTCGGCGCCGGTCTGGTACCTCGGCCGCCGCGGCTACCAGATCGTCCGCACCCGGGACGGACGGCGCATCGCTCCGGCGAAGTGACCGCGGCTGCCTCCGCCCCCGACCTTCGAGACAAGGACCACGCCATGACCGCGACCGCCCCCGTCCGCACCTTGATCGCCAAGCCGCCCCGCCAGCGCATTAGCGTCAACGGCATCGTCGTCGGCAGCCAAGACATCCTGCGCGAGGCCCGCAACCATACCCTCGAGCGCCCCGCGGAGGCCTGGCAGGCGGCGGCGACCGCCCTGGTCGTGAAGGAACTGCTCGTCCAGGAGGCGCGCAGGCTCGGCGTCACCGGCGAGCCCGCCAGCGACGGCGAGGGCCGGACGGAGACCGCCGAGGAGGCGGCCATTCGCCATCTCGTCGAGCGGGAGGTCACCGTCCCTAGCGCATCGGAGGAGGAGTGTCGGCGCTATTTCGACCGCCATAGGTCGCGGTTCTGTTCCGCGACCCTGACGGAAGCCGCTCACATCCTCATTGTAGCGGCTCCCGACGATCCCGGCGCGCGCCAGGAGGCTCTGGCGACGGCACAGAACCTCTGCGACAGGCTGGCGGCCGACCCCGGTGCCTTCGCTGGCCTGGCCCGGCAGCATTCCCAGTGCCCCTCGGCGGGACAGGGCGGCTCGCTCGGCCAGATCATGCCGGGCAGCACGGTTCCCGAATTCGAGACGGCGCTGTCGCACATCGGGCCCGGCGAGACGTCGCGCCACCCCGTCGAGACGCGGTTCGGCTGCCACGTGGTGCGCGTCGAGCGCCGCATTGCCGGCGTGGAACTCCCCTTCGAGGCGGTGCAGGCCCGCATCGCGGACTATCTGCACGGGGCGTCGGCGCATCGCGCCCAGGCACAGTACATCGCCCGCCTGGTCTCCGCCGCAGATATCCGGGGCATCGACCTTGCCGGCGCCGCCGACCACCGCGTCAATTGAGGAGGCTGCCATGCTGATCGGTGATCTCATCGCCCGCTTCAACAATCCGGCCGTCGCCGAGCAGGCCCTGGCCGACCTCGGAGATCTGCCGCTCGTCGCCACCATCATGGTGAAGGCCGATGCGGCGGGAGTGCCGACCGGCCTCTACGCCGCCGAATGCGTCACCCTCTACGCCGATACGGCCAGCGACGAGGAGTGGACGACGCTCATGGGCCAGATGGGCCGCGCGGACGATCCCGGCCTCGTCCTGCTCCGCCGCGCGCTGCATGCCGGCTGCTCGCACGGCGCAGGCGGCTGCACCTGCGGGGGGCACTGATGGGCGCCGCCGACGTCCCGCGGCCGCTGGTCGACGGCTTCGGCCGCGCGGTCACCTACCTGCGCCTGTCTGTGACGGACCGCTGCGATCTCCGCTGTTTCTACTGCATGGCGGAGCGGCCGGACTTCGTGCCGAAGCGCGATCTTCTCAGCCTGGAGGAGATGGACCGTCTGGCCTCCGCCTTCATCCGCCGCGGGGTGCGCAAGCTTCGGATCACCGGCGGCGAACCTCTGGTGCGGCGCGGCGTCGTGGACCTGATGCATGAGCTCGGCCGCCACATCGCAGCCGGCGCTCTGGACGAACTGACCCTGACCACCAACGGCACGCAACTCGCCCATCACGCCGAGGCTCTCGCACGCGCCGGCGTGAAACGGGTCAACGTGTCCCTCGACAGTCTCGGCGCCGCGCGCTTCGCCGCCATCACCCGCGGCGGGCGGATCGCCGACACGCTCGACGGCATAGCCGCGGCCCGCGCCGCCGGCCTCGCGGTCAAACTCAACACGGTTGTGCTCGGCGGCGTCAACGACGACGAACTCGATGTCCTCGTTGCCTTCGCCCACCGGCAGGACATGGACATCACCTTCATCGAGGTCATGCCCATCGGCGAACAGGGGTATGGGCGCAGCGATCAGTTCCTGCCGCTCGAACAGGTGCGTGCAAGGCTCGGCGGGCGTTTCACGCTGGTGCCGAGCCTCCACCGCAGCGGCGGCCCGGCCCGTTACTGGCAGGTGACGGAGACGGGCCGTCGCATCGGCTTCATCGCGGCGACCAGTTGCAATTTCTGCGCGGCCTGCAACCGCGTCCGCATAACCGCCACCGGGCGGCTGGAAACCTGCCTCGGCCACGAGGGGGGCATCGACCTGAGGGTGCCGCTGCGGCTCGACCCGACGGGGCGGAGCCTCGATAGCGCCATCGACGCGGCGATCGCGTCCAAGCCCGCCGGCCACGGCTTCGCTGAGGCCTGGAGCCGTCCGGTCACCCGGCGCGGCATGCATGTCACCGGAGGCTGACATGGTGCTCGATCATCTCTTCGACCGCAACGTCGCCTGGGCTCAGGGCAAAACCCGCGAGGACCCCACCTATTTCGTGCGCATGGCTGAACAGCAGTCGCCGGAACTGCTGTGGATCGGCTGTTCCGACAGCCGCGTCACCGCCAATGATGTGCTCGGCCTCGATCCGGGCGCCGTCTTCGTCCAGCGCAACATCGCCAACATGGTCCATACCAGCGACATGAACCTGCTGGCAGTCCTGGAATTCGCCGTAGAGACGCTGACGGTCCGGCATATCGTCATCTGCGGTCACTACGGCTGCGGCGGCGTCGCCCGCGCCCTCGGCGACGACCGTTCGGCCCTGGTCGACCACTGGCTCCAGCCCCTGGTCATGCTCCATCGCAAGCATCGTGGCGTGTTCGAGGATCTCGCACCCCGCGCCCGTCTGGACCGCCTGTGCGAGCTGAACGTGCAGATGCAGCTGCGCCGTGCCGCGCAGACGCCCATCGTCGAGGCGGCCTGGCAGCGCGGCCAGGAACTCCACGTCCACGGCTGGATCTATGGCGTGGAGGACGGCCTCCTGCGCGAAGTCGAGCCGCCCGTCGCCTCGATCGCGGCCCGCGACGGGCTCGCCACCATCGACACCTGCGCCGGCATTCCCGCCGAGCCGGAAAGCGCGGTGCGCCGGCAGGCGCTCGCAGCCTTCGCCGCCGATCCGGCGGAATGCTGCGGCTGTTCGGCCGCGGCCGGCAGATAGCTTCGGGAGGATCCGATGGCGACGACGATGCAGCAGCAGCGGGACTGGAACGGACCCGCCCTGTTCAGCTACGGCTTCCGCCAGTTCTTCCTGTCGGCCGCCGTTCTGGCGGCACTTCTGATCGGAGCTTGGGTGCCCGCGCTGTTCGGGACCGTGATCCTGCCCGGTGCGCTGTGAACCGCTCCGGTTTTGCCGGAGGCAAGTTGTCTTGATTTCCGACGAAGCCGCTTAGCCCCAAGCGGACATTCCCCATTTCCGCTTGGGGCCCAAGAGCGCCTTGAGGCGGCGTCAGCTTCGCGCCTGTAATGCTGACACGCGCCCCTATTCGGATAGCGGACGTTCGTCGGCCAGCTGCACAGGGCGCTGAATGCCCGGCCCTCGCCGCCACCGGCTTGGCTCATGCAACCTTGTTTTGCGCGTTCGCCGCGTAAACCCAAAGCCCGCTCAGCGAGAGGGCGAGAACGGCCGCCGCGGCCTGGAGAGGCGCTGCGGCCAAGCCCGTGACGTCGCGGGCGAGCCCCGCAACCGGCGGCAGGGCGGCAAGGCCAATGTAGAACAGCGAATAGAGGACGCCCATGCCGAAGGCGCGGGTCTCTGGCGAGAGGACCTTCCCCGCAAAGACGATGATGAGGCTTGAGGGCGCTGCGGCGAGTACTCCGAACAGCGGCAAGAGAAGCCAGGCCGGCCCTCTGAGCGATACGCAGGCGAGGCACAGGACCATGCCAGCGACACACAGGACCGTCACCAGCATCGGCCGGCCTGAACGTTCCGCCAGAGCGCCGCCGAACGGCTGCAGCGGCAGGATGGAAAAGCCCACGACGGAGGCGAGCAGGCCTGCCTTGCCTGGCGTCATGCCCTGTGCTGTGAGGAAGGCCGGTGCGAAGCCGACTGCCACCGCAAAGGTCGCATTATAGCCTGCCCAGAGGAGGCCGATGCCGAGGAGAGGCGCCCATTCATGGCGGTGGAGGCCATAGCGCGCGGCCGCAGCGGATTCCTTTGGAGATGGCCGGACCGTGAGCAGCACGAGCAGGAAGGCGATGCAGCAGAACAGTGCCGAGGCCCACAGCCCGGCCCGCCAGTCCAGGCCGAAAAGCGGAGCGACGAGAAGGGCGAGGCCGATCCCGAATGGCCAGGCCATCAGCATAAGGCCCATCGCCAGAGCCACGGTCGGCCCGCTGAACCGGTCCAGGACCATCTTCGCGCCGGTGATCGTGAGCAGAGTTCCGCCGATACCCGACACGATCCGACCCAGGAGCGCCGTGGTGAAATCCGGCGCAATGGCCAGAATGATGCCGCCCAGCCCCATCAGCCCGACGCCCGTAAGCAGGACCGCCCGGACCGAGAAGCGCGCGAGCATCAAGCCCGCGGGCAGCGCGACGACGATCCCCGCGAGCGAATAGGCGCCCATGAGCGTGCCAAGAGACGCCCAGTCCGCAACGAGCGTGCCCACGAGCAGCGGACCGAGCGCGCCGATCACCTGCAACTGCGCGCCCATGGACATGCGAGCCATCGCCAGCATGCCGACTTCGCCCCACTTCCGTGCCGACATTACGCCCCTCATCCGCCGGGCCTCCGCCCGGCCGAGGTGGTGGGACCACGATTGCCGATCTCCGACTAGATCGTTTCCCGAATGGCGGCTCACCACATGCTGAAGGCCTGCGGCCGTCAGCATGTCTCGGTCGCTGTTGTCGAAGGTGCTCGCCGCGACAGACGAATAGCTGGTTTATCGAGAGGGCGAACGACCGCCGCCTCGAAAAGTGCGTCGGCTGAGCCGTCGGGTCACCTATGCGCGCGGTCGTTGTTCGCTGGGCGGCAAGGTCTACATCGAGAAGCGACCACAGCACCCCATGCGTCGAAATTCGTCTTGCACGTTCCCGGCCAACCTCCAGCTGGCAGATCGCAATGCCGCGGGTGCTTTTTGCCGACAGGGCGGCAACCCACGATGTGCGCCTGATAGGGGGACCAGCCGAGATATAGCAATGCATTGACATTTATTGGTCGCAGGGTATCTTCCCCCCGTTGCGCTGTTTCCAAACCCCGGCAGGCCCGCTCGCATGATCCTCGATGAAGAGCAGATCCAGATCCGGGACGTGGCGCGGCGGTTCGCTCGCGAACGGCTGTTGCCGGCCTACCAGACGCGCGAGGCAGAGGCCTGCGTGGAACGCGAAGTGATTGAGGAGATGGGCGCGCTCGGCCTGATCGCCCCGGAGCTTCCCGAGGTCCTTGGAGGCCTCGGCCTGCCCAGCGTCACCAGCGGCCTCATCGCCGAGGAGATCGGTTATGGCGACATCAATGTCGCCTATGTCCAGATTCTCGGCTCGCTGAATGGTGCGATCATCGCTCAGCATGCGTCCCCGTCTCTCGCGTCGGAATGGGTCTCACGGATCGTCTCCGGTCGGTCGATCGTCTGCATTGGGCTGACCGAACCCCGGGGCGGCTCGGACGCGGCCAACCTCGCCCTGTCAGCGCGTCGCGATGGCGACCACTATGTCCTCAAGGGTGAGAAATCGTCGATCAGCATGGCCGACCAGGCCGACGCCATCGTGCTGTTCGCGCGCACGGGCAAGGCGACCGACGGCGCCCGCGGCGTGAGCGCCTTCCTCGTCCCCATGGATACCCCCGGCGTCTCGACCTCGCGCTTCAGCGATCTCGGATCAAAGGCGATCGGCCGCTCCTCCGTCTTTTTCGATGATGTGCGCATCCCGGTATCGCACCGTCTCGCCGACGAGGGATCCGGCTTCATCCAGGTCATGCAGGGCTTCGATTTCAGCCGCGCCCTCATCGGTCTTCAATGTGTGGGCACGGCCCAGGCCTCGCTCGACGAAAGCTGGGCCTATGTCCAGCAGCGGGAAGCCTTCGGCGTCCCGCTCGCCAAGAACCAGGGCATCACGTTCCCTCTCGCCGAGGGCGAGGGTCACATCGCTGCCATCCGGCAACTGTGTCTACACACGCTGGCGCTGCGCGATGCCGGCCAGCCTCACACGTCCGAGGCAGCCATTTGCAAGTGGCTCGCCCCCAAGACGGCGGTGGAGGTCATCCATCAGTGCCTCCTGACCCACGGCCATTACGGCTGGTCCCTCGACCTGCCCCATCAGCAGCGGATGAGGGACGTCATGGGGCTCGAAATCGGGGATGGCACCGCGCAGATCATGAAACTCATCGTGTCCCGGGAGAAATTGCGGGCCGCACACAGCTGACCGACGACGGGCCGCCCAAGAGCCCGCGTCAATCGGAGGACATGCCATGTTGGTGACGGATGACGTGCTCGCCCGCCGGCGCAGTGCGGCGGGATCGTTTTGGCCCAATCGGACGCTGCTCGATCATCTCTCTCGCGCCGTCGCCGCGACGCCTGACAAGGTCGCGGTCGTGGCGACCCGCAGCGAGGCGAGCACGGCCCGGCGCATCAACTACCGCGATCTCGACCACATGTCGGGTGCCGTGGCGGGAGCCTTGGCAGCCCGCGGCGTCGGGCGTGGCGACGTGGTGTCGTTCCAGCTGCCGAACTGGTGGGAGTTCACCGTCCTCCACCTCGCCTGCCTGAAGCTGGGCGCTGTCTCAAACCCACTCATGGTGATTTTCCGGGAGCGAGAACTCACTTTCATGCTGGGTCTTGCCCGCTCGAAGGTCCTGGTCGTGCCCACTTCGTTCCGGGGGTTCGACTATCCCGCCATGGTGGCGGGCATCCGCGCCGACCTGCCCGACCTCGCTTATGTTTTCGTAGCAGGGGGCACCGGACGTGACGCCTTCGACCAGCTTCTCGAAGGTGCGCCGCCCCTGCCTGCGGCCCTGTCCCCCGACGATGTCATTCAGTTACTCTATACCTCCGGTACGACCGGCGAGCCCAAGGGCGTGATGCACACGTCCAACACCATGCTCTCCAATCTCGGCCCCTTCGCCGAGCGGCTTGGCCTGGCGGCTGATGCGGTTATCCACATGCCCTCGCCGATGGCACATCAACTCGGCTTCATGTACGGCCTCGTCCTACCCGTCATGCTGGGTGCGACGGCCGTCCTCCAGGACATTTTCGTAGCCGAGGACATGGCGCGGCAGATCGTCGGGGAGCGCGCCACCTTCACGATGGGCGCTACCCCCTTCCTCAATGACCTCACCGAACATGTAGCCGCATCGGGCATCAGTACGCCGAGCCTGAGGATCTTCGTCTCGGCCGGCGCGCCGATTCCGCGGGCGCTGGTCACCAAGGCCCGCGCGACGCTTGGCGCCGCGATCATTTCAGCCTGGGGCATGTCCGAGAATGGGGCGGTCACCACGACCCGGCCCGAAGATACTGAGGAAAAGACGACGATGACCGACGGCGTCGCGCTCCCTGGTATGGAGGTGCGCGTCATCGACGCCTCCGGCGCCGTCGCGTCCACCGGCGAGGAAGGGCAATTGCAGGTGCGCGGTTGCTCCAATTTCGTCGGCTACCTGCGGCGTCCCGAGCTCGATCCGAAAGACGCGGATGGTTGGTTCGACACCGGCGATCTCGCTCGTAAGGACGAGGCCGGCTACATCCGCATCGCCGGGCGTTCCAAGGACATCATTATCCGCGGCGGCGAGAACATTCCGGTCGTCGAGGTCGAAGGTCTCCTCTTCAAGCATCCGGCGGTCGCAGCGGTGGCCATCGTTGGCTACCCCGATGAGCGACTAGGCGAACGCGCCTGCGCCTTCGTGGTGCCTCGCGACGGACAACCGTTCAGTTTCGAGGCGATGGCGGCCTATCTCGCTGAGCAGCGGATGGCGAAGCAGTACATCCCTGAGCGGCTGGAGATCGTCAGCGAACTACCCCGCACGCCCAGCGGCAAGATCCAGAAATTCAAGCTTCGCGAGACTGTGCGCACCGGCTGATCGCGGCTGGGCAGCAACGAGAAAAACCAAGGGAGGACAGCATGATCAATCGACGTAACCTGATCGCAGGCGGCCTTGGGGCTACGGCCCTTGCGCCCATGAACCTTCGCGCCCAGCCCGACAGAACGATCCGTATCGGCGTGATCACGGACATGTCCGGCATCTACAAGGACCTTTCGGGACCGACATCGGTCGCCTGCACGCGGCAGGCGGTCGAGGAATTCACCGGCGCGAACCCGGACATTAAGGTAGAGATCCTGGTGGCCGATCACCAGAACAAGGCCGATGTCGGCCTGACCATTATTCGCCAATGGTTCGACCAGGCGGGCGTCGACATCATCACCAATGTGGGCAATTCCTCGATCGCCCTCGGCTCGCGCAGCGTGATCGAGGAAAAGGACAAGGTTTCGCTGGTGACCGTGGCCGGAAGCTCCGATCTCACGGGCAAGAGCTGCAGCGCCAACATGGTCCATTGGAGCTGGGATTCCTGGTGCCTGGCGCATTCGACCTCTACCTCGCTTGTTCGCAATGGTGGCGACAAGTGGTTCTTCATCACGGCGGACTACGCCTTTGGTCACGCGGCGCAGGCGGACGCGACGCGCTTTGTCGAAGCCGCTGGCGGCACCGTGGTCGGTGCGGTGCGCTACCCCTTTGGCACCACGAACGACTTCTCCTCCTTCCTGCTGCGGGCGCAGGGCAGCGGGGCGAATGTCATTGCCTTTGCCAATGCCGGCGCGGAGCTGATCGCCTGCCTGAAACAGGCGCAGGAGTTCGGCATCGGACAGGACGGCAAGCAGCGTCTTGCCTCGATGATTTGCTTCATCACGGACATCCAGGGCATGGGACTGCCCGTGGCTAAGGGGCTGGCCCTTACTGAGACCTTTTATTGGGATCTCAACGATCGCACCCGCGCTTTCACCAACCGGGTGCGCCCGAAGCTTGCCGCCGGGGCCATTCCCAACATGAGCCAGGCTGGCGACTATTCGGGAGTGCTACACTACCTCAAGGCGGTGAAGGCACTGGGTGTCGATCGCGCCAAGGCCTCGGGGAGGGCTGTCGTCGCGCAGATGAAGGCGATGCCGACCGACGACGACTGCTTTGGCACAGGCAGCATCCGCGTGGACGGTCGGAAGATCCACCCGGCCTATCTGTTCTCCGTCAAGGCTCCGGCGGAGAGCCGGGGGCCCGGCGACGTCTACAAGCTGGTTTCGCAACTGCCAGCCGAACAGGCGTTCCGCCCGCTTGCCGAAGGCGGATGTGCCCTGGTCCGGGCCTGAGGCCTTCCGCTGCTCAGGCCCCCTCGGCCTGGGCAGCATCATCCTCGACGCCGAGGGCGGCGAGCCCGTCCTTGAGGCGGTCGAGTAGGCGGTACAGCACAAGCTGTTCCTCCGGTGACAATCCCGCTAGCGATGCCTCGTAGAACTCGCCGATGGCGACCAGCATCTGGTCCCATACGGCGACGCCCTTGGCGGTGAGGCGGCTTCGCCGACTCCGGCCATCGGCAGCGTCCTTTACCTTCTCGATCCAGCCCCGCGTCTCCAGCCTGTCAAGCACCGCCGACAGATTCTGGCGGCTGAGCATCAGGAAGCCGATAAGTTCCTTCACGCTCACGCCCTCGTTGCGCACGCGCGGCCGCGCCAGCGCCCCCATCACCGCCCATTGCTGGGTCGTACTGCCGAAGCTCGCCACGGCCCGGGTGCCGTTCTTATGCATGAGGTTCGAGCTCTGATAGAGCCGAAAAAACAAGCGGTTGGCGACATCGAAGCGGAGGATGTCAGCGGTATGAGCGGCATCAGTCGTTAGCTTCAATGTCAGTCTCCCGACAGATATAGCAATGTATTGCTATTTATGATCGACACGGTATGGTCCTTCCATCAACGACGCAATCGGAACCTGCGCCATGACGGATTTCAAGGGTAGGACGGCGATCGTCACCGGCGGTGGCGGCGGCATTGGCTCGGCGACCTGCCGGAGGCTGGCCGCGCGGGGCGCGGCGGTAGCCGTCTTCGATCGTGACGAGGCGGC
Organism: Archangium gephyra; assembly: GCA_943368975.1. Classification (GTDB taxonomy): domain Bacteria; phylum Pseudomonadota; class Alphaproteobacteria; order Rhizobiales; family Phreatobacteraceae; genus Phreatobacter. The sequence continues at coordinate 33,471 of CALRLZ020000001.1, forward strand.
GGCACGAGCCGTCGCCGACGCGATCGCTACCGCCGGCGGCAAGGCGCGGGCCTTCGTCTGCGACATAACCGACCGGCCCGGCGTCGACGTGGCCGTCTCGGCGACCGAGGCAAGCCTCGGCCCCGTCTCGATCCTGGTCAACAATGCCGGCTTCGACATCTTCAAGCCGTTTCTCCAGACAAGCCCTTCGGAATGGGAGCGGCTCATCGCCGTCAATCTCACCGGCGCTCTCCATATGCACCATGCCGTACTACCGGGCATGGCCGACCGCAAACACGGGCGCATCGTCAACATCGCCTCGGACGCTGCCCGTGTCGGCTCGACCGGGGAGGCGGTCTATGCGGCCTGCAAGGCGGCGTTGCTCGGCCTGACCAAGACCCTCGCCCGCGAGCATGCCCGCGACGGCATCACCCTGAATGTCGTCTGCCCCGGCCCGACCGATACCAACCTCTTTGAGGAATTCCGCAAGGGGGCGTCCAATCCCGAGAAGCTGATGGAGGCCTTCCGGCGCTCCATTCCCCTTGGACGCATCGGCCAGCCCGACGATCTCCCGGGCGCAATCTGCTTTTTCGCTAGCGACGACGCTGCATATGTGACGGGACAGGTCCTTTCCGTGTCCGGCGGCTTGTCGATGGCCGGTTGAAAACGACCATACAACGGAAGGCCAACAGATGTCCGCTGAGCCCGCGACCTATACCGACATCCTCTACACCGAACGGCCCGATGGCGTGGCCTTCATCACGATCAACCGACCCGATCGCTACAACGCCTTTCGCGGCCGGACAGTCGAGGAACTCATCGATGCCTTCCAGCGGGCGGGCTGGAACCGCAACATCGGCGTGATCGTCCTGTCGGGGGCAGGGGACAAGGCGTTCTGCACCGGCGGGGACCAGGGCGCCCATGACGGCCAGTATGACGGCCGCGGTACGATCGGACTGCCGATCGAGGAACTCCAAACCCTGATCCGTGACGTGCCGAAACCGGTGATCGCACGCGTCCAGGGTTTCGCCATTGGTGGCGGCAATGTCCTTGCGACCCTGTGTGACCTGACGATCGCATCGGAGCGCGCCCAGTTTGGGCAAGTTGGGCCGAAGGTTGGTTCGGTCGACCCCGGCTTCGGCACCGCCTATCTGGCGCGCGTCGTCGGCGAGAAAAAGGCCCGCGAGATCTGGTACCTGTGTCGCCGCTACACGGCCGCCGAGGCTGAGCGCATGGGACTCGTCAACTGTGTTGTCCCCCATGACGGGCTTGACGCCGAAGTCGACCGCTGGTGCGCGGAGATCATGGAAAAGAGCCCGACGGCTCTTTCGATTGCCAAGCGCTCGTTCAACGCCGACAGCGAGAACATCCGCGGGATCGGATCGCTCGGCATGCAGGCGCTAAGCCTTTACTACGATACGGACGAGTCGAAAGAGGGCGGCCAGGCGTTCCGCGAGAAAAGAAAGCCTGACTTCCGGCGGAAAGGCTGAGCCGGGACGTGGGAGCTCCGCCACCCGTAACGCATGTATCGAGCGAAACGGCGTCGTGGTCGGCCTGTCAATGCAATTGGTCCGACCCTGCATTCTGCCGCCGCCGCCCGGGTCCAGCGGAACGATGTCGAGGGCCAGCTGCCAAATGAGCGGCCGGCCCTCAGTACATATGCCGCCGATCAGGTGTTGGGCGGGGCCGTCGCCAGCGCGCTGACGGCATCCGCTGTTGCTGCCGACAATGTCCAACCCAGATGCCCATGGCCCGTATTGTAGAGGACGCGCGGATTCCGCCCTCTCGTTACCCTCGGCATCATATCGGGCATCATCGGGCGAAGGCCCGCCCAGGGCACCGCATGCCTCGTGCTCATGCCAGGAAAGTGGCGCCGGCACCAGGTGACGAGCGGAGCAATCCGTTCGGCCCGGATATCGCGGTTATAGCCGTTGAACTCAGCGGTGCCCGCAACGCGGAAACGGGTGCGACCGAGGCGGCTCGTGACGATCTTCGCCTTGTCATCGAGCAAACTTACCCAAGGCGCAGCCTCCTGGTCGGCAGCGTCGGGTAGATGGACCGTGATGGAGTAGCCCTTGACCGGGTAGACGTTGATCCGGTCGCCGAAGCCGCGGGCTACCTCCCGGCTCAGTACTCCGGCACAGACCACGATCTTGTCGAAGCGAAGCGTTTCGTTCGGAGCGGCGGCGCCCTCGGCCACCGGCTCGGTGGACCGAACGGTGAGGCTGACATGGTGGTCGCCTGCCACGGTCGCCAGAACCTCCGTGGACAAGCGCATGGCAACGCCGCGCCGCTCACAGGCCTCGGCGAGGCCGATGGTGAACTTATGGATGTCGCCGGTGAAGTCGGAGGGCGTATAGAAACCGCCGTGGAACTGACCCTGCAGGGCCGGCTCGATGGACCTGATCTCAGCCGGCGTCACTGCATGGCGCGCGAGGCCTCCGCGGGCAAGGAGCGCCGTCACCCGCGCCGCCGCATCGAAATCAGCCTTCGACTGGTAGAAGTGCAAGATGCCGCGGTCCTCGCAGTCGAAATCGATGCTCTCCTCAGCCGCCATCTGCCGAAGGTGGGCGCGGGCCTCGATGGCCAGGCGCGCTGTGGTGATGGTGTTGTCCTCATGCGCCGGGATCGCGGCGAGGAATTCGCCCATCCAGCTGATCTTGTGCCAGGAAGGCGTTGGGTTCACCAGCAGTGGCGCGCCCGGCGACATCATCCATTTCAAGGCCTTCAGCACGGTACCCCAGCTGTTCCACACCTCCGCATTCGAGGCGGACAACTGTCCGCCATTGGCGAAGGACGTCTCCATCGCGGCATAGGGATTGCGGTCAAAAAGGGTAACGCGGCAGCCGCGGCGGGCAAGGCAATAGGCTGTGGTCACGCCGGTGATGCCGCCGCCTATGACGGCGACGTTGATCTTGTCTGAGTTGGGCATAACGGGTCCTCTTCCGCACGCAGCGGATCGAAGCCCCCTCTGTCATTGGCCTGAGAGCATCCCGCAGGGCCGGTCATCGGGCCTGCGGTTACACCATCGGCGGGAGCTGCTGCTCCACTTTTCAGAGTCACGTTTCGGTGCGGTCTGCTTGCCTGAGAGTTTCCGGGGCGGTTGCTCCTTCGGCGCCGCGGCAGGTAGGACCCCCGCGAACTCTTCCGCGGTCGTGACGATACAGCAGTCTAGGGATGCGTCAAGATAGTTTCATGTTGCAACAATCTCGCGCTTTCTGGATCGTCCGTGCGGTCTCAAGGTCCGTGCCTCGGGGTAGCGGGCGGCGACCTCCTGCACATAGCCGGACTGGACCCAGGCCTTCACCTTCTCGACCATGGCGAGGAAGGACCGTCGCTCCGCAGCGGACAACGGCGCCAGCATCAAAGCCTCGAAATCCTTAGTCAGCGGGTCCGCCTGTTGGCATAGCGCTTCACCCGCGGCCGTCAAGTTGAGGGTGAAGACGCGTGCATCCCTCGCGCTGTTGGTTCGCGACACGAGGCCGGCCTGGATCAGCCGGTTCACGATCCGGGATGTCAGGGTCCGTTCGAACTTCGTGCGCTCCGCCAGTTGCGTGAAGGTTATCCCTGGCGTGCCATGCACCAGTCTAAGCACCCGCAATTCGCGCACGGTCCACCCAAAGCGCTTCTTGAACACGCCGTTGGCGGCGCCGATGCCATCCTCGGCGATCGAGGTCAGGAAATATGTGAGCGAGCGATCGAGCATGGAGGCCAATCCAAGGAGGAGAGCCCATTGGGTATGAATTATTGCCAAGTGCAATAGTTGTTCAATGAAATAATATATGCATGATGGTCTGGAGCAGGGAGAGAGGCGCGCTGGCGCCAACGCGCTCAGGAAACAACCGATGACCACCGTAGGTCCGCATGAGCGGATGTCGAAATCCCGCATCGGTTCACACCCGCATTTCGCGCCGACGCCAATGCGAAAGCGGTCGCAGTCGTTTTCACAATGAACAGTCGAGACGGCTATGTGGCCGCTTGCGAGGCCATCGGCCGGACGGACCTTCGGCCAATCTTGAAAGACATTGCCGGGCCAACGACCATCATCACCGGAGCGGAAGACCCGGCGACGCCGCTTGCGATGGCCGAAGCGCTGCGCGACGCCATCCCAAGCGCCCGCCTCGCCGTCCTTTCGTCCGCTGCGCATCTGCTTGCCGTCGAGCAGCCGGCTCGGTTCTGCATGGAGCTGAGGCGCGCGATCTCGGCATCCGCTGACGAGACGGCGTAGCGCTACCGGAGGGTCGAGCCGTGCAATTCCATCTCAATGGCTTTCGCCCCGGCGACCCGAACCTGGCGCCGGCTGCCGGGACGCCGCCCGACTTCACCGTTCTGCCCGACACCGTAGACGTCCTCATCGTCGGCTGTGGCCCAGCGGGGCTGACACTGGCCGCGCAACTAGCAGCCTTTCCCGGTATCATCACGCGGATTGTCGAGCAGAAGGACGGGCCGCTGCAGCTTGGCCAAGCGGATGGCATCGCCTGCCGCAGCATGGAGATGTTCCAGGCCTTCGGCTTCGCCCATGAGGTGCTGAAGGAGAGCTACTGGGTCAACGAGACCGTGTTCTGGAAACCAGACCCTGCCAATCCCGCCGCGATCATTCGTCATGGGCGCATACAGGATGTCGAAGACGGGCTGTCAGAAATGCCGCACGTCATCCTCAGCCAGGCGCGCATCCACGACATGTACCTGGACGTGATGCGTCGTTCGCCAACGCGACTTGAACCGACCTATTCCCGCCGATTGCTCGACCTCGCGGTCGACGACGCCGCAGCGCAAGACCCCTCGAAACATGCCGTCACCGCGCGGATCGAGCGTATTGGCCCCGACCATGCCGGAACCATCGAGACGGTGCGCGCACGCTATGTCGTGGGCTGCGATGGAGCGCGCAGCGCCGTCCGCAAGGCGATTGGCCGACAGCTGGAAGGGGACTCGGCCAATCGTGCCTGGGGCGTGATGGACGTGCTGGCCGTCACTAACTTTCCCGATGTGCGGATCAAATCGGTCATCCAGTCGGCCGGCGAAGGCAGCATCCTGATCATTCCGCGCGAAGGCGGCTACCTGTTCCGGATCTATGTGGAACTGGACAAGCTCGCGCCGCATGAGCGCGTCGCCAGCCGGAACATCACGGTCGATCACCTCATCGCAGCTGCCAACCGCATCCTGCATCCGCATCGCCTCGAGGTGCGCGAGGTCGCCTGGTGGTCGGTCTACGAGATCGGCCAGCGACTGACCAACCGTTTCGACGACGCGCCGGATGACGCCGGCCGTCAGCCACGAGTGTTCATTGCCGGAGACGCCTGCCATACGCACAGCCCGAAGGCTGGCCAAGGCATGAATGTCTCGATGCAGGATGGATTCAACCTCGGTTGGAAGCTCGCGGCGGTGCTGAACGGTCGCTCGCCGCCGACACTGCTCAAGACCTACTCCGAAGAGCGCCAGGCGATCGCCAAGGAGTTGATCGAATTCGATCGCGAATTGTCGCTCATGCTTAGCGCGCCGCAGAAGCAAACCCCTGACGGCGAAGGCGTCACACCGCAGGAGGTGCAGGACTACTTCGTCCGCCACGGCCGCTACACCGCCGGCACGGCGACACGCTATGCCCCATCAACGCTGACCAGCGACGGGGCTCATCTGCATTTGGCCACGGGCTTTATCATCGGCATGCGTTTTCATTCCGCGCCTGTCGTCCGGCTGGCGGACGCCAAGCCGCTCGAACTGGGCCATGTCGCGGCGGCTGACGGACGCTGGCGGCTCTACATTTTCGCGGACGACACCGATCCTTTCCTGCCGCAGTCCCGCCTGCGCGGGCTCTGTGACTTTCTTGCTGGCGGGGGGAAATCTCCAATCCGGCGCCACAAGCGGACCGATGACGACATTGACGCCGTCATCGATGTCCGCGCGGTCTTCCAGCAAGGACATCACGATCTGGCACTTCAGGCCATGCCGCCGTTCCTTCTGCCGGCCAAGGGGCGGCTTGGCTTGCAGGATTACGAGAAGGCCTTCTGTGCAGATGCGCGCGTCGGTCGGGACATCTTCGACTTGCGCGGCATCGCTCGGGCCCAGGGGTGCATGGTGATTGTCAGGCCAGACCAGTACGTGGCCAACGTGCTGCCGATCGACGACCACGAGGGCTTGACCGCGTTCTTCCAGCCGATCTTGTTGACTATGCCTTGCGGCTCATAGCGGCTGTTAGGAGGTCTCGCTCCAGGCCGAACGGCGGCCCGCAGCACGTGGCAGATCCGCGCCTTCATCGTGAAACCGATGCAGCCACGCCCGCCGGCAGCTGTCGGGCGATGTTTCGATCGAGCGCTACTAAGAGCTGACATTGCGATTGACGGCTCTGGGCCCAAAATTGACCGCTTGGCAGTGTCTGCTTCGCGCCTGCAAAGCAGGCGCCTGCCTAAGGGCGGACAGTGGACATCGGTTCACCGACTAGATCAGGGATAGTTGGTGCCCAATTTGGGCAGGTTCTACCTTGCTCTTGCCGCCCCTAGCGCTCGACATTCTCAGCGATCTAGGGGGAACTGCGGATGTCGCTGGAACATTTGTTCAGCTTGTCAGGGGCTGTCACGCTCGTAACCGGTGCGGGGGCGGGGATCGGCAGGGCCACGGCCCTGCGGTTCGCAGAAGCAGGGGCGGCGATAGTCGTCACTGACATCAAGGCGGAGACGGCCCAATCAGTCGCTTCGGCGATCACGGCCGCCGGCGGCAAGGCGGTGGGTCTCGCATGTGACGTTACCCAGGAAGCACATCTGCAAGCCGCCGTCGACGCCGCCGTCGCCAGCTTCGGGAGCCTAACGCTCCTCGTGAACAATGCCGGAGGTGGCGGACCCAAGCCCTTCGACATGCCGATGAGCGACTTCGAGTGGGCCTACAAACTGAACGTCTTCTCGCTGTTTCGGCTGACCCAGTTGGCGGCACCGCACATGAAGGCCGCCGGCGGTGGCGCGGTGGTCAACATCTCGTCCATGGCCGGCGAGAACAAGAACGTGCGGATGGCCTCCTATGGCTCGTCCAAGGCGGCGGTGAACCACCTGACCCGTAACCTTGCCTTCGACCTCGGTCCCATGGGGATCAGGGTCAATGCGATTGCGCCGGGCGCCATCAAGACCGATGCGCTGGCCAAGGTGCTCACCCCCTCCATCGAGCAGGCCATGCTGAAGCACACGCCGCTCGGCCGGCTCGGCGAGGCGAACGACATCGCCAACGCGGCGCTTTTCTTGTGCACGCCGGCATCGGCCTGGATCAGTGGCCAGGTGCTGACCGTCTCAGGCGGCGGCGTCCAGGAACTGGACTGAGCAACGGCCATGCGCTCCGGACCCGCATGGTTCATCTATCTCGAGACGCTCGGTATCATGTCCTTCGCGATCAATGCGATGATCGTCGCCAAGGCCAAGAACCTGTCGACGCTGGGCATATTCCTGTGCGCCTTCGCCACGGCGCTCGGTGGCGGCACCCTCCGTGACATCATGCTCGGCCCTGCGGCCCAGCCGTTCTTCTGGGTCGCGTTTCCCTTTTACATCGTGGCCATTTTCGTCCTCGCCGTCGCTTACGCCAACGTGGATCTCCTCCGGGTGGCCATTGCGCGGCGCGACACGCTGGTGAAGGAAACGGCGGAAGCGGTAGCGCTGGCCTCGCTCGGGGCTCTTGGCGCCGCGAAGGCCTTCACGATTCTCTCGCCCGTGGTCGGCTCCGGCGTCATGGCGATGCTGCAGCTCTGGATCCTGTGCGCCTTCTTCGGGGCCGTCAGCGCGGCCTTCGGCAGCATCCTGCGCGACGTCCTGCTCAACGAGTTCCCCAGCGCGCTGCGCCCCGGCGTCTTCGTCCTGGAAGCCCTGTTTGTCGGATCGGCCGTCCTGGCAGCCCTCCGGATGGCCGATGTCTCCCAGCCGGTCGCTGTTCTCGCCGGCTTCCTCGTCACCCTGGTCATCCGCGCCGCTGTCGTGTGGCGCGCCAAGACCGCCTGAACCCATCACCCTGGAGGCCGCCGATGCGTATTGCCTTCTTCTACGCCAAGGACTTTGAGAAGCCGCAATTCGACGCGGTGAACGGCCGCTTTGGCCACGAGATCCGCTACATCGATGCGGCCCTCAACCCCACCACCGCGCCGCTGGCGGACGGCTGCGATGCCGTCTGCATCTTCGTCAACGACACCTGCAACGCGGCCGCGCTCGACATTCTGACGCGCGGCGGCGTCAAGCTCATCCTCTGCCGTTCGGCGGGCTTCAACCAGGTGGACCTGAAAGCTGCCCGCGGGCACGGCATGACGGTGATGCGGGTTCCCGCCTATTCGCCCGCCTCCATCGCGGAACACGCCGTCGGCATGGTCCTGTCGCTGGTCCGCAACATTCACCACCAGTACAACCGCGTCCGCAATGGCAATTTCGCCATGGACAACCTGGTCGGCTTCACCCTGGCGGGAAAGACCGCAGGGATCGTCGGCACCGGCAATATCGGCCGCTCGACCGCGCATATCCTCAAGGGCTTCGGCTGCAAGCTTCTCGGCGCCGACCCCTATCCCCATGACGAGATGACCGCGATCGGTATGCGCTACGTGCCGCGCGAGGAGCTCTTCGCTTCCTCCGACATCGTCATTCTGACGGCGCCGCTGACCCCCGAGACGCGCTACATGGTCAATGCCGAGAGCCTGAAGCTGTTCAAGCGCGGCGCGGTGCTTATCAATACCGGCCGCGGGCCGCTCATCGATACCCGTGCCGCCATCGAGGCGCTGAAGAACCTCGAGACCGTCTGGTATCTCGGCATCGACGTCTACGAGGATGAGGCCGGGCTGTTCTTCGAGAACCATGCGGCCAAGATCGTCCAGGACGACACGCTGCAGCTCCTCACCACCTTCAAGAACTGCCTCATCACACCGCACTCGGCCTGGCTCACGCGCGAGGCGCTGAACGACATCGCGCAGACGACGCTCGGCAATGCCAGCGACTATGCCGCCGGCCGCCCGGATCCAGATCGCACCGTGCCACTGCCCTGACCATACCGAATGGATCGACCCATGCCGACGACCTTTGATGCCTTCTCCAACTTCCGCATGGCCGGGTCGACCGCCATCGTCACCGGCGGCGCCCAGAACATCGGCGCTGGCATTGCACGCACGCTGTGCGGCGCCGGTGCGAAGGTGATGATCGCCGACCTCGATGGTGACAAGGCTGCAGCAATGGCCGCGGCGATCGGCACCGAGACTGGCGGTGACTGCCGCGGCATGGCCTGCAACGTCACCCGCGCCGAGGACATCGACGCGGTGGTGCGGGAGACCGTCGCGGCTTTCGGCGGTATCTCCACGCTCGTCAACAATGTCGGCTGGGGCGGCCGGCACGAGGACCCGACGGCGATCACCGATGAGGACTTCATCGCCTCCTACAAGCTCAACACGCTCAGCGCCTACCGCATGAGCATGGCCTGCCTGCCGCATCTCCTGAAGGCGGAGAATGCGACCATTACCAATTCGGGCTCCTTTTCGTCGGCGACGCCCGCTTACGACATCCTCGCCTATGGCACGGCCAAGGCGGCTCTGAACCAGATGATGGTCTCCATCGCCCATCTCCTGGCGCGCAAGGTGCGGGTGAACTCGGTGCTGATCGGCACGGTGATGACCCCCGGCTATGCCGATGCCGGAATCGATCCCGTCATGCAGGAGAAGCTGCGCAACCCCGACAATCTCACGGGCAGGCCCGGCCGGCCGGAGGATGTCGCCAACGCCATGCTGTGGCTGTGCTCGCCGGCGGGTTCGTGGGTGAGCGGGCAGATCATCAACGTCCATGGTGGTGGCGGGGTCGTCCGCCTGTTCGGCCATTGAGGCGCCCGCGGCACCTCTGCCTGTCCGGCCCGCTCACGGCCCTGGCGTTGATGGCGGCGTCCGTTGCCGCCGTGGCTGAGCCCGCCGTCGTACCACTCGCTGGCCAGGCCGAAGGCGCACTGATCGACCAGGTGGACGTCGTTCTCGTCCGCGGCTCCGGCAATGCTGCCCGTGACGGCGCCGTCGTTGCCCGCTTGCGCGACAGGCTCGGCGGTCTCGAAGGCCGGGCCTATTCCCAGGCCCTCGTGGAGGGGGCGCTGGCCGAGCCGCGCCAGCGGCTCGGAAGCGGCCACATCGCCTACCGCCTCGCCAATGCACCGGCGCGAAGCGGCCTCATCCTGCGCGTTGAGGTCGACACTGTTGGTCCCGGCCCGGATACACCTGCACGGCTCGCCGGACTGCTCGCCGGCGGCGGCGTTGAGAGCCTACCCACGCTCTACCGAGACGGTCGTTCTTACCTGACCCAGATCCTCGTCGGTGGGTTCGGAGCCTATTCCGACGGCCATGCCTGGTTCGGTCGACCGGACCTTTTTGCGGCGCGCAGCCCGCTTTCCCGACGCCTCCCAGGGCCCCGCGCAAGCTGGACGGAAGGCTATGTCGAGGCGGGCATCGGCGGTGCCACCCAGATCGGCGACAGCCCCTATTACCTCTACGGTGCCATGACAGCTCTGACGTCCTGGTCGCTCGGACAGGACATCTATCGCGACGACGCCCGCTCCCTGACCAGCATCGAGAAGGCCTATCTCGGGCTGCTCTATGTCGATCCGGTCTCCGGCAACAGCTTCAACGTCTCGGCGGGCCGCCAGAACGTGACCCTGAACGACGGCTGGCTCGTTCATTTCGTCCGCGGCTCCGCCAATATCGGCGCGCGGGCGGGAACCTATCTCGGCCCCCGCAACGCCAATGATTTCTCGGTCGTCGCAGACGCCACCGTCGGCCGCTGGTCCTTCAAGGCCTTCTACATCGACCCGAGCGAGTTGCCGCTGGTCGATACCCGGTCGACCTTCGCCGGTGCCAACCTTCGCTATGCCGTGACGCCCTCTGTGTCGGTGGACGCCTCGGTCATCACCGTTCCCTCCTCGACCTCGACCTTCCTCAAGCCGGACGGTTCGCGCCTGTCGCGCGCCGGGCTGAGGACCGTGGCGGCAGGTCTGCGCTGGAAGCGACCATTCGGTATCGACGGACTGTGGGTCGCGACAGAGGCCGCCCACCAGTCGCACGAGCGCTTCGCCATGTCGGCCTGGGCGGCCTACGGTCTTGTCGGATACCAGTTCAATGCGGTGCCCTGGACGCCAAGCCTCTCCTACCGTTACTCCCACGCCTCGGGCGACAATCCGACAACCGGCCGTTACGAACGCTTCGACCCACTCCTGTCGACGGGCCTCGGCAACTGGCTGCAGGGCGTCACCTTCGGCAAGTTGACCTCGAACTCCAATCTGGCCGTCCACCGGATCCAGGTGAACCTCGTTCCAAACCCCCGGCTGAACCTGACCTTCGACTGGCACGTTCTCAGGGCTGTCGACCTCAACAACCGCGGATCGAACCCGGCCATCGCCCAGCTTGCATCGAGCGACCTCGGCCAGGAGCTATCCCTGACGGCCCGCTGGGCTCTGTCGCGTCAATTCTACTTCCAGGGCATCGCGTCCATTGCTCTGCCGGGCAAGGCTCTCCGCGCCATCGGTGCCGACAAGCCCTGGTCAACCCTGCAGGCAAGCCTCTACTGGAGCTTCTGACATGCAGAGCCAGACCTTACCGCTCGGTCTCCTCGCCTCGCTCCTGTTCACTCTCATCGGTCCGATCGCGCTGCTTCCGACATTCGCTGCTGTGACTGGGGCCGTTGACCGCGCGATGCAGGTGCGTATTGCCCTCGTCGCCGCGGCAACGGCACTCGTGACCTTCGCCCTGGCTGTCTTCGTTGGTGCGGGCGCCATGGCCGGGGCAGGGACGTCGCCGGCGGCGCTTATCCTGGCGGCTGGCCTCATCCTGCTGCTGACAGCCCTTCGCAACATTTTTGCGTCCGGACAGGGACGGGCGAGCAGGCCCACCGAGGCCCAGGGCGCCGCGCTAGGCTTCGCGCCGCTTGCTCTGCCGGGCATCGTCACACCTGCGGGTGTCGCCATCATCATCATTTTCGCAAGCTACTTTCCGAGCCTGGTGGATCGGCTCGCGATCCTCGCTGTCATTGCGGTTATCGTGGCGGCGAACCTCGGCGCCATGCTGGTATCGCACGCCTTCATGAGGCACATCGGACCTGCCCCATTGCAGGTCCTCGGAGCGGTATTTGGCGTCTTGCAGGCCGCCATGGGGATCGAGATGCTGTTGTCTGGGCTGGCGCGCTCGCCGCTCGGGGCGGGTTAGCCGCCAAGGCGCGGCGGAGATTTAGACAGGCGAGGCCAGCCGGGGCTCCCTGGAGGATGGAGAAGACCCATGCCGGCACGAAATCGCATTGAGGGACCACCGGGACCGCTTGAGGCACGAGCGCTTGAAATCCGCGATGTTTTCGCCGCGCGCTACCGAGAGTATCAATACCGCTTCGTCGAGTTCTTCACGGAGCATCTCAGCGACGTGTCACGCAGCTTTGGCGGCGACCTCCAGGCCATGCTCGTCCTTGCCGTGGTCGGGCAGGTACGGATCGCCTCCCTGGCGCATGCCGGAGGCGACGGGGATCAGGAGGAGCGCGGTGCCATCTCCGCGTCACGCCTCGCCGACGTCACGGGTATTCCGCGCGAGACGGTGCGCCGCAAGCTGACCCTGCTCGCAAAGAGGGGTTGGATCGAGCAGACGCTCGGCAGGTCGTGGAGGCTTGTGGTCCGCGAAGAAGAGGCGGTGGCCCGGCACGACCTGTCTGATCTCGACCAGAGAGCGATCCACCGGATCGCCCGCCTGTTCGCTGGTCTGGAGGTGCTCGTCGTTCCGGATGCGCGCCAGGGCAGGCGGCCCTAACATTGCGGCCTCCGGGCATGCCGACGGCCCGGGAGCAGCTTCGGTCCTTGACGAGGGCAGGTCAGAGCCGGCTCGGAGCGGACATTGCGAACTTCCGTTTTGGGCCCAGAAGCTACCGGGTGCTCGCGTCCGCTTCGCGCCTCTATAGCGGACGCGGACTTCGTCGGTAGAAGCCGACATCAGGGGTGGTACCCGACTCATTCCGCGCAACGCGCCATTTTTTTGGTATCTCGCGATGGGGTTACGCACCGGAGATCTGCACCAGAAAAACCCAGACATATCAATGGGCGGTCGAGTGGTGCAGAAATGTTGATTATTGCACGATTGCCTTGCTCATGCCCTTGGCCAGCTCTTCTTCTCCCATCAGCACGGTGTCGGCTCCGAGGTTCCGAAGATAGGTCACTGCTTCGCTACTATGGGCGCGTGCCACGACGCGGACGCCGGGATTCGCCGCCTTGGCGGCTTCCACCAGGTGTCCGGCTTCGAAGGCATCGGGAATCGCGGAGACAACACAGCTGGCTCCCGCGAGGTTGAGCCTGTCGAGCATCGACCTTTCGCCGAAAGCACCGACGAACGTTTCAATTCCTTTGGCGCGTATGTTTTCGACCGTGGCGTGGTCCTCTTCGACCACGACGAACGGAACGCCTTTCGCCAAGAGAGCCGCACTGATGGCCGACCCGACCCGGCCGTGACCGACCAGCACGACATGACCGGTGAGCGTCGTCGAAGGGGCCTCGACCTTGGGAGCTGGGACCGATGCCCCTAGGACGGCAGGCTGAGGCGCAGGCACATCCTTTGGCGAAGACAGCTTGTCGATCGCCATGAACATGAGAGGGTTCACCAGGATCGAGAGGATCGAGCCCGCCACCACGAGGTCACGTGCCTCAGGGGGAACGATGGCGAGGTTGACCGCCAGCACGATGAGAATGAACGAGAATTCTCCGATCTGGGCCAGGCTCGCCGAGATGGTTAGCGCCACGGAGTTGGGATGTCCGAAGGCGCGCACAATCAGGTAAGCGGCTAGGGACTTGCCGAGCGCGATGATCAGGAATGTCGCGAGCACCGCCAGGGGGTTGGTGAGCAGCACCGCCGGGTTGAACAGCATGCCCACCGAGACGAAGAACAGCACGGCAAAGGCGTCACGCAGCGGCAACGTCTCCCTGGCCGCCTGCTGGCTGAGCTGTGATTCTGCCAAGATCATGCCGGCGAAGAAGGCTCCGAGAGCGAATGACACGCCGAAGAGCTTAGCGGAGCCATAGGCGACGCCGAGCGCGATGGCCAGGACGGCGAGGCGGAACAGCTCCCGCGAGCCGGTATGCGCCACGTAATGCAGCACCCAGGGAATGACCTTGCGCCCGACTACCAGCATGAGGGCGACGAACAATGCGACCTTTGCCGCCGTGAGCATGAGAGTGGCCCAAACTGGACCGACGCCGAGGGCGGCGACGAGACCGGGATTGCTGATGTCAGTAGGCTGCTTTCCCCCGAGCAGGCCAGCGAGCGGCGGCACGAGAACCAGCGTCAGCACCATCACCAGGTCTTCGACGATCAGCCAGCCGACGGCTATCTTGCCCTTCTCTGTTTCGACTTGCCGCCGCTCCTGGAGCGCCCGAAGCAGGACAACGGTGCTCGCGACCGACAGCGCGAGTCCGAAGATGATCCCGGCCCCAAAGCTCCAGCCCAGAAACCAGGCGAGGCCCATGCCCAGAAGCGTCGCGACGGCGATCTGACCGATCGCGCCTGGAATGGCGATGACGCGGACGGAGAGCAGGTCCTTGAGGGAGAAATGCAGGCCTACGCCAAACATCAGCAGGATGACGCCGATTTCCGCCAGTTCGACGGCAAGCTTCTGGTCCGCAACGAAGCCTGGCGTGAAGGGGCCGACCACCACACCCGCGAGGAGATAGCCGACAATCGGCGGCAAGCGCAGCCTTTGCGCCAGAAGCCCGAACACGAAGGCGAGGGCAAGGCCGATGGCGATCGTCGCGATCAACGGCGTGTCATGCGGCATGTGCCCCCCCTCGTGATGATCTATTCTTGAAATAGGACTGGATCGCATTATTTCAACCAAAATGGTTGAAAATCAGGATGGGCTGCATGATCCGCCTCCTCCCTGCTACCTGCCGAGCTGGGCGGGCTTTGCTGGACTGGACGCAGGAAGACCTCGCGAAGGCCGCAGGCGTTTGCCGCAGCACCATTCGGGAGTACGAGAAAGGGCATCATGCGCTTCAGCGGGCGAGCGAAGAAGCGGTCGTCGATGCCTTGGCACGGGCGGGCGTCAAAGTCATAGCCACTGGCCCACACGGCCCTGGGGTAAAGCTGGTGATCCGCAACGCGTGTTCACGAGGCTGATGCTGCTACCTTGCGCACCCTGCCCTCACGCACCTGAATGCCAATCCGTTATGGAATGACATGCGCGATCCCACCGCCGCCGTGCCAGTGATGGCCTTCGGGTCCTTTACAGAAGAGTGCGAGGAATCGGCCTAAGCGCGGATCGCCAATGGGCGACGCCTTGTGCACAATTCTTGACTTCTGAAGAAGCCGCCTGAGCCCAGAGCGGACATTCCCAATTTCCGCTTGGGGCCCAGAACCTGCCGGAAACCAGCTTCAACTCTCCGCGTTGACAGCGCCGATATGCGCGTTCGCCGAGCCAGAGCGGTTCTGGCCGTTCCTTTAGCGTTGCAGAAGGCGGCGACCTCATCGGATAGCGTCTCCAACCTCAATCGCACTTGGGTTGCTTCACCAATCGAAGGCGGCCGCTGGGAGGTTGCCGCTTCGACTGCGCAGAGAACCCTGAATTGTGCAGTCCGCTTGCTTGGCCAACCCGCGCTGACCGCCGGCAGAGCTCTCTGATATTCCGGGGTACGTCGCCGTATAGGGCATGAATGGTTGGCTGCTCGTAGGTTGACCTCCCAACATCAGCAACCCGACTAAACGCAACTGCACCGGCATGGCTTCGGGCCAAGGCACGAGCTAATAGCCAGGCCTCGTCGCTGCTTGCAGCTGGGCGTTCAGTTATTGGCGTCAATTGCCCATCAATGCCTAGGCCGAAGGCGACGGCGACATGATACTCAACACGGGACACGATGTCTCTCCTCATGAACAAAGAGAGAACATATGGCGTGCTCATTGACATGGGTGTCAATTTTTTCCGTCTCCGCCGGAGCGCATGTTGACAGATTCCGGAACGAACATCTGTAATTGGAAGGCAACGATAATTCGCCGGGAAAAATCGTTCCGGTCTTAATTCAGAAAAGAAGACGTGATATCAATGGATTAGGAATGGCAGACTCCAATGCAAGTTTCGATAATGGCCCGTAGACTCTGATGCAGGCGGGGTGAGACTCTGTTTCTACCCAAGGCGGCGCCGAAAACTGCTTTTAAATCAACGACGATCTTGGCTGGCTGACTCCGGTCAAGCTGCTGCTACTACGTCCAGACATCGCTTCCGAGGCCCTGGCGCCCATGCCCGAACTTCCCGAGGTCGAGACCGTCCGCCGCGGCCTGCAGCCGGTGATGGAGGGCGCGACCATCCTCGCCGCCGAGGTCCGGCGGCCGGACCTGCGCTTTCCCTTCCCCGAGGGCTTCGCCGCGCGGCTCGCCGGCCGGATGGTGACCTCGCTGGGGCGGCGGTCGAAATATCTCCTCGCCGATCTCGACGGCGACGATGTCGTCATCATGCATCTCGGCATGTCCGGCTCGTTCCGCATCGCCATGGCGCCGTCCGGCGGGGCGGTGGTCGGCGACTTCCACCACGAGCGCTCGCGCGATGCCGCGCACGACCATGTGGTGCTCTCGCTCTCCTCGGGCGCGACGGTGACCTACAACGATCCCCGTCGCTTCGGCTTCATGCTGATGACGCCGCGGGCAAGCCTCGCGGATCATCCGCTGATGGCGAAGCTCGGCGTCGAGCCGACGGGCAACGACCTTTCCGCCGGGCATCTCGCCGCAGCCTTCCGCGGCAAGGCCGCCCCGCTCAAGGCGGCGCTGCTCGACCAGTCCATCGTTGCCGGTCTCGGCAATATCTATGTCTGCGAGGCGCTGCACCGGGCCGGGCTGTCGCCGCAGCGGGCCGCGGGAACGCTCGTCACCAAGGGCGGCGACCCCACCGTCCGGCTCGAACGGCTGGTGCCGGTGATCCGCGCGGTCATCGCCGAGGCGATCGCGGCGGGCGGTTCGTCGCTGCGCGACCATGCCCAGCCCTCCGGCGAGCTCGGCTATTTCCAGCACAGCTTCCATGTCTACGATCGCGAAGGCGAGGCTTGCAGACGTTGCGGCGATGGGCACAGAGTGCGGCGCATCGTGCAATCTGGCCGCTCCACCTTCTATTGCGCGGCGTGCCAGCGCTGAGGAACGGGAAGCATGCTGAAGGTCTGGGGTCGCAACAATTCGTCCAACGTGCAGAAGGTGATGTGGGGCATCGCCGAAATGGGCTTGCCCCACGAGCGCATCGATGCCGGCCGCCAGTTCGGCGTCGTCAACGAGCCGGCCTATCGCGCCAAGAACCCCAACGGCATGGTCCCGACCGTCGAGGACGAGGGCGTCGTCCTGTGGGAATCCAACGCCATCCTGCGCCATCTCGCCCGCAAGCATGGACGCCTGATGCCGGCGAGCCTCGCCGACCAGGCGCGGGTGGACATGTGGATGGACTGGCAGCAGACCGTGCTCGGCCAGGGCGTCGGGCCGGTTTTCCTTGGCCTCATTCGGACGCCGCCCGAGCAGCGCGACATGGCGGCGATCGAGAAGGCCAAGCAGGCGTCCATCGCCGCGGTCGCCATCCTCGACGCCGAGCTGGAGAGCCACCTCTTCGTCGTCGGCAACACCTTCACGGTCGCCGACATCCCGATCGGCATCATGATGTTCCGCTACAAGACGCTCATTCCCGAAGCGCCGGCGCGGGCCCATGTCGACCGCTGGTACCAGTCGATGCAGGACCGCCCCGCCTTCCGCGAGCACGTCTCCAGCATTCCGCTGACCTGAGCCAGCCAGGCGGCCGCTCCGCCCGGCTGTCGGCGCCCGCCTGCGCCGCGGGCGGGGGCACGAGGTGACGGCCGTTTGGCCGGACCCTGTCGCTGTTTCACGGTGTCGCGTTGACTTTGCCGGACGGTGCGGCCTATAACCCGCGCCGACTTGGGAGCGGCTCGCGCCCGAGCGCTTGGCCCGTTTGACGGATCAGCGCCTGCGAGCCGGTCCTATCCCCATTCGCCTGTTTGAACCCGATCCGCGCGGAGACGTCCCGTGAAACGCACCTACCAGCCCTCTAAGCTCGTCCGCAAGCGCCGCCACGGCTTCCGCGCCCGCATGGCCACCAAGGGTGGCCAGCGCGTTCTCGCCGCCCGCCGCGCCCGCGGCCGCAAGCGCCTGTCCGCCTGATCTGCCACGGCCGGGATTTCGGCTGAGCCGAACGACGGGAGGGCGCGAATGACGAGTTCGACAACGCCCATCCGCCTCGTCCGGCGGGCCGATTTCATCGCCTGTTCCAGGGGCCGCCGTGTGACAACGGCGGCTTTCGTGTTGCAGGAAAGCACACGCGGCGACGACCGGCCGCCGCGCTTCGGCTTCACGGTCACCAAGAAGACGGGCGGCGCGGTGGAACGCAACCGGATGCGCCGTCGCCTGCGGGAGGTCGTTCGCCTCGGTGCCCATGCGGGGGCAAGGCCCGGGTCAGACTATGTGCTGGTGCTCAACCGCAATGCGCTCGACCGTCCCTTCGACGTGCTGAAGACCGATCTCGCCGAGGCGCTCCGACGCGCTGCCGCCCCCCGCCCCGCCCGCTCCGCGGGTCGCCCCAATCCCTGACACCGACGGACCGATGGCCGACAACCGCAACTACATCCTCGCGATCGTTCTCTCGATCCTCGTCCTGGTCGGCTGGCAGTATTTCGTCGGCATGCCGCAGGTGGAGCGCCAGCGCGAGGCGCAGCGCCAGCAGCAGCTCCAGCAGCAGGCCGCCGGACAGACCCCCTCTGTCACCCCGGTTCCGGGCACGCCGCCGGTCCCCGGCCAGACCACGCCGGCCCCCGGCTCCACCGCCCCGGCCGCTCCGGGCGCCGCCGCTCCGGTCCCGGTCCAGGGCCTGAGCCGCGAGGCCGTCCTCGCCGCCACGCCGCGCATCGGCATCGAGACTCCGCGCCTCAAGGGCTCCATCAACCTCGCCGGCGGCCGCGTCGACGACCTCGTCCTGACCACCTATCGCGAGACGATCCAGCGCAACAGCCCGAATGTCGTGCTCTTCGCGCCGGCCGGCTCGCCCATCGACCCGGTCCAGCATCGCCATCCCTTCTATGCGGAGTTCGGCTTCGTCCCGGGCGCCGGCCAGACCGCGGCCGTGCCGAACGCCCAGACCGTCTGGACGCAGCAGGGATCGGGCACGCTCACCCCGACGACCCCCGTCACGATCACCTGGGACAACGGCCAGGGCCTCACCTTCCGCCGCACCTTCGCGATCGACGACAGCTACATGATCACCGTCAAGGACGGCGTCGCCAATACCGGCACCGGCCCGGTGACGCTGCATCCCTTCGGCCTGATCTCGCGCCACGGCCTGCCGCAGACCTCGGGCTACTACATCCTGCACGAGGGCCTGATCGGCGTCTTCGCCGACAAGGGCCTGCACGAGGTCGGCTATTCGGCGATCGAGACCGCCCGCACGCAGAGCTTCAAGGCGCGCGGCGCCTGGCTCGGCATCACTGACAAGTACTGGGCCGCGGCGCTGATCCCGGACCAGACCCAGGAGACCGATTCGAGCTTCAAGTTCTTCCAGTCCGGCACGACCAAGTCGTTCCAGACCGATTTCCTGTCGCCGCCGGTCACCATCGCGCCGGGAGCTTCCTCCGAGACCACCACGCGCCTCTTCGCCGGCGCCAAGGAGGTCCGCGTCGTCGACGGCTATTCCGCCGCGCTCAACATCGACCGGTTCGACCGGCTGATCGACTGGGGCTGGTTCTATTTCATCACCAAGCCGCTCTTCGTCGTCATGGACTGGTTCTTCGTCCAGACCGGCAATTTCGGTATCGCCATCCTGCTGGTGACGCTGCTGATCAAGGCACTGTTCTTCCCGCTCGCCAACAAGAGCTACGCCTCCATCACCATGATGAAGAAGGTGCAGCCCGAGATGATGGCGCTGCGCGACCGCTATGCCGACGACAAGATGAAGCAGCAGCAGGAGCTGATGGCGCTCTACAAGCGGGAGAAGATCAATCCGCTGGCGGGCTGCTGGCCGATCCTGATCCAGATCCCGGTCTTCTTCGCCCTCTACAAGGTGCTGTTCATCACCATCGAGATGCGGCACGCGCCGTTCTTCGGCTGGGTGCAGGACCTCTCGGCGCCCGACCCGACCTCGATCTTCAACCTGTTCGGGCTGCTGCCCTTCGCCGTGCCGGCCTTCCTGCTGATCGGCGTCTGGCCGATCATCATGGGCATCACGATGTGGGTCCAGATGCAGATGAACCCGGCGCCGACGGACCCGATCCAGGCGGCATTCTTCAAGTGGATGCCGATCCTCTTCACCTTCATGCTGGCCTCGTTCCCTGCCGGCCTCGTCATCTACTGGGCCTGGAACAACCTGTTGTCGGTGCTGCAGCAGGGCCTGATCATGCGCAAGTACGGCGTCAAGATCGAGCTCTGGGACAATATGCGCTCGATGTTCGGAGGCGGGCCGGCCAAGCCCGCCGCCTGACGGCATGGCTGACGACCCGATCGAGGTCGGCCGCAAGCTCTTCGCCAGGCCCTGGACCTTCTGGCGCGGCACGCCCGACATGAAGCATCTGCCCCCGATGTCGGGGGTGGAGATCGCCTTCGCCGGGCGATCCAATGTCGGCAAGTCGAGCCTGATCAATGCGCTGGTCGGGCAGAATGCCCTGGCGCGGACCTCGAACACGCCGGGGCGGACGCAGGAACTCAACTTCTTCCACGTTCCGGCGGAAGAGGGCCCGGGCCTCGGTCTGGTTGTGGTCGACATGCCGGGCTACGGCTTCGCGGCGGCGCCGGAGGCCAAGGTCAAGGAATGGACCCGGCTGATCCACGACTATCTGCGCGGCCGGCAGAACCTCGCCCGCGTCTATGTGCTGGTCGATGCCCGCCACGGCCTGAAGCCCGTCGACATGGAGGTTCTGGACGAACTCGGCACCTCCGCCGTCTCCTACCAGATCGTGCTGACCAAGGCCGACCAGATCTCCGACGCAGCGCTCGTCAAGCTCAAGGCGGCGACGCTCGAGGTGCTGAAGAAGCGCGCCGCGGCCTTCCCCGAGATCATCGCCACCTCGAGCCGCAAGGGCGAGGGCATTCCCGAGCTGCGCGCCGCCATCGCCCGGGTCGCCGCGGAGCGGACCTGAGGGGCGGACGGCGGATCGCGACAGGTCCGGCCCTCACACGGCCTTGCGCAGGCTGAACGCGTGCAGGCCCGCAATGCCGATACAGAACAGCCCGCCGAAGATCAGGCCGGTGTTCCGGCGTCGGCGATTGGCCAGGCTGTCGGCATAGGCGAGCAGGGTGCGCTCCCCGCTCGTCGCCTCGAATACCATCCTGGTGCCCGGGTCGATGAGGAACTGGACGCGCTGGCCGGAGCGCAGGTTGTCGATTCCGTCGATCCAGAGCGTCGGCGGCGGCGTGACCTCGATGAAACCATGGCCCGGAACGGTCAGTGGAATCCTCTGGGTCCGGTAGGTGCAATTGCGTTTTCCGCAGTCGTAGGTCACCAGCGGCATCGTGTGGCTGAGCGGCCCGACATGGTCGACCCTTGCCAGCGCACTCCGCTCGGGCGGGCGGCTGGCAAGGCCGGTGAGGAGCAGGACCAGGCCGAGCAGGGCGACGCCGACGAGCCAGACGACACCCCAGAATGTCGGGGCGTCGGTCGGGCCGGGCGTGGCCTGGGCCTCTGTCAATGCGCCTCCTCCCAGTTCACCGCCGCGCGGGCCTCCACCGCCAGCGGCACCTTGAGCTGCAGCGCCGGGTGGGTCGCCTCCTCCATCACCCGCTTGATGACGGGCAGGGTGCGATCCACCTCGCCGTCCGGCACTTCGAAGACCAGTTCGTCGTGGACCTGCAGCAGCATCAGCGCGTCGAGGCCGGCGGCCGCCAGGGCCGCATCCATGCGCGTCATGGCGCGGCGGATGATGTCGGCGGCCGAGCCCTGGATCGGCGCGTTGATGGCCTGGCGCTCGACGAAGGCGCGCTCCGACGGGTTGCCCGAGCGGATCGCCGGGAAATGGCAGCGCCGGCCGAAGATGGTCTCGACATAGCCGTGCTCGCGGACGAAGGCCTTGGTCGCGTCCATATAGTCGCGGATGCCGGGGAAGCGCTCGAAGTACTTCTTGATATAGGCGCCGGCCTCCTCGCGGGGAATCGACAGCTGGTTGGCGAGGCCGAAGGCCGAGATGCCGTAGATGATGCCGAAATTGATGGCCTTCGCCCGGCGGCGCACGAGGGGGTCCATGCCCTGGACCGGCACGCCGAACATTTCCGAGGCCGTCATGGCATGGATATCGATGCCATCGGCGAAGGCCTGCCGCAGCTGCGGGATATCGGCGATATGGGCCAGGATCCTGAGTTCGATCTGGGAATAATCGGCGGAGACGAGCTTGGCGCCAGGCGCGGCGATGAAGGCGGTGCGGATCTTGCGGCCCTCCTCGGTGCGCACCGGAATGTTCTGGATGTTCGGTTCCGAAGAGGAGAGCCGGCCCGTCGTCGTGGCGGCGAGGGCAAACGAGGTGTGCACCCGGCCGGTCGTGGCGTTGATGTAGGTCGGCAGGGCGTCGGTATAGGTCGATTTCAGCTTGGTCACCGTGCGCCAGTCGATGATCTTGCGCGGCAGGTCGTGGCCCTCCTCGGCCAGTTCCTCCAGCACGCCGGCAGCCGTCGACCAGGCGCCCGTCTTGGTCTTCGAGCCGCCCGGCAACCCCATCTTGCCGAAGAGGATGTCGCCGAGCTGTTTCGGCGAGCCGGGATTGAGCGGCTCGCCGGCGAGTTCCTGGATCTCCGCCTCGACACGGGCGGCGACCTGGGCGAAATCCCCCGACAGGCGCGAGAGCACCTGCCGGTCGATGAGGATTCCACGCCGCTCCATGCGGGCGAGGACGTCGACCAGCGGCCGCTCCAGCGTCTCGTAGACCGTGGCCTTGCCTTCTGCGGCGAGGCGGGGCTTGAGCACCTGCCACAGCCGCAGGGTCACGTCGGCATCCTCTGCGGCATAGGCGGTGGCCTGGTCGAGCGGCACGCGGTCGAAGGTGACGCGGGCCTTGCCGGTGCCGGTGACGGCATCGAAGCTGATCGCCTCATGGCCGAGATGCCTGAGCGCCAGGGCATCCATGCCGTGGGTGCCGCGGCCGGCATCGAGTGCATAGGACATGAGCATGGTGTCGTCATGGGGCGCGATGGTCATGCCATAGCGCGACAGCACCAGGAGGTCGTATTTCAGGTTCTGGCCGACCTTCAGCACGCCGGGATCCTCGGCGAGCGCCTTCAGGCGGTCGAGCGCCGCGCGGACCGGGACCTGTCCCTCGACGAGGCCGGAATCGAACAGGCCGGCCTCGCCGGAGCGGTGGGCGAGGGGCACGTAGCAGGCCTGGTCGGGCGCATAGGCGAGGGAGAAGCCGACGAGGTCGGCGGCCATGGCGTCGAGGGCATTGGTCTCGGTGTCGAGGGCGGCGACGCCGGCCTCGCGCGCGCCGGCGATGAAGGCGTCGAGGGCCTCGAGCGTGGTGATGCAGCGGTAGCGCGACCGGTCGACGGGCGTGCCGCGCAGCCGCTCGGCGGTGCGGGCGGCGAGCACCTGGGGCGTCGGCGCGCCGGGGTCGGCGACGGCCGGCGCGGGAGATCCGTCCTCGGCCGTCGCGACGGTCGCGACCGGCGCCCTGGACCCTGCCGCCAGAGCCGGATCGGGATCGACCTTGGCCGGGTCGACGCCGTAGAGGTCGCCGACCTTGCGGGTGATGGTGGTGAATTCCATCGCCTTGAAGAAGGCGATCAGCGTCTGCCCGTCGGGCTTCAGGAGGCCGGTCTCGTCGAGGGGCACCTCGACCTTCACGTCGCGCACCAGCTGCACGAGCTTTTTCGAGACGCGGACCTTCTCGATCACCGCGGGGTCGGTGAGGGTTTCGCGGCGCTTGGGCTGCTTGATCTCGTGGGCGCGGGCCAGCAGCGTGTCGAGGTCGCCATATTCGCTGATGAGCTGGGCCGCCGTCTTGCGGCCGATGCCGGGGGCG
Source organism: Archangium gephyra (assembly GCA_943368975.1). Classification (GTDB taxonomy): domain Bacteria; phylum Pseudomonadota; class Alphaproteobacteria; order Rhizobiales; family Phreatobacteraceae; genus Phreatobacter. Next base: position 57,408 of record CALRLZ020000001.1, read on the forward strand.
CCGGGCACATTGTCGGAGGTGTCGCCCTCGAGAGACTGGATGTCGACGATCTTGTCCGGCGGCAGGCCTTCCCAATATTCGGTGACGTCGCCGATCTTCTCTGCCGGCACGTTCCAGCGCTCGAAGCGGTCGCCGTGGGTGAGCAGGCGCTCCGGCCGGTAACCGGGCTTGCCCCTGATGCCGCTTTCCGGATCGTAGAAGGCGACGCAGGGGCGGACGAGCTGCATCAGATCCTTGTCGGCCGAGATGATCAGCACGTCGGCGCCGCGGGCGCAGGCCTCGTCGGCATAGGTGGCGATGAGGTCGTCGGCCTCGTAGCGGTCCTGCTCGATGGCGTGCAGGCCGAAGGCGCGGATGGCGGCCCGCATCAGCGGGAATTGCGGCACGAGATCCTCGGGCGGCGGTGGCCGGTGCGCCTTGTAGAGCGGGTAGAGCTCCTTGCGGAAGGAGTTCTCGCTCTTGTCGAGGATCATGGCGAGATGGGTCGGCTTCACGCCCAGCGCGCCTTCCTCGACGAACTGCAGCACCTTGGTGGAAAACAGCCGCACGGCGCCGGTCGGCAGGCCGTCCGAGCGCATGTTGTACTTCCGGTCCTGGTTCATGGACTGGAAGTAGGCGCGGAAGACGAAGGAGGACGCGTCGACGAGGAAGACGCGGTCGCCCTTGCCGACGGGGCGGTGATGCTCGGTGTGCATGGAATGAGGGCCTCTGCGATGAGGCGCCATTATGGACGCCTCCGGCCGGCGCGTCATGTCAGCAGTCGTGCCGTCACCAGCCTTGAGGAGGGATCCGTTCCGCCCCTACCAGGCGAGCACCCGCCGGCCGATGCCGGCTCCGGCGGCGGCCAGCATGCCGATGGCCAGGGAATACCAGGTGGCGACGAAGAGCGGCGAATCATCGGTGCAGTGCAGCCCGTAGAAGGTGGCCGCGATGGCACCGGCGGCGAGGCCGGACAGCGCGCCGGCGAGGGTCGCGTCGCGCGGGGCCGCGGCCGACATGGCCGTGAGGATCGCCGCCAGCGGCAGGGCGCCGAGCAGGGGAATGGCGACGAGGCAGACGGCCCACTTGTCCCCCACCAGCCGACCCGGCAGCGCGGCGGGCAACTGGGTGGCGACCTCGTGGCCGATGCCGAACAGGAGGACGAGCCCAGGCACCAGGAGGACGACCTTCGGCAGGACCGCTTCCGGGCGCGCCACGGCCCGCACCAGCGCGACGGCGGCGATGGCGAGCGTCGCGACCAGCACGATCTTGAGGTCGAACAGCATGTTGCGCGACGCTGCGGTGACGTCGGGCCGCATGCCGAGCGTGGCCATCATCAGGGCGAAGGCCGAGGCAATGCCGAGGGCGACGGCCATGGCGAGGCGCCCGTGGACCGAGGGACCGGTGCGCTTGGCGTCGCGGGACAGGGCGGTGATGAGGTCGTCGGTCTTCATGGCACTCATATGCTCCCGCGGAGCATTTTTGCGAGGCTGGCAAGGCCCCGGTGAAGGGAGACGCGGACGGCGCCCTCGCTCATCTGCAGAGCCGAGGCCGTCTCCTGGGTGTTGTGGCCGTCGACGAACATGGCGTGGATCACCGCCCGCTGGCCCGACGGCAGGCCCTCGGCCAGCTTGACGACGTCGCGGGTGGCGATCCCCGGCTCCTCTGCCGGCGCGGCGATCACCTCGGCGAAGGTGTCGATGTCGATATGGCCGGTCGTGCCGCGGCGACGCAGGAAATCGATCAGCTTGTGCTTGAGGATGGCGCGAATCCACGGCACCAGCGGCTCGCTGGCAATCCAGCTGCTGCGGCGGGTATGGATCGCGATGAGCACGTCCTGCACGATATCCTCCGCTTCGGCGGTGGGGCGGCCGGCCCTCGCCAGGCCGGAACGGGCCAGCGTGCGCAGGAAGGGCGTCAGCTCGCGCAGAAGGTGCCTGTAGGCACTCTCGTCGCCGGCCAGCCCCGCCCGCATCCAGGCACTCCAGTCGTCGTTCCGGTCTTTCAACGTCGGACCTATGCTTGTTACGGGGCCTCTGCGGGAAGTGTTACAGCCGCCCTGTGACAAGTGCGAGTGTCGGTTTCGGCGGGGCCCGGGTCATGCGGCCGCGGTCCCGCGGGTCATCCGCGCGACGACGAAGATGCCGGCGGCGATCCCCAGGCCGACGACGTCGGTGACGGTCTCTGGCACGATCAGCAGGATGGCCGCGACGAAGAGCGGCGCGCGCAGGGTCCAGCCGATCGGCCGGCCGAACCAGCCTTCGGTGGCGCAGGCGAGCAGGATGACGCCGACCAACGCTGTGGCGAGGACGGGAAGGATCTGCAGCAGCGTGCCCTGGCCGAGCAGCAGCGGGGAATAGAAGAACATGAAGGGCACGATGAAGACGGCGAGCCCCATCTTCATCGAGATGAAGGCGGTCTTCCACGGATCGGCCTTGGCGATCGCCGCCGCTGCGAAGGAGGCGAGCGCAACGGGCGGCGTGATGGCGGAGACGACGGCGAAGTAGAAGATGAACATGTGGGCGACAAGGGGGGCGACGCCGAGCCGCTGCAGCCCCGGCGCCAGCACCGCCGCGCCGATGGCATAGGCGGCGGTGGTCGGCATGCCCATGCCGAGGATCAGCGCCACGACCATGGTGAAGATCATGGCCAGCAGAACGTTCTCGCCGGCGAGTTGCAGAAGGAGCTGGGCGAAGCGACCGCCGATGCCGGTCAGGGCGATGACGCCGACAATGATGCCGGCGGCGGCGCAGACCGAGATCAGCTGCAGCGAATCGCGGGCGGCCATGTTGAGGGCCTCCAGCGAGCGCATCGGCCCCATGGCGTTCTGCCGGTCCAGCCAGCTGACGACGATGGCCGAGACGATGGCGAGCGAGCCGGCGCGGAAGGCCGAATAGCCCGAGATCAGCAGCCAGACCATGATGACCAGCGGGGCGAAGAGATAGGCCTTCTTCAGGAGGCCGAGCAGCGGCGGCAACTCGTTGCGCGGCAGGCCGTTGAGGTTGTTGAGCCGCGCATGCAGTTCCACATGGGCGTAGCAGGCCACATAGAACAGGATGCAGGGGATGATCGCCGAGAAGGCGATCTCGGAATAGGAGATGCCGGTGATCTCGGCCATCAGGAAGGCGCCGGCGCCGAGGATCGGTGGGGTGATCTGGCCACCCGTCGAGGAGGTGGCCTCGACCGCGCCGGCGGTGGCGCGGTCATAGCCGACGCGCCGCATCATCGGGATGGTGATGGCGCCGGAGGCGGCGACATTGGCCACCGACGAGCCGGAAATGGAACCGAAGAGCACGCCGGAGGCGATTGTCGCCTTGGCCGGCCCGCCGCGCAGGTGACCGAAGAGCGAGAGGGCGAGATCGTTGAAATAATCACCGACCCGGGAGACCTGCAGGAAGGCGCCGAAGGCGACGAAGAGCACGATGAAGTTGGACGAGGCTTCCGTCGTCGTGCCGAAAATGCCGAGGTCGGAATAGATATAGGCGAAGAAGCGGCCCCATTCGAAGCCGCGATGGTTGAGCACGCCCGGCAGCCAGGGGCCGATAAAGACATAGAGGATGAAGACCCCGGCGATGATCGGCAGGGCGAGGCCTGCCGTCCGCCGCGCGAATTCCAGCACGATGAGCGTGCCGATCAGGCCGACCCAGACGTCCAGCGGGTCCGGCAGGGCACCAGCGCGGAAGAGAAGGCCATCGAGCTCCCAGTAGATATAGGCGCAGCAGGCGATGGAGAGCGCGATCAGCACCCAGTCGTACCAGGGGATGCGATCGCTGCGTGCGGCGGCGAAGGGACGGTAGAGCGCGAAGCCGAGAACCGCCGCCCAGGCGACGTGGGTGGCGCGGAAGAGCAGCGCCTCCTGCGGGAAGAGGTTCAGGACGATGATGTGGTAGAGCGTGAAACCGGCGGCGGCGATGACGAAGAGGTGGCGCTCGATGCCGGCGAGGGTGCGCTTGAGACCGGCAAATTCCTCTTCGGAGATGACGACGGGCTTGTCGTCGGCATCGTCCGTGCCCGCTTGTGTCTTCGTCATGCTGCTTCCCCCACGTCCATCATAGCGTCCATTCGCGGGAATGCATGGACGTGTTTCGCCGTGGCACCGGGTTCATCGCGGGCCATGGCCCTGCCGCTCCAGCGCGGAGCGGCAGGGTTCGCGCGGCGATGACGCCGAGGCTCAGCCGACGAGGTTGGCGGCGATGGCGATGCCCTTCTCGCGATAGTACCGCGCCGCGCCGGGATGGAAGGGCAGGAAGGTGTTCTTCGAGACGTTCTGCGGGATCGTCTCGACGGCGGCGGAATGGCCCTTGACCATCGCCTCGTGGTTCTCGTGCACCGCCTTGACGATGGCATAGGCCAGCGAGTCCGGGGTCGCCTTGTTGGCGATGGCGAAGTTGAACAGGCCGACCGTCTTCTGGTCATCGGCCATCTGCTTGTAGGTGCCCTTCGGGATGGTCGAGGGCGAGAGCTCCGGCATGGCGGCCTGCATCCTGGCGACGTCGGCGTCGGAGAAGCCGAAGAACACCACGTCCTGGGTATTGGACAGTTCCGTATAGGCGGCGATCGGCAGGCCGGCGGCGAAGGCGAAGCAGTCGATCAGGCCGTCGCCGAGCTGCGATCCCATGTCGGAGGCCTGGCCGTTGCGGATCGTCACGTTCTGGACGCCGAGCGCCTGGAACATCAGCGGGAAATAGGTGCCCGGCGTGCCGGCGCGGGGACCGACGCCGACGCGCTTGCCGGCGAGCTGCTGGACATTGGTGATGCCCGAGCGCTTCAGCACCGCGAAGTGGAACGGCGTGTCGTACATCGGGAAGAGGGCGCGCACGTCCTGCATCTTGCGGCCGCGGGTCCAGTCGCCGGTGCCGTTCCAGGCCTGCAGCGCCACGCCCATCGTGGTCATGCCGAGGTCGATCTGCTTGTCCTGGACCAGCAGGATGTTCTGGTTTGGACCCTGGGTCTGCTGCGTGTTGATCTGCAGGCCGATCTTCTCGCCGACGAGGCTCGCCCAGGCCTGGCCATAGACGAAATAGGTGCCGCCGACCGAGGCGGTGCCGAGCGTGACATTGGCCGGCCAGCTGGGATCGCGGGTCTGGGCGAAGGCGAGGGAGGGGATGGCGGGCAGGGCTGCTGCACCGGCCAGGAGATGGCGGCGGGAAATGGTCATGGGTCGCTCCTCTGGATGATGGCCTTGATCGGCTCTTGGGGCCGATCACTACAGGGTTCCGCACCCGCCCGTCCAGCCGGTGACGCCTCGGACAAAGGCCTCCCGAGGCCGTCCCGCGCATCCGGTCAGCAGGATCTGCAGCGGTGGCGCGGCCGGCGGTGACGCCACAGCGGCCGGACCGACAGGCCCGGAGATGGCGCAATTTCAAGGGATTACACGCGGTACAGCCGGCGGGCATGTCGCCTGGTGACAGGGGCCTGCCTCGGATCGGCCCCGTGCGCAAAAGGGTCGCAGCGATTTGTTAAGGTTAACACTTTGTTGCGCTGTCGATGGTTCCATGGCTCCGCGATCCACTGGGGTACGGGCAGCAGCATGAGCGGAAACCTGACAGGCCTGACCGCGCTCATGCGTGGCCCGATCAGCAGTGTCGGCAGCCTGGCGACGGCACGTGGCGCCAGCGCCTATGCCCATAGCCAGGCCAATCGGTCGCTCGACTCCCTGTCCCAGATTCTCGACCTGCCGAAGGATGTCGTCGATCGCCGCCGCAAGGCCAACGATACCATTCTGCAGTTGCATGACGCCCAGCGGTCGATGGTGTCCGACCGCAAGGCGGCGGCCAAGCAGAGGCTCGACATGGCCGGGGCCAAGCTGCAGATGCTCCGCATGTTTGCCGGCGACCCGAAGGCCATGGCGCAGCAGGCGAAGCAGATCGCGCGGGAAATCCAGCAGGCGGCGCGCGAATACGGCGCGGCGCTGAAGGTCGAAGGTGGTGCCGCCGCCACGGGGGCGATCGCTGGCCCCCCGGCTCAGGCCAACGGCGACCAGGCCGGGGCGGCCGCCGAGGCCTCGCCCGGCGAAGGCGGCCTTGCGGGAGGCACGGAGGCTGGCGCGGGTGAGAGGGTGGACCCGGCGGAGACCGCTGCAGCGGCGGATGACGCCCCTGATGCCAAGGCCGGCGAACCGGCGACTCGCTCCGCGAACCCGGCGAAGACCGACCAGGAAAAGGCGGCCGAAGCCTATCAGGCCGCCGCCGCCGATCTCTCCAGCCGGCATTCCAAGGCCCAGGGCGAGCGCGAGGCGATCGATGCCTTCAAACAGGCTGCGCGCGAGGCGAAGCGCCTGATCGAGGAGGCCGCCCGGCGCATGAAGGCCGAAGAGGGCGGCGACGGCGAGGTGCGGCAACTCGACGCCAGCGCGCGTGCCATGACGCGGGCAGTCGACGATCTCGACAGGGCTGCCGCCGAGACCGGGCAGGTGGGCCCCGCCGGGCAGGCGGGACTGGGCGCCGCCAACGGCCTGGCGGTGGCGACAGCGTCCATAGCGGCCGCGCCCATCGCCGTGGCCGTCGACATTCTCGCCTGAGCCCGCCCCGCCGCCCCGCCCGGCTGCGACCCGACGGAAAAGGCTCGCCCATCGAACTTGACGTTTACGTAAACGTGAGCTAGCGTTCATCCCGTGAATGGACGACCAGTCCGGAGGGCGCCTTTCCGATGTCCACGATCGCCGACCACGATCTCGCCCCACCGGCGGGCGTCACGCTCGCCGAGCTGCTGGCGCGGACCGGCGCCGCCGCCGGCAAGGACGACTTCTCCATCCGCGAGATGACGCGCGAGTTCGGCGTCACCGCCCGTGCCCTGCGCTTCTATGAGGAAAAGGGCCTGCTCGCGCCGGAACGGCAGGGGCAGGACCGCATCTATTCGCGCCGCGACCGTTCGCGCCTGCGCCTCGTCCTCATGGGCAAGTGCGTCGGCTTCTCGCTCGAGGAGGTCAAGACGATGCTCGACCTCTACGACCTCGGCGACGGCGGCGTCACACAGATGAAGGTGGCGCGGACCAAATATCGCGAACAGATCGGCCGGCTGCAGGCGCAGCGATGCGACCTCGACACGGCCATCAACGAACTCGAACGGGCGATCACCGTCATCGACGGGCGGCTCGCCGGCATTGGCGCCTCGGCGTCGAAGGACTGATCCCGCCGCCCGCGCGGCGACATTGCGAAACCGGCGCCGCACGGGCGCCCCCTCCCGGAGGAGATGCGACATGCCGACCTACAAGGCACCGATCGACGACACGATGTTCGTCCTCTACGACGTCCTCAAGATGGACGGCTACGGCAACCTGCCGGGTTTCTCGGACGCGCCGCGCGACCTGGTCGAGGCCATCGTCAACGAGGGCGCCAAGTTCTGCGAAGAGGTGCTGCAGCCCCTCAACATCGTCGGCGACACGGTCGGCTGCCGCCGCAATGCCGACGGCACGGTGACGACGCCGCCGGGCTTCAAGGAGGCCTACCGGCTTTATCAGGAGGGTGGCTGGATGGGCCTCGCCTTCGATCCGGCCTATGGCGGCCAGGGCCTGCCGGCCACGGTCAACACCATCGTCGGCGAGTTCATGTCCTCGGCGAATCTCGCCTGGGGCATGTATCCCGGCCTCACCCAGGGGGCCATGGCGGCGCTCAGCGTCCATGCCAGCGACGCGATCAAGCAGATCTACCTGCCGAAGATGACCTCGGGCGAGTGGACCGGCACGATGAACCTGACCGAGCCGCATTGCGGCACGGATCTCGGCATGCTGCGCACCAAGGCGGTGCCGAACGGCGACGGCTCCTACCGCATCACCGGCCAGAAGATCTTCATCTCGGCCGGCGAGCATGACATGGCCGAGAACATCATCCACCTCGTCCTCGCCCGTATCGAGGGGGCGCCGGCCGGCACCAAGGGCATCTCGCTCTTCGTCGTGCCGAAATTCCTGCCGACGGCTGACAACATGCCGGGGCAGCGCAACGGCGTCTCCTGCGGCAAGATCGAGGAGAAGATGGGCATCCACGGCAATGCCACCTGCGTCATGAACTATGACGAGGCCACCGGCTGGGTCGTCGGCCATGAGAACAAGGGCCTCAACGCCATGTTCGTCATGATGAACGAGGCGCGCCTGTCGGTCGGCGTCCAGGGCCTGTCGCAGTCGGAGGTCGCCTATCAGAACGCGGTCGCCTATGCGAAGGACCGCCTCCAGGGCCGCTCGCTGTCGGGGGTCAAGGCGCCGGAAAAGGCCGCCGATCCGATCATCGTCCACCCCGATGTCCGCCGCACGCTGATGACGCTGCGCGCCGTCAATGAGGCCGGCCGCGCCCTGATGCTGTGGACCGCGCTGATGGCCGACGTCTCGCACCGGTCCGAGGATGCCGCCGAGCGGCAGAAGGCGGAGGACCATCTCGGCCTGATGACGCCGGTCGTGAAGGGCGTCCTCACCGATCTCGGCTTCGACAATGCCGTGAAGGCCCAGCAGATGTTCGGCGGCCACGGCTACATCAACGAATGGGGCATGGGCCAGTTCGTCCGCGATGCCCGCATCGCCATGATCTACGAGGGCGCCAACGGCATCCAGGCGCTCGACCTCGTCGGCCGCAAGCTCGGCGCCAATGGCGGCCGCGCGGTGATGACCTTCTTCAACGAGGTGGGCACATTCTGCGCGCAGAACAAGGACGACCCGACCGTCGGCGCCTCTGTCGCCTCGCTCTCCAAGGGCCTGAAGGACCTGCAGGCGGCGACCATGTGGTTCATGCAGAACGCCATGGCCAAGCCCGACAATGCCGGGGCCGGCTCGACGCCCTACATGCACATGTTCGGCCTCGTCGCCATGGGCTATATGTGGGCGAAGATGGCCAAGGTCGCCGCTGAGAAGCTCGCCGAGGGCGCCAACGGTTCCACCGACCGCATGAACGCCAAGCTGGTGACGGCGCGCTTCTTCTTCGAGCAGATGATGCCGGAGACGGGCGCCCATCTCGCTCGCATCCAGGCCGGCGCCGACTCGATGATGGCGCTCGCCGCCGACGCGTTCTGACATCGCTGAACGCATCCGGGAGCCGGCATGGCCGGCTCCCCCGTAAGGCCGTCTTTAGAGCCGCACAGGTCGATGGTGTAACTGCACAATCGCCCCGAAGCGGCCGAACAGAACATCCGGGAGAACGACATGAGCGCCCTCAACCTGCCGAAGCCGGCCTGGCGGACCGAAGAGCATGACATGCTCGCCGAGAGCGCCCGGGCCTTCCTCGCCAAGGAATTCGTGCCCAACCTCGACCGCTGGTCGGAAGCGGGCGTCATGGACCGCGACGCCTGGATCAAGGCGGCGGATGCGGGCCTTCTCTCGGCTTCGATCCCGGAGGAATATGGCGGGGCGGGCGGCGACTACAGCCACGAATCCATCATCGCCCACGAGATCGCCATGGCGGGGGCGGACTCATGGGGCTGGGCCATCCACGGGCCGATCGTCGCGCCCTATATCCTCCATTACGGCACCGAAGAGCAGAAGAAGGCCTGGCTGCCGAAGATGGCGACCGGCGAGCTCATCGCCGCGCTGGCCATGACCGAGCCCGGCGCCGGCTCCGACGTCCAGGGCATCCGCACCAGGGCCGAGCGCTCCGGCAACGGCTGGGTGCTGAACGGCTCGAAGACCTTCATCACCAATGGCCAGCATGCCAATATGGTGGTGGTCGCCGCCAAGACCGACCCTTCAGCCGGCGCCAAGGGCACCTCGCTCTTCGTCGTCGAGACCGAGACTGCGCCCGGCTTCCGCCGCGGCCGCAAGCTGAAGAAGCTCGGCCTGGACTGGGCCGACACCTCCGAGCTCTTCTTCGACGACATGAAGCTGCCGGCCGAGGCACTGCTCGGCCCCGAGCCCAACCAGGGGTTCTACCAGATGATGCGCGCCCTGCCGCAGGAGCGTCTCATCATCGCCGGTGGCGCCATCGGCATGATCGAGCGGGCCCTGATGCTGACCATCGCCTATGTCAAGGAACGCGGCGCCTTTGGCAAGAAGGTCATCGACTTCCAGAACACCCAGTTCGAACTGGCGGACATGAAGACCGAGGCGACCATGGCCAAGGCCTTCTACGAGACCTGCGTCGGCCTGCATCTCCATGGCCAGTGCGACACGGTCATGGCCTCCATGGCGAAGTACAAGCTCACCGACCTGCAGAACACCATTGTCGACCGCTGCCTCCAGCTCTTCGGCGGCTACGGCTTCATGGACGAATATCCGATCTCGCGGATGTACCGGGACGCGCGCATCCAGCGCATCTACGGCGGCACCAACGAGATCATGAAGATCCTGATCGCACGTTCGCTCTAGACAGAATGCGCAGGCCGGCCTGCGGCCCGCGCGGCGCTCGCGCCCAACCATCAACCGGGGAGAGGAACCCGCCATGACCGACGTCTTCGTCTACGACCATGTCCGCACGCCGCGCGGCAAGGGCAAGTCCGACGGCTCCCTGCATGAGGTCACCGCGCTGGAGCTGGCCACCACGACCCTGCGCGCCCTGAAGGCCCGCAACGGTCTCGACACCAGCCTGGTCGACGACGTCATCCTCGGCTGCGTCGATCCCGTCGGCGAGGCCGGCAGCGACATTGCCCGCATCGCCGCCCTCAAGGCCGATTATGGCGACATCGTCCCCGGCATCCAGATCAACCGCTTCTGCGCCTCCGGCCTCGATGCGGTGAACTTCGCCGCGGCCCAGGTCATGGCCGGCCAGCACGATCTCGTCATCGGCGGCGGCGTCGAGAGCATGTCGCGCGTCGGCATGGGCGCCTCGGGCGGCGCCTGGCCGGTCGACCCGTCCATCGCGGTGAAGAGCTATTTCATGCCGCAGGGCATCTCCGCCGACCTGATCGCCACCAAATACGGCTTCTCCCGCGACGACGTCGACGCCTATGCGGTGGAGAGCCAGAAGCGCGCGGCGAAATCCTGGGAGGAGGGTCGCTTCAAGAACTCGGTCATCCCGGTCAAGGACATGAACGGCCTGACCATTCTCGACCGCGACGAGCACATGCGTCCGACCACGACCATGCAGTCGCTGGCGAGCCTCAATGCCTCCTTCGTCATGATGGGCGAGGCCGGCGGCTTCGACGCCGTGGCGATCCAGGCCCATCCCGAGCTGGAGGGCGTCAACCATGTCCACCATGCCGGCAATTCCTCCGGCATCGTCGACGGCGCCGCCGCCGTGCTCCTCGGCTCGGCCGAGGCCGGCAAGGCCTCGGGCCTGAAGCCGCGCGCCCGCATCCGCGCCTTCGCCAATATCGGCTCGGAGCCGGCGCTGATGCTCACCGGCCCGGTCGACGTGACGCACAAGCTCCTGAAGAAGGCGGGCATGACGATCGCCGACATCGACCTGTTCGAGCTCAACGAGGCCTTCGCCTCGGTCGTGCTGCGCTACATGCAGGCCTTCGACATTCCGCATGACAAGATCAATGTCTGCGGCGGCGCCATCGCCATGGGTCACCCGCTGGGGGCCACCGGCGCGATGATCCTCGGCACCGTGCTCGACGAGCTGGAGCGTACCGGCAAATCCACCGCCCTCGTGACGCTGTGCATCGGCGCCGGCATGGGCACCGCCACCATCATCGAGCGCGTGTAAGGGGAGCGACTGTCATGAACCTCAAGAACTTCACGTGGAACGTCGATTCGGACGGCATCGCCCTCCTCACCTGGGACATGCAGGGCAAGTCGATGAATGTCATCGACGAGTCCGTCGGCCATGACCTCAATGCCGCCGTCGACGCGGCCGTCGCCGATCCCGCCGTCAAGGGCGTCGTCATCACCTCCGGCAAGGACACGTTCTCCGGCGGCGCCGACCTCACCATGCTGGAGCGCCTCGGCCAGACCTTCAAGGACGCCATCAAGGCCAAGGGCCCCGAGGCGGCCATGGCCGATTTCTTCGAGCAGAGCCGCGCCTATTCGCTGGTGCTGCGCAAGATCGAGACCTGCGGCAAGCCCTTCGTCTGCGCCATCAACGGCATGTGCCTGGGCGGTGCCTTCGAGATCGCGCTGGCCTGCCATGCCCGCATCGCCTCGGACAATCCGAAGCTGCGCGTCGGCCTGCCCGAGGTGAAGGTCGGCCTCTTCCCCGGAGCCGGCGGCACCCAGCGGGTGCCGCGCATGGCCGACATCCAGTCGGCGCTGCAGATGCTCTTGAAGGGCGACCAGCTCAAGGCCGACCGCGCCAAGGCGATGAACCTGATCGACGAGATCGTCCCCGCCGACACGCTGATCGCGGCGGCCAAGGCGCGGCTCAAGGCCGGCGTCGACCCGGTGAAGCCCTGGGACAAGCCGAAGTTCAAGCTGCCCTCCGGCCCGGTCTATTCGGCCGGCGGCATGATGGTCTGGCCCCCGGCCAATGCCATCTATCGCAAGGAGACCTACGACAATTATCCCGGCGCCCGCGCCATCATGAGCGCCGTCTACGAGGGCCTGCTCGTGCCGATGGATACGGCGCTGCGCATCGAGTCGCGCTACTTCGCCTCCGTCCTGCGCTCGCCGCAGGCCCAGGCGATGATCCGCTCGCTCTTCGTCTCCATGGGCGCGCTCGGCAAGGGCCTGCGCCGACCGGCCGGCGTGCCGGCGACGCAGTTGAAGAAGGTCGGCGTGATCGGCGCCGGCTTCATGGGGGCGGGCATCGCCTATGTCTCGGCCCAGGCCGGCATGGACGTGGTGCTGATCGACCGCGACGTCGAAGCCGCCGAGAAGGGCAAGGCCTATAGCCACAAGCTGATGACCGACCAGGTCAACAAGGGCCGCGCCTCCTCCGCCCAGCGCGAGGCGCTGCTCGCCAAGATCAAGACGAGCGCCGACTATGCTGACCTCGCCGATGTCGACCTCGTCATCGAGGCGGTGTTCGAGGATCCGGCGGTGAAGGCCGACGTGATCCGCAAGGCGGAAGCGGCGATCCGCCCCGACGTGGTCTTCGCCTCCAACACCTCGACCCTGCCGATCACCGGCCTCGCCAAGGCCTCGGTGCGTCCCGAGCAGTTCATCGGCATCCACTTCTTCTCGCCGGTCGACAAGATGATGCTGGTCGAGACGATCATGGCCGAGAAGACCGGCGACAAGGCGCTGGCCGTCGCGCTCGACTACGTCAAGGCGATCAAGAAGACGCCGATCGTGGTCAACGATACCCGCGGCTTCTACGTCAACCGCTGCGTCGGCAACTACATCAAGGAAGCCCATCTGATGGTGATGGAGGGCGTGCCCACCGTCATGATCGACAATCTCGCCAAGCAGGCCGGCATGCCCGTCGGCCCGCTCACCCTCAATGACGAGGTCGCCATCGACCTCGGCCTGAAGATCCTGAAGGCGACCAAGGCGCAGGTCGGCGCCCAGGCGGTCGATCCGCAACAGGAGAAGCTGCTGACCTTCCTGGTCGAGCAGGAGGGCCGCATCGGCAAGAAGGCCAAGAAGGGCTTCTACGACTATCCCGACACCGGCAAGAAGACCGCCTGGCAGGGGATCAATGCCTTTGTCGGCACGCAGCAGGACCCCGACGCGATCGACCGCCAGGAGATCATCGACCGTCTCTTGGTGACGACGGCGCTGGAGGCATCGCGCTGCGTCGAGGAGGGCGTGGTCACCGATCCGCGCGAGGCGGATGTCGGCTCCATCCTCGGCTTCGGCTTCGCGCCCTGGTCGGGCGGAACGCTGAGCTATATCGACATGATCGGCACCAAGGCCTTCGTGGCGAAGTGCGACGCGCTGGCGGCGAAATACGGCGACCGCTTCACGCCCAACAAGCTGCTGCGCGAGATGGCGCAGACCGGCCAGACCTTCTACGGGCGCATGGCCGGGACGAAGGCGGCGGCCTGAGGCCGCGGATCAGGCCTGACATGCAGGCGGGCGGTCCCACGGGGCCGCCCGTCGTCGTTCGGGGGTATCCGACCTGGTGTCTGCCCCTCGGGTGCCGACAGGCCGGGCGCTACCAGATGGCTGCGACGATATCGGTTTGCGCGAAGTCATCACCCTTGAACAGCAGGGGCTCTCCCGTGTCCCGGGCGAGCGCATAGGCGATGCAGTCGCCGTAGTTGAGGCCGGCCTTGCCTTGCCCCTTGCCGAACAGGCGGAAGGCGCGGCGAGCGAGGTCGGCGTGGCGCGGCGTCAAGGCCACGACCTCAATGCCCAGCTTGGCGACCATCAGGTCGAGCGCCTGGCTCCCGGCATCGCCCTTGCGGGCCTGAAGGACGATGCCCGCTTCGAGAACGTTGCCCGCCGACATCAGCCGGGTTGCGTCCGCCGCGACCGCGCGCAGCAGGGCCTCGCCGTCCGCTTCCGACAGGAGAATGGCGAGCAGGGCCGACGTGTCGATCACCATGGTCATCGCCCCGTGGCGTCGAAGCCGAGGATCTCCTCGTCGCTGCGCGTGTCGAGCGTCGGCTGCGCCGAAAGATGGCGGGCGATCGCGAGAACGTCGTCGACCAGCATCCCCGCATCGTTCCGCCGCCGCTCTTCCCGCGCCAGCTTTTCCTGGAGCGCGATCACGACCGTTCGGGTGATCGATTCTCCCGTCAGACGCGCCACCTGCCGGGCCAGCCGGTCGGCCTCGGCATCCTTGATGTTGAGCGCCATGATGATCTTCCTGTCTTTATCTTCATCTCCCTATAAAGATAGCACGCGCCTTGTCGGCATGGGAGCCATCATGGGCGAGGCCCGCCCTTCATCGGTATCCAGCGGCAGCGTCTCGCACAGCTCCCGCTTCCAAAACGGTGGAAAGCCGGGCCGCCGCGACCTTTGGCGCAGAGGCCGTTGGCTTTCATGGCGTTGCACCATGAGAATACGTGTGCTACCGGACAGCCGACTTCGGGGGGAAGTCACGTCGGTGACGTTCTCCCGGTGACGAATTTCCCAGTCGAGACAAAGGTTTGTTGTTGCCGGGCGAAAGCGTGGCAGGCAGCGGGACCCGAAGGCCTCGACACGTGAAGCGCGAGAGACGCGGTGGCTGGCGAAGACAAGACCGTTTCCGGCATGGCGGGGCGTTATGCCCTGGCCCTTTTCGAGCTGGCGAACGAGGCGGGACAGCTGGACCAGGTCCAGGCCGATCTCGCCCGCTTCTCGGCGATGCTCGGTGAATCCGATGATCTGAAGCGCCTGGTGAAGAGCCCGGTCTTCTCCTCGGAGGACCAGGCCAAGGCCGTCGGCGCCATTCTCGACAAGGCCGGCATTTCCGGCATCGCCGGCAATCTCATCAAGGTCGTCGCCGCCAACCGCCGCCTCTTCGCGGTGGAGGCGATCATCCGCGGCTATAACGGCATGGTCGCCCGGTCGCGCGGCGAGATCGTCGCCGAGGTGACGGTCGCCGAGGCGCTGTCGCCCACCCATTCCGCCTCGCTGTCCTCCGCCCTGAAGGACGTGCTCGGCAAGGAACCCAAGATCGACGTGAAGGTAGACCCGGCCATTCTTGGCGGGCTGATCGTAAAGGTCGGCTCGCGGATGGTCGACACGTCCCTTCGCACCAAGCTCAACGCGATTCGAACCGCCATGAAAGAGGTCGGCTGATGGACATCCGCGCCGCTGAAATCTCTGCGATCCTCAAGGACCAGATCAAGAACTTCGGTCAGGAGGCTGAAGTCTCCGAGGTCGGCCAGGTGCTCTCCGTCGGTGACGGCATCGCCCGCGTCTACGGTCTCGACAACGTCCAGGCGGGCGAAATGGTCGAGTTCGACAACGGCATCCGCGGCATGGCCCTCAACCTCGAGACCGACAATGTCGGTATCGTGCTGTTCGGCGCCGACCGCGACATCAAGGAAGGCGACACAGTCAAGCGCACCGGCGCCATCGTCGACGTTCCCGTCGGCAAGGGCCTGCTCGGCCGCGTCGTGGACGCCCTCGGCAACCCGATCGACGGCAAGGGCCCGATCGAGAGCACCGAGCGCCGCCGCGTCGACGTCAAGGCGCCCGGCATCATCCCGCGCAAGTCGGTGCACGAGCCGATGGCCACGGGCCTCAAGTCGATCGACGCGCTGATCCCGATCGGCCGCGGCCAGCGCGAGCTGATCATCGGCGACCGCCAGACCGGCAAGACCGCCATCGCCCTCGACACGATCCTGAACCAGAAGCCGCTGAACGTCGCCGGCGCCGACGAGATGCAGAAGCTCTACTGCGTCTATGTCGCCATCGGCCAGAAGCGCTCGACGGTCGCCCAGTTCGTGAAGGCCCTCGAGGAGAACGGCGCGCTCGAATATTCGATCGTCATCGCCGCCACCGCCTCGGACCCGGCGCCGATGCAGTTCCTGGCGCCCTTCTCCGGCTGCGCCATGGGCGAGTTCTTCCGCGACAACGGCATGCATGCCGTCATCATCTACGACGACCTCTCCAAGCAGGCCGTCGCCTACCGCCAGATGTCGCTGCTGCTGCGCCGCCCGCCGGGCCGCGAGGCCTATCCGGGCGACGTGTTCTATCTGCACTCCCGCCTGCTCGAGCGCGCGGCGAAGATGGGCGACGACGCCGGCAAGGGCTCCCTGACCGCTCTGCCGGTCATCGAGACCCAGGCCAACGACGTGTCGGCCTATATCCCGACCAACGTCATCTCCATCACCGACGGCCAGATCTTCCTGGAGACCGACCTGTTCTTCCAGGGCATCCGCCCGGCGGTGAACGTCGGCCTCTCGGTGTCGCGTGTCGGCTCCTCGGCGCAGACCAAGGCGATGAAGAAGGTCGCCGGCAAGATCAAGGGCGAGCTCGCCCAGTATCGCGAGATGGCCGCCTTCGCCCAGTTCGGCTCGGACCTCGATGCGACGACGCAGCGCCTGCTCAACCGCGGCGCCCGCCTCACCGAACTGCTCAAGCAGAACCAGTACTCGCCGCTGAAGATGGAAGAGCAGGTTGCGGTCATCTGGGCCGGCACCAACGGTTATCTCGACAAGCTGCCGCTCAACCGCGTCAAGGCCTTCGAAGAGGGTCTGCTCGGCAAGCTGCGGTCGGAAGGCACGATCCTGGAGACGATCCGCTCGTCCAAGGATCTCGCCGACGACACGGCCGCCAAGCTGAAGGCCGCCGTCGAGAGCTTCGCGGCCTCGTTCAGCTGATCGGGCGGCGGTGAGCTACGTCAGCGACAGTCTGGGCCCGGGTGAGGAGATCATCCACGAAGCGACGATCCACTGGATCGTCTACTTCTGGCCCATGGTCGCGGTCGTGGCCGGGATCGCCGCGGCGATCTTCGTCTGGCCCTACGGGGCCGCGGCCCTCGGGCTCGCCGCGCTCTGGCTGCTGGTCGCCTGGTTCATGAGCCGGACGACCGAACTGGCGGTGACGTCGCGCAAGGTGGTGGCGAAGTGGGGCTTCATCGCCCGCTCCACCATCGAGCAGCGGCTCGAGAAGGTCGACTCGGTCGCCGTCGACCAGACTTTCCTCGGGCGCGTTCTCAATTTCGGGAACGTGACCGTGCATGGGACGGGCATCAACGCCACGCCCATCAAGATGATTGCGGATCCGCTGGCCTTCCGCCGCAAGGTGGAACAGGCCATCGAAGCCAGAAGGGACGTCGGCTGATGCCGAGCTTGAAGGATCTCAGGAACCGCATCGCCTCCGTGAAGGCGACGCAGAAGATCACCAAGGCCATGCAGATGGTGGCCGCGGCGAAGCTGAAGCGCGCGCAGAACGCCGCCGAGGCGGCGCGCCCCTATGCCGAGAAGATGGAAGCGGTGCTCGCCAATCTCACCGGCGCGGTGACCGGCTCCGATGCGCCGGTCCTGCTCAGCGGCACTGGCCAGGACAAGGTCCATCTGCTGGTCGTCGCCACCGCCGAGCGCGGGCTGTGCGGCGCCTTCAACACCTCGATCGTCCGCCTTGCCCGCGAGCGCGCGCTCGCCCTGCAGGCGGAAGGCAAGACGGTCAAGTTCTTCTGCGTGGGACGCAAGGGCTATGACCTGATCCGCCGCCAGTTCGACAAGCAGATCGTCGGCTACATCGAGTTCCGTGCGGTCAAGCAGCTCTCCTACGCCCAGGCCGAGGAGGTC
Source organism: Archangium gephyra (assembly GCA_943368975.1). Taxonomy (GTDB): domain Bacteria; phylum Pseudomonadota; class Alphaproteobacteria; order Rhizobiales; family Phreatobacteraceae; genus Phreatobacter. Next base: position 75,315 of record CALRLZ020000001.1, read on the forward strand.
AGCGCCCAGGTGCTGAAGCTCTTCGCCGAAGGCGAGTTCGACATCGCCACGCTGTTCTTCTCCAAGTTCAAGTCGGTCATCGCCCAGATCCCGACGGGCCAGCAGATCATTCCGGCGCAGGTCGCCGGCGGTGCCGCCGCCCCGGCCGCCGACAATGCCCCCTACGAGTTCGAGCCCGGCGAGGCCGAGATCCTCGCCGACCTGCTCCCGCGCAACGTGACCATCCAGATCTTCAAGGCGATCCTCGAGAACGCCGCGTCCGAGCAGGGCGCCCGCATGTCCTCCATGGACAATGCGACGCGCAACGCCGGCGAGATGATCAAGAAGCAGACGCTCAAGTACAACCGTGCGCGTCAGGCGATGATCACCAAGGAACTCATCGAAATCATCTCGGGCGCCGAGGCGCTCTGAGTCACGACATCACCAGAGGATCGTATCATGGCAAAGAAAGCGACCAGCGCGAACGCCACCAATGCCCCGTCGGGCACCGGCCGGATCAGCCAGGTCATCGGCGCCGTCGTCGACGTGCAGTTCGAGGGTCATCTCCCGCAGATCCTGAACGCGCTGGAGACCAGCAATAACGGCAACCGCATGGTGCTCGAAGTCGCCCAGCATCTCGGCGAGAACACCGTGCGCTGCATCGCCATGGACACGTCCGAGGGCCTGGTGCGCGGCCAGTCGGTGACCGATACCGGCCAGCCCATCGCCGTTCCCGTCGGTGACGAGACCCTCGGCCGCATCCTCAACGTCGTCGGCGAGCCGATCGACGAGGCCGGTCCGATGAAGACGACGCTGACCCGCGCCATCCACCAGCCGGCCCCGACCTTCGCCGAGCAGTCGACCGAGGCCGAGATCCTCGTCACCGGCATCAAGGTTGTCGACCTCCTCGCCCCCTATGCCAAGGGCGGCAAGATCGGCCTGTTCGGCGGCGCCGGCGTCGGCAAGACCGTGCTCATCCAGGAGCTGATCAACAACGTCGCCAAGGCCCATGGCGGCTACTCGGTGTTCGCCGGCGTCGGCGAGCGCACCCGCGAGGGCAACGACCTCTATCACGAGTTCATCGAATCGGGCGTCAACAAGAAGGGCGGCGGCGAAGGTTCCAAGTGCGCCCTCGTCTTCGGCCAGATGAACGAGCCCCCGGGCGCCCGCGCCCGCGTCGCCCTGTCCGGCCTGACCATCGCCGAGCATTTCCGCGACCAGGGCCAGGACGTGCTGTTCTTCGTCGACAACATCTTCCGCTTCACCCAGGCGGGTTCGGAAGTGTCGGCGCTGCTCGGCCGCATCCCCTCGGCGGTGGGCTATCAGCCGACGCTCGCCACCGACATGGGCGCCCTGCAGGAGCGCATCACCACCACCCAGAAGGGCTCGATCACCTCGGTGCAGGCGATCTACGTCCCCGCCGACGACTTGACCGACCCGGCGCCGGCCACCTCCTTCGCCCACTTGGACGCGACGACCGTGCTCAACCGCTCGATCGCCGAGAAGGGCATCTATCCGGCCGTCGACCCGCTCGACTCGACCTCGCGCATGCTCGACCCCCGCGTCATCGGTGACGAGCACTATGCGGTGGCCCGCAAGGTCCAGCAGACCCTGCAGCGTTACAAGTCGCTGCAGGACATCATCGCCATTCTCGGCATGGACGAGCTCTCGGAAGAGGACAAGCTGACGGTGGCCCGCGCCCGCAAGGTCGAGCGCTTCCTGTCGCAGCCCTTCTTCGTCGCCGAGGTCTTCACCGGCGCGCCGGGCAAGTTCGTCGACCTGAAGGACACCGTGAAGGGCTTCAGCGACCTGGTCGACGGCAAGTACGACCACCTCCCGGAGGCCGCCTTCTACATGGTCGGCACCATCGAGGAAGCCGTCGACAAGGGCCGCAAGCTCGCTGCCGAGGCGGCCTGATCGGCCTGACAGAGGGGATCGCACCACATGGCGACCTTCCATTTCGAACTGGTCTCGCCCGAGCGGCAGCTCTTTTCCGGAGCCGTCGACCAGGTCATGGTGCCGGGCTCGGAGGGTGACTTCGGCGTTCTCGCCGGTCACGCGCCCTTCGTCGCGACCCTGCGCCCGGGCATCCTGACCATCCATGCCGACGGCCAGCCGAAGCGCCTCTATGTGCGCGGCGGCTTCGCCGAGATCTCGGCGGGCGGGCTCACGGTCCTCGCCGAGCGGGCGACGGCGGTCGAGGATCTCCATGCTGACCAGATCGACCGCGAGATCCGCGAAGCCGAGGAAGACCTGACCGACGCCAAGGACGACGCCCACCGGATCAAGGCCTCCGACCGGCTCGACCAGCTCAAGTCGGTCAAGGCGGCGCTGGCGACTGCCGGCGCGACGCACTGAACCCCCGCCATCCGACGGGATAGCGAAGGCCGCCTCCGGGCGGCCTTTTTGCTGTTAGGGGCGCAGACCGGATGTCCTGCGCGTCGCCATTCGCGCCACGATGTCCCGACCGCTGCGGTGGCCGGCCCGCGTCGAGACGAAGGCGTCTCTGCACCGAGAACCCGACGTTGCCGGCATCGCATCTTCACCTCTCCCCGGCGGGGGGAGGTCGGCCGAAGGCCGGGTGAGGGGCTAAGACGTGTCCGACATCCCAGGCTCCCCCTCACCCGCCTCGCTGCGCTCGTCGACCTCTCCCCGCCGGGGAGAGGTGAAGGCGTGGCCGCGCCGCCGGGGAGAGGTGAAGGGCGGCCCGCACCGCTGGGGAGAGGTGACGGCCTGCCGGTGGCGCCGGGTGAGGGTGAAGGCGTGGCCGCCCCGCGAGTCCCTTGGCCGCGACCCACGGCGACGACGGGCGGTGGGGCTTCTGGCGAGGCCAGGGCGCAGTCATCCAAGATGACGGATCTGATAGCACCGAGCGTTGCGCTCGTCAAGGATCAAAATCTTAAGAAGGAAAAAAAGCAGGTGCGCCGCTGTCAGACCGGATGGGCGAAGGGGGCGAAGGCCTCGACGACCTTGCGGTAGACGCCGCGCTTGAAGGGGATGATCAGGTCGGGTGTCGCGGCGAGGGGCTCCCAGCGCCAGGCCTCGAATTCCGCCTTGTGGCCGCCGCCGGGGTTGCGGACATCGATCTCGCCGTCCTCGCCCTCGAAGCGGAAGGCGAACCATTTCTGCGTCTGGCCTCGATACCGGCCCTTCCAGGCCTGGCCGGCGACGTCCTGCGGCAGGTCATAGGCGAACCATTCGGCCGCTTCGGCGAGCAGCGTCACGGAGTGGACATTGGTCTCCTCGAAGAGCTCGCGGCGGGCGGCGGCGAGCGGGTCCTCGCCGCTGTCGATGCCGCCCTGCGGCATCTGCCAGGCATGGCCGGCATCGACATGTTCGGGGGCGGGTCCCTTGCGCCGGCCGATGAAGACCAGGCCCTCGCGGTTGAACAGGGCGACGCCGACGCAGGGCCGGTAGGGCAGATCTTCGAAGCGGGGCATGGGGCGGATCCGGGGCGGGAGGGCAGACTAGCCGGCCGGCTGGCGGCGCGCGACTCCGTTGGATACCGGGACCAGCACGAAGCCGCGGCCCTCGAGCTCGCGGGCCCAGCGGGCGATGCGGTCGATCGTCACCGGCAGGGCGGAACCGACGCCGAGGGCGAAGCCGCGTTCGCGGGCCCTGGCCTCGAGACGGCCGAGCTGGGCATCGACCTCGGTCGGGGTCGGGACGCGGTCGAGATGGACGTCGCCGCGCAGCACCGGCTGCTGCAGGACAGTGGCGATCTGCGGAACGAGGCTGCGGGCGCTGGTGCCGTCGTCGATCATCATCAGGCCGCGGCGATGGGCCTCCCGCAGGATCGGGGTGACGGCGCTCTCGGTGGCGGTGAACTTGGCGCCCATAAAGTTGACCAGCCCGACATAGCCCTGGAAGCGGGCCATCGCCCAATGCAGCCGCTCGGTGTTGCGCTCGGTGGAGAGCGTCGTCAGCAGGGTCTGCGGGCCGGGGTCGTTCTCGGGATAGTCCATCGGCTCCATGGGGATCTGCAGGAAGGCCTCGTGGCCGTCGGCCCGGGCCCTGGCGACGATGCGGTCGAGGTCGCTGGCATAGGGCGCGAAGGCGAAGGAGATCACGCCCGGCAGTTTGGCGAGCGCCTCGGAGGTGCTCTGCTGGCTGATGCCGAGCCCGCCGATGAGGATGGCGATGCGCGGTGCCGTCGCATCGGCACCGGCCGGCAGGCGGAAGGTGCGGGCATAGACGTCACGCGGCCGGCTGCCGTCGGGAGCGACGCGCGGCAGCAGGCCGCTCGCCGTGCGCTCGACGAGGCGCGGGTCGAGCCCGGCGGCGGATTCCTGCGGGGAGGCGGCGATGCGGACGCTGCGCGCCGTGCCCGACATGCCGTCGATGATGTTGACGGTCGGCCCCTCCGGTTCGGCGGGCCGGGCGGCTGGGGCGGCGGCGACCGCCTGCTGCGGGGTCGGCTCGGCGGTGCGCGGGGCCGGTGCGGCGATGGCGGTGACGGCGCGCGGCTCGCCGCCGAGCGGATTGTGGATGAAGGCGATGGCCCCGGCGATGCCGATGACGAACGCGCCGACCACGCCGGCAGCGATCGGCACGAGCGGCAGCTTCGGCAGCCGCCGCTTCGTCTCCTGCTGGCTGTCCACCCCGAGCGGGGCGTTGAGGTCGTCGGTCATGGCGCCTGCGCTGGCGCGGTTCGGATTACCGCCCCTCTAGATCAGGCGCGAACCGTTAATCCGCGGTTAACCAAACCCGCCGAACGGCGGATGAATGCGCCGATCCGCTCGATTTTACCTGTTCGGGCCGCCGTGCTAGGCAAGGCGGCTCCGGAGGTTCCCATGTCCGCGGCTCCCAGCGCGATCGGCGAAGAGGCCAGCACCGAACAGGTGATGCTGGAGATCGGCCGTCGCGCCAAGGCGGCGGCGCGCCGGCTCGCCCTCGCCACACCGGCCCAGAAGAACGCCGCCCTGACCGCCATGGCCCAGGCGATCCGGGCCCGCACCGCCCTGATCTGCGAGGCCAATGCCGAGGATGTCGCCGCCGCCCGCCAGGAAGGCCTGAGCCCGTCCTTCATCGACCGGCTGGCACTCGATCCCGGTCGCGTCGAGGCGATCGCCGCAGGTATCGAACTGGTGCGCGACCTCGCCGATCCCGTCGGGACGGTGATGGAGGCCTGGGACCGGCCCAACGGGCTCAGGATCGAGCGGGTCCGCGTGCCGCTCGGCGTCATCGGCGTCATCTACGAGAGCCGCCCGAACGTCACGGCGGACGCCGCGGCGCTCTGCCTGAAATCCGGCAATGCCGCCATCCTGCGCGGCGGCTCCGACAGTTTCCGGTCCTCCCGCGCGCTGCACCAGGCGATCGCCCTCGGCCTTGACCAGGCGGGCCTGCCGGCGGCGGCGATCTCGCTGGTGCCGACCCGCGACAGGGCGGCGGTCGGCCAGATGCTCCAGGGCCTCGGCGGCACGATCGACGTCATCATTCCGCGCGGCGGCAAGAGCCTGGTGGCGCGGGTCCAGGTCGAGGCGCGGGTGCCGGTCTTCGCCCATCTCGACGGCAATTGTCATGTCTATGTCCATGGCGCCGCGCCGCTCGCCATGGCGAAGGCCATCGTGCTCAACGCCAAGATGCGGCGCACCAGCGTCTGCGGCGCGGCAGAGACGCTGCTGGTCGACGAGGCCTGTGCCGGAACGCATCTCAGGCCGCTGGTCGCGGCACTGCTCGATGCCGGCTGCGAGGTGCGCGGCGACAGCCTGACGCGCATCGTCGATCCCCGTGTAACGCCGGCGAGCGAGGAGGACTGGAGCACGGAATTCAGTGCCCCCATCATCGCCGTCAAGGTGGTGAGCGGCCTTGGCGAGGCCATCGCCCATGTCGAACGCTACGGCTCGCACCATACCGACGCCATCGTCACCACCGACCAGGCGGCCGCCGACCGGTTCCTGGCCGAGGTCGACAGCGCCATCGTGCTGCACAATGCCTCGACCCAGTTCGCCGACGGCGGCGAGTTCGGCTTCGGTGCCGAGATCGGCATCGCCACGGGCCGGATGCATGCCCGCGGTCCCGTCGGCGTCGAGCAGCTGACGACGTTCAAATACCGGGTGCGCGGTTCGGGACAGACCCGTCCGTGAGGCCTTATGGCAGCCGCATCGCCCGGCGCCGGCCGCGCGCCGGCCTCCGCCCCGTCATGCCGCCCCATGCCGCGGGGATGCGGATCGGCCTGTTCGGCGGGTCGTTCAACCCGCCCCACGACGCCCACCGGCTGGTGGCGCTGACGGCCCTCAGGCGCCTCGGTCTCGACGCGGTCTGGTGGCTGGTCAGCCCCGGCAATCCCCTGAAGACGGGGCGCGGCCTGGCGCCGCTCGCCGAGCGGATCGCCGCGGCGCGCCGGCTCGCCGGCCATCCGCGCATCCACGTCACCGGTGTCGAGGCGGCGCTCGGCACGCGCTTCACCTTCGAAACGATCGCCCAGCTGAAGGCGCGTTGCCGCGGCGTGCGCTTTGTCTGGATCATGGGTGCCGACAATCTGGCGCAGTTCCACCTCTGGCAGAACTGGCGCGGCATTGCCGGGCTCCTGCCTATCGCGGTGGTGGACCGGCCGGGCGCCAGTCTGAAGGCCGCCGCTGGTGTGGCGGCGCAGACATTGTCCCGCTACCGCCTGAGCGAGGCCGATGGCCGGCTCCTCGCCGCGGCCCGCCCGCCGGCCTGGATCTTCCTGCACGGCATCAAGTCGCCGCTGTCGTCGACGGCGCTGCGCGAAAAAATGCAACTTCACTCAAATTGATTCGATCGGCTTAGCCGCGGTTCAAGACGGCCCGCCTAGTGTCCCCTGCAGTGGCGACAGAGTGGGTGCAGCCGGATGAATGGCCTGATCTCGAAGAAGGCGGAACAGTTGTTGTCCAGCGTCGACGTGCTGATCGTCGACGACAACCAGTTCATGCGCAAGGTGGTGCGCAACATCCTGACCAATATCGGGATCAAGACCGTGCATGAGGCCGCCGACGGCCTCGCCGGCCTCGAGCATATCCGCGTCCATGCGCCCGACATCGTCATTCTCGACTGGGAAATGCCGATGCTGAACGGGGCCGAGATGCTGCGCATCGTGCGCAACCCCCGAAGCTTTCCCGTGCCGGACGTGCCGATCATCATGCTCACCTCGCATCTCGAGCGCTGGCGGGTGATGGAGGCGACGCGTCTCGGGGTGCATGAATTCGTCGCCAAGCCGATCTCCGGCAAGGCGCTGCTCGAGCGGATCATCTCGATCATCGTCAAGCCGCGGCCGATGGTGCATCTCAACGGCTATTACGGACCCGAGCCGCGCAAGCTGCTGGTCGAGCCGCGCCTCAGGGCCCGGGGCATCATGGCGCCCGCCAACGTCGCCTGACAGGCGCAGCTGGCCCGCGAGCGGGCCTCTTGCCAGGCGGTCGCGATCCGGCTTCCCTGTCGCCTTCGAACCGTTCGAAGGAGCCCCCGCCATGACTGCCGCCACCACCGCACCGGCTGCCCCCCCGGCCCATCCCGCCGGCCTGTCGATGATCGAGAAGCGGCGCATCGAGGCGGAAATCCTCAAGCACGTCTATGACCAGTTGAAGGAGAGCCACGGCATCGACGTGGCGCGCTCGACCATCGGCGAGGCGGTGCGCCGCTCGGCCCTCGAACAGGCTGCCCGTTTCGCCGCGCAGTCGCCGGAGGGTCCCTCCCTGCAGGGCTTCATCGCCATGCAGCCGCTGTGGACGGCGGAAGGCGCCCTCACCGTCGAGGAGATCGGGCGGACAGAGACCACCTACGATTTCAACGTGGTGCGCTGCCGCTATTCCGAAATGTACAAGGCCATGGGCCTCGGCGAGATCGGGGCGCTGCTGTCCTGCCAGCGCGACGGCACGTTCTGCGAGGGCTATGATCCCAAGCTGAAGCTCGAGCGCACCCAGACCATCATGCAGGGGGCCTCGCATTGCGACTTCCGCTTCACCTACGAGGCCGACAAGCCGGCGGCGTGAGGGGTCGCTCCGGACGGCCGGGGGGCGAGTCCGTCGGCCTGTGCCGGTGACGCCGGGCCGGGGGCGCTGCCGCCATATCCGGGGTGGCGCCGAATCTGCCGCATCGCCATAAGGAGCCCATGGCGGAGACGATTCAGGGGCTTGAACGGCCGGTGGACGATGCGGGAACCGCGCCGCTGCGCGGCCGCATCACGCGGCTGTCGCTGTCGCGCTTCCGCAGCTATCGCGCCGCGACGCTGGAGCCCGAAGCCGCCCTCGTGGCGCTGGTCGGGCAGAACGGCGCCGGCAAGACCAATATCCTGGAGGCCCTGTCCTTCCTGACGCCGGGACGGGGCCTGCGCCGCGCCACGCTGGCGGAAGCGTCCTTCGACCAGGGGGATGGCGGCTGGGCGGTCAGCGCCGCCCTGGTCGGCCCCTATGACGAGGCGGTGCTGGGCACCGGCATCGACGGCGGCGATCCCGACGTGCGCGCGCGCCAGTGCCGGATCGACCGCGTGCCGGTGGGCTCGGCCACCGCCTTCGCTGATCACGTGCGGGTCGTCTGGCTGACCCCGGCCATGGACGGGCTCTTTCTCGGCTCGGCCGGCGAGCGGCGGCGCTTTCTCGACCGGCTCGTGCTGGCGGTGGATGCGGAACACGGCAGCCGGGTCAATGCGCTGGAGCGGTCGCTGCGGTCTCGCAACCGGCTCCTGGAGGACCACGCGCCGGATCCCGCGTGGCTCGATGCGGTGGAGCACGAGACGGCCGAACTCGCTGTCGCCGTCGCCGCGGCGCGGGCGGAGGCGGTGCACCGGCTCGCCGGACTGATCGCCGCGACCAAGGACCCTGGCTCGCCCTTTCCCTGGGCGCTGCTGGCGCTGGACGGCACGCTGGAAGCCGGCGTGCTGGAGCGGCCTGCCCTGGCCGTGGAGGACGACTACCGCGCCGTGCTGCGTGACAACCGGCACCGCGACCGTGCCGCCGGCCGCACGACGGTCGGGCCGCATCTCACCGACCTGCTCGTGGTGCACGGGCCCTCCGGCGCGCCGGCGGAGCGCTGCTCGACCGGCCAGCAGAAGGCGTTGCTGATCGGCCTCGTCCTCGCCCATGCGCGGCTGGTGGCGGAGATGGCGGGCTTCACGCCGATCGTGCTGCTGGACGAGGTGGCGGCCCATCTCGATCCCGAACGCCGCGGCGCCCTCTATGACGCGCTGGAGGCGCTCGGGGCGCAGGTCTGGATGACAGGCGCCGACCCCCATGCCTTCGCCGCGCTGGGTGACCGGGCCGACCTGTTCACCGTCGCCTCCGGCGTTGTCAGCCGCGGCTGAGGCCTCCGCTCCAAGGGCTGAATCGACAAGGCCCACCACGAGGGCGGGCCTGGCCTTTTGCTCGCGGCCGTCCGCTCAGTGGCTGGCGGCGGCTTCGTCGCGGCGCTTGCGCAGGACATAGCCCAGCGCGAGCACGATGATGGCGCCGATCACCGCCGAGCCGTAATGGGCGAGGGCGACGGGTTTCAGGCCGGCCGGATAGACCTGGCTGACCTCCACCGGGGTGACGAGGCCGGTACCCCAGGCCATGAGCTGGCGCAGCACGACCGGGTCGCTGAGCAGCATCTCGCCGGCGATCCAGCCGAGCAGGGCGGCTCCGGCCCAGACGAAGACCGGGTAGCGCTCGATGATGCCGAGGATCAGCGTCGAGCCGAAGATGATCAGCGGGATGGTGAGGGCGAGGCCGAAGATGAAGAGCCAGACATTGCCGTGCGAGGCCGCGGCGATGGCGATGACGTTGTCGAGGCTCATCACGGCGTCGGCGATGGCGACGGTGCGGACGGCCTTCCACAGGTTGTCGCTCTCCTCGATGCCGCCGTGGTCGCCGCCCTCCTCGCCGACGATCAGCTTGGTGGCGATCCAGAACAGCAGCAGGCCGCCGACCAGCTTGAGGAAGGGAACTGCCAGCAGATAGGTGATGATCAGCGCGAAGAGGATGCGCAGGCCGACGGCCGCGCCGGCGCCGAGCAGGATGCCCCACTTGCGCTGCTTCTCGGGCAGGCCGCGGCAGGCAAGCGCGATGACAACCGCGTTGTCACCGGAGAGAAGGAGGTCGATCCAGATGATCTGGAGAAGGCCGATCCAGAATTGGTTGTCCATCAACAATCCATCCGATTGATGCGGGGCAATGCCCGCGCCCAGCGACAATTCGTGGCGGTCTTAACGCCTTTGTGGCGGAATGCCAGCCCAAAATCAGAACGCCACGGATGCGCGGCATCCGCCGCGCATGCCGCGCCGCCCGACTCAGCCGAGGGCGTCGGCCACCGCCTTGCCGCAGGCCACCGTATCGGCGGTGCCGCCGAGGTCGCGGGTGCGGTACTCGGCCTTTGCCAGCACCTCCTCGATGGCGCGGACGATGGCGGCGGCGGCCTCGGGCTCGCCGAGATGGTCGAGCATCATGGCCGCCGACCAGATCTGGCCGATGGGATTGGCGACGCCCTTGCCGGCGATGTCCGGCGCCGAGCCGTGGACCGGCTCGAAGAGCGAGGGGAACTTGCGGTCCGGGTTGATGTTCCCCGACGGCGCGATGCCGATGGTGCCGGTGCAGGCCGGGCCGAGATCGGAGAGGATGTCGCCGAAAAGGTTGGAGGCGACGACGACGTCGAAGCGGTCCGGGTTCAGCACGAAATGCGCGGTGAGGATGTCGATGTGGTACTGGTCGACCGCGACGTCCGGATAGGACTTCTTCATTTCGGCCACGCGCTCGTCCCAGTAGGGCATCGAGATCGAGATGCCGTTGGACTTTGTGGCGCTGGTGAGCTTCCGGCGCGGGCGCTTCATCGCCAGTTCGAAGGCATACTTCAGGATACGGTCGACGCCGATGCGCGTCATCACCGTCTCCTGCAGCACGATCTCGCGGTCGGTGCCGGGGAACATGCGGCCGCCGACGGAGGAATATTCGCCCTCGGTGTTCTCGCGCACGACGAAGAAGTCGATGTCGCCGGGCTTGCGGTTGGCGAGCGGCGAGGGGACGCCCGGCATCAGCTTGACCGGGCGCAGGTTGACGTACTGGTCGAACTCGCGGCGCATCAGCAGCAGCGAGCCCCAGAGCGAGATATGGTCGGGGATCTTGTCGGGCATGCCGACAGCGCCGAAGAAGATGGCGTCGGAGCCGCCGATCTTTGCCTTCCAGTCCTCCGGCATCATGCGGCCATGCTTCTCGTAATAGGCCCAGGACGAGAAGTCGTGGTGTTCGAGGTCGACCGAGAACCGGTACTTGGCGGCTGCGCGCTCCAGCACGCGCAGGCCTTCGGGCATGACCTCCGTGCCGATGCCGTCGCCGGGGATGACGGCGAGCTTGTAGGTGTTGGAACGGGCCATGGGGGTCTCCTGATCCTCGGGGCTTTCGCCCGGGCATAGACGGGGCGCTTCCGGCTTGCCAGAGGCCGGGGCGACGACCTGCTATTCGTTGTCGGCCTTGATCGCGGCGATGACCGCCTCCGTCACCTGCCGCGTTGTCGCCCGGCCGCCGAGATCGGGCGTGTGCAGCGACGGGTCGGCGGTGACGCGCTCGATGGCGCGCATCAGCCGCGCCGCGGCCGCCGGCTCGCCGAGATGGTCGAGCATCATCGACGCGGACCAGAAGGTGCCGACCGGATTGGCAACGCCCTTGCCCATGATGTCGAAGGCCGAGCCGTGGATGGGCTCGAACATGGAGGGGAACTCGCGTTCCGGGTTGAGGTTGGCGGTCGGCGCGATGCCGAGCGAGCCGGCCAGCGCCGCGGCGAGATCGGAGAGGATGTCGGCGTGCAGGTTGGTGGCGACGACGGTGTCGATCGTCTCGGGCTTGAGGGTCATGCGCATGGTCATGGCGTCGACGATGGCCTTGTCCCAGGTCACGTCCGGGAATTCCTGTGCCACCTCGACGGCGATCTCGTCCCACATGACCATGGCGTAGCGCTGGGCATTGGACTTGGTGACGACGGTGAGCAGCTTGCGCGGCCGGGACTGCGCCAGGCGGAAGGCGAAGCGCATGATGCGGGTGACGCCGGCGCGGGTCATCATCGACACGTCGGTGGCCGCCTCGATCGGCAGACCCTGGTGGACGCGGCCGCCGACGCCGGCATATTCGCCCTCGGAATTCTCGCGGACGATGACCCAGTCGAGCTCGGGTCCCGTGACATGGCGCAGCGGCGAGGTGATGCCCGGAAGGATCCGCGTGGGGCGCACATTGGCGTACTGGTCGAAGGGCTGGCAGATGGCGAGCCTCAGGCCCCAGAGCGTGATGTGGTCGGGAATGTCGGGGTGGCCGGCCGAGCCGAAGAGGATCGCGTCGTGGTGGCGGATCTGCGCGCGGCCGTCCTCCGGCATCATGCGGCCGTGGCGCTTGTAGTATTCGCCGCCCCAGTCGAAATGGTCGAAGGCCATGGCGAAGGCGCCGTCGCGGGCGGCGAGTGCTTCCAGCACCGCGACACCGGCCGCAACGACCTCGGTGCCGATGCCGTCTCCGGGAATGGCGGCGATCCGGTAGCTCTTCATGATTGGCTCTCCTGTCCATCGCCCAATGCTCTGCCGGAGGTCGGCTGTCAACATTCCATTGCAGCTTCCATGGAAGTTGCTATGAGTCGGCGGGTGAGGATGCGATGACGGCAGGGATCGGAGCGACGGTGGACAGGCGGCCCTCGCGGGTCGACGACGCCTATGCGGCCATCAAGGCGGCGATCTTCGACGGCACCTTCGCGCCGGGCTACCAGGCCTCGGCCCAGGAGATCGCCCTGCGGCTGGGCGTCAGCCGCACGCCGGTCCACGAGGCCGTGCTGAAGCTGCAGGAGGAAGGCCTCGTCCGCATCGTGCCGAAGCGCGGCATCGTCATCTGCGCCCTGGCGCCGGATGATGTCCGTGAGATCTACGACGTCATGATCGCCATCGAGGGCCGCGCCGCCGAACTCGCGGCCGCCCGACCGGATGCCGACCGCGCCGCGGCCGCCGCGCGGCTTTTTGCGGCCAACGGGCGGATGGCCACCGCGCTCGCCGCCGGGGACATCCGGGCCTGGGGCGAGGCGGACGACGCTTTCCACCGGGCGCTGGTCGAGAGCGCCGCCAATGGGCGCATCAGCCGCATCGCCCGGACCGTCGGTGACCAGATGCACCGCGCCCGGATGCTGACGCTGCATCTGCGCGGCAATCTCGGTGCCTCCGGCGACGAGCACGCCGCGATCATCGCGGCGATCCGCGCCGGCGACGGTGCGGCGGCGGATGCGGCGGCGCGGCGCCATCGCCAGCGCACCCAACGCGAACTTCTGCCGCTCCTCGAGGCCTGGGGGCTGAAACATCTCTAGCGGTCTCGGCCGCAAACCAGAGTCGCGCCAAGCGGCCGAGACCATCCAAGGGAGGATCCCATGAGACGCATCATCTGCGGCCTTGCCGCGCTCGCCGCCGCCGCCTTCGCCGGACCGGCCCATGCCGATGTCTATCCCAGCCGCCAGATCACCCTGATCGTGCCCTTCGCGGCGGGCGGACCGACGGACATCATCGCCCGCATCGTGGCCGACCACATGTCGCGCACGCTCGGCCAGACCATCGTGGTGGAGAATGCCGCTGGGGCCGGCGGCACAACGGCCTCGACCCGCGTGGCGCGGGCGACCCCCGATGGCTACACGATCATGATGGGCAATCTGGGCACCCATTCCGCCTCGGTCGGTCTCTATCCGCGCCTCGCCTACGACCCGCGCACCGACTTCGAGCCGGTGATCAACACGGCGGGGACGCCGATGCTGATCTCGGCCCACAAGGATTTTCCTGCCAATACGCTGCAGGAGATGATCGCGCTGATCCGCGCCAATCCGACCCGCTACAATTACGGCCATGGCGGCGTCGGCTCGACCTCGCACCTGACCTGCGTCTTCTTCCATCACCTCGTTGGCGCGCCGGTCCAGCACGTGCCGTTCCGCGGCTCGGGACCGGCCATGGCGGCGCTGCTCGGCAAGCAGCTCGACTATGTCTGCGACCAGACCGTCGGGATCGTGCCGCAGCTCGCCAACCTGAAGACCTTCGTGGTGGCGACGCCCGCCCGGCTGCCGACGGCGCCCGACGTGCCGACCAGCACGGAAGGCGGCTTGCCCGCCTTCCAGGCCGTGGGCTGGAACGCCATCTTCGCGCCCAAGGGCACGCCGCGGCCGATCGTCGACCGGCTCAACGCCGCCGGCCGGGCCGCGCTCGCCGACGAGGCGGTGCGCAAGCGGCTGCTCGAACTCGGCTGCGAGATTCCCGATGCGGCGGGCCAGACGCCGGAAGCGCTGCGTGCGCATGTCGCCGCCGAAGTCGACAAGTGGACGCCGGTGATCAAGGCGGCCGGCGTCACCGCGGGGAACTGAGCCAGGTCGTTCACCCCCTCGTGATGGCACGATCCCGAGGGGCCGTAACGCCATTCCCGCCTCGCGCGTATCCCCGTCATGACCTGATGGGGATACGCGCCGTGATGACACCGGCATACCTGATGATCGGCCTTGCACTCGCGACGGCGGGCTTTACGACAACACCTTCGCTGGCACAGACGGCTCCGTCGCGCCCGATCACACTCATCGTGCCCTTTGCTGCCGGCGGGCCGACCGATGTTATCGGCTGCATCATCGCCGACAGCATGAGCCGCACGCTCGGCGTCGCCGTGATCGTCGAGAATGTTGCAGGAAATTCCGGTGTTACCGGAGTGACGCGGGCGGCGCGGGCGGTCCCCGACGGCGCGACCCTTGTGGTCGGCAACATGGGCACCCATGCCGCCGCTGTGTCGCTGCAGGCAAACCTGCCCTATGACCCGAACCGCGATTTCGCGCCTGTCGGCCTGATCGCCTCCACGCCCATGCTGCTGCTGGCCAGCCCCAAGGTTCCGGCCCGCGATCTCGGCCAGTTCATCGCCCATGTGAAGGCCAACGCGACCAGGTTGAATTTCGGTACGGCCGGTGTCGGCGCCACCTCCCATCTGGCCTGTGCGATGTTCAATGCGCTGATCGGGGTCGAGGTCACCCACATCCCCTATCGCGGCACCGCGCCAGTGTTGAGCGCGCTGATCTCCGGCGAGATCGACTATGGCTGCGATCAGACCGCAGGTGCCCTGCCGCAGGTTCTGGCCGGCACCGTCAAGGGCATGGCCATCGCCACCCGCACGCGATCGCCCGCCGCCCCTAACCTGCCGACCTCGGTCGAGGGCGGGCTGCCGGATTTCCAGGCCACGGCCTGGAATGCCCTGTTTGCGCCGCGCGGCACGCCGCCTGCGGTAATGGCGAGGCTCACGGTCGCGCTGCACACGGCGCTGGCCGATCCCGCCATCAGCGCCCGGCTGATGGAGCTTGGTGCCGACCTGCCTTCGCCCGCTGACCGCGAGCCGGCTGCGCTCACCGCCCTGGTGGGCGCTGAGATCGACAAGTGGGGCGGCATCATCCGCGAGGCCGGTATTGCAGCCCCGCACTGATCTCAGGTGAAGAAGGCGCCGAATTCCTCGGCCACCTCATCCGGCAGCTCTTCGGCGAGATAGTGCCCGCCCGGCAGTGCCCGGCCGCTGACGTCCGCGGCGCGCTCGCGCCACAGGGCGAGGGCGTCGAAACAGCTGGCGATGACGCCGTTCTGCCCCCAGAGGACCCGCAGCGGGCAGGCGAGCCTCAGGTCGCCGTCGGCATCGTCATGGGCGATGTCGATGGTGGCGGCAGCGCGATAGTCCTCGCAACTGGCATGGATGACGGCAGGGTCGCGGAAGCAGCGCAGATACTCCGCCAGCGCGGCGGGAGCGAAGGGCGTCAGGCCGGCCGCGCCGGACCCGCATTTCTTCAGCCAGTAGGCGTCGGGATCGGAGCCGATCATGCGCTCCGGGAAGGGCGCGGGCGTGATCAGGAAGAACCAGTGCCAGTAGGCCCTGGCGAAGGCGTCGGTCGTGTCGCGATACATTTCCCGGGTTGGCGCGATGTCGAGGACCGCGAGCTTGCGCACACGGTCGGCATGGTCGAGGGCGAGGCGGTGGGCGACGCGTCCGCCACGGTCGTGGCCGGCGAGGAAGAAGCGCTCGTGGCCGAGGGCGGTCATCACCTCCGCCATGTCCTGTGCCATGGCGCGCTTGGAATAGGGGGCGTGGTCGGCGGTGGTCTCCGGCTTGCCGCTGTCGCCATAGCCGCGCAGGTCGGCGGCGACCACCGTGTAGCGCTCGGCGAGCCGGGGTGCGACCTTGTGCCAGAGGGCGTGCGTCTGCGGATAACCGTGGAGCAGCAGCAGGGCGGGACCGGACCCGCCGGTGCGCAGACGGATCGTCGTGCCGGAGGTTTTGACGTCCTCCAGCCGGAAGCCGGGGAAGAGGCTGTCGGTGGCCGCCCGCTCGCTCATACTGTGGTCTCCTTGCCGATGCCCGTCGGTGCGCTACGTAAACCTACCCAAGTCGGTTGGAATTGAGTATGCGAAGTCCACAACCGGGCCAACCCATCGGCGCCGGGCCGGACATTGCACTTCCAGGAGGATCCGCATGAACAGACGCCACCTCATCGCCGCGGGCGCGATCGCAGCCTTTGCCGGTATCGCTCCGGCTGCCGCGCAGACCTATCCCACCCGCGCCATCACCATGATCATCCCCTTCGCTGCCGGCGGCCCGACCGATGTGGTCGCGCGCATCGTCGCGGAAGCCATGTCGAAGAACCTCGGTCAGGCGGTGGTGATCGAGAACGTGGCGGGTGCCGGCGGCACGACGGGCGCGACCCGTCTCACGCAACAGCAGCCCGACGGCTACACGATCATGATCGGCCATACTGGCACCCATGCCGCCTCGGTCGCCCTCTATCCGAACCTGCGATACAATCCTGTCACGGATTTTGCCCAGATCGGCCTGGTCAATACCAACGCCATCCTGATCACGGCGAAGAAGGCGCTGCCGGCCAACACGCTGGCCGAATTCGTCACCTGGCTGAAGGCCAACGAACGTACCGCCAACAACGCCCATGCCGGCATCGGCTCGGTCAGCCACACGACCTGCCTGCTGCTGCACGCCATCATCGGTGTAAAGCCGCAGAGCGTTCCCTATCGCGGCACCGGCCCGGCGATGAACGATCTCGTCGCCGGCCAGGTCGACTATCTCTGCGACCAGGTCGTCAACGTCGCCCCGCAGGTCCGCGCCGGCACGATCAAGGCTTTCGCTGTCGCCCAGGCGACGCGCAACGCCGCCCTGCCGGATGTCCCGACCACGACCGAGGCCGGCCTGCCCGGCTATCAGGTGGTGGTGTGGAACGCCATGCTGGCGCCGAAGGGCACGCCGGAGCCGATCGTCAACCGGCTGAACGAGTCGCTGCGTGCGGCGCTTGCCGATGCCGGAGTCCGGGCCCGGCTGGCCGAGCTTGGCGCCGACCTGCCGGCCGACAACCTGGCCACTCCGGCCGGCCTGAGGGCCTTCCTCGAGGCGGAGATCGCCAAGTGGACCCCGGTCATCCGCGCCGCCGGCGTCACCGCCAGCAACTGACCCTTCGGAACGGGGCGGCCGAGGGCCGCCCCGGCTCCTCGAAACAGCAACGGCCCCGTCGCTCACAAGGCGCGGGGCCGTTTCGCGTTCCTGCCGCAGCTCAGCGCGGCGTGGGCATCCGGTTGTCGAAGCGACGCGACCATTCGGAGAGGATGCGGTCGCGGTTCTGCGCCATCCAGGAAAAGTCATTGCGCAGCATGCGTTCCTCGGCATGGGGCGGATAATTGGCCGGGCGGTTGACCACGTCGCGATGGGCGACGACCGCATAGAACTGCGCATAGAGTTCGTTGGCGCGCCGGCTGGTCGCCCAGTCGGCGATGCGGCGGGCGGCATCAGCCTGGCGCACCGGGCGGTCGCGGACCAGCGCGAAGGCCTCCATTTCCCACCCGGCGCCGTCCTCCGGCACGATGACGTCGAGGGGGGCCCCCATCGACTTCTCGCGCGCGCCGCGCATGTCGAAGGACAGGCCCACCACCCGTTCGCCGCGCGCCGACTGGACACAGGGCGCGCTGCCGGAATGGGTGTAGATCGCGACATAGTCGTGCAGCTGTTCCATGAAGGCCCAGGCGGCCTCCTCGCCCATCATCTGGATCCAGCCGGCGACGAGCAGGAAGCCGGTGCCCGACGAGGCGGGATGGGGCATGACAATGCGCTGGCGCAGGGCGGGGTGGAGCAATTCGCGCCAGCGGATCGGCGGCGGGGCGCCGACCTTGCGGGCCTCGTCACGGTTGAAGCAGATCGCCGCCACATAGGCGTCCATGCCGGTCCATCGCGGGAGCGGCGCGGAGTCGCGGAAGGCCGGCTTGATCTCCTCGATGTTGCGCGGCTTGTAGGGCTCGAGAAGGTCGGACGTGGCGAAGAGCAGCAGGCTCGTCGCCGCCAGGCCGAAGATCATGTCAGCGCGCGGGTTCTCGCGCTCGGCCAGCACCCGGGCGGTGATGACGCCGGTCGAATCGCGCACCCAGCGGACCTCGATGTCGGGCAGGTCCTTCTCGATCGCCTCCTTGAACACGGCGAGCTGGTCGGTCTCGACGGAGGTGTAGAGCGTCACCTGCGTGCGCGCCTGGGCCCGCGCCTCCGGCCCGGCCACGGTCAATGCCATGAGGGCGAGGCCGAGGCGGATGCCTGAGCGGACGAAGCGCATCGTCATGTGTCATCCCCCGAGCCGGACCGCGACGCCATCATTGCACAAGGATGGCGCGGAAATCGTTGACGTTGGTGTGTGACGGTCCTGTGACAACCAGGCCGTCGAGGGCGGCGAAAAAGCCGAAGCCGTCGTGACGGTCGAGGAAAGTCCGCGGCGAAAGCCCCCGGGCCTCGGCCGCAGCGAGGATGTCCGGCGTCACCAGGGCGCCGGCATTGGCCTCGATGCCGTCGATGCCGTCGGTGTCGAGGGCGATGGCGTGGATGCGGTCGCGCAGGGCAGGCGGCAGCGGCAGGATGGCGGCGGCCAGGGCCAGGGCGAATTCCGAATTGCGGCCGCCGCGGCCGATCGGGCGGTCCTTCGGCAGCGTGACGGTGGTCTCGCCGCCCGACAGGATCAGCAGGGGCGGCGCCGCGGGCAGGCCGTGCTCCAGCACCGAACGGGCGAGCGCGGCATGGACTTGCGCCACGTCGCGCGCCTCGCCCTCGATCGTGTCGCCGAGGATGAGGGTCGGCAGGCCCGCCGCCGCGGCGATGCGGGCGGCGGCGCGCAGGCTCTCGACGGGACGGGCGATAAGGCGGACGTCGTGACCGGCGGCGAAGGCCTGGTGGTCCGGCTTGATGCTCTCGCAGGCGGGGCTGGCGAGATGGGCCATCACCGCCGCCGGCAGGTCCATGCGGTAGCGGGCGACGATGGCGAGCGCCTCCTCCCGCGTCGTCGGGTCGGAGACGGTCGGCCCCGAGGCGATGACGGCGGGATCGTCGCCCGGCACGTCGGAAATGGCGATGGTGACGAGGCGGGCGGGATGGGCCGCCGCCGCCAGCCGGCCCCCGGCGACGGCCGAGACATGTTTCCTGACGCAGTTCATCGCGGTGATGTCGGCGCCGGAGGCGAGCAGGGCGGCATTGACCGCCTTGAGGTCGTCGAGGGTGAGATCGCCGCCGGGCAGGGCGAGGAGCGCCGAGCCGCCGCCGGAGATCAGGGCGACGACGAGGTCGTCGGCGGTCAGGCCGTCGAGGCGCGCGAGGATGGCCCGGGTGGCGGCAAGGCCCGCCGCGTCGGGCACCGGGTGGGAGGCCTCCAGCACGGTGATGCGGCTGCAGGGCACGGCATGGCCGTAGCGGGTGACGACCGTGCCCTCCAGTGGCGCCGGCCAGAGGCGCTCGAAGGCCTGGGCCATGCTGGCCGCCGCCTTGCCGGCGCCGACGACGATGGTGCGGCCGGCCGGCACGGCGGGCAGGTGGTCGGCCATGCGGTCGGGCAGGGCGGCGGCGATGGCGGCATGGCCGAGCGAGAGAAGAAAGGCGCGGGGATCGGAGGCAAAGGTCATGGGGAATGATTAGCGGGTGGAAGGGTTTTCGTCATGCCCTGCCACGGCAGGGTTCAAGACGGCGGTCAGGCTGGCCCCACCCGCACTCTTCCCGCTGCGCGGGGAGGGGGACTATGACCTCCGCGACCTGCCTTTGACCGTCGCGCCAGGCACGGCGCATGAAACGTGACGCCACGTCGAAGTCCCCCTCTCCGCGGAGCGGGGAGAGTGCGGGTGGGGCCTTTCGACATTGCCAACCGAACGGCTGGAGGGGCGCCCCCCTTCCCCCACCGCCGTTCCGCCGGATTGCCGCCCTTCCACACCTCCCCTAAGACCTCATGACGACCGGAGGCCGCCCATGCTGTTCGCACTCACCGAGGAAGAGCTTCTCATCCGCGACACCGCGCGGACCATGGCGCAGGAGATTGCCGCGCCGCTGGCGCCCGTCCTCGACCGCGGCGAGGGCCGCGACCGGTTCCTGAAAAACCTCAAGGTCTTCGCCGAGGCGGGGTTCATGGCGGTCAATGTCGATGCCGCCTTCGGTGGCACGGAAGCCGGCACGGTGGCCTTCGCGCTGGCCATCGAGGAACTCGGCTATGCCTGCGCCGCCACGGGGGTCACCGCCTCCGTCACCAACATGGTGGCCGAGGTGATCCAGGCGGTGGGCTCGGAGGAGCAGAAGCGCGCCTATATCCCGAAGATCGCCGACGGCACCTATCCCGCTGCCGGCTTCTGCTTGACCGAATCCGGCGCCGGGTCCGACCCCGCCGGCATGAAGACCCGCGCCCGCCGCGACGGCGATCATTTCGTGCTCGACGGCGAGAAGATCTACATCACCTCCGCCGAATATGCCGGGCTCTTCATCGTCTGGGCGGTGACCGACCCGGAGGCGCGGAAGGGCAAGGGCATTTCCTGCTTCCTCGTCGAGGCCGGCACGCCGGGCCTTTCCATCGGCAAGGCGGAGCGCAAGCTCGGCCAGCATGGCTCGGCCACCAACACCGTGCATTTCGACGGCTGCCGGGTGCCGGCCACGGCGCTGATGGGCAAGCTCGACGACGGCTTCCGCATCGCGGTCGGCGAACTTGCCGGCGGGCGCATCGGCATCGCCGCGCTCTCGCTCGGCATCGCCCGCGCCGCCATGGACGCGGCCAAGGCCTATGTGAAGGAGCGCCGGCAGTTCGGCCAGGCCATCGCCGACTTTCAAGGCATTCAGTGGATGGTGGCGGACCGCGAGACCGAGCTCGAGGCGGCGCGCCTCCTCATCCTGTCGGCGGCGGCGAAGAAGGACCGCGGCGAGCCCTTCGGCCGCGAGGCCTCCATGGCCAAGCTCTTTGCCTCCGAGGCGGCGGGGCGGGCCACCGACACCGCCCTGCAGCTTCACGGCGGCGCCGGCTATTGCGCCGACTATCCCGTCGAACGGCATGTGAGGGATGCGCGGATCACCCGCATCTATGAGGGGACGAGCGAGGTGCAGCGGCTTATCATCGCGCGGGAATCCTTCCGCCAATGAGGCCTCGCATGAGCATCACCATCTATGGCATCGCCAAGTCGCGCGCGATCCGCAACCTCTGGGCCTGCGAGGAGCTGGGCCTCACCTATACCCACGCGCCGGTGGTCTATGGGCCGGAGGGCTCGCGCAAGCCCGATTTCCTCGCCATCAACCCCAATGGCCGGGTACCGGCGGCCGATGTCGACGGTGTCATCCTGTGGGAATCGCTCGCCATCAACCTGCACCTCGCCAAGAAGGCCGGCGGGCCGCTGGCGCCGGAAACGGTGGACGAGGACGGGCTGATGACCATGTGGTCGATGTGGGCGGTGACCGAGGTGGAGGCCGCGGCGCTCGCCCTCATGCAGCATGAGACGCTGAAGCCCGTCGCCGAGCGCGACCCGGCCGTGGTGGCGAAGAGCACCGAGACGCTGAAGGCGCCGCTCGCCGTGCTGGAGGGCCATCTCGCCAGCCATGGCGGCCATCTCGTCGGCAACCGCTTCACCATCGCCGACCTCAATGTGGCGGCCTGCGTGTTCTACCTGCGCTTCTCGTCGCTCCTCGCCGACAAGCCGGCGATCAAGGGCTGGTACGAGGCGGCCATGGCACGTCCCGCAGCGAAGCGGGCGTTCGCGCTCAGGGGAGATTGAGGGGCGTTTAGAATTTGATCTGTTGACAGAGCCCGTTCCAGACACATTCAGTAGAGCCGCCATTGCGGAGATCACGACGTAGAACCTAGACTGATAAAATCATGTCGTTTTGCGTCTTCATCCACCGGCAGGATTCCATCTACGACGACAGCCCCGCCACGCAATACCAATTTCCGCAGCAATATCTTGGTCGTGCAGTGGGGTGTATCGGGGATTGGATAATTTATTACGAGCCGCGAAAAGTTTTGGAGACGCGCGGCTATTTTGCCGTTGCTAGAGTTCAAGATATCATTCCTGATCCTGCTGCTGATGGAATGTTTTTGGCTCTAATTGAGCCGGGTAGCTATTTGGATTTCCCGAATCCAGTCCCCTTTGCTGACGGGCGGCAAATCGTGGAATTTGGACTGCTGAATGCTGAAGGGCGGATTTCTGGTCGGGCCCAATCAGCCGTTAGGCCAATCTCTTCGGAGGATTTCAACCGGATCCTCGACTTGGGGTTTGCCGAATTGGATCCGCTCTTGCCTCGCTCTGATGCCTTGCCGTCCCAAACAGGCTTCGCTGATGAGCAGGCGCCGTTTGTGTTTGAGCAAAGCCGCGAAAGGCTCACTGCGCTGACAACACGTATTGCTCGGGACCGTGTTTTTCGGCGAATTGTGCTTCAGGCCTACGATGAGCGTTGCGCCGTCAGCGGATTGAAACTGATCAATGGCGGTGGCCGGGCAGAAGTTGCTGCAGCGCATATTCGGCCTGTCGAGGCAAATGGTCCTGATGTGGTCAACAATGGAATCGCATTGTCCGGGACGGCTCATTGGATGTTTGATCGAGGGCTGATTAGCCTTGCAGATGACCTTAGTATACTCGTGTCTAGGCAGGCTAACGATCCAACAAGCATTGAAAAATTCATCAACCGAACGGGTCGACTTTTCACTCCTGAGCGAACTCGCGATCGGCCTCATCCGCAATTTCTTCAATGGCACCGGGAAAACTGCTTCAAGCAGTAGTTTGCTGGACAGATTGGCGATCTCTGGTTCCAATCCGCCATCCCCGCCACCCCCTCCCGCATTTCCGGCGCTTCCCGCCCCGCGCCGCTGCCGCTAAGGTCCGCGCCGAACCAGGCTGCGGGCGAACGCGGCCGGACGCGATCCGAGGACCTCATCCATGCGCGCTGAAACCGTCACCCGCACCGGCGGCCAGATTCTGGTGGACCAGCTCGTCGCCCAGGGCTGCGACCATGTCTTCTGCGTGCCGGGCGAGAGCTATCTGGCCGTGCTCGACGCGCTGCACGATGCGAAGTCCGCCGTCACCATCTGCCGGCAGGAGGGCGGGGCCGCCATGATGGCGGAGGCCTATGGCAAGCTCACCGGCCGCCCCGGCATCTGCATGGTGACCCGCGGCCCCGGCGCCACCAATGCCTCGCCCGGCCTGCACATCGCCCAGCAGGATTCGACGCCGATGATCCTCTTTGTCGGCCAGATCGACCACACCATGCGCGGCCGCGACGCCTTCCAGGAGATGGACTACACCCGGTTCTTCGGCGGCATGTGCAAATGGGTCGCCGAGATCGACGATTGCGCCCGCATCCCCGAAATGGTGGCCCGCGCCTATGCCACCGCCATGCAGGGCCGCCCCGGCCCGGTGGTGCTGGTCCTGCCCGAGGACATGCTGACCGAGAGCGCCGCCGTCGTCGACGCGCCCTATGTCGAGGCCGCCGAGACCTGGCCGGGTCTCACCGACATGGCGAAGTTCCAGAAGCTGCTTTGGGCCGCCAAGAAGCCTGTCCTGCTCCTGGGCGGCTCGCGCTGGTCGGAGAAGGCGGTCTCCTCGGTGACGCGCTTCGCCGAGCGCTTCGACCTGCCCGTCATCTGCCAGTTCCGCCGGCAGATGCTGTTCGACCACAGCCACCCCAACTATGCCGGCGATCTCGGCCTCGGCGGCAATCCGGACATGCTGAAGCTGATCAAGGAGAGCGATCTCCTCATCGCGCTCGGCGGCCGCCTCTCGGAGATCGCCTCGCAGAGCTACACGCTCATCGACATTCCCCAGCCGCAGATGACCTTCGTCCATGTCCATCCGGGGCCTGAGGAGATCGGCCGCGTCTACCAGGCGCATCTGCCGATCCAGGCGAGCCCGACGGCCTTTGCGGCCTCGCTGGAGGGGGTGCAGCCGCCGCAGGTCATCGCCTGGGCGGGCGCTGCCAAGGCGGCGCACGAGAGCTATCTCGCCTGGACGGGCAATCCGGCGCGCCTGCCCGGCGCCTTCCAGTATGGCGAGGTCATGGCCTGGCTGCGCGACCGGCTCCCCGACGATGCCATCGTCTGCAACGGCGCCGGCAACTACGCCACCTGGGTCCATCGCTTCCTGCGCTTCCGGAAGTATGGCTCGCAGCTCGCCCCGACGTCGGGCTCCATGGGCTATGGCACGCCGGCCGCGGTCGGCGCCAAGCGCATGCACCCGGACAGGACCGTCATCGCCTTCGCCGGCGACGGCTGTTTCATGATGAACGGGCAGGAATTCGCCACGGCCTGCCAATATGACCTGCCCATCATCGTCATCGTCGTCGACAACGGCATGTACGGCACGATCCGCATGCATCAGGAGCGCGACTATCCGACCCGCATCTCGGCGACGACGCTGAAGAACCCGGATTTCGCCGCGCTCGCGCGCGCCTATGGCGGCCATGGCGAGACGGTGCGCGAGACGGCGGAATTCGCTCCCGCCTTCGAGCGGGCGATGGCCTCGGGCAAGCCGGCCATCATCCATTGCTTCCTCGACCAGCAGGCCATCACCCCGACGACCACCATCGACGCCATCCGCGCCAAGGCGCAGGCGGGGAAGGCCTGAGCCATGGCGGATCTGTCCACCGTCGATATCCTCGGCAAGCTCGTCGCCTTCGACACCACCAGCCGCAATTCCAACCTGCCGCTCCTCGACTGGGTGGAGGACTATCTCGCCGGTCACGGCATCACCGGCGAGCGGGTCTATGACGAGACCGGGCAGAAGGCGAACCTCTGGGTCACCATCGGCCCGCGGGACGTCGCCGGCTACGTGCTCTCCGGCCATGTCGATGTGGTGCCGGTGGACGGGCAGGACTGGTCGACCGATCCCTTCTCGCTGGTGGAGAAGGACGGGCGCTATTTCGGCCGCGGCACCTGCGACATGAAGGGTTTCGTCGCCTCGGCGCTGGCCGCCGTGCCGGCCATGGCAGCGGCGCCGCTGAAGAAGCCGATCCATCTTGCCATCTCCTATGACGAGGAGGTCGGCTGCCGCGGCGTGCGAACCCTGCTCGCCGTGCTGAAGGAGAGGCCGCTGAAGCCCGAGGCCTGTTTCGTCGGCGAGCCGACCAACATGCAGGTCGTCATCGCCCACAAGACCGGGCGGCCGATGCGCGTCACGGTGAAGGGCTTCGAGGCGCATTCCTCGCTGCGGCCGCACGGGGTCAACGCCATCGAGGAGGCGGCCAAGCTCATCGTCAAGATCAATGAAATCGGCCAGCGTCTCGCCGCGCGCACCGATCTCGACCCGCTCTATGCCGTGCCCTGCTCGACCACCTCGGTCGGCGTCATCCGCGGCGGTACGGTGCGCAACATCGTCGCCGGCGAATGCGTCGTCGATTTCGACCTGCGCTGCGTCGCCGGCGACGACCCGCATGCCATCGTCGCGGAGATCGAGGCCTATGCCTATGAGGTCCTGGAGCCGCCGATGAAGGCCATCCATGCCGGCGCCGGCTTCACCTTCCAGGAACTGGCACTGGTGCCGGGCCTCGACACCGCGGCGGATGCGCCCGTCACCGTGCTCGCCAAGCGCCTCGCCGGTCGCAACGACCACGCCAAGGTCGCCTATGGCACCGAAGCGGGCCTGTTCCAGGAGATCGGCATCCCCAGCGCCATCGTCGGGCCGGGCTCCATCGAACAGGCCCACAAGCCCGACGAATATGTCGAGGCGGGCGAACTCGCCAAGGCCGACGCCTTCATGGGGCGGCTCATCGCCCATGCCCGCGGGGGTTGATTGATCCTCATCAAGGCGCCGGCGGGCGCCCGTCGACATGATGGAGCCATACCTTATCGGGCTCCATCCATTCGGGGGAACGGTGGTGCCTGAGAAACCGGGCGGTCGCAGCAATGCGGCCGCTCGGCGCTTTTCAGGGGCCATTTGGGGCGTTTTTCTTGGACGGGGCGGCCCCGATGGGGTAGAGACCCGCTCCGCCCTTCCGGCGGCGAGCGGAAGTCCATGAAGTTCCTCGATCAGGCCAAGGTCTATGTGAAGGCGGGTGCCGGCGGTGCCGGTTCCGTGTCGTTCCATCGCGCCAAGTTCATCGAGTTCGGTGGCCCGGACGGCGGCGACGGTGGCCGCGGCGGCGATGTCGTGGTCGAATGCGTCGACGGTCTCAACACCCTGATCGACTACCGCTACCAGCAGCATTTCAAGGCGAAGATCGGCATGCACGGCATGGGCCGCAACCGCGCGGGCGCGCGCGGCGCCGACGTGGTGCTGAAAGTGCCGGCCGGCACGCAGATCTTCGAGGAGGACGGCGAGACGCTGATCGCCGACATCACCACGGTCGGCCAGCGCTTCGTGCTGCTCACCGGCGGCAATGGCGGCTTCGGCAACGCCCATTTCAAGAGCGCCACCAACCAGTCGCCGCGCTATGCCAATCCGGGCCAGCCGGCCAAGGAGGCCTGGGTCATCCTGCGGCTGAAGCTGATCGCCGATGCCGGCCTGATCGGCATGCCCAATGCCGGCAAGTCGACCTTCCTCGCCGCCACCACCTCGGCCAAGCCGAAGATCGCCGACTATCCCTTCACCACGCTGCATCCCGGCCTCGGCGTCGTGCGTGCGCGCGCCCGCGAATTCGTGCTCGCCGACATTCCCGGCCTCATCGAGGGCGCCCATGACGGCGTCGGGCTCGGCGACCGTTTCCTCGGCCATGTCGAGCGCTGCCGGGTGCTCCTGCACCTCGTCGACGGCACCTGCGACCATGCCGGCAAGGCCTACAAGATGGTGCGCAAGGAGATCGAGGCCTATGGCCACGGCCTCGCCGAGAAACCGGAGATCGTGGCGCTGGCCAAGGTCGACGCGCTCGATCCGGAGACGCGCAAGGAGCAGATGGCGCGGCTGAAGCGTGCGGCGAAGAGGACACCGCTCGCCCTGTCGGCGACGTCGGGCGAAGGCGTGGAAGCGGCCCTCGTCGCCCTTCTCGCGGTGATCGACGAAGCCCGTGCCGCCGAGCCGAAGCCGCCGCCGCCCGAGGACGACGTGCCGATGGAGACCGGCTGGCGGCCGTGAGTGGCGGCTGACCAAGGTCGCAGGGCGGCCTGCACGCGGGTCGTGCAGATCCCTGGCAGTCAGGCGGCGGATAGCCCTCCACCGCCCGACCCCCTTCCGTCCCGCCGCTATGGGGCTATTGTCTGCGCCCGACCGAATGGAGGGCCGCCATGCCGCTCGACCGCCGCATCCAGACGCTTTTCGGCGTCGATCTGCCGATCATCCAGGCGCCCATGGCCGGTGCCCAGGGCGCGGCCATGGCGGTCGCGGTCTCCGAAGCCGGCGGCCTTGGCTCGCTGCCGGGCGCACTCCTCGGCATCGACGCGATGCGCGCCGAACTGGCGCTGATCCGCCAGCGAACGGCCAAGCCGGTCAACCTCAATTTCTTCTGCCACCGCCCGCCGGCCGCCGATGAGGCCCGCGAAGCGGCCTGGCGGGCACGGCTCGCGCCCTACTACGCCGAACTCGGCATCGACCCCGCCGCACCGGTCCCGGCCTCCAACCGCGCACCCTTCGACGCGGCCTTCTGTGCGGTGGTCGAGGAGTTCCGCCCGGAGATCGTGAGTTTCCATTTCGGCCTGCCGGCCGCGGACCTCATGGACCGCGTCAAGGCGACCGGGGCCAGGGTCATCTCCTCCGCCACGACGGCCGACGAGGCCCGCTGGCTGGAGGACCACGGGGCCGATGCCGTCATTGCCCAAGGCTATGAGGCCGGCGGCCATCGCGGCATTTTCCTGACCGAGGATGTCGGCCAGCAGCCAGGGCTCTTCGCGCTGCTGCCGCAGGTGGTTGACGCTGTCGAGGTGCCGGTCATCGCCGCCGGCGGCATCGCCGATGCGCGCGGCATCGTGGCCGCCTTTGCCCTCGGCGCCTCCGCGGTGCAGATCGGCACCGCCTATCTCTTCACCCCGGAGGCCACCATCACGCCCATGCACCGGGCGGCGCTGCGCGAGGCCAAGGACGACGGCACGGCCCTGACCAACCTCTTCACCGGGCGGCCGGCGCGCGGTCTCGTCAACCGGCTGATGCGGGAGGCGGGGCCGCTCTCCACCGATGCCCCGGCCTTTCCGACGGCGGGCGGCGCGCTCATGCCGCTGAAGGCGAAGGCCGAGGCCGCGGGCAGCGCCGATTTCTCCTCGCTCTGGGCCGGGCAGGCGGCCTCCCTCGGCCGCGAGATGGGCGCGGGCGACCTGACGCGGACGCTGTGGAGCGAGGCGCTGGAGCGGCTGCGGGCCGGCTGAGACCCTATTCGTTGCCCATGGCAGAGCGGGTGAAGCGCTGGCGGATGCGTTGCATCAGCATGTCGCGCACCTGGCGATAGGCATCGAGCCGCTGTTCTCTGGACCCCTGCGCCAGGGTCGGGTCGGGGGTCGGCCAGTACTCGACCTCCATGTCGTTGGTACGCGTGAGGTCGAGGGCCGTATGGTGCGCGTCGGGGGCGAGGGTGACCACCAGGTCGAAGTTCAGGCCCTCCCACTCCTCCAGTTCCTCGATCGTCTTCGGCTTGGTCTTGCGGGTGTCGATCCCGATCTCCTCCATCACGGCATCGACGAAGGGATCGTGCTCGCCCTTGTGGACGCCGGCGCTCTCGACGAAGACCCGGTTGCCGTGGAAGTACTGCATGATCGCCGCGGCCATGGGCGAGCGCACCTGATTCATGCCGCAGGCGAAAAGCACGGCCTGTGGGTTCTTGCGCCGATCGGAAACCACCTCAGCCCTTCCAGTGCAGGACCGAGACGAGCGTGAAGAGCCGCCGCGCCGTGTCGAAATCGAAGTCGAGCTTCTCCTTCAGCCGCTCGCGCAGGATCTCCGAGCCCTCGTTGTGGAGGCCGCGGCGGGCCATGTCGATGGTCTCGATCTGCGCCGGAGTGGCGGTGCGGATGGCATCGTAATAGCTGTCGCAGATCATGAAATAGTCCTTCACGATCCGCCGGAATGGCGTCAGCGACAGGATATGGGTGACCACCTGCCGGCCGTCCTGATGCTTGACGTCGAGGACGAGCTTGCCCTCGGCGAGCGAGATGTGGAGCGCGAAGGGCCCGGTCTCGACACCCACCGGATAGAAGCTGTTCTCCTCGATGAGATCGTAGATGGCGACCGCGCGCTCGTGCTCGATGTCGGCGGAGGAACGGCCGATCGAGGCCTCGTCGATGGAGACTGCCACCAGGCGCCGGCCCATGGTCACCGGGTCGTTGCGGTCCCTGGGCTCGCGATCGGTCATGGCGGTCCTTTCGTGGCGGGGCGGTCAGTCCGCGCCGCCGAGATTGAGGCGGATGGAGACGGACCGGGCATGGGCGGAGAGCCCCTCGGCCTCGCCGAGGGCGATGGCCGCGGGCCCGAGGGCGCGAAGCTGTTCGGGGCCGCATTTCAGCAACGATGTGCGCTTCATGAAGTCGAGCACGCCGAGGCCGGAGGAAAAACGCGCCGAGCGTGCCGTCGGCAGGACATGGTTCGAGCCGCCGACATAGTCGCCGATCGCCTCGGGCGTATGGCCGCCGAGGAAGATGGCGCCGGCATTGCGGATCTGCGCGGCGAGGCCCTCGGCATCGGCGGTGATGATCTCGAGATGCTCGGCGGCCAGCCGGTCGGCCAGCGGCACCGCTTCGGCGATGCGCGCGACCTGGATGATGGCGCCGTAGTCGCGCCAGCTTGCACCGGCGATCTCGGCCCGCGGCAAGGTGGCGAGCTGGCGGGTGACGGCCGCCTCGACCGCGTCGGCAAGGCCGCGGTCGTCGGTGATGAGCAGGGACTGGGCGGCGATATCATGCTCGGCCTGCGCCAGCAGATCGGCGGCGATCCAGTCGGGATTGGCGCTGCCGTCGGCGATGACCAGCACCTCGGAGGGGCCGGCGATCATGTCGATGCCGACCTTGCCGAAGACCTGGCGCTTGGCGGCGGCGACATAGGCATTGCCGGGGCCCATGATCTTGGCCACAGGGCGGATGGTCTCGGTGCCGTGGGCGAGGGCGAAGACCGCCTGGGCGCCGCCGACGCGGTAGATCTCGTCGACGCCGGCGAGACGGGCGGCGGCGAGCACCAGCGGGTTGAGGCTGCCGCCGGGGGCCGGCACGACCATGACGACGCGCGGGCATCCCGCGACCTTGGCGGGAATGGCGTTCATCAGGACCGAGGAGGGATAGGCCGCGGTGCCGCCGGGGACATAGAGCCCGACGGCCTCGATGGCGGTCCAGCGATAGCCGAGCTCGACCCCCAGCGCATCGACGAAGCGGTCGTCCTGCGGCTTCTGGCGGGCATGATAGGTGCGGATGCGGTCGGCGGCGAGGCGCAGGGCGTCGAGCGTCGCCGGGTCGCAGGCGGCCAGGGCCGCCTCGATCTGCGCCTCGGTGACGCGCGGGGTCGCCGGGGTCAGCATCAGCTTGTCGAACTTGGCGGTATATTCGATCAGGGCCGCGTCGCCGCGCTGGGCGACGTCCAGGCCGATGGAGCGGACGACGTCGTTCACCTCTTCCGAGACCTCGCGCTTCATGGCGAGCAGGCCGGCGAAGCGGGTTTCGAAGTCGAGGGCGCTGGTCGAGAGACGCAGGGGCATGGGGGGCCTTTCCGGATGCTGCGAGGCATGGGCGAGGCTCCGCGCCGCGTCAAGCCCCGCAGCGGGCAGGGGCCGTCGACGGGGCCTGTCCCGCGGCCGCCGGGCCTTGATCCCGGGGCAGGGCGTCGTCATGGTGCGGCGCCGAGGAGACAGCAATGGATACCAAGTCCCAGGCCGGTGCCATGCCGGGCAACATCCCCGAGAACGCCCCGCAGCCAGCGGATTTCAAGCCGCTGGAATGGGCGCGGGACCTGCTCAGGACCATCCGGACCGGCGCGCTGGGCACGCTCGACCGCAATACCGGCCATCCCGTGACGACCCTGACGACGGTGGCGACCGATACCGACGGCGCGCCGCTGATCCTGATCTCCAACCTCTCCAGCCATACTGCCAACCTCAAGGCCGACGGGCGCGCCTCGCTGCTCCTCGCCCGCACGGGCAAGGGCGATCCGCTGGCCCATCCGCGGCTGACGGTGCTCGGCGCCTTCGCCAGGGTCGAGGACGAGGCAGAGGTCAAGCGGCTCAAGGCCCGGTTCCTCGCTCGCAATCCCAAGGCTCAGATCTATATCGACTTTCCCGATTTCAGCCTCTGGCGGCTGGATGTGGCGGCCGGCCATCTCAATGGCGGATTCGCGCGGGCGGCGGACATCGCCGGCACCGACCTGCTGATCGATGCGGGTGATGCGGAGGGGCTGGTCGCCGCCGAGGCCGGGGCCATCGCCCATATGAACGCGGACCATGCCGACGCCGTCTCGGTCTATGCGACGGTTCTGGCGGGCGAGGAGCCCGGCCCGTGGAAAATGTCCGGTGCCGATCCGGAGGGCTTCGACCTCATCGCCGGCGACCGCACGGCGCGCGTGCTCTTTCCGCGGCGGGTCACGACGGGCGAGGACCTGCACAAGGTCCTGGTGCAGATGGTGCGGGAAGCGCGGGAGAAGGCGGCGTGAGGCGGCGCGAACCGGGCAAGGCCCCACCCGCACCCTCCCCTCGCTGACGCGAGGAGAGGGGGACTTCGACCTCGCACCTCAACAGTCAGGTCGCACCTGGCCCCGCCGTCCGATCGGAGAGCTTCGTGCCCGGCGCCACGGGTTCAGGACAGATGGGACGCCATAGTCACCCTCTCCTCGCGTCAGCGAGGGGAGGGTGGGGCCTGGAACACCGCAGCCGCCGCTTTACGCGAGATAGCCGCCGAGCACCTGGACAACGATCTCCTCCGCCAGTTTCTCGCGGTGGGCGCGGGTCTCTCCGGGACGGGGCGAATACCAGACCGCCACCCAATTGATGGCGCCGAGCAGGGTGCGCATGGCGAGCGAGGGATCGAGCGCCTTCATCGAGCCGTCGGCGGCGCCGGCAGCGAAGGTGCGGCGAAAGGCGTCCTCATAGCCGCGCCGGAGGTCCATCAGTTCCTCCAGGGTCGCCTTGTGCTCGGCGGTGGGTTCGCCGAAGCGGTAGAGGTCAACGCCCAGCGTCAGGTTCCGCTGGAAGGCCTGGGTCTCCATCATGCAGAGGATGTGGGCCCTGGCCATGCGGCGCAGCCGGTCGGCGGCATGGCCGGGGCCGGTCTCGTGCACCCCCGCCTCGCGGATGAGGATGAAGATCGCCCGTCGGAAGACCTCGAAGAAGAGTTCGGGCTTCGAGCGGAAGTGATGGTAGACGCGCCCCTTGGTGGCCCCGAGCGCGTCGGCGACGTCATCCATGGATGTCGCCTCATAGCCGCGCCGCATGAAACATTCGGCGGCGGCGGCGAGCACCTCCTCGCGCCGGTCCGGTGAGACCAGATCATTGGCAGCCGTGGCCTGCATGTCTGCCGGCATCCTCCCCGTCAGGCGCCTTTCCAGCGTCTTGCTTCTGTCCCCTGGCGTGTTAGCGCCTCTCGCCCTCTGCCGGAAGGGGGACATCCGGCATGACGACCGGGCCGCCCAAGGGCTCGACAACGGGTCGGCACGCGAACATACTCAGTAGTATGTCCTCGCGAGAGCGGGGCCGTCAATGAAGGAACGAATGGCGGCCGGCTCACGGGCGAGGTCGCCGCGGGAGGATGCTGATGGACAGCCTCGACGCTTTCCGGCGCGAGACACGCGCGTGGCTCGACGCCAACTGCCCTGTCGAGATGCGGACGCCTGTCACCGGCGACGACGACATCTGCTGGGGTGGCCGCCACTGGGTCTTCACGTCGGAGGCCCAGAAGGTCTGGCTCGAGCGCATGGCGGCGCGCGGCTGGACAGTGCCGGGCTGGCCGCAGGCCTATGGCGGCGGCGGTCTTTCCCACGAGGAGGTGAAGATCCTCAAGGAGGAGATGCGGGCCATCGGCGCGCGCTCGCCGCTGGAGAGCTTTGGAATCTGGATGCTCGGGCCGGCGCTGCTCGCCTTCGGCTCCGAAGCGCAGAAGAAGGAGCACCTGCCGCGCATCGCCCGTGGCGAGATCCGCTGGTGCCAGGGCTATTCGGAGCCCAATGCCGGCTCCGACCTTGCCTCGCTGCAGACGCGCGCCGACGACGGCGGCGACCATTTCGTCGTCTCGGGCTCGAAGATCTGGACGAGCTATGCCGACAAGGCGGATATGATCTTCTGCCTGGTGCGCACGGATTTCGCCGCGCCCAAGCATCTCGGCATATCCTTCATCCTCTTCGACATGACGGCGCCGGGCGTGTCGACCAAGCCGATCCTGCTGATCTCCGGCAAGTCACCCTTCTGCGAGACCTTCTTCGACGCCGTGAAAGTGCCGAAGGCGAACCTCGTGGGCACGCTGAACCGCGGCTGGGACATCGCCAAATATCTCCTGACCCACGAGCGCGAGATGATCGGCGGCGGGGGCGGCGGCCTGCTTGGCGGGCGCTCGCCCGGCCAGGTCGCGGCCTCGGAGATCGGCACCGACGGGCAGGGCCGCCTCGCCGACCCGTTCCTGCGCGCCGACGTGGCGCGGGCCGAGGTCGATGCCCTCGCCTTCGCCGCCACCATGACCCGCTACAAGGACGAGGCCGCCGCGGGCGGCCAGGGCGTCGGCGACAAGTCCTCGGTGCTGAAGTATTACGGCACCGAGCTCAACAAGCGCCGCTACGAGCTGCTGATGCGGGCCGCCGGCCATGAGGGGCTGGAATGGGAGGGCGCCCGCACCCATGACGGCGAGCGGCCGCGCGGCTGGCTGCGCACCAAGGCCAATTCGATCGAGGGCGGCACGTCGGAGGTGATGCTCGACATCGTTGCCAAGCGCCTCCTGCAACTGCCGTCCGCCTGAGGCTGCCATGCTGGTACTGAACGACGATCAGGTGATGCTGCAGGACGCCGCGCGCGGCTTCGTCACTGACAAGGCCCCGGTGGCGGCTTTGCGCCGGATCCGCGACGAGGCGATCGCGGAGGGTTTCGACCGTGATCTCTGGAGCGCCATGGCCGCCATGGGCTGGACCGGCATCCTCGTGCCCGAGGACCAGGGGGGCCTCGGCTTCGGCTTCGTCGGGGCGGGGATCCTCTGCGAGGAGATGGGCCGCACGCTCACCGCCTCGCCCTTCCTGTCCACGGCCATGATGGCTGCCACCGCCCTGTCGCGGGCGGGATCGCCGGCGCAGAAGGAGCGCTGGCTGCCCGCCATTGTCGCCGGAGATGCCGTCATCGCCACGGCGGTCGACGAGGGCCGCCGGCATGATCCCGCCGGCACGGCCATGCGCGCGGAGCGCCATGGCAACGGCTTCCGCCTTACCGGCAGCAAGACCTATGTGGTGGACGGCCAGGCGGCCGATGCCGTGCTGGTGGCGGCGCGCACGGCCGGTTCGGCTGGCGAGCTTGGCGGCATCAGCCTGTTCCTGGTCGATGCCAGGGCGAGAGGGCTCGCTGCCGAGCGGCTCGCCACCCTCGATTCCCGCGGCGCGGCCGAACTCACCTTCGACGGCGTCGAGGTGACGGCCGATGCGCTGGTGGGCGAGGTCGATGACGGGTTTCCCCTGCTCGAGGTCGTGCTCGGCGCCGGCCGCGCCGGCCTTGCCGCCGAGCTCTCGGGCAATGCGCAGGAGAGCTTCGGCCGCACCATGGCCTACCTGCGCGAGCGCAAGCAGTTCGGGCGCACCATCGGCGCCTTCCAGGCGCTGCAGCACCGCGCGGCGCATCTGTTCTGCGAGGTCGAGATCGCCAGGTCGGCGGTCCTTGCCGCCCTGCAGGCGCTCGACGCCGATCCGGAAGCAGCCAGCCTTGCCGTCTCCGTCGCCAAGGCCAAGGCGTCATCGGTGGCGCGGCTCGCGGCCCAGGAGGCGGTGCAGATGCATGGCGGCATCGGCATGACGGATGCCATCGATATCGGCCTCTTCATGAAGCGGATGCAGGTGGCCTCCACCCTTTATGGCGATGCCGATTTCCACGCCGACCGCGTCGCCCTGGCGCGCGGCTTCTGAACAAACGATCCGACGAGGACAGCATGGCAGAGCAGGTGACGATCGAGGGACTGAAGGGCCGCATCGGCCAGGAGGTCGGCCTGTCGCAATGGTTCGACGTGCCGCAGGCGGCGATCGACGCCTTCGCCGATCTCACCCACGACCACCAGTTCATCCATATCGACGTGGAGAAGGCGAAGGCGACGCCCTTCGGCGGCACCATCGCCCACGGCTTCCTCACCGTCTCGCTGCTCTCGGCCATGGCCTATGATGCCCTGCCGGAGATCGCCGGCCGCACCATGGGCGTGAACTACGGCTTCGACCGCTTGCGCATGATGAGCCCGGTCAAGGCCGGCGCGCGCATTCGCGGCCGCTTCGTGCTCAAGGCCCTCGAATCCAAGTCGCCGCAGCAGCACCAGCTCACCCATGCCGTGACCGTCGAGATCGAGGGCGCCGAGAAGCCGGCCCTCGCCGCCGACTGGGTCACGCTCGCCTTCACGAACTGAGGACTTCCGCATGAGCATTCGTTTCGACGGACGCGTCGCCATCGTCACCGGCGCCGGCAACGGCCTCGGCCGTTCCCATGCCCTCGGCCTGGCCGCCCGCGGCGCCAGGGTGGTGATCGTCGATTTCGGCGGCGCCCGCGACGGTACCGGCGGCTCATCGGAGGCGGCCGAGAAGGTCGTCGCCGAGATCAAGGCATCGGGCGGCGAAGCCATGGCGCATGGCGCCAATGTCGCCGATTTCGCCCAGGTGCAGGACATGGTGCAGAAGACCATGGCGGCCTGGGGCCGCGTCGACATCCTCGTCAACAATGCCGGCATCCTGCGCGACAAGACCTTCACCAAGATGGATCTCGCCGATTTCGAGGCGGTGGTGGACGTGCACCTGATGGGCACGGTCAACTGCACCAAGGCGGTGTGGGACATCATGCGGGCGCAGAACTACGGCCGCATCGTCTTCACCTCCTCCTCCTCGGGTCTCTACGGCAATTTCGGCCAGGCGAATTACGGCGCGGCGAAAGCCGCGATGGTCGGCCTGATGAACGTGCTGCACCAGGAGGGTGCGAAGAACGACATCCGCGTCAACACCCTCGCCCCGACAGCGGCCACCCGCATGACGGAAGAACTGATGACACCGGAGACGCTGGCCCTGCTGACGCCGGAATCGATCACACCGGGCGTGCTCTTCCTCGTCAGCGAGAAGGGGCCGTCGCGGACCATCCTCTGCGCCGGGGCCGGCGCCTTCGCCCGGACGATCATCTACGAGACCGATGGGATCTGGCTCGACGAGGCCGAGCGCACGCCGGAGACCGTCGCCGCCCGTTTCGAGGATATTTCCAACCCGGCGGGACAGAAGGCGCTGCAGGGCGCCTTCGAGCAGACCGCCAAATTCGCCATGAAGGCCGCCGCGGGCAAGGGCATCGCCCTGCCACCGCGCGGCTGAGCCGTTGCCGTTCAGGACCTTTTCAGGAGAGACCCATGCGTGAAGCCGTCATCGTATCCACCGCCCGCACGGGCCTGGCGAAGTCCTGGAAGGGCGCGCTCAACAACACCCATGGCGCTGCCATGGGCGGCCATGCGGTGAAACATGCCATCGAGCGGGCCGGCATCGATCCAGGCGAAGTGGAGGACGTGATCGTCGGCTGCGCTACGCCGGAAGGCGCGACCGGCGGCAACATCGCCCGCCAGATCGCGCTGGCGGCCGGCTGCCCGATCACCACCTCGGGCATGACGATCAACCGCTTCTGCTCCTCGGGCCTGCAGACCATCGCCACCGCGGCGCAGAACATCATCGCCGGCGAGGCCGACATCTACGTCGCCGGCGGCGTCGAATCGATCTCGCTGGTGCAGAATCAGGCCAACAAGTCGAGCTTCCAGGACCCGGGGCTGAAGGCGAAGAAGCCGGAGATCTACTGGTCCATGCTGCAGACGGCCGAGACGGTGGCCAAGCGCTACGGCATCTCGCGCGAGCGGCAGGACCAGTACGGCGTCGAGAGCCAGTTGCGCGCCGCCGCCGCCCGCCAGGGCCGCAAGTTCGACCAGGAGATCGTTCCCTTCACGACGAAGATGCTGAAGGCCGAGATGAACGACAAGAAGGAGGTCGTGCGCACCTGGGAGGAGGAGGTGACCCTCACCGAGGACGAGGGCATCCGCGCCGACACGACCTATGAGGGCGTCGCCAAGATCCGCCCGGCGCTCGAGGGTGGCGTCATCTCCGCCGGCAATGCCAGCCAGTTCTCCGACGGCGCCTCCATGGCGGTGGTGATGGAGGCGAAGCTCGCCGAGAAGCGCGGCCTCACCCCGCTCGGCATCTTCAAGGGTTTCGCGGTCGCGGGCTGCGAGCCGGACGAGATGGGCATCGGCCCGGTCTTCGCCGTGCCGAAGCTGCTCAAGCGCGCCGGCATGACTGTCGACGACATCGACCTGTGGGAACTCAACGAGGCCTTCGCCGTGCAGGTGCTCTATTGCCGCGACACGCTCGGCATCCCGCACGACCGGCTCAACGTCAATGGCGGCGCCATCGCGGTGGGCCATCCCTATGGCGTGTCGGGCGCCCGCCTGACCGGCCATGCGCTGATCGAGGGCAAGCGCCGCGGCGCCAAGCATGTGGTCGTCACCATGTGCATCGGCGGCGGCATGGGCGCTGCCGGCCTCTTCGAGGTTGTCTGACGCGGACGGCCCGCCGTCGTCCGTCCGTCGGAGAGGACGGGCGGGCCGGCGGCGTGGCAGACTTCCCGTGCCGCAGCGGATGCGGCACGGCGGCGGCCGCGTCCCGGCGCCGATCAGCATTGCGAGGAGTTCGGCCTTGGCCACGCCAGCGGCGACGTCTGCCATGATCATCGACGAGGCGGCGCTCGGCGCCTATCTGGCGGCGCATTGGCCGGGCTTCTCCGGGCCGGTCAAGGCCGAGAAATTCGCCGGTGGCCAGTCCAATCCGACCTTCATGCTGACCCATGCCGGCGGGCGTGCCGTGCTGCGCAAGAAGCCGCCGGGCCAGCTGCTGAAATCCGCCCATGCCGTGGACCGCGAATATCGCGTGATGAAGGCGCTGGGCGGCACGCCGGTGCCGGTGCCGCGGATGCATGTGCTGTGCGAGGACGAGAGCGTCATCGGCACCGCCTTCTACGTCATGGAATTCGTCGATGGCCGCATCATCTGGGATCCGGCCATTCCCGAGGTGTCGCGGGACGAGCGCAGCGCCATCTACGATGCCATGAACGCGGCGCTGGCGGCGCTGCACAGCGTCGATCCGGCTGCCGTCGGCCTCGCCGATTTCGGCCGTCCGGGCAATTATTTCGCCCGGCAGCTTTCGCGCTGGACCGAGCAGTACCGCGCCTCGGAGACCGAGCACCTGCCGACCATCGACCAGGTCATCACCTGGCTCGAGCAGAACCTTCCGGCCGATGACGGGCGCGCCTCGCTCGTCCATGGCGACTACCGCATCGACAACATGATCTTCGCCAAGGATGGCCCCGCGCTCCTCGCCATTCTCGACTGGGAGCTCTCCACCATCGGCCATCCCTTCGCCGACATCGCCTATCAGTGCATGCACTGGCGCCTGCCGCATGCCGGCTCGTTCCGGGGTCTCGCCGGTATCGATCGCGCTGCCGTCGGCATCCCCACCGAGGCCGACTATGTGGCGCGCTACTGCGCGCGCACCGGCATCGACGGCATTCCGCGCTGGGACTTCTACCTCGCCTTCTCGCTGTTCCGCATGGCGGCGATCCTGCAGGGCGTGCTGAAGCGGGCGCTCTCCGGCAACGCCTCGAACCCCGAACGGGCGATGCAGGTGAAGGACAATATCCCGATCCTGGCCCGCATGGCCGTCGACGTGATCGAGAAGGGGCCGTGATGACCGCGATGCGCCGCTACGAGGGCAAGGTCGTCCTCATCACGGGGGCAGCGAGCGGCTTCGGTCGGCGCGCCGCCGAACGCTTCGCTGCGGAGGGCGCCCATCTCGTCCTCGGCGACATCCAGGAGGCGGGCCTCGCCGAGACGGCGCGGCTCGTGGAGGCGGCGGGCGGCAGGGTTGTGAGGCGGTCGACCGATGTCGGCAACGGGGAGGCCGTCGCCGCTCTCGTGGCGGCGGGGACCGACGCCTTCGGCCGGCTCGACGTGGCGCTCAACAATGCCGGTGTCGCTCATCCCACGATGAAGCTCGTCGATACCGACGAGGCGGTGATGCGCCGCATGTTCGACATCAATGTCATGGGCGTCTTCCACGGGATGAAGGCGCAGATTCCGGTGATGGAGCGGCAGGGCGGCGGCGTCATCCTCAACACCGCCTCGGTCGCCGGCGTCACCGGGGCGCCGCTGCTGGCCGCCTATGCCGCGGCCAAACATGCGGTGATCGGTCTGACCAAGACGGCCGCCGCCGAGACCGCCCGCAAGGGAATCCGCGTCAACGCGATATGCCCGGCCTTCGCGGACACGCCGATGCTGACGGAATCGCTCGCCCAGCCCGGGCGAAGCCAGGAGGAGATGGTCTCCCGCCTGGTCCAGACCATGCCGATGCGACGGGCCGGCACGGCCGACGAGATCGTCCAGGCCATGCTGTGGATCTGCTCGGCGGAGAACTCCTTCATGACCGGCCATGCGCTGGTGGTCGACGGCGGTCTGACGGCCCTGTGAGTTGCTCCCCCCGGGGCCTGTCTGTCATGCATGCTGCATCGCGATCGTCGCGCCGTTGGAGGTTGCCTCCGGATGACGCTGGAATTCGCCCTTCTCGTCGCTGTGGGCTTCTTCGCCCAGCTGGTTGACGGTGCCCTCGGCATGGCCTTCGGCCTGATCGCCACGACGGCCATGCTGTCGCTCGGCCTTCCTCCCGCCCAGGCGAGCGCCGCGACCCACACGGCCGAGGTCTTCACCACGGGCATATCCGGCCTGTCGCACCTCTATTTCCGCAATATCGAGCCGCGGCTGTTCGTCACCCTGAGCCTGGCGGGGGTCGTCGGTGGCGTGCTCGGCGCCTATCTGCTGTCGAACATCGACGGCCAGGCGATCCGGCCCTTCATCGCGGCCTATCTTCTCGTCCTCGGCCTTTTCATCCTGGTCAAGGCGTTTCGCCGCAGCCCGACCACGGAGGATGCCAGGACCACCCGTGTGGCGCCGCTCGGCCTCGTCGGCGGTTTTCTCGACGCTGTCGGCGGCGGCGGATGGGGGCCGATGGTGACCTCGACGCTGATCGGCTCCGGCCATGCGCCGCGCCGGGTGATCGGTTCGGTCAATGCGGCCGAGTTTTTCGTCACCGTGGCCGTATCGACCACCTTCTTCATCGAACTGGGGGCGAGCCACCTGTCCCATATCGCCGCCCTGATCATCGGCGGGGTGCTGGCGGCGCCCTTCGGCGGCTATGTCGTGCGCCACATGCGCCCGCATCTCCTGATGGGCATCGTCGGCCTTCTGGTGTCCAGCCTCGCCCTTATCCAACTGGTGCGAGCCCTGACCTGAACGGCGTCAGTTGACCGTGCGGTTGGCGAAGGGGCTGTCGAGCGAGAAGGCGGGGATCTCCGCCTGGAAGCTTTCGTTGCGCTCGGAGATCATCAGGTAGTGACCGACCATGATGCCGGTCGGCGTCGTCAGCGGGCAGCCGGACATATATTCGAAGGCGGCGCCCGGCTCGATCACCGGCTGCTCGCCGACGACGCCGGCGCCGCGCACCTCCTGGGTGCGGCCGTTCTCGTCAGTGATTCGCCAGTAGCGGGCGCGCAACTGCACACGTTCGCCGGTCAGGTTGAGCACCTCGACGTGATAGGTCCAGAAGAACTGGCCCTCATCCGGCTCCGAGCGCTCCGGCCTGAATTCCGGCGTCACCGTGACCTGGATGCCCCGCGTCAGCGCGCGATACATCGCTTCTCTCCCTCGGCTCGCCGGACAGGCTCGCCAACCCGGCCCGGCCTGTCAACCGGCGGTCAATCCTCCAGCGCGGGGAACAGATGGGTGCCGTCCGCGCCCAGCGGGAGGGGCTTCACCCAGCGCACCGCGCTCATCGGCAGGTCGGCATAGAGATGGGGAAAGAGGGCACCGCCGCGCGAGGGCTCCCAGGCCAGCGCCGCGCCAAGGGCCGCGGCATCGACGGCCACGAGCACCAGGTCGGCGGCGCCGACGAAATGTTTTGCGGCGGTCTCGCGCGCCTGTTCGGCGGTGGAGAAATGGATGAAGCCGTCGGCGAGATCGACGGGGGCGCCGGTAAAGATTCCGGCGCTTTCGGCCTGCTGCCACGCGGCGCGGGGCGAGATCTTATAGATGGTCGGAGTCATGGCCGTTCCTGTCGTGACGATGCTTGCAGCCTAGCCGCGATTGACATGATCGCAAAAGGCCAATAATCCTATGAACGGACGACGTTCCTTCCATTAGCAGGCGCGGGGCCGGCGTATTGCCGGGGTCCGCGGGGATTTGCCATGTTCTCCCACGCCGATATCTGGGCCGCCATCGATCGTCTCGCCGAGACCAACGGCCTCTCCGCCTCGGGCCTCGCCAAGCGCGCCGGCCTCGACGCCACCACGTTCAACAAGTCGAAGCGCGTGATGCTGGACGGCCGCGAGCGCTGGCCCTCCACCGAATCCGTCGCCAAGGCCCTCAACGCCACCGGCACCAGCTTCGGCGAATTCGTCTCGCTCGTCGGAGGGACCAGGATGAGCACCAGGCCGCTGCCCATACTCGGCTTCGCCCAGGCCGGCGCGGGCGGCTATTTCGACGCGGGCGGCCTTCCCGCCGGCAGTGGCTGGGACGAGGTCTCGTTCCCCGACATCCCGGACGAGGCGATCTATGCGCTGGAGATCCAGGGCGACTCCATGCTGCCGGTTTACCGCGACGGCGACCGCATCGTCATCTCGCCGACGGCGCCGATCCGCCGGGGTGACCGGGTGGTGGTGCAGACCGCCGAGGGCGAGATCATGGCCAAGGAGCTGAAGCGCCAGACCAACCGGACGATCGAACTGACCTCGCTCAACCAGGACCACGCCGACCGGAACTTCACGGTGTCGGAGATCGCCTGGATGGCGCGGATCATGTGGGTGAGCCAGTAGGGGGCGGCCGGCGCAGCGCTCCGCCACGCCAACAGGTTCATGGCCCCACCCCAACCCTCCCCTCTGGCGAGGGGAGGGGGGACTTCAACGTCACGCTTTTGACGGCCGCGGCTGGGCCAGGCCCAACCGTTCAAACGGGAACGGGACGTCGTAGTCTCCCTCCCCTCGCCAAAGGGGAGGGTGCGGGTGGGGCATACATTGGCCCACGACCCAGTCGACAAGGCCGGGCAAGACGGACGGGACTGAGCGCTGATCCGGGTGAGCCGGGACTGCGGACGGCTACCCCCTCACCCCTTCACGAAGTCTCCGGCCAGCGCCTTGCGGATCAGCGCGCGGGTCTCGTCGAGGCCGTAGAGCACGGCGAAGGAGCCGAAGCGCGGGCCCTTCTCCTGTCCGAGCAGCACCTTGTAGATGGCCGAGAACCATTCCGCCGAGACGCCCGGCTTCTCCGGCGTCGCGCCCTTGGCCTTGAGGTCCTGGTAGCGCGGGATGGCGCGGCCGACGTCGTAGACGGCGCCCTGCACGTCCTCGGCGCTGGCGTCCTTCGGCAGCGCCATGATCGCGGCGGCGAGCGCCTCCAGCGCTTCGCGCTCGATGGCGTCGGCCACCTTGTAGACCTTGGTCGGCTTCACGAAGTCGTGGAAATAGCTGACCGCATAGCCGGCGAGTTCGTCCAGCTTCGGGTTCTTCTCCGGCGAGGCGCCCGGCGCATAGCGGCGGATGAAGCCCCAGAGCACGTCCTTGGCCGGCGCGTTCGAGACCGAGACGAGGTTCATCAGCATGGAGAAGGAGATCGGCACGTCGACACGCGGCGGCGTGCCGGAATGGATGTGCCAGGCCGGGTTCATCAGCCTGTTCTTCTCGTCCTGGGCGGGGAATTTCTCGACGAAGGTCAGGTAGTCGTCGACGTTGCGGGGGATGACGTCGAAATAGAGCCGCTTGGCGCTCTTCGGGCTCTGGTACATGAACAGGGACAGGCTCTCCGGCGAGGCATAGGCCAGCCAGTCCTCGATCGTCAGGCCATTGCCCTTGGACTTGGAGATCTTGCTGCCGTTCTCGTCGAGGAAGAGCTCGTAGTTGAAGCCCTCGGGCGGCGTGCCGCCGAGCGCCCGGCAGATCTTCCCCGACTGGGTCACGGAATCGATCAGATCCTTGCCCGCCATTTCGTAGTCGACCCCGAGGGCCGTCCAGCGCATGGCCCAGTCCGGCTTCCACTGCATCTTGGCATGGCCGCCGGTGACAGGCGTCTCGTGGCGCTTGCCCGAGGCCGGGTCACGCCAGACGATGGTGCCCCTCGCGACGTTGCGCTCTTCCACCGGCACCTGCATGACGACGCCCGAATCCGGGTGGATCGGCAGGAAGGGCGAATAGGTGGCGCGGCGCTCCTCGCCCAGCGTCGGCAGCATGATCGCCTGGATCGCGTCGAAGCGCTCCAGCGCGGTCAGCAGCGTGGTGTCGAAGGCGCCGGAACGGTACATGGCGGTCGAGGAGACGAATTCGTAGTCGAAGCCGAACTGGTCGAGGAAGCCGCGCAGCCGGGCATTGTTGTGGGCGCCGAAACTGTCGTGCGTGCCAAAGGGATCGGGCACGGAGGTCAGCGCCCGGCCGAGATGCTGGGTGAGCAACTCCTTGTTGGGCACGTT
Organism: Archangium gephyra; assembly: GCA_943368975.1. Classification (GTDB taxonomy): domain Bacteria; phylum Pseudomonadota; class Alphaproteobacteria; order Rhizobiales; family Phreatobacteraceae; genus Phreatobacter. The sequence continues at coordinate 119,128 of CALRLZ020000001.1, forward strand.
GTCCGGTACCTTGCGCAACCCGTCGAGATCGTCGGAAAAGGCGATCAGCCGCGTCGCGATCCTGTCCTCGGTGAGCAGACGGAAGGCGCTGCGCACCATGGTGGTGCGGGCGACCTCGCCGAAAGTGCCGATATGCGGCAGACCCGAGGGACCGTAGCCGGTCTCGAAGATGACCGGGCCTGCCTTCGGCGTCTTGTCCAGCCGCGCGACGAGTTTCTTCGCTTCCTCGAACGGCCAGGCGGTGGAGACGCGGGCGGCCTCCAGGAGGGCGGGCGTGATCGACAGGGCGGGAAGCATGGCGGTATCCGGGCGGAAACGAACGAAAGCGGTGGGTTGCAATAGGGCGGGGGGGCGGCAAGGTCAATGAATGGCCTGCTGCCGCGACGGTGGCCAGCCGCTCTGCTAGGTTCGCGCCATGATCGGCCTCATCCTCTTCGACACCGCGATCGGCAGCGTTGGCCTCGCCTGGGGCAAGCGGGGCATCGTCGGCGTGCGCCTGCCGGCGGCGACGGTCGAGGCGACGCGGGCGAGCCTTCTCGCCCGGCATCCCGACGCATGTGAGGCCGCGCCGCCGCCCGCCATCCGGGATGTCGTCGACCGGATCGTGGTGCTCACCCGCGGCGAACGCGTCGACCTCTCCGATGCGCCGCTCGACCGGGATGGTCTCGCCGATTTCCAGGCCCGCGTCACCGACGTGACGCTCTCCATTTCCGCCGGAGAGACGCTGACCTATGGCGAGGTCGCTCGCCGCATCGGTGAGCCGGGCGCCGCCCAGGCGGTGGGACGAGCGCTCGGCGCCAATCCCTGGCCGATCGTCGTGCCCTGCCACCGGGTGCTGGCGGCGAGCGGCAAGACCGGCGGCTTCTCCGCCCCTGGCGGCGTCGACACCAAGCTGAAGCTGCTCTCCATCGAGCGGGCGCGCACCGGTGCGGCGCCGACCCTGTTCGACGGGGATCCGGCCTTCGGCCTCGCCGCCCGGCCACGCGGCATCTGACCTCAGCCGATATGGTGGCCGAGCGCCGCGCGGTTGGCCGCGAAGGCGCGGTCATATTCGATGATCTGCGCCACCTCGTCGCGTGCGGCCTCGCCGAAGAGGCGGCCGATGAGATGGAGCGTCGCGTCGATGGCGAGCGAGACACCACCGCCGGTGACGATGCCACGGTCCTCGACGATGGCTGCTTCGACGGGGGTGGCGCCAGAGGCCATGGTGCCGATCAGCGTGACCGGTGCTTGCGCCTCCGCCCCCACGGCATGGCGCCGGGTGGTGATCGTCCGGCCGTCGAGGACGCCCGCCGCGGCGAGGATCAGCGCGCCGGTGCAGACGGAGGCGAGGCGTTCAGGCGCGATCCCCCGCAGGAAGGCGAGCATGGACTCGTCCTTCACCTGCTCGCGCCATCCCGGACCGCCGGCGACGATGAAGACGTCGCAGGGCGGGGCGGTGGCGAAGCCCTCGTCGGCGATGATGGTCAGGCCGCCGGCCAGCATCACGGGTCCGGCGTTCTCCGCGATGGTCACCGCGGTGATGGCCGGCAGGATGCGGCTCGCCATCGACACGACTCCGATCGTGCCGCCGATGTCGATGGGCTCAACACCGCCATAGACCACGACGCCGATCGTCGCTGCTGCCTGCCTGTCACGGGTCATGTCCTGTCCTTTCCCACCGGGGTTGCGAGCCATGCAACGGCCGGGCCGTCTTGGCCGCCTGACGCAGGGCTCCATGGCATGGCGGTTGCGAGACCTGACGCTGGGGAAAACCGCGATGGCCGCGGTGGACCCGCCCCCGGGAGGTTGTCGCATGAAACGCCGAGACATGTTGAAGTCCACGGGCGCCGCCCTTCTGGCCGGTTCCGCCGTTGCGGCGCCGGCCATCGCCCAGTCGATGCCGACGATCCGCTGGCGCGCGACGTCGAGTTTCCCCAAGAGCCTCGATATCACCTACGGCGCGGCGGAGCAGTTCTGCCGCAACGTGAGCGACCTCACCGATGGCAAGTTCACCATCCAGCAGTTTGCGGCGGGCGAGATTGTGCCCGGTCTGCAGGCACTCGATGCTGTCTCCAACGGCACGGTCGAGGCTGCCTATACCGGCATGCTCTTCTATGTCGGCAAGGACCCGACCTTCGCCCTCACCGCCTCGGTGCCGTTCCTGATGAACCCGCGCCAGCAGCACGCCTGGTATTATCATGGCGGCGGGCTCGCCATGACCAACGAGTTTTTCAAGAAGCACAATGTCCATGCGCTGCCCTGCGGCAATACGGGCATGCAGTGGGGCGGCTGGTTCCGCAAGGAGATCAAGACGGTCGCCGATCTGTCGGGCCTCAAGATGCGCATTGCCGGCCTCGCCGGTACGATCGCCGCACGCGTCGGCGTGGTGCCGCAGCAGATCGCTCCCGGCGACATCTATCCCGCGCTGGAGCGCGGCACGATCGATGCGGTGGAATATATCGGCCCCTATGACGACGAGAAGCTCGGCTTCAACAAGGTGGCGCAGCGCTATTATGCCCCCGGCTGGCAGGAAGGCGGCACGGTGTTCCACGGCGTCTTCAATCTCGCCAAGTGGAACGAGTTGCCGCCGCTCTACAAGAAGGCGGTGGAGGTGGCGGCGCAGGCGGCGACCACCGACATGCTCGCCCATTACGATCAGAAGAACCCGGAGGCTCTGATCCGTCTCGTCAGCCAGGGCGTGCAGGTCTCGCTGTTTCCGTAGGAGGTGCTGGAGCGGCTCTATGCGGAGGCCGAGGCCTATTACAAGGAGATCACCGCGGCCAATCCGGAATTCGCCAAGATCTTCAATCATCAGCGGGAATTCCAGCGGAAGGGCAACATCTATCACCAGGTCGCCGATTTCCAGTACGATCTGATGATGCTCAGGCTGCGGCGCGGCTGACGCCAACCCGCCCCGCGACGGAGATGCGCCGATGACGATCCACACCCCGCCGGAGGCGGATGCCGCCTTCGATCCCGAGGCGGTGAGCTATGTCGGCTCCATCGCCGAGGTTCGTGCCCGCCATCCACAGCCCATGTCGCGCGCCACCGACAAGGTCATCACCCGGCTCGACCGGCACTGCCGGGCGATCATCGCCAGGTCGACCTTCGTCATCGTCGGCACCCACGGATCGAGGGGCGCCGACGTGTCGCCGCGCGGCGATCCCGCCGGCTTCGTGCGGGTCCTCGATGACCGGCACCTGCTGCTGCCGGACCGCATCGGCAACAACCGCTTCGACTCGCTGGAGAACATCTTCGAGACGGGGCTCGTCGGCATGCTCTTCGTCGTGCCGGGAATGGCCGAGGTGCTGCGCGTCAACGGTCGCGGCCGGATCACCGACGACGCTGCGCTGCTGGCGGGTTCGTCCGTCCAGGGCCGGCCGCCCAAGATCGGCGTGCTCGTGGCGGTGGTCGAGGCCTATCTGCACTGCGCCAAGGCGGTGAACCGGGCCGCGCTCTGGGATCCCGCCCGCTATATCGATCGCAACGACCTGCCCAGCTATGGCGCCATGCTGGTCGACCATTGCGAGGGGCTGACCCAGGAGGAGAGCGATCGCCAGGGCGCTGAAATGGCCCGGCGCGGCATGTACTGAGCCGTCTCAGTAGATGCCGGCAGGAAAGGCCTTGAGGTAGAGCTCGGCATAGGTGCCCTTTTCCCAGAGCCGCTGCAGCGCGTGATTGACGGCGCGGCGGAGCGGCTCGTTGCCGCGGCGCATGACGATGGCAAGGCCCTCGCCGAAATAGCGGCTCTCGGTGAAGGCGCCGCCGAGGAAGCGGCAACAGTTGGCGGAGGCCTCGCCGCTGAGCCAGAAGCCGCTCGCGACCCCGTCGGCGAAGAGCACGTCGACGTCGCGTTCGAGCAGCGCGCGCCGTGCCGTCTCGATATCGGGATAGACGCGCCGCGCGGAGAGGGGAAAGTACTGGGTGATATAGGCCTCGTGCGCCGTCCCCTGAACCGTGGCGATGGAGCGCCCGGCGAGCGCCTCCGGGGTCGCCTCTGTCAGGCGGGTGTCGTGGCGCATCAGGAAACGGGCGGGGGTTTCGAGATAACGGTCCGACACCTCGAAGCGTCGGCGGATATCCGGCGTGATGGCCAGGGAGGCGATGATCGCGTCACCGGCATTGCGGTCGAGGCTCTCGGTGAGCAGGTCGAAGCGGCGCACCTGGATGGTGCAGGGAACGCCGAGCTCCTCACAGATGGCACGGGCGATGTCGATGTTGAACCCGGCCGGCCGTCCGTCCGGACCGGCGAAATTGTAGGGCGGGAAGTCGTCCTCGGTGAGGAAGCGGATCTGCGGCACGCGGGTGAGGTCGACACGCTCGCTGCGCCGGCGCGGGTCCCAGTAGCTGGGGATCGTGACCTGGGCCGTCGCCGCTCCCCCGGGGCCGCCGCTCGTCCCGTCCGCCATGGCGCGTGGGACGGCCAGGAGAACCAGCGTTGCAACCAGGACTAAAAATTGCACCGGCATGCACGCCATCCGGGTTCGTCCGACTGATGTCGGCTCCAGAGCTTCCTATACGCTGATGTCGGGGCGTCCGGGAGGGGTCGGACGCAGGGATCGGGCGGCCGGGCCATGCGGCTTGACGAGTTTCGCATGCGGTTCGCCGAAAGGTCGGCCGCGCGCCCGGTGGGGGCGCCTCGGGCCGGCGCTCGCCGCCTCCCCGTCGCTGGCCCTTGCCCGCGTCTCGTCGACGATCTGGTCGATCCGCTGCACCGTGTGCGGGTCGCCTATCTCGCGGGCCTTTGGAATGTCTCGCCCCTGGAGGTGGCCGTAGCGCTTGGCCTCACCACGCCGGAGGCCATCGCGGCCGCCCTCGCTGCCCGGCTGGGTGGCACGGTCGCCCCGCTCGACGGCGCGCTTCCCACCGTCGCCGCCGATCCACAATCCTGGCGCCACGTCCTCGCCCGGCGGGCGGTGGGGGTGTCGCGTCCTGTCGGAGGCCGGGCCCTCCTGATCGCACCGGATCCGGCCGAGGCCGAGAGGCTCTCAGCAGGGCGGGCGCCTGCCACCCATGACGGCCTGCCTCTTCTCATAGCCACGCCGCAGGCCTTCGCGCGCCTCGTGCGCGCCTGGGCCGAAGCGCCCTGGGTCGACGAGGCCGTTTCGAGCCTTGCGGCGGAAGAGCCGGACCTGTCGGCTTCGGACCGGGTGCTCATGCGCCGCGTGGCGACGGCGGTCGTGGCGATGCTCGCGGCGCTGTTCCTGGCCCTCGCGATCGGACCAGCCTGGCTGGCGCTCGCCGCCGGCGGCCTCGTCGGGCTTCTCGTCGCGGCCTGGGTTCTGCTGCGGGTCGGGGCGGCGGCCATCCCGCAACTGGCGCTGCCGCGCGCGCCGCTGAGCGAGGCCGCCCTGCCGCGCTACACGATCCTCTGCGCGCTCTACCGCGAGGAGGCGGTGGCGGAGGGCCTTCTCGCCTCGCTCGCCCGGCTCGACTATCCGCGCGCCAAGCTGGACATCAAGCTGGTGCTCGAGGCGGACGATCCGGAGACCCTCGCCGCCATCCGCCGCGCCGCCCCCGATGCGGCTGTCGAGGTGGTCATCGTTCCAGCGCTCGGTCCACGCACCAAGCCGAAGGCGCTGATGATGGCGCTGCCCTTCGCCACGGGCGACCTCGTCGTGGTCTATGACGCCGAGGACAGGCCAGGCCGGGGGCAATTGCGCGAAGCCGCCGAGACCTTCGCCGCCGCCGATTGCCGGCTCGGCTGCCTGCAGGCGCCCCTCGCCATCGTCAATCCCCACGACAGCCTGCTGGCGCGGTTCTTCGCGGCCGAATATGACGCGCTGTTCCAGGTCCTGCTGCCGGCGCTGGCGCGCTTTCACCTGCCGATGCCGCTGGGCGGCACGTCGAACCATTTCCGCCGGGCGGCGCTCGACCAGAGCCTGGGATGGGACCCCTACAACGTCACCGAGGATGCTGATCTCGGCTTCCGGCTCGCCCGCAGCGGCTGGCGGATCGGAACGCTCGCGACACCGACCCTTGAGGAGGCGCCGGTCACCTTCAGTGCCTGGCTTCGCCAGCGCAGCCGCTGGTTCAAGGGCTGGATGCAGACCCTCGCGATCCTTGCGCGTGATCCCCGGCGCCTGATGCGCGAGATCGGTCCTGCCGGCCTTCTCGTGCTTGCCGCGACCCTCGCCGGCGCGCTCGGTTCGGCGCTGGTTCATCTGACCTGTCTGGCAGCCTTTCTGGTGGCATGGCTGCTCCAAGGCCCGCCGTCCTGGGCCGGCGCCGGCGCCGCGGTGTTCGTGCTCGGCTATGCCGGCAGCGTCGCCTACAAGGGCGTCGGGCTGGTGCGGGCCGGGCGACCCGGCCTCCTGCCCTGGCTGGTGCTGCTTCCGGTCGTCTGGGTCGCCATGGGCCTCGCTGCGCTGAAGGCCGTCGCGGACCTGTGGCACCGGCCCTTCCACTGGGAGAAGACCCCGCATGGCGCGGGATGCTGGCCGATGGGCCCAGCGGACGCGCCTGCCCCAGCCGCCCCGCCCGAGGCGCTGGAGCGCATCGTCGCCCTGTCCGAGGCGGTGATGGCGAGCGGCCGGCACAGCCCGCGGGATGTCGCCGCCGCGCTGCGCCGCCAATGCCTGCGCTGGCAGCGGGAGGGAACGGCGCCGGCTCTGCTCGCAGTGGTGGAGGCCTATGGCCGGGAGGTCGAGGACCGCAGCCGGCCCGGCTGAGATCGGCCGATCGAGGGACGTCGAGGCGCCCGGCCAAGGCTTGTCATGGCGCGGCCTTGGCGCGACAAGGGCGCCTTCGCAAGGACCTTCAACCGGGAGCCGATGGATGAGCGCAGGAGACCCGCCGGTCACGGTCCGACCGTCCGATCGTCACAGCGCCTTCCACCGCCTCATCGGCTGGGAGGTGGTGGAATGGACCGACGGGCGCGCCGTGATGACCTGTCCCGTGCGGGAGGAGTTCATGAATCGCGGCGGCGGCCTGCATGGCGGGCTGGTGGCGACGCTGATGGATTCGGCCGGCGGTTACGCTGCCCTCGGTGGTCCGCCGAAAGATCCGGATGCGGTGGATGGCCGGGGGGTCACCCTGTCTCTGACGGTCAACTATCTGGGAACCGCGCGCGACGGGGTCCTCACCGTGACCGCCACCCGCACCGGCGGCGGGCGCAGCGTCGCCTTCGTCGCTATCCGTGTCGAAGACGACAAGGGCAACATCATCGCCGATGGGGTCGGCACCTTCCGGCGGTTCTCGGGCGAACGTTGAGCCCTATTCGACCGGATCGAACTCCGCCGGCGCATAGCGGTAGCTGGTCGAGCAATATTCGCAGGTGACGCTGATGGCGCCGTCCTCGACCATGTCGCGCCGCTCCTCAGGCGTGAAGCTGCCGACGATGCCGGCGATGCGATCGCGCGAGCAGGTGCAATGTTCCTTCACGTCCTGCGCCTCGAAGACCCTGACGCCCCGTTCGTGGAACAGGCGGAACAGCAGCCGCTCCGGCGAGAGGGTGCGGTCGACCAGTTCGTCGTCCCCGATCGTGTCCGTCAGTGCCCGCGCCTCGGCCCAGGCCTCGTGCGGTTCGGGCAGGACGGTGCCGTCCGGCGCGTCGCCCGGGGCAAGGTCGCGGTGGCCCTCGCCGCCGGCCGGCGGCAGGTGCTGGACCATGAGGCCACCGGCCCGCCAAGTGTGCTTCATGCCGTCCTCGCCCGGAACATATTCTTCCGCCGCGGCGAGACGCACCCGGGTCTCGATCTGTTCCGACTGGCGGAAATACTGATCGGCGGCGCGTTCGAGGCCCTGCCCGTCGAGCGAGACAATGCCTTGGTAGCGCTGCATGTCGCCGCCCTGGTCGATCGTCATCACCAACTGGCCTGATCCGAGCAGCGCCGCCGGTTCCGCCTGGCCGGCTGCGATCGCCGCGTCGACGGCCTCGGCATCGAACCGGGCGAGGGCGCGGACGCGGTCCGGCGTCGCCACATCGACGACGACCATGCGGACCGGACCGTCGGACTGGGTCTGAAGGATCAGGCGCCCGTCGAACTTCAGGCCGGAGCCGAGCAGAAGGGTCAGCGCGGTCGCCTCAGCCAGGACGCGGGCGACGGGCGCGGGGTAGCCGTGACGGTCGATCATGGTCGAGACCGAGCGGCCGAGGCGGATGACGCGGCCGCGGAGATCGATCTCGTCGACCTGGAAAGGCACAACGATATCGTCTGCGCCGCCGGTAATATCAGGGATCATGGACATCGCGCCTATATGAAGGCTTGTGCGCCGGATTGCGAGAGGCAGCGGAGAAGGATCTGGCCAGGCATGGCCGCCGTTCACTTTGCCGTGATGGCAGGCCAGGGGGAAAGATGTGTGCCGTCAGATGCTTGGGATCGGAATACCGTTGCCCGGCGGTCACACATGCGTCCGAAACGCGACTTTCTGTGGCGTAGTGCCGGCGGCTGCCATTGCGCAGGAGCGATCGATTACGCTCTATCAATCGGCCAATTTACCGACGGGCCCGGTCGCTGCGGGATCGCGGTCTTCCGTAACGTCATATCCATCTCGCAAGGTGCATTCATGCGGCGCTTCCTGCCCATCCTCGCCACAGCGATCGCGCTGGCCTTCTCGGGCGCTGCCGCCCAGGCCCAGACGGTCAATTTCGGCTTCGGCGACCAGGTCATCTTCGACCCGGCCACCAATGCGCCCATGCGCATCGCGCCGCGCACCGATGGCGGGCCGCGTCCCGGCGCCGGCGTCTCCGCCATCCCGCGCGAGACCGTGGCCTTTACCGGCCGCTATGCGCCCGGCACCATCGTCATCAACACCCAGGAACGCCGCCTTTATCTGGTCCAGGCCGGTGGCACGGCGATCCGCTACGGTGTTGGCGTCGGACGGCCGGGCTTCTCGTGGGGCGGCAACCAGACGATCACCCGCAAGGCGGAGTGGCCGGATTGGCGCCCGCCGGCCCAGATGCTGCGCCGCCGCCCCGACCTGCCGCGCTTCATGGCGGGTGGCCCGGACAACCCGCTCGGCGCCCGCGCCCTCTATCTCGGCTCCTCGCTCTACCGCATCCACGGCTCCAACGAGCCGCATACGATCGGCACCGCGGTGTCGTCGGGCTGCTTCCGCCTGACCAACGACGACGTCATCGACCTCTACAGCCGGGTGCGGGTCGGCACGCGGGTCGTCGTCCTGCGCTGAGCGCGTCGACTTTCGGAATTCTGCAAGGGCCGGCGGGAACGCCGGCCTTTTTGTTTTGATCGCGCCGGGAGGCATGTCGCATGACCTGGCACACGCCTGCCCTCCTTGGGTTGGCTTTGTCGGCGCGAACCCCCATTTTGAACGAGAACCGAATCGGAACATCTGAGGCCCATGACCGACCCTTCCGCCCCGCGCCAGCCCAGTCTTGCCGAGAGGGCCATGGCCGCGCGCGGCCAGCAGGCGGCGGCCGGCTATCTCGCGGGTCTCAACCCCGAACAGCAGGCGGCCGTGGAAACGCTGGACGGTCCGGTGCTCGTGCTGGCGGGTGCCGGGACCGGCAAGACCCGGGTGCTGACCACCCGCATCGCGCATATCCTCAACCAGCGCCGGGCCTTTCCCTCCGAGATCCTCGCCGTGACCTTCACCAACAAGGCGGCGCGCGAGATGAAGGAGCGCATCGCCCATCTGGTCGGCGAGGCGGTGGAGGGCATGCCCTGGCTCGGTACGTTCCACGCGACGGGCGTGAAGATCCTGCGCCGCCACGCCGAACTCGCCGGCCTCAAGCCCGGCTTCACCATCCTCGACACCGACGACCAGATCCGCCTGCTCAAACAGCTGATCCAGGCGGAGGACATCGACGAGAAGCGCTGGCCGGCGCGCGTGCTGGCCTCCGCCATCGACGGCTGGAAGAACCGGGCGCTGACCCCCGACAAGGTGCCGTCGGGCGAGGCAGCCGCCTATGCCAACGGGCTCGGGCTCAAGCTTTATGCCGACTACCAGGCACGGCTGAAAGTGCTGAACGCCGTGGATTTCGGCGACCTGCTCCTGGAGGTCATCCGGCTGTTCCGTGAAAATCCCGGCGTGCTCGCGGAGTACCAGCGCAAGTTCAAGTTCATCCTCGTGGATGAGTATCAGGACACCAATGTCGCGCAATATCTGTGGTTGCGGCTGCTGGCCCAGCGCCAGGAAGGGCGGCCGCAGAACATCTGCTGCGTCGGTGACGACGACCAGTCCATCTATGGCTGGCGCGGCGCCGAGGTCGACAACATCCTGCGCTTCGACAAGGACTTTCCCGGCGCGACGGTGATCCGGCTGGAGCGCAACTACCGCTCGACCGGCCATATCCTGGCCGCCGCCGCCCATCTCATCGCCCATAACGAGGGCCGGCTCGGCAAGACGCTCTTCACCGATGGCGAGGACGGCGCCAAGCCGACGCTGACCTCGGTCTGGGATTCGGAGGAGGAGGCGCGGTCCGTCGGCGAGGAACTGGAACAGCTGCAGCGCCAGGGCCATGCGCTCAACGAGGCCGCCATCCTGGTGCGCGCCTCGTTCCAGATGCGCGAGTTCGAGGACCGCTTCATCACCATCGGCCTGCCCTACCGGGTCATCGGTGGCCCGCGCTTCTACGAAAGGCTGGAGATCCGCGACGCGCTGGCCTATCTGCGCTGCGTCGCCCAGGCCTCAGACGATCTCGCCTTCGAGCGCATCGTCAACACGCCGAAGCGCGGCCTCGGCGACGCCACCCTGCAGCAATTGCATGACCATGCGCGCGCCCAGGGCGTGCCGCTGATGCAGGCGGCGCGGGTGCTCACAGAGACCGAGGAGATGAAGCCGAAGGCGCGGCGGGCGCTGAAGGACCTCATCGACCAGTTCGACCGCTGGGCCGGGCAGATCGAGGCCATGCCCCATGCCGAACTCGCCCAGTTGGTGCTGGACGAGAGCGGCTATACGGAGATGTGGCAGAAGGACAAGACTGCCGAGGGGGCAGGCCGGCTCGAAAACCTGAAGGAACTGGTGCGCTCGATGGAGGAGTTCGAGAACCTTTCGGGTTTCCTCGAACATATCGCCCTGGTCACGGAGGCGCGCGGCGAGGGCGAGACGGAGGATGCCGTGTCGATCATGACGCTGCATTCGGCCAAGGGTCTTGAGTTCGAGACGGTGTTCCTGCCCGGCTGGGAGGAAGGGCTGTTTCCCCACCAGCGGTCACTCGATGAGAACGGCCGCGCCGGTCTCGAGGAGGAGCGCCGTCTCGCCTATGTCGGAATCACCCGGGCGCGGCGACGGGCGAAGATCTATTTTGCCGGCAACAGGCGCATCCACGGTCTCTGGCAGTCGACCGTGCCAAGCCGTTTCGTCAACGACCTGCCGCCCGACCATGTCGAGGTCTCCGAAGGCCTCGGGACCTCGGGCTATGGGGGCATGGGGCGCGGCGGTTTCGGCCAGAGCCGCTTCGACAAGGTGGAGAGTTTCTCCTCGACCTATGCGACGCCCGGCTGGCAGCGGGCGCAGGCGCAGAAGTCGCTGAACGAAGCGCAGGCGCGCTTCACCGGCCGGACCGGCAGCCAGGCCTTCGGCGCGACTTTCGCCGAGGGACGCGGCGGCTTCCAGGGCCGGCTCACCGACCGCTCCGGCGGCGGGCGGACCATCGACGGTGAGCTCGTTGCCAAGTCGACGGGCGAGCCCTCGCGCTACCAGCCTGGCGACCGCGTGTTCCACCTGAAGTTCGGCTATGGCGACGTGGTCTCGGCCGAGGGCAACAAGCTCACGGTGCAGTTCGACAAGGCCGGCGAGAAGAAGGTGGTGGACAGTTTCGTCCAGGCGGCGTGAGGGCTACCGCGCCTTCTGCTGGATCACGCCGTACCAGCCGAGGCCGGCATAGGTTTCGTAGCCGGGCGTGAGGTGGAAGGCCGTGGTGGTGCCACTTGCGTCGCGGGTGAACCCGGCCTTGCGGCCGCCGGTGTCGAAGGCGAGGGTCTCGCTCAGCACGCCGCGCCCGTCGGAACTGGCGATGACGCGCTTGCGCGCGTCGACGAGGAGGACGCGGCTGCGGCCAGCCTCCTCCTCCGACAGGCGGACGCCCTGGACGATGGCGCGGGCCTGGGGCTCCCAGTCGAAATGGATGGCAAGGACGCCAAGGGGCGCGCCGCGCGCCTGGCCGCCGGCGCGCACGGTCGTGGCATAGGTGGCGACCTCGGCATCCTGCAACGGGCCGGACCGGGCGACATCGGCCACGGTATAGTCGTCGCCGGTCGCAAGCGACATGGCGCGGGTGAACCAGGGCTCGTGCCGCACCGACTGGCCGGTGACGGCGAAGCGCTCCGGCCGGCCGTTCGCCACGACCCGGCCGTCGCGGTCGCAGAGCCAGATGTCGAGATAGACGGTATAGGCGCCGAGAATGACACCCAGGCGCTGCGAGGCATGGGCCGCCCGGTCGGGCGCGGGCGCGGCGAGCGCCTCGACCATGGCGGAGTCGGTCGCCCACCAGCGGACGTCGCAGGTGCGTTCATAGAGATTGCGGTCCATCAGCTCGATGGCGTTGAGCGCGAGATCGGTCAGCCTCTGGCCGGCCGCCTGGCTGCTCATCGCCATGGTCATCGCCTCGAGCCCTGCGATCTGTCCGGCCAATTCCGTCGAGAACTGATGGGCGATGCTGCCGACGCGGGTGGAGATCTCGCGCACCTCGGCGGCGACGACGGAGAAGCCACGGCCGTTCTCGCCGGCCCGCGCTGCCTCGATGAGAGCGTTGAGGGCCAGCATGCGCAGCCCGTCGGTGATCTTGTGGATCTCCTCGATCCTCGCCGATGTCGTTCCCTTGACGCTGCGGGTCGCAGCCAGGATCGTGTCCAGCGACGGGATGGTCTCTTCGGTCTTGGCCAAGGCTTTCATCGGCAGGGTCTCCTGGCACGGAAGGTCGGATGAAGCGGTTAGCAAGTGGTAAATCGCGGGCTGAGCGCAGGATCGGCAACATACTGAAATCGCAGAGACATTTTGTTATGCGTAGAATTTGTGCAGCGCAACTCCAAGTTTTCATTACGCTGCGGCATTCATGTTTTAGGATTTGTATTGTCCATGCAGGCTGATGACATTGTCCGGACGCGGCGTTATCACGCGCCATGCTCGAAGGATTGCACCCCGTGTCACCCACCCACCTCATGCGCCTCGAAACCTCGGAGAGGGCGGCGCGGAAGGTCGGTGACCTCATCGGCGAGATGTTCGATCCTGCCGAGACGGCGGTCGCGGCCTTCGAGGCGCCCGACGGCCAGATCTGGCTGGTCGAGGTGTTCTTTCGCGACGCGCCCGACGAGGACCATGTGCGCGCGCTGGTGCGGGCGACGGCAGGCGAGGCGGTCGCCGCCTGCGTGACCTTCCACGCCATCGAATCGCGCGACTGGGTGCGCACCTCGCTCGATGGCCTGAAGCCTGTCGTGGCCGGGCGCTTCACGGTTTTCGGGTCGCACGACCGCGACAAGGTGGCGGCCAACGCCATTCCCATCGAGATCGAGGCGGCCCTCGCCTTCGGCACCGGCCATCACGGCACGACGCTCGGCTGCCTGCGCGCCATCGACCGGCTGGCCAAGGCGGCCCGCGCCTTCCGGCCCCTCGACGTTGGCACGGGTACTGGCGTGCTCGCCATTGCCGCGGGCCTGCGCCACCGGGTGCCTGTGCTCGCCTCCGACATCGACCGCGTGTCGGTGATCGCCGCCCATGAGAACGCTGTTCTCAATAGGGCGCGCGGCTATGTGCGGGTCATCCACGCCGCCGGCCTGAAGGACGCCCGTTTCCGCCGTGGCGCCCCCTATGACCTCGTCCTCGCCAATATCCTGCCACGTCCGCTGGTCGGGCTCGCCACCGACCTTGTGCGGCTGGTCGCCCCCGGTGGCACGGTCGTGCTGTCGGGCATCATTCCGCCCCACGCCAATCTGGTGATCTCGGCCTATCGCGACCGCGGCCTGCGTCTCGTCATGCGTGAGGAGATCGAGGGCTGGGTGACGCTGACCATGCGCCGCGGGCGCTGAGCGCGTCAGCCTTCGCCGCTGCCGCGGTCCTTCTTCGCCAGCGTGCCGGCGCGCGGTTTGTCGTCCACCTTCGCTGCCGCGTCGCCCGGCCAGGGTTTGCCGGGGTTCTGCAGCGCGAAGATGCGCTTTGCCGTCCGCTCGACGGCTGCCGCATCGTCATTGTCGGCCATGGTGGTCTCCTCGTCGGCAGTGATGCGCTTCGCTGGTGTCGAACACCGGGCAGCTTGCCCGGTTCCCGACCGGTTGATCAACTCCCCCGGATCTCGGCGGTCTTCAGGCGCGCGGCCGCCGGCCCGGCGCACGGGTACAATTGAAACCTTGGTCCGGTGCCGCCGCCATCGCCCGGAACGATGGCGGGCCGATAGGGTCTCGCATCGCTTCCTGGAGAGAACACCGTGACCTGTCGCGCATCGAAAGCCACCCTCGCCGCCGCCTTCTGCGCCCTGATGATGGCCGCCTCACCAGCCATGGCGATCAACGCCGTCTGCGAGGTCCTGCCGACGTCCGACGGCTTTGCCGCGCTCCGGGCCGGGCCTTCCGCTGATGCACGGCTGATCGCCCGCATGAAGACCGGCCACAGCGTCCACCTGCGGGCACGCAACCAGGGCGAGGTCATCCGCTCCGGGTCATGGACGCAGGTCATCTACTGGAACGGCGAGCTCTATATCCCGAGCCAGCCTGAATTCCGCACCGGCCGCATCGGCTGGGTGGCCCAGCGCCTCATCGGCGATTGCGGCTAGGCCGGTGGCACCGGCTAGCCCTTGGGGTAACGCGCACTCGGCGTGCGCATGGTGACGAGTTCTTCCGCTGCGGTCGGGTGAACCGCCATGGTCGCATCGAAGTCGGCCTTGGTGGCGCCCATCTTCACGGCAATGCCGGCGAGTTGGATCATCTCCCCCGCGTCCGGTCCGCAGATATGGACGCCAAGGACCTTGTCGGTCTCGCCGTCGACCACGAGTTTCATCAGCATCCGCGTGTCGCGGCCAGACAGCGTGTGCTTCATCGGCCGGAAGGTCGCCTTGTAGATGTCGAGGGCGCAGCCCGACAGCCGCGCCTGCTCTTCCGACAGGCCCACCGTGCCGATCTCCGGCTCGGAGAAGACGGCCGTGGGAATGATGGCGTGATCGGCCGTCCAGCGCTTGCCGCCGAAGACGGTGTCGGCGAAGGCATGGCCCTCGCGGATGGCGACCGGTGTCAGGTTCACCTGGTCGGTGACGTCGCCGACCGCATAGATGGAGGGCACGGAGGTCCGGCTCTCCTCGTCGACGATGATCTCGCCGCCGGCGCCGAGGGTGACGCCGGCTTCGGCCAGGCCAAGGCCGGCAGTGTTGGCCTTGCGTCCGATCGCCATCAGCACCTGGTCCGCCTCGATCGGCGCCTGGCCGTTCTTGAAGGCGACCGCAATGCCGCCCGGTGTGCGGGTGAGGCTGGTGAAAACCTCGCCCATGACCAGGCGGATGCCCTTCTTCCGGTACTCTGCCATGAGGTGATCGCGGACATCCTCGTCGAAGCCGCGCAGGATCTTCGAACCGCGATAGACGAGCGTCACCTCCGATCCGAGGCCGGCGAAGACGCCGGCGAATTCCACGGCGATATAGCCACCGCCGGCGATGACGATCCGCTTCGGCTGTTCGGGAAGATGGAAGACCTCGTTCGAGGAAATGGCGAGGTCGCGGCCCGGCAGCGTGTCGTCGCTGGAGGGGCGGCCGCCGGTAGCGACGAGGATATGCCGGGCGGTGACGATGCGGCCATCGGCCAGGCGGACGGCCTGCGGGCCGGCGATGGTGGCGCGCTGCGCGACGATCTCGACGCCGGCCTTGACGAGGTTGGCGCCATAGAGGCCTTCGAGGCGGCCGATTTCCTTGTCCTTGGCGGCGATGAAGGTCGGCCAGTCGAAGGTCGCCGGACCGACCGTCCAGCCGAAGCCCGCGGCATCGGCGAAATGCTCGTGGTACTGCGAGGCATAGACCATCAGCTTCTTCGGCACGCAGCCGCGGATGACGCAGGTTCCGCCCATCCGGTACTCTTCGGCCAGCATGACCTTGGCCCCATGGGTCGCGGCGATGCGGGCCGCCCGGACGCCGCCCGAGCCGCCACCAATCACGAAGAGGTCGACATCGAAGGTCATGGCAGGTCCTCGGCTGGGGTGCGACGCGGCACGCGGATGCGTCGAGATGGGATTTGGGTAGCGTTTATCACAGGCGTTCCGGCACACAAATCCGCGAGGCGGCCGACGGCCAGGCGGCCCTGTCATCCGCAGTCGTCGCTATGGCGGTCCGTCGACCGCAATGCGACAGTCCGGCGAACGTCTCGGGAGGACGACCATGACAGCACTGAACCGGCGCGAGGCGGTTGCCCTCGGGACCGCCATTCTTTCCTTCGCCGCCGGCGGATCGGCCGCCGCGCAGGCGCCCGCAGAGGTCAAGATCATGGCGCCCGCGGCGCCCGGCGGGGGGTGGGACCAGACGGCCCGCGTCATGCAGGGCGTGCTGACCTCGGAACGGATCGTCCGGTCCGCCCAGGTGACGAATGTCGCGGGAGCGGGTGGCACCATCGGTATCGCCCAGTTCGTCAACGGTGCCCGCGGCGATCCGGCGGCGCTGATGGTCTCCGGTTTCGTGATGGTCGGCGCCATCCTGATGAACAAGGCGCCGGTGACGCTGGAGGCGGTCACGCCCATCGCCCGGCTGACCGGCGAGTGGCAGGCTCTGGTGGTGGCGCAAAACTCGCCGATCAAATCGGTGCAGGATCTCGCGGCAGCCCTCAAGGCGGACGTGGCGAAGGTCAGCTGGGGCGGAGGATCGGCGGGTGGCGTCGATCACATCACCGCCGCCATGTTCGCCGGGCTCGCCGGGGCGGACGGCTCCAAGGTGAACTATATCGCCCATTCCGGCGGCGGCGAGGCGCTTGCAGCCATCTTGTCCGGGCGGGTCACGGTGGGCGTCGGCGGCGGCAGCGAGTTCGAGCAGCACGTCAAGGGCCGGCGCATGCGCTGGATAGGCCTGACTGCCCCGCAAGGGACGCCAGGACTTGCCGGACCGACCCTCGCCGAGCAGGGCTTCAAGCTGGAACTGCAGAACTGGCGGAGTGTCTTCGCCGCGCCCGGGATCAGCGCCGCGCAGCGGGCGGGACTCGCCGAGGTGGTGGAGAAGATGGTGAAGTCCAAGGCCTGGGCGGACCAGCTCGCGGCGAAGGGCTGGCAGGACACCTATCTCGCCGGCGGCGGCTTCGAGACCTTCCTGAAGGAAGAGATCACCCGTGTCTCGGGCGTGCTGCGCCAGCTCGGCCTCGTCGGCGCATGAGCGATGAAACCGGACCCTCGACGGCCGATCGGCCGGTCATCGCCATCGGCCTCGGCCTGATCGCCGTGGCAGCGGTGGTCGTCTGGCAGTCATGGACGCTGCGCGCCAGCTTCGGCAACCAGACCCTCGGGCCACAGATGATGCCCTTTCTCGTCGGCGCGCTCCTGCTGCTGTTCGGCGTGCTGACCATCATTGCAGGGATTCGCGGTACTGCCCCTCCGCGGGAGGCGGCCGACTGGACGTCCGTCGTCTGGATCGCCGGTGGGCTCGCGGTGATGATCCTGCTGATCCGTACCGCCGGCCTCATTCCCGCCTGCGCGGCCCTGTTCGCCGCAACGGCCCGGGCCTTCGGCTCACGCCGCCCGGCCGTCGATCTCGCCATCGGCGCGGCGATGGGCCTGGTGGTCTTCCTGTTCTTCGTGCGCCTCCTCGGCCTCACGCTGCCTTCGGGCCTCACCGAAAGCTGGATCTGACCGGCCATGGAAACCCTGGGCCTTCTCGGCAGCGGCCTCGCCATCGCCATCCAGCCGATGAACCTTCTCTTTGCCCTGGTCGGTGTGGTGCTGGGAACGGCTGTCGGCGTGCTGCCGGGCATCGGGCCGGCCATGACGGTGGCGCTGCTGCTGCCCATCACCTTCAAGATGGATCCGGCGGGGTCCCTGATCATGTTCGCCGGCATCTACTACGGCGGCATGTATGGCGGCTCGACCACCTCGATCCTGCTCAACACGCCGGGGGAGAGCGCCTCGATCGTCACGGCGCTCGAGGGCAACCGGATGGCGCGGGCGGGCCGTGGCGGGCCGGCGCTGGCCACTGCCGCCATCGGCTCCTTCGTCGCTGGTACCATCGCCACCGCACTGCTCACGGTCTTTGCGCCCTTCCTCGCCGAGGTCGCCATCGCCTTCGGTCCGGAGGACTATTTTGCGCTCATGCTGGTGGCCTTCGTCACCGTTTCAGCGACCTTCGGCTCGTCGCGGCTGAGAGGGCTCACATCGCTCGCCATCGGCCTGGCACTCGGCCTCGTCGGTATCGACAAGCTGACCGGACAGGCACGGCTCGCCTTCGGCATTCCCGACCTCCTCGACGGGCTGGAGGTTACCACCGTGGCAGTCGCCATGTTCGCCGTCGGCGAGGCCATGGCGGTCGCCTCGCAGAAGGGCGCGGTGGCGCAAGGCCATGTCGAGGCGATCCGCGGCTCCCTGTGGATGACCAGGGAGGATTGGAAGCGCTCCTGGAAGCCGTGGCTGCGCGGCACGGCCCTCGGCTTTCCGATCGGCGCCTTGCCAGCGGGTGGCGCGGAGGTGCCGACCTTCCTGTCCTATGCGACGGAGAAGAAGCTGTCGAAACATCCGGAGGAATTCGGGCATGGCGCCATCGAGGGCGTCGCGGGGCCGGAAGCCGCCAACAATGCCTCCGCCGCCGGTACGCTCGTGCCGCTGCTGACGCTCGGCATCCCGACATCGGCCACGGCGGCGATCATGCTGGCGGGGTTCCAGCAGTATAACCTCCAGCCGGGGCCGCTGCTCTTCGTCACCTCGGCGGATGTGGTCTGGGGCCTCATCGCCTCGCTGTTCATCGCCAACGCCATGCTGATCGTCCTCAACCTGCCACTGGTCGGGCTGTGGGTGCGGCTGCTGTCGATCCCGCGCCCCTGGCTCTATGGCGGCATCCTTGTCTTCGCCGCGGTTGGCGTCCTTGCGGCCAAGGGCTCCCTCGTCGAACTGACGCTGGTGTTCGTCCTGGGCCTGCTCGCCTTCGGCATGCGGCGGTTCGACTATCCGATCGCGCCTGTCGTGGTGGGGATGATCCTGGGGCCCATGGCGGAAACCCAGCTCCGGCGCGCGCTGCAGATCGCGGGCGGCGATCCCATGGTCCTGGTGCAGAGCCCGATTTCGGCCGGCCTCATCGCGGTGGCGGTCCTCGCCCTGCTGGGACCGCTGCTCTGGGCGCGGCTCGGCTGGCGCATGAAGTCCGACGAGGACTGACCCCCCCGAACGAAAAACGCGCCGACCACAGCCGACGCGTTTTAGTTGGTCAGGCCCGAAGGCCCTTCCCGGATGGCTCAGAGCCGGATGCCGCGCTTGGCGAATTCCTCGCGGAAGCGGGCGACGATGTCCCGCGTAACCACCTGGCTCCACTGCTGCGACCGGCCGAAGGTCTCTTCCATGATCGAGGGAATGGTGCGCACCAGCTTCTGGCCATCGGCCGACTGGTAGAAGGCCTGGATGCGGCGGAGTTCCTCCACCGTGAAGCGCTGGGCATAGGCCACGGCGATGCCCTGGATCAGCTCGTTGACGCGCGGCTGGAACTCGTTCTTCAGCAGGTCGCCGACTTCATTGAACTGGCGGCCGAGATCGGGATTGGTCGGCAGGAACAGCGACTTCGCCTGCTCGACGAAAGCGGGGATGACGTTCTCGAAGGAGGCCGAGGCCCCGGAGAGCTCGACGACCTGACGGGCGAGGGCGACATGGTCGGCGGCGGGCGCCGGCGCTGCGGCGGCCGCCTGCGGCGCAGCCTGGGCGAGGGGAGCCGCCGGCCTCTGGGTCTGCGCCGTGGCGGCGGTCGTGATGAGGGCGCAGGCCGCCAGGGCTGCTGCAAACGAACGGACGAACATCGGGATCACTCCTCGGGAAGTCTTGAGGCCGCGCCTGACCGAGGCGGCTCGATTGTCAAACACGTCCTACGACCTCTGCGCCGTCAGGGGAAGCGATGATCGCGATGGACGCCAGACCAATGAACAGGCCGTGCTCGACCACACCGGGCACGGAGTGAAGACGGGAGCCGAGCGTGGGGGGATCGGGGATTCGCGCGCAGGCCGCATCGAGGATCATGTGCCCGCCGTCCGTGACGAAAACATGGCCGTCGGCCTTGCGGCGCAGCGTCAGGAGGCCGGGGCAGCCGCAGGCATCGAGGACTCGGGAGATGGCGCGTTCGGTGGCGGCGAGTCCAAAGGCGTTCACCTCGATCGGCAGCGGGAAGCGTCCGAGGGTGCCGACCCGCTTGGAGGTATCGGCGATGACGATCATGCGGGCCGAGGCGGCGGCGACGATTTTCTCGCGCAGCAGCGCGCCGCCGCCGCCCTTGATGAGAGTGAGGGCCGGGTCGATCTCGTCGGCGCCGTCGATGGTGATGTCGAGTTCCGGCGTCTCGTCGAGGGTTGTCAGCGGCACGCCGAGCCGCTCGGCCTGGGCCCGCGTCACCTCGGAGGTCGGCACGCCGACCACCCTGAGGCCGGTCTGCACCCGTTCGGCCAGAAGATCGACGAAGTGCTTCGCCGTCGAGCCGGTGCCGAGGCCGAGGCGCATGCCGTCCTCGACATAGGTGAGGGCCTTGGCCGCGGCGTCACGCTTGAGGAGTTCAGGATCGGTCATGGCGAGCGGCCTCGATCTGGTCATTCCAGCGGTCGCAGTAGCCCGGCGGCGCGGCGAGGTCCAGCCTCCGCGGGGTGCAGGCAGAGGATCCGGTGAATGCGTGCGGCCGTATGGGCTTCCCGTTAACCCCGCTCGGCTACCTTAGGTTCACCCTCTTCAAGCGTAACCCGTGTCCATGCTGTCCCGTATCCTGATCGCCTCGGCGGCCCTCGGCCTCGCCACTTTTCCCGCATCGTCCCAGTCGCTGCCCGAGGCCGCCCGCGGCTGGACGGTCACGCTGGGTGGCACCGTCACCGCTGTCCCCCTTTGGATGGGATCGAGCCGGCTCGGGCCGATGATCATGCCGCGCCTGTCGCTGCGGGCTCCCGGTGCGCCGGAGCGCTTCTCCTCCTTCGACGACGGCATCGCGCCGGCCATCGTCGATCTCGGCTGGCTGCGCGTCGGGCCGAATCTCACCCTGACGGGCGCACGCCGGGCGCGCGACGATGCCAGGCTCGCCGGCCTCGCCGATGTCGGCTTCACCATCGAGGCCGGCGTCTTTGCCGAGCTGTTCCCGGTCGAGTGGCTGCGGCTGCGCGCGGCGGTGCGCCACGGCATCGGCGGTCATGCCGCGCTGGTCGGTAATGCCGGCGCCGATATCATCTGGCGGCCGGCACCGCGCTGGACCGTTTCGGCCGGCCCGCGCTCCTTCTTCGGGAGTGACCGCTACGCCTCGACCTATTTCTCTGTCTCGGCACCTGAGAGCATTGCCTCGGGGCTCGCCGCCTTCCAGGCGCGCGGTGGCCTGATGAAATATGGCGCGGTTGCGCAGGTCTCCTACCGCTTCGATGCCGGATGGACCGTCACCGGCTTTGCGGCCTATGACCGGCTCGCCGGGAGCGCGGCCGGCGCTCCGCTCGTCACCCAGCGCGGCAGTGCCAACCAGTTCACGGTCGGCACCAGCGTCACCTATTCCTTCACTCTGGGGCAATAGGGCCGCTGCGGAGCAGACGCGCCGGGCGGGCGGTCAGAAGTCCACGACGTCGAGCTTCGGCATGGCGGTGGGGTTGACCACGGTCATGTCCGGCACCGGCAGAGGCTCGCCGGAATCGCGGAAGCGGTTGACGATCGGATAGCGGCGGTCGCGGCCGAAATTGCGCGCGGTGACCTTGACGCCGGGGGCGGCCTGGCGGCGCTTGTATTCGGCAATGCCGAGGAGGCGCTCCACCTTCTTCACCGTGTCGAGGTCATAGCCTTCCGCGACGATGGATGCGACCGAGGCCTCGCGCTCCACCAGCCGCTCCAGGATGGCGTCGAGCACGTCATAGGGCGGCAGGGAATCCTGGTCCTTCTGGTTCTCGCGCAGTTCGGCGGTCGGCGGCTTGACGATGATGTTGACCGGAATGACCTCGCCGTCAGGGCCGCGGGCGCCGGTCGGCTTCCACCGGTTGCGCAACGCTGACAGGCGGAAGACCTCGGACTTGTAGAGATCCTTCACCGGATTGTAGCCGCCGTTCATGTCGCCGTAGATGGTGGCGTAGCCGACCGACATCTCGCTCTTGTTGCCCGTCGTCACCACCATGGCGCCGAACTTGTTGGAGATGGACATGAGGATGGTGCCGCGGGCGCGGCTCTGCAGGTTCTCCTCGGTGATGTCGCGGCTGGTGCCGGCGAAGAGCGGGGCGAGGCTCGCCTCCAGACCCTCCACCGCCGCGGCGATGGGCACGATGTCATAGCGCACGCCAAGGGCCTTGGCGCAGTCGAAGGCGTCCTTCAGGGAATCCTCCGACGTGAAGCGGTAGGGCAGCATCACGCAGTGGACGCGATCAGGTCCCAGGGCATCGACCGCCATGGCGGCACAGATGGCCGAGTCGATGCCGCCGGAGAGGCCGAGCACCACGCCGGGAAAGCGGTTCTTCTCGACATAGTCGCGCAGGCCGAGGACGCAGGCCGCATAATTGGCCTCGTCGCCGCTGTCATGCCCATGGATGGGCCCGGAGAGGCGCCAGATGCCGTCCGTCTTCGTCGCCTGGACGAGGGCGATGGCCTCGGTGAAGGCGGGCAGTTGCATGGCAAGCCCGTGGTCGGCGTTGACAGCCAGCGAGGCGCCATCGAAGACGAGCTCATCCTGGCCGCCGATCTGGTTGACATAGAGCAGTGGCAGGCCGCTTTCGGTGATCCGCGCGACGATCGTGCTCATGCGCTCGTCGTAGACGCTCTCGCGATAGGGCGAGCCGTTGGGGACGATCAGCAGTTCGGCCCCGGTCTCGGACAGGGTCTCGACGACCTCCTCGCCCCAGATGTCCTCGCAGATGGGAACGCCAATGCGCACACCGCGCACGTTGACGGGGCCCGGCAGCGGTCCCGGCGCGAAGACGCGCTTCTCGTCGAAGACCGAATAGTTCGGCAGGTCGACCTTGAAACGGATGGCCTGGATCAGGCCGGCATCGGCATGGACGACGGCATTGAAGACCCGTCCGCCCTCGGCCCAGGGGGTGGTGACGAGCAGCGCTGGCCCGCCGTCGGCCGTGTCGCGAGCCAGGGCCTCCGTCGCCTGCCGGCAGGCCGCCTGGAAGGCCGGCTTCAGCACCAGATCCTCCGGCGGATAGCCGGAGATGAAGAGTTCGGAGAAGACGAGCAGGTCGGCATTGGCCGCCGCGGCGTCGGCGCGGGCGGCGCGGGCCCGGGCGAGATTGCCGGCGACGTCGCCCATCACGGGGTTGAGTTGGGCCACGGCGATGAGCAGCGAGGAGGGCGTCTTTGTCATCAGCGAGATGTAACGCGCGGGCCGGCGGTTCTCAATGCGTCAGCGGCAGGGCGGCCCACCGCCAGCCCATCGCTCGGATCGCGGCTGCGGCATAAGGTCGGCGCCACCGCGCTTAACCGGGCGGTAACCTTGATGATTCATGAATGGTCGCCATCGAGATCGGATTCAGACAGCCGAGGCTCACGAGGAGGCCGGCATGACGGCACGTTCGACAATGACGACGGGTTTGGCAGCGCTGGCGGTGACGTTGGCCGTCACAACCGCTGGCCAGACCGCGGACATGGCGCTCAGGGGATCGCTGCCGGCCTTTGAGGACACGGCCCCGACCTGGACCGGCGTCTATGGCGGTATCCAGGGTGGCATCGGCAGCATGACGGCGGATACCCAGGCCATGGCGCGGCGCGAAGCCGAACGCCTGCTCAACGGTCTCTACTATCTCAATCCCCCGTCAGGGGTCGCCGCTCCGACCTTCATCAATGTCGATCCGGTCCGGGGAACCCCGGTCATGTTCGGCGTTTTCGCCGGCTACCAGGCGCAGTTCGAGGACGCGGTGATCGGCTTCGAGTTCGACTACAACCGCATCGCCAGCGGCGGCGGTGGTGCGCGCACCTGGACCCAGCCCTTCTCCGTCCTCTATGCGCAGACCGGCTTCACCGACGCCTTCTCGCAGAGCACGACGGTCAGGGCCTCGCTGACGGACTATTTCACTGCCCGCATGAGGGCCGGCTGGGCCTATGGCCGGGTGATGCCCTATATCACCGCCGGCCTCGCCCTCGCCCGCGGCAATACGTCGGTCTCCTATCGGGCCGGCTATGAGCGGATCGACACGGATGCGACCGACGCCGTCGACTGGACGCAGGCCTATGGCGATCTCGTGAACTCCACCCGGTCCTCGAACGGCGTCATCGGCTTCGGCTTCGCCCTCGGCACCGGTGTCGAAGCGCTGATCACCAACAACATCTTCGCCCGTGCCGAATACCAGTTCCTGCGCATCCCATCGATGGGCGGCGTGCCGGTCACGATGCATGCGATACGCGCCGGCGTCGGCATCAAGTACTAAGCTGCCACCACCTGCATGAAAAAAGGCCCGCCCCGGCGTCCCGGAGCGGGCCTTTTGGTCGTTTGGCGGGCCGCAGAGGCGGCCTATTCGGCGGCCTCACGCACGGCGGGCGCACGGTTGAGCCGCTGGCGCTTGAGCATCTCCGCCACCTTGAACGAGACCTCCAGCGCCTGTTCGGCGTTGAGCCGCGGATCACAATAGGTGTGATAGCGGTCGGAGAGGTCGAGATCGGTGATCGCCGCGCGGCCGCCGGTGCATTCGGTGACGTTCTTGCCGGTCATCTCCAGATGGATGCCACCGGCATAGGTGCCCTCCGCCTCGTGGATGGCGAAAAACCGCTCGATCTCGCCCATGACAAGGTCGAAGGGGCGCGTCTTGTAGCCGTTGGCCGCCTTGATCGTGTTGCCGTGCATGGGATCGCAGGACCAGACCACCGTGCGTCCCTCGCGCTCGACGGCACGGATGAGGGCAGGCAGATGCTTCTCGACCTTGTCGGCGCCGAAGCGGCAGATCAGCGTGATGCGGCCGGCCTTGTCCTCGGGGTTGAGCACGTCGAGCAGCTTCAGCAGGCCGTCGGCATCAAGGCTCGGGCCGCACTTGAAGGCGATGGGGTTCTTGATGCCGCGGAAATACTCGACATGGCCGTGGTCCGGCTGGCGCGTGCGGTCGCCGATCCACAGCATGTGCCCGGAGGTCGCGTACCAGTCGCCGGAGGTGGAATCGACGCGGGTCAGCGCCTCCTCGTAGCCGAGCAGCAGCGCCTCGTGGCTCGTGTAGAGCTCGGTGGTGCGCATCTCCGGATGGGCCTCGGGATCGATGCCGCAGGCGCGCATGAAATCGAGGGCCTCCTCGATCCGCTCCGCCAGGTGCCGGTACTTGTCGTTGGCCGGCGTGTCCTTGACGAAGCCGAGCATCCACTTCATCGCGTTGTCGAGATTGGCATAGCCGCCATAGGCGAAGGCACGCAGCAGGTTGAGCGTCGCCGCCGACTGCCGGTAGGCCATGGCCTGACGCATCGGATCCGGCTCGCGGGCTTCCGGCGTGAAGGCGATGTCGTTGATGATGTCGCCGCGGTAGGAGGGCAGCGTCACGCCGTCGATGGTCTCGGTATCGGCCGAGCGCGGCTTGGCGAACTGGCCGGCGACGCGGCCGACCTTCACCACCGGCATGCCGCCGGCATAGGTCATCACCACCGCCATCTGCAGGAAGGCGCGGAAGAAGTCGCGGATATTGTCGGCCCCGTGCTCGGCGAAGCTTTCGGCGCAGTCGCCGCCCTGCAGCAGGAAGGCCTCGCCCTTTGCGACTTTCGCGAGGGCCTTCTTGAGGTTGCGCGCCTCACCCGCAAAAACGAGCGGCGGAAAACCCGACAGGCGCTTCTCAACCTCCGCCAAGGCCGCCTGGTCCTGATAGACCGGCACCTGCAGGATCGGTTTCGACCGCCAGCTCGACGGGCTCCAACGCTCGCCCATGATCTTCCATCCTCTCGACGCCCACACGCGAAAATCGCTTCGCGCGGAAAAGTGATCCCGTCCTCGCGGTCTGGACCGACCAAGGGCAGGGAGGGGCGGTTATACACGACAGGATGCGAAGGGGCGAGCCGTCCGAACGGGCGCCAGCGCTGCAGGCCGCTGCCATGGGGTGCAGCGCGTCGGCGTGGCGCGTTGCTTTGCCGCGTGCCCTCATGTACCCCGCTCTTCGGCCCTGACACGAGGCTCGACATGACCCGCACCCTGCGAAACGCCCTGCTTTCGGCGGTTGCCGCATCGACACTCTTCCTTGCGCTCCCGGCAAGGGCCCAGTCGCCCCACGCCATCGAGGTGTCGGTCGACGAGGCGGCCTGCCTCGTCGCTCCCGTGCCGGCCTGCACGGCAGAACTGGCGCTGAAGGCGGCGTCGGCAGAACCTGAAGGCTGGGCGGCGACGGCGGCCTTCGAGGCCTTCCTGCAGAGCGATCCCGATCCGGCCGCGCGCGATCGCTGGATGGCCCGCTACGAGGCCTGGGCACGGGTGGCGACGGTCGACGGGATCAAGGAACGCATCGTGCCGGTGCGCGCCGAGCATCTCGCCCGAAAGGGGGACTTTGCCGGCGCCTATCGCGAACTCGGGCTTGACCAGCCGCAGCCCTCCGCCCTGTCGGAGCCCTCGATCCTGATCCTCGACGAGGCGCGCGCCGGTCGTATCGCCGATGCCCTGCCGCGCATCGACCGGCTGGTGGAGAACGACAGCCGCGACGAGCTGCGGCTCGAGATCCTGGAGATCGCCATCGCCCGCGAACCGGCGCTGGCCGATACCGTCGCCGGCCAGATCAAGGACCGCTACACCCGCCGGATGGCGCAGGCCCTGCAGTCCGGCGGTCGCGGCGACATGGCCATCGCCCGGACCATCGACGAATGGGCCCGTGGCGCCCGCGCCAACCAGACGGCGCCCTTCGACGATCCCGAAACCGCCCGTCGCGACAGCTGGGACATGGTCCTGCGCGGTGCGATCGCCGCCAACAATCTCGACGGCTTCCGTAAGGCGCTCGCCGGGCGGCCGCCCTTCAACACGCCGGCCGATGCGGAATCGGCGAGCCGCATGCTCCGCATCCTCATGCGCGAGGGCCGCGCCGACTGGATACGCGCCTTCGGTCCTGCCCTGAAGCTGCCCGAAGACGAGACCGTGTCGGTGGACGAGGATATCGGCCCGATGCGCAGCCTCGCCGCCGACAAGCTCGTCGCCGTGGCCGAATCGGCGGAGGCGACCGGCAAGGTGCGCGGGACCATCGTCGACACGGCGGTGGAGATGCTGGTGGCGCGCGGGGCCGTGCCGGAGGCGCGCGAGCTGTTCGTCAGGCTCGGCCGGATCGACGAATTGAACCGGGTGACCTTCGAGCAGGAGCGCATCGGCGTCGTCTTCGAAACGCTCTGGCGTGCCCTCGTCGGGCGCGGCCCGAAGGAGGCCACCGACGCCATTGCCGCTCGCATCACCTCCGAGGGCGCCAAGGCTTATATCGCCCGCGTCGCGGGGCTGGAGGCGCGCATGCGCGCAATCGCCGCCGGTGACAAGGGCGAGGAGCCCGCCGACGACGAATGGGCGATCATGCTCGACATCGCCGTCGCATCGGGCGATGCCGGCCTGATGACCCGGATCGCCGCGGCGATGAGGGACCCCGGACTGCGCTCCACCGCCTTCGTGCAGGTGACGAAGAACATCTGGGAGCGGGCGGCGCGCTAGCCCTGCAGGCTGGCCCACATCTCCCGGTCGCGCTGGTCGGTCCAGATGACCGGCCATGCAATGCCGCTCGCCTCGTCATAGGCGCGCGAGACATTGAATGGCAGGCAGTGCTCGTAGATGGCGAAGGATGCGAATTTCGGATCCATCGCTTTGCGGCAGGCGTCGAAGGCCTGTTTGAGCGACTTGCCCTGCGCGACGCTGTCGGCGACCGAGCCATAGAGCGTCGAGAGGAAGTCGCGTGTCAGGCGGATACCGTCCGCGACCATGGCGGGTGTCGTCAGCGCCGCCCCGCGCCCCGGCACGACGGCCTTCGGCGCCAGCGCCTCGATCGCGTGGAGCGTCTTCGGCCAGTCCTGGAAATGAGCGTCGCCGCAATAGCAGGCGGAATGATATTCGACGAGATCGCCGGTGAAGGCGACGCCGGCATCCGGCACCCAGGCGACGGTGTCGCCGGCCGTGTGGCCGCGGCCGAGATGCATGAGCTTCACCTCCCGTCGGCCGAGCCAGACGGTCATCTCCGTCCCAAAGGTGACATGCGGCCAGGTCAGTCCCGGGGGGATCGATTCCGCGCCGGGAAAGAGCCGCGGGAAGCGGCCGATCTCGCTCGCCTTGTCCTGCTCGCCGCGTTCGACGATGAGCCCGCGGGTGGCGTCCGAGGCGATGATGGTGGCGCCCTCATAGGCCGAGGCGCCGAGGACGCGGACCGCGTGATAGTGCGACAGGAGCACGTAGCGGATCGGCTTGTCGGTGACCTGGCGCACCCGCGCGATGACGTCCGCCGCCATGGCGGGGGTCGCCTGCGCATCGATCACCATGCAGGAATCGTCGCCGACGATGATGCCCGAATTGGGATCACCCTCGGCGGTATAGGCGAACAGCCCGCGTCCCAACTCGTCGAAGGAGATGGTCTTGGGGCCGAGGTCGGCGGTGGACGCGAAAGACTTGGACATGGAAGGCCTCTTTGCGGCTGCGCGGGGTCACGCTCCGCCGTTCAGTCGTGGTGCTTGCGCACGATCTGGTCGATGGCGCCGAAGATCGAATGGCCGCCCGCATCCTTCATCTCGATGCGCACCGCATCGCCGAAGCGCATGAACGGCGTCTTCGCGGCGCCGTCGCGAATGGTCTCGACCGTCCGCATCTCGGCGATGCAGACATAGCCGAGCCCGCCTTCGGCAATGGGTTTGCCAGGGCCGCCATCCGCGTCGCGGTTGGAGACCGTGCCCGAACCGACGATGGTGCCGGCCGAGAGGGCGCGCGTCTTCGCCGCATGGGCGATGAGCGTGCCGAAGTCGAAGGTCATGTCGACGCCGGCCTTGGGCCGGCCAAAAGGCTCGCCATTGAAATAGGCGAGGAGCGGCAGGTTCAGCTTGCCCTCGACCCAGGCGCTGCCGAGTTCATCGGGCGTGACGGCAACCGGCGAGAAGGCGGTGGAGGGCTTCGACTGGAAGAAGCCGAAACCCTTGGCGAGTTCCGGCGCGATCAGGTTCCTGAGACTGACGTCGTTGGCGATCATGACGAGGCGGATGAGGCCGCGCGCCGCCTCCGGCGTCACGCCCATGGGCACGTCGTCGGTGACCACCGCCACCTCGCCCTCGAAGTCGATGCCATGGGCCTCGTCGGGCAGCGTGATGGGATCGCGCGGGCCGATGAACGTGTCGGAGCCGCCCTGATACATCAGCGGGTCGGTCCAGAAGGCGGGCATCATCTCCGCCCCGCGCGCCTGGCGCACCAGCGCGACGTGGTTCACATAGGCCGAGCCGTCGGCCCATTGATAGGCACGGGGCAGGGGACTTGCACAATCGTGCTCATGGAAGCGGAACGAGGGGACCGAACCCAGTTCAAGCTGTGCAGCCAGATCCTCCAGCCGAGGCGCCAGCCGGCTCCAGTCGTCAAGGGCCCCCTGAAGGGTCGATACAACCGGAAAGGCATCGGTGGCCCGGGTCAGGTCGCGGGAGACCACGACGAGACGGCCGTCGCGACCGTGCTTGAGTGAGGCGAGCTTCATGGCACTTCATCCCGGAAACAAGGGTTCTTCATCCGGTCTTGCGCAGCCGGTCCGGCATCAAAGCCTGTTGGCGCCGGCTTGACCAGTCACTTGGGTGCAGTCGCCACCCAAGCGAGTTGTCTTATCTTTGTCGCGTTGCGAAAAGGATCGCCAGGCGATACGGTGGCGTCATAGGATGCAAGCGATTCCTTGACCAAACCATTTTTGATTTGACGCTCTTCCAGAGGGAGCACACATGGACGCCCGTGTTGCGGATAAGTCCTCGATGTCCGATGTCAAGCTCGAGCTGGATTCGTTCCTGCCCTATCGGCTGAACGTTCTGGCAAACGTGGTGAGCCAGGCGCTCTCAGGGATCTATGCCGAACGTTACGGGCTCGGCATTCCCGAATGGCGGGTGATCGCCACCCTGGGGCAGTTCGGCTCGGCGACGGCCAAGGACATCGGCGCCCACAGCCACATGCACAAGACCAAGGTCTCGCGCGCCGTCGCCAGCCTGATGCGCCGGCGGCTGGTGCAGCGGCGGATCAACCGGCAGGACCTCAGGGAGGCCTTCCTGTCTCTCACCCGCGAGGGGCAGATCGTCTATTCCGACCTGGTGCCGATCGCCCAGCGTTTTGCGGCCGATCTCAGCGAAGGCTTTTCGCAGCAGGAGCGTGACCAGCTGGATCTGCTGCTAACCCGCCTCACCGAACGCAGCCGTAGGCTGCTGGCAGGCGTGGATGTGTCGCAGTCCGTCGCGGACTGACGGCAACGGTCCTCACAGACCGCGGGCAAACCGCGCGACGACCGCATTGAAGGCTGCGGGGTCCTCGATATGGGGCGCATGGCCCGTCCCCTCGATCAGCACCGCCTCGCCATGCGGCGCCGCGCCGGCGATCCAGCCGGCGACGGCGGGGCCGTAGAGCTGGCTGCGGGTGCTGGCGATCGCCAGGACCGGCACGGGCAGGCTTTCGATCGTGGCGCGGTGGTCGGCGAGGACGAGGGAGCGCCAGAGCGCCGCCATCACCGCGGGGTCGCGGGTCGCGATGCTGTCCGCGGCGCCGCGGATCAGGGCGGCACTGTCCTCACGGTCCGCGGCGAACATCGCCCGGGCGATGCGGGGGGCATAGAGCGGCCAGTTGCTTTCCATCCGGTCGGCGGTCGCGAGGGCATCGGCGATCTTCTGTCCGCCCGAGAGGCCATAGGGCCAATCCGCGGCATTGGCGACTTTCGGTGCCATGTCGACGATGACCAGCCCGGCAATGCCGGCCGTTCCACGACGGGAAATGTGTTCGAGGGCGACCATTGCCCCCATCGACCAGCCGACGAGGACTGCCGGGGCGAGGCCAGCCTCGGCGAGCAGGCCATCGAGGGCGTCGGCGAGCCCTGCCATGGTCGGCGGTGTCTGGCCGATGGGCCGGGCACCGTGGCCTGGCTGGTCCGGCACCAGGACCCGGAAGCCCTCGTCGGCGAGCGCCGCCTGGGCCGAAAAGAACGTCCGGTCGACCGACCAGCCGTGAAGGAAGACGAGCGGGCGCCCCGTGCCGATGTCAGTGAGCGCGGCGGGCGGCACCTGCAAGGCCGTCAGCCTCCATCACCGGCGACGAGGGTCCGCAGCACATGTTTCTGGATCTTGCCGGCAGCCGTGCGCGGGAAATCCGCGACGATGGTGATGTGCCGCGGGACCTTGTAGCCGGCCAGATGCCGGCGGGCATGGGTGCGGATTTCGTCACCGGTCGCGGTGGCGCCGGGGCGCAGAAGGATGACCGCGTGGCCGACCTCGCCCCAGACCGCATCGGCGACGCCGAGAACTGCGGCCTCCAGGACGGCGGCATGGCCGTGCAGGACGTTTTCGATCTCGGCGGGATAGACGTTCTCGCCGCCCGAGATGAACATGTCCTTGATGCGGTCGACGACATAGTAATAGCCGTCGGAATCCTGACGTCCGACGTCCCCGGAGCGCAGCCAGCCGCCGGGTGCGAAGGCGCGGGCGGTCGCCTCCGGCTGGTTGAAATAGCCGGGCGTGATGCCGGGTCCGCGGAACAGCATTTCGCCGGCTTCTCCGGGCGCGACGTCCTCGTCCTTGACATCGACGAGCCGGACCTCCGCCAGGACCTGCGGTTTTCCGACGGAGCCGATCTTGGTCGCCGCGTGGGCTGGGTCCATCAGGAACAGCGTCGGACCCGTCTCCGTCATGCCCATGCCGTTGCAGACGGTGACGCCGCGGCGGCCGAAGGCGTGCAGCAGCGGCTCCGAGATCGGCGCGCCGCCGCATCCCCAGTGGCGGACGCAGGACAAATCCGTGGTGTCGAAGTCCGGATGCAGGCTCAGCGCCTGGTAGACGGCGGGCACACCGAAGAACAGCGAGATCCGGCCCCGCCCGATGAGATCCATGACCGCGTCGGGGTCGAATTTCGGAATGATGCGGGACGTGCCGCCGGCGATGAAGAGCGGCAGGCCATGCAGGTTGATGCCGGCGGTGTGAAAAAGGGGGAGATAGTTCAGGGTATCGTCTCGCGCCCCCATCCCCGTCGCCTGCTGGATGTTCACGGCATTGGCCAGCGCCATGCCCGGCGTCTGGATGACCGCTTTCGGCCGGCCGGTGGTGCCCGAGGTATAGAGCAGGTACCAGATGCGGTCGGTCTCCCATGGCGGCGCCGCGGCGACGGGTTCGCAGCCCGCGCTGCCCGCTGCATAGGCGGCGAGGGACAGGAGGCGCACCTGGCCGGCGAGCGCTTGCGCCAGCGGCTCCGTCGCCGCGTCCGCGATCAGAAGCCTTGCGCCGCAATCGGCGAGGATCGGGCCGAGCTCCGCCGGTGTCAGCCGCCAATTCAACGGTACCAGAATGAGCCGCGCCCGGGCGCAGGCGAAGAGCAGCTCGAAAAAGGTCGCGTTGTTGTGGCAGAGCACGGCGAGCCGATCGCCGGCGACGAGGCCAAGACCGGCCAGATAGGCGGCGCCCCGCCCCGCACCCACGTCCATCGCCGCGAAGGACACCGTGCGGCCGCCGACCTCCTCGAAGGCGATCGCCTCCGGGCTCAGTTCGGCACGACGGCGGCAGAGGTCAGGCAGCGTCTTCATGCACACCTCGCGCGGAGCCGGACCATGGCACCGGCCCGTCAGGCCTTCGGGCCAGTCCCGGCCGGGCGCAGGCCGATGCCATGGGCGACGAAATCGTAGGCGGCTTCCGCGACGGCATCCAGAGGGCCACCCTGATCATAGATCGCATAGCGCCGCCCGACCATGTCGGTGACGCCCATCAGGGCCCAGGCGCGGACCTCGGAATGCCCCGGTGCGATCTCGCCGCGCGCCTCTGCCTCCTCAAGCCCGAGCCGGTAGCCGGCGGCGAATTCCTCGTAGTAGGCACGGTGGATGGCCGGGTCGACGAACTGCGATTCGGCGACGACCCTGTAGAGGTTCGGATTGTCGCGAACGAACTCGAGAAAGGCACGGATGCCGAGCCGCTCGACCTGCATGCGGTCGCCCGCCCCGCTCGTCGCCAGCGTCAGATGGTGTCTGAGCCGGCGCCCCATGCGCAGCACCAGCTCGCGCAGCACCTCCTCCTTGGAGCGGAAATAGAGATAGAACGTGCCCTGGGCGACGGCCGCCTCGGCGGTGATGGTGGCGATCGAGGCCTCGGAGAAGCCCCGGGCGCCGATCTCGCGTTCGGCGGCGTCGAGAATCTTCTGGCGGGTGCGCTCGCCCCTCTGGGTCTTCGGCGCCGGCAGCGGTCCTGCCGGATGGAGGTTGCTCATGGCCTGTCCGTGGCGTTTCCCGTCATCGGCCCGTCGCCGGCTGGCTCCAGACCGCTTCCCGCTTGACGCGTTTGTGGGACGAAGCTAGCGTCACATGAAACATGACTCAAGTGTCAGTTTAACAAGACGGATCAGGGAGGATTCGATGTTGAGGAAGACGCTGGCGGTGGCTGCCGCCTCGCTCGCTTGGGCCGTGACGTCCTTTGCCGGCAGCGCCGCGGCGCAGACCCGGGACGTCAAGATTTGCCTCATCGCCGGCCGTACCGGTCCGCTCGAGGCCTATGCGAAACAGACCGAGGTCGGTTTCATGATGGGCCTCGAATATCTCACCCGCGGGACCAACACGGTCGCCGGCATGCGGATCCAGGTGCTGGTCAAGGACGATCAGCTCCGCCCCGACCGCGGCAAGGCCCTGCTCGAGGAGTGCTACAACGACGACGGCGCGGCGCTCGCCGTCGGCACCACCGGCTCGCCGGTGGCGCTGGCCATGCTGCCGGTGGCCGAGGAGGCGAAGAAGATCCTCATCGTCGAGCCCGCAGTGGCGGATTCGATCACCGGGCCGCGCTGGAACCGCTACATCTTCCGGACCGGCCGCTCCTCCTATCAGGACGCGCTGGCGGCGGCCGCCTCGATCCCCGAAAATGAAGACGTGTTCATCGGCATGATGGGCCTCGACACCGCCTTCGGCCGAGACGGCGTCGCCGCCTACAAGGCGGCGCTCGCCGCCATCCGTCCGCGCGCCCGCATCGTCGCGGAGGAGTTTGCCGCCGGTAATACCGCCGATTTCACGCCCTTCGCCGAGCGCCTGTTCGCGTCCCTGCGGGACCGCCCGGGCAAGCGCATCATCGGCTTCATCTGGGCCGGGGCCCATCCGATGGCCAAGTTCGTCGACATGAAGCCGGAGCGCTTCAACATCGCGCTCGCCCCCGGCGGCAATATCCTGCCGGCGATGAACGCCTGGAAGGCCTTCGCCGGCACCGAGGGGGGCATCTACTATTACTACGACTTCCCCCAGAACCCGCTGAACGACTGGCTGAAGGCCGAGTACCAGAAGCGCCACAACGCCCCGCCGGACTTCTTCGTCGCCGGCGGCTTTGCCGCCGCGGCCGCCGTGGTGTCGGCGCTTGAAAAGGCCGGCTCGACCGACACCGAGCGGCTGATCGCCGCCATGCAGGGCATGACGTTCCAGACGCCGAAGGGGCCGATGACCTTCCGCAGGGAGGACCATCAGGCGCTGCAGGACATGTACCACTTCCGCATCCGTCCCAATGGCCGCGACAACGACATGCTGGAACTGGTGCGGACCATTCCTGCCGCGGAGATGCCGCTGCCGATCACCAACCGGCGCTGACCTGGCGCCCGGGCGCGGCCGGTGACGATCCGGCCGCGCGCCAGCCTGTCCGGCCTGGCCGTTCGGTCATGCCGCGCATCCGGACCCTCGTGCTGATCTGCCCCGTCCGCCAAGAAGCCCCTGTCGCGCCATGCCACCCGTCCTCGAAACCCGCGACCTGACCATCCGCTTCGGCGGTCATGTCGCCGTCGACGGCGTGTCCTGCGCCTTCCAGGCGGGCACGCTCACGGCGATCGTCGGGCCGAACGGTGCCGGCAAGACCACCTATTTCAACCTCATGTCCGGCCAACTGGCGGCAACCTCCGGCACGACCATGCTGGACGGTGAGGACATCTCGACGCTCGGGGCGGCAGGCCGGGCGCAGCGCGGCATCGGCCGGGCCTTCCAGATCACCAATCTCTTCCCCAACCTCACAGTGGGGGAGAATGTGCGCCTCGCCGCGCAGGCGCGCGGGCGCGCGAAGGCAAGCCTGTTCTCCCTGTGGTCGAGCCATCGCGACTGGATCGACAAGGCCGATCACTATCTCGCGGAGGTGAACCTCGCCGGTGTGCGGGACACGCTGGCGGCCGCCCTGCCGCACGGCGACAAGCGCAAGCTGGAAGTGGCGATCATGATGGCGCTGGAGCCGCGGGTCTTCATGTTCGACGAGCCGACGGCGGGCATGTCGGTGGAGGAGGTTCCGGTCATTCTCGACCTCATCCATAAGCTGAAGGCGGACGGGACCAAGACCATCCTCCTGGTGGAGCACAAAATGGACGTGGTGCGCTCGCTCGCCGATCGCATCGTCGTGCTGCACAACGGCCGGCTCGTCGCCGACGGCGAACCCGCCGCGGTGATCGCCTCGCCGGTCGTCCAGGAGGCCTATCTCGGCCAGGCGCCCAAGCCGGCGGAGGCCGCCCATGGCTGACCCCCTGCTGACCCTGGCCGGGGTCCACACCCATATCGGCCAGTATCACATCCTCCAGGGCGTCGATCTCGTCCTCCCCCGCGGCGGCATGACCGTGCTGCTCGGCCGCAACGGCGCGGGCAAGACGACGACGCTGCGCACGGTCATGGGGCTGTGGAAGCCCTCGCGCGGCACGGTGACCTTCGACGGCCGGCCGATCGGCGGATTGCCGACCCCCGACATCGCCCAGGCCGGCATTGCCTATGTGCCGGAGACGATGGCGGTCTTCGCCGACCTGACGGTGGCCGAGAACATGGTCCTGGCGGCGCGGGCCGGTCCGATCGACACGGCGCGGCTCGACTGGATCTTTTCCCTGTTTCCGGCACTGAAGAAATTCTGGCAGTTCCCGGCCGGCGTCCTGTCCGGTGGGCAGAAGCAGATGCTCGCCATCGCCCGCGCCATTGCCGAGCCGCGCACCCTCCTTCTCATCGACGAACCGACCAAGGGCATCGCCCCGGCCATCATCGAGGCGATGATCACAGCCTTCGGCGAGCTGAAGCGCGAGACGACGATCCTGCTGGTGGAACAGAACTTCCGTTTCGCCGCGAGCCTCGGCGACCATGTCGCGGTGATGGATGACGGGCGCATCGTTCACCGCGGCGCCATGGCCGATCTCGCCCGCGACGAGGCCCTGCAGCAGCGGCTGCTCGGGCTATCGCTCGATACCCATCAGTGAGGCCTCGCCATGACCGTCGCCCCGGCCCCGGCCGCCACCCCCGACGCGCTTCCCGCCATCAAGCACGACTATCTGCCGATCCTTCTGCCGGTGGCGCTCTCCGCCCTGGCGCTGCCCTTCGTCGGCAATCCCACCACATGGGTGACGCTGACCGTGGCGGCGCTGGCGATGGGCATGATGATCTTCGTCATCGCCTCCGGGCTCACCCTCGTCTTCGGCCTGATGGACGTGCTCAATTTCGGCCATGGCGCCTTCATCGCGGTGGGCGCCTATCTCGCCCTGTCGGTGCTGGGCCTCCTGTCGGGCTGGGTGCAGGTGGATTCGCTCGGCTGGAACCTCATGGCCCTCGGCCTCGCCGTCGGCGTCGCGATGATCGGCACGGGTCTGCTCGGCTGGGCCTTCGAGCGCGTCATCGTCAAGCCGGTCTATGGCCAGCACCTCAAGCAGATCCTCATCACCATGGGCGGTCTCATCGTCGCCGAGCAGCTCATCCACGTCATCTGGGGCGGCGACCAGAAGGCCATGGCCCTGCCCACGGCCCTGCGCGGCGCGGTGGTGCTCGGTGATGTGGCGATCGAGAAGTTCCGCATCCTCGCCGTCGCCGTCGGCGTCGTCGTCTTCGCGGCAATGCTCGTCGTGCTCAACCGGACGCGGATCGGCCTGCTGATCAGGGCCGGCGTCGAGAATGCCGAAATGGTCGAGGCGCTCGGCTACCGCATCCGTCGGCTCTTCGTCGGCGTCTTCGCCGTCGGCTCGGCCCTGGCTGGCCTCGGCGGCGTCATGTGGGCGCTCTATCGCGAGACCCTGACCGCGGCGATCGGCGGCGACGTCATGGTCCTGGTCTTCATCGTCATCATCATCGGCGGTCTCGGTTCCGTCGGCGGCTGCTTCATCGGCGCCATCCTGGTGGCGATGATGGCGAACTACACCGCCTTCCTGCTGCCCAAGGTGGCGCTCGCCTCCAACATCCTTCTCATGGTGGCGATCCTCATGTGGCGGCCGCAGGGCCTCTATCCCGTGGCGAAGAGGTAGGCCCATGCTGAACATGCTCCTCTCGGGCGATTATCCGCGCAGTCGCGTGCTGACCGGCATCCTCCTCGCCATCCTCGTCGGTCTCGCCTTCGCGCCTTTCCTGTTCCCGGGGGCGGCGGCGATCAACACGGCGGCCAAGGTCTGCATCTTCATCGTGCTGGTCGCGAGCTACGACCTGCTGCTGGGCTATACCGGCATCGTCTCCTTCGCCCACACGATGTTCTTCGGCATCGGCGGCTATGGCGTCGGCCTCGGACTCTATGCCTTCGGCGCGAGCTGGGGCGTCATCGCGCTCGGTATCCTGCTCGCCCTGCTGGTCGGCGTCGTCCTCGCCTTCCTGATCGGGCTCCTGTCGCTGCGGGTGCGCGCCATCTTCTACGCCATGATCACCCTGGCGGTGGCCTCGGCCTTCCTGATCCTGGCCACCCAGTTCTCCGAATATACCGGCGGCGAGGACGGCCGTTCCTTCTCTGTGCCGCCGGCGCTGCGCCCTGGATTCCGGCTGTTCGAGACGCCGGTCTTCGGAACGGTGATCAACGGCCGCATCCTCGCCTATTACCTGGTCTTCGCCGCGGCGGTGACGCTGTTCCTCCTGGCGCTGCGGGTGGTCAATTCGCCCTTCGGCCGCGTCCTGCAGGCGATCCGCGAGAACGACATGCGGGCCGAGGCCCTGGGCTACCGCGTCGTCTATTACCGCACCGTCGCCAATTGCCTGGCCGCCGGCATGGCGGTGCTGGCGGGCGCCATGAGCGCGATCTGGCTGCGCTATACCGGTCCGGACACGACGCTCTCCTTCGCCATCATGCTCGACATTCTGCTCATGGTGGTCATCGGCGGCATGGGGACGCTATATGGCGCGGTGGTGGGCGCGACGCTGTTCATCGTGGCGCAGAACTACCTGCAGAAGCTGATGGGCACGGCCTCGGCGGCGACCGAGGGCCTGCCGCTCCTGCCGAAGCTGCTGCATCCGGACCGCTGGCTGCTGCTTCTCGGCATCCTCTTCGTGCTGAGCGTCTATTTCTTCCCGACCGGCATCGTCGGACGCCTGCGCGGCAAGTCGCGGTAGCCGGCTGGAATTATCCAGCCAGGCCGGAACCAGGCCGGGCCTTCGTGCCCATCCATCGTGGCTCAAGGGGACAAGCCCGTCAGGTGCGCCTGGCGGGCCGATTTTTTGCGCGCGCGAAGGAGGCTGTTAACGCCGTTGGTGCGCTGCGACAGGATGGCTCTTGACGCATCCCTGATAAGTGATAAATTCGCAAAATCATCAGTCGTAAATACATAGGCATCATGTCAGTTCGGGCCCGCTTCACCGCAGACGAGACACGCGAGCGCATTCTCGCCGTCGCCGAGGAGCATTTCCGCAGGGTCGGCTATGGCAAGACGGCGATTGCCGACATCGCCAACGAGCTCGGAATGAGCTCGGCCAATGTCTATCGCTTCTTCCCGTCAAAATCGGCGATCTGCGAGGAGATCGCCCGCCGGCTGCTGGATCAGTGCCACGACGTCCTGCGCGAGATCGCCGCCGACCAGGCCGTTCCGGCGGAGGAGCGTCTGGCGCGCATGGCCCTGGCGCTGCACCGGTTCAACAAGGCCCAGTTCATGGACGAGAAGCGGCTCTACGACATGGTCGAGGCGGCCATGACCGAGAACTGGCATGTCATACAGGCCCATCTTGAGGCGCTCGTCGCCCTCTTCGCCACGGTGATCCGCGAGGGCATGGCCGCCGGCACCTTCGTGATCCGCGACCCGGTGGAGGCAGCCCTCTCCTTCAAGCAGTGCCACGCCACTGTCTTCCACCCGACCCTGATTGCCCATTGCGCGCTCGACAACGATCTCGACGAGCAGACAAGCCGCCTGACGCAGTTCGCCATCCG
Source organism: Archangium gephyra (assembly GCA_943368975.1). GTDB lineage: Bacteria > Pseudomonadota > Alphaproteobacteria > Rhizobiales > Phreatobacteraceae > Phreatobacter. The sequence continues at coordinate 158,347 of CALRLZ020000001.1, forward strand.
CGCCCTGAAAGCCTGAGGACCCACGCCATGTCCCGCTCTGACGGCCTTCGCATCCTGCCCCTTGCCACCCTCGGCCTTCTGGCCGTGGGGCTTGCCGCCTGCACCGACAGCAATGCCCGGTCCGACGCCACGCCGGCGGACACGCCGCCGCGCGCCGTCCGTGCCGAGCCGGTCACCTTCAAGCCTTTGGTGCGCGAGCGGTCCTTCGTCGGCACCGTCAGGCCGCGTGTGGAGAGCGATCTCGGCTTCCGCGTTGCCGGCAAGGTCTCCGAGCGGCTCGTCCAGCAGGGCGAACGCGTCGCACGCGGCCAGCCGCTCGCCCGCCTCGACTCGGCGGATCTCTCGCTGCAGATGCAGCAGGCCGCCGCCGAACTCGCCGCCGCGGAAGTGAACCTTTCTGCCTCCCTCGCCCAGGACAAGCGCACGCAGGATCTGCGCGCCGCTGGCTGGGCGACGCAGGCGACCCTCGACACGCAGCTCGCCAGGACCGCCGATGCCCGCGGCAGGCTCGATCGCGCCAAGCGCTCCCTCGACCTCGCCGCCAACCAGCTGGCCTATGCCACCCTGGTCGCTGACAGCGACGGCGTCGTCACGGCGACGCTGGCCGAGCCCGGCCAGGTGGTTGCGGCCGGTACGCCGGTCGTGCGGCTGGCCCGTTCCGGCGAGCGGGAGGCCGTCGTCGCCATTCCCGAGGCGCTGATCGACGATTTGCGCCGGTCGGGTGCTGCCCGGGTCTCCCTGTGGTCGAATGCTGACAAGAGCTACCCGGCGGTCCTGCGTGAGCTCGCCGCATCGGCCGATGTCGCTACCCGGACCTTCCAGGCCCGTTTCACCATTCAAGACGCCGATGACGGCGTGGTCATCGGTATGACCGCGACCGTCACGGCTGGCGAGCCCGCGTCCGCCCGCGTGGCTCGCCTCCCCATCTCCGCGCTCTATTCCGAAGGGCGCGGCCCGTCCGTCTTCGTCGTCGATGTCGCCACGGGCCAGCTGTCGCTGAAGCCTGTCACGGTCGCCGGCTATGACGGTCGCGACGTGCTCATCGCCGGCGGCGTCGCGGAAGGCGACAAGGTCGTCACGCTGGGCGTCCACAAGCTCGATGTTGCCCAGCGCGTGCGCATCGTCGACGCCCGCTGACGCAGACGTCGGCCATCCACAGTCTGCCCTCTGGTCTCCCCGCGGAGTGCTCCGATGTCTGCTGCCCATGACAGCCATGACCCCAGCCTGACCCGCAACAACTGGTCGCACTGGGCCGTCACGCACAAGGCGCTCGTCCTGTTCATGCTCCTCGCCGTGGCTGGCGCCGGCATCGTCTCGTTCATGCGGCTCGGCCAGGCAGAGGACCCGTCCTTCACCATCAAGGTCGCCGTCATCACGGCAATCTGGCCCGGGGCCACCAGCCGCGAGATGCAGGACCAGGTGGCTGAGCGGATCGAGAAGAAGCTCCAGGAACTTCCCTGGTTCGAGCGGGTGCAGACCTATACCAAGCCCGGCTTCACGGCGATGCAGGTTCAGTTTCGCGACCAGACGCCGGCGCGCGACGTGCCGCAGCTCTTCTATCAGCTGCGCAAGAAGCTCGACGACATCCGTGCCGAACTGCCGGCGGGACTGATCGGCCCGAACGTCAACGACGAATATGGCGATGTCGACGCGGTGCTTTTCACGCTGACCGGCGACGGGGCGTCCTATGCCGATCTCAAGCGCTATGCGGAAGCGCTGAAGAGCCGCCTGCTGCGCATCGCCAACGTCACCAAGGTCAATCTCTACGGCGCCCAGGACGAGCGCATCTTCGTCGAGTTCAGCCACGCCAAGCTGGCGACGCTGGGCGTGCCGGCCACAGCCATCTTCGACAGCCTGCAGCGGCAGAACGCCGTGGTTCCCGCCGGTACGATCGACACGGGTTCAGCCCGCGTGCCGCTGCGCGTCACCGGGGCCCTCAACGGGGTAGAGGCGGTTGCGGCCACCCCGATCGACGTGAACGGCCGCATCTTCCGCCTCGGCGATATCGCCACGGTGACCCGCGGCTTCGTCGATCCGCCGACCTATCTCATCCGCCAGGAAGGCCAGCAGGCCCTGCTCGTCGGCGTCGTCATGCAGAAGGGCGGCAACATTTCCCAGTGGGGCGCCGATCTCGCCGCGGCGAGCGCGGAGTTCCGCCGTGACCTGCCGGCGGGTATCGAGCTCGGCCAGATCGCCGACCAGCCCTATGTCGTGCAGAAGGCGATCGCCGAGTTCATCAAGGTGTTTCTCGAGGCCCTCGGCATCGTGCTGCTGGTGTCGTTCGTGTCGCTGGGCTGGCGGACCGGCATCATCGTCGCCCTGTCGGTGCCGCTGGTACTGGCCATCGTCTTCGTCGCCATGTACGCGATGGGCATCGACCTGCACCGCATCTCGCTCGGTGCCCTCATCATCGCGCTCGGCCTGCTGGTCGATGACGCCATCATTGCCGTCGAGATGATGGTGGTGAAGATGGAGCAGGGCTGGGACCGCCTGTCCGCTGCCGCCTATGCCTGGACCTCGACCGCCTTTCCGATGCTGACCGGCACCCTGGTCACGGCCATCGGCTTCATGCCGGTCGGCCTCGCCAATTCCTCCACCGGTGAATATACCGGCTCGATCTTCTGGATCGTCGGCATTTCGCTGATCGCCTCCTGGTTCGTCGCGGTGATCTTCACGCCCTATCTCGGGGCGCAGTTCCTTCCCGACTTCCATGCCCTGGAGGAGCGCAAGTACCAGAAGAAGCTCGCCCGCGCCCTGAAGCGCGGCAAGCCGGCGCCGCCCAAGCCGGATCACTCCAACCCTCACGCCATCTACGAGACGCCCGTCTACAACCGGCTGCGGGCCATCATTCGCTGGTCGGTCAACCACAAATTCTTCGTCGTCGCGGCGACGGTCGTCATCTTCGCCACCTCGATCGTCGCCTTCGGCCGCGTCCAGCAGCAGTTCTTTCCGGTTTCCGAGCGCAGCGAGTTGTTCCTGCAGATGCGCCTGCCGCAGGGCAGCGCCATCACCGCCTCGCTGGAGACGGCCAAGCGCGGCGAAGCCATGCTCAAGGGCGATCCCGACGTGAAGACCTACACCACCTATGTGGGGCAGGGATCGCCGCGCTTCTGGCTCGGCCTCAACCCCCAGCTTCCCGACGAATCCTTCTCCGAGATCGTCATCCAGGCGAAGGACCTCGCGGCCCGGGAAAGGCTGAAGTCGCGGCTGGAGCGCGAGATCGCCGCTGGCGCGCTGTCGGAAGCGCGGGTGCGCGTCGACCGCTTCAATTTCGGCCCGCCGGTCGGCTTCCCCGTCCAGTTCCGCGTCATGGGTTCCGAGCCGGAGCTGGTGCGGGAGACGGCGCGCAAGGTGCGCGACATCATGCGCGCCAATCCCAACACCCGCGACCCGCATCTGGACTGGAACGAGCAGTCGCCGTCAGTGCGCCTGATCGTCGATCAGGACCGCGCTCGGGCGCTCGGGCTCAATGTCCAGGATGTCGCGCAGACCCTGCAGACCCTGCTGACCGGCGTCACCATCACCACGGTCCGTGACCGGACCGAGAAGGTGGACATCGTCGCCCGTGCCGTCCCCTCCGAACGCGTCGATCTCGGCCGCATCGGCGACCTGACGATCTCCAGCCGCGGCGGCGTGCCGGTGCCCCTCGCCCAGGTGGCGCGCATCCAGTACGAGCCGGAGGATCCGATCCTGTGGCGGCGCAACCGCGACCTGACGATGACGGTCAGGACCGACGTCGCCGACGGCGTCCAGCCGCCGGTGGTCAGCGCCCAGGTGCAGGCGGCCCTGAAGGATCTCATCGCCACGCTTCCCGCCGGCATGCGGATCGAGCAGGGCGGTGCGGTGGAGGAATCGGCCAAGGCCAATGCCTCGATCTTCGTGCTCTTCCCGGTCATGCTGCTGTGCATGCTCACGGTGCTGATGATCCAGCTGCAGTCGTTCTCGCGGCTCGCCCTGGTGTTCCTGACCGCGCCGCTGGGGATCGTCGGGGCCTCGCTCGCGCTCAACCTGCTCAACGCGCCCTTCGGCTTCGTCGCGCTGCTCGGCCTGATCGCGCTTGCCGGCATGATCATGCGCAACACGGTGATCCTGGTGCAGCAGATCGACGAGGAGGTGGCGGCGGGCTATTCGCTCTACGACGCGATCATCGAGGCGACCGTGCGCCGGTCGCGGCCGGTGGTGCTGACCGCGCTTGCCGCGATCCTGGCCATGATCCCGCTGGCGAGCTCCCTGTTCTGGGGGCCGATGGCGATCACCATCGGCGGTGGCCTGCTCGGGGCCACGATCCTGACCCTCGTTTTCCTGCCGGCCCTCTATGCGGTGTGGTTCCGGGTCCGCAAGCCGGTCGCGGCGGCCAGTCCTGCCGTGGCCCAGGAGCCCGTGCCGCCGTCGGCCGTCCCGCTGGCGGCCGAGTGAGGCACCTCGACGGGCCGCTGCCGCACCAGCGAGAGGCGGGCGGCCGGCTGTCGCGCTTCGGCCGCCGCGTCAGAGGAAATCCTGGCGCAGCGGCGTGAAGCTGTCGACGAGTTCGCCCGCCTCCAGCGCGACGACCGAATGGACGACATTGGTCGGCACGATGAAGCTGTCGCCCTCGGCCAGAACCGTGCTGCGGTCACCGATCGTCACCTCGAAGCGGCCACGGGCGACCAGCGTGCATTGGATGTGGGGATGATGGTGGGGCGGGCCGACGGCCCCCTTCTCGAAGACCACCCGGACCAGCATGACGCTGGCATCATAGGTCAGGATCTTGCGCTTCACGCCGCCGCCGAGATCGGTCCAGGCGATGTCGCCATCGTGCAGGAAGATGTCCGTGCCCGTCGTCATCGCAGGGCTCCCATGGGCACCATGTCCATGTCGGTGAAGTCCTGGTTGTCGCCGCCCATGGCCCATATGAAGGAATAGGCGGCGGTGCCGCAGCCGGAATGGATCGACCAGGGCGGTGAGATGATCGCCTGCTCGTTGGCGACGACCAGGTGCCTGGTCTCCGCCGGCTCGCCCATCAGGTGGAAGACGCGGGCGTCGTCCTTCAGGTCGAAATAGAGATAGGCCTCGCAGCGCCGGTCATGGACATGGCTCGGCATGGTGTTCCAGATGTTGCCGGGCTTCAGCGTCGTCAGGCCCATGACAAGCTGGCAGGAATCGACCCGGCCCGGGATGATGTACTGGCGCAGGGTGCGGGTGTTCGCCTGGTCCTGGCTGCCGAGTTCGAGGGCATTGGCGTCGGCCTCCCGCACCAGCACCGACCTGTGCCGGGCATGGGCCGGGGTGGAGAAAAGGTAGAACTTGGCGGGGTTCTGCGGGTCGTCCGAATGGAACGCGACGTCGCGCGTTCCCATGGCGACGTAGAGCATGTCGCGCAGGTTCACCTGGAAGGTTTCGCCGTCGCAGACGATCCGTCCGGGACCGCCGACATTGCACACACCGAGTTCGCGCCTTGCGAGGAAAGTCGGCTGCCCCAGCGCCTTGTGGGTTTCCAGAATGACGGGGCGCGTCACCGGCATTGCACCGCCGACCACGATGCGGTCGACATGGCTGTAGGTCAGTTCGACCGAATCCGCCTTGAACAACGTCTCGATGAGGAAATGGGCGCGCAGGGCGGCGGTGTCGAAATGTCTCGCAGCTTGCGGATGCGAGGCTTGGCGAACGTCGATGGGCATGGCGAACCTTTCGGCAGGCGATCAGCGAAACAGGGAGGGGAGCCAGAGCGAGAAGGCCGGGACGTAAGTGACCAGCAGCAGCACGGCGACGGAGGCTCCATAGAAGGGCCAGATGGTGCGCATGCTTTCGCCGATCGACACCTTGCCGATGGCGCAGGCGACGAACTGCACGGAGCCGACCGGTGGGGTGTTGAGGCCGATGCCGGCATTGAGGATCAGGATGACGCCGAAATGGATGGGATCGACGCCGAAGGCCTTCACCACGGGCAGCAGGATCGGCGTCAGGATGATGATCATCGGCGCCATGTCCATGAAGGTGCCGAGGAAGAGCAGGATGACGTTGATCAGCAGGAGCATCATGATCGGGTCGTCGGTGATGCTCTTCATGAAGGCGACCGTCTGGGCCGGGACCTGCAGGAAGGCCATGAGCCAGCCGAAGGCCGCCGCCGTGCCGATGACGAGCAGTACCATTGCCGTGGTGCGCACGGCGCCGAGCGTTGCCTCGACGAAATCGGTCCAGCTCAGCTGGCGATAGACGAGGACGGTGATGGTCAAGGCATAGACGACCGCGACGCAGGAACTTTCCGTCGCCGTGAAGACGCCCGAGCGGACACCGCCGAAGATGATGGCGATGAGGATCAGGCCGGGGGCGGCGATCACAAGCGTGCGGCCGACCATCATCCAGCCGGGAAAAACGCCGGTGGGATAGCCGCGCTGGCGGGCCACGACATAGGCCGCGACCATCAGGGCGCCCGCCAGCATCAGGCCGGGAACGATTCCGGCGGTGAACAGGTCGGCGATCGACAGGTTCCCCCCCGCCGCCAGCGAGTAGATGATCATGTTGTGCGAGGGCGGAATCAGCAGGGCGATGATCGCCGCGTTGGCCGTGACGTTGACGGCGTAGTCGGCATCATAACCGCGCTTGACCATCTGCGGGATCATCAGGCCGCCGACGGCGGAAGCATCGGCAACGGCCGAGCCCGAAATGCCGCCGAACATGGTGGATGTCAGGACATTGACCTGGCCGAGCCCGCCGCGCAGGTGACCTACAAGGGAGGCCGCGAAGGCGATCAGCCGCTCGGCGATGCCGCCGCGGATCATCAGGTCACCGGAATAGATGAAGAAGGGGATCGCCATCATGGCGAAGGCGTTCATGCCCGAATTCATCTGCTGGAAGATCACCACCGGTGGCACGTCCATGTAGAGGACGGTGGCCAGCGACGCGACGCCGAGGCAGAAGGCGATCGGCATGCCGATCAGGATCAGAACGGTGAAGGTGCCGAAGAGGATCGCCAGTTCCATTGCGGCGCCCTCAGATCGGCTCGATGGAGGATAGGGGCGGTGCGACCGCCTCGTCGGTGCGGGACAGCACCATCAGCAGGCGTTCGAAGGAGAAGAGCGCAATCATCGCGCCGCTCACCGCAACAGGGACATAGTCCCACCCCTGGCTGATACCGATCATCGGTGTGATGGCGCTCCAGGTGCCGATGGCGAGTTGGCTGCCATAGACGAGCATGGCCAATCCGAAGCCGATAAGAAGGATCTCGGTGAAGAGCTTGAGGACGAAGCGCAGGGGCGGCGGGGATGCCGCCAGGCCGATCTGGAAGCCGATATGGCCGCGCTCGCGCACACCGGACGCGGCGCCGAGCAGGATGAACCAGCTCATCAGCAAGAGGACCGCCGGCTCGGTCCAGGTCGGCGTGTTGTTGAGGACGTAGCGACCGAAAATGCTCCAGAAGACGAGCACGGTCATCACGACAAGGCCCGTTCCCGCGATGAGGAGCGAGACCCGGCTGAGGGTGGCCGTCAGGCGGTCTAGTCGTGTCAGGAGGACGTGCATGGAGATCGGCTTTCGCCTGAGAGGTCATGCGAAAGGCCCGCCGTGCCGGGACGGCGGGCCTCGTTGCCTGGGGGCAGCGTCAGGTCAGGGCCTGGATGCGCGCCACGAGTTCCTTCATCTTGGCGTCGGTGACGAAGCGGTCGTAGACCGGCTTCATGGCGTCGATGAAGGGCTGTTTCTCCACGGTGTTGATGACAGCGCCGCCGGCGCGGACCTTGGCCTCGGAGGCCTTCTCGCGGGCATCCCAGAGCTCGCGCATCTTGGCGACCGATTCCTTCGCCGCGGCGCGGACGAGGGCCTGGTCGGCGGCGTTGAACCTGTCGAAGGAGCGCTTCGACATCACCAGAACCTCGGGGCTGAGCGAGTGCTCGGAGAGCGAATAGAACTTGGCGACCTCGAAGTGGCGGGTCGATTCGTAGCTCGGCCAGTTGTTCTCGGCCCCGTCGATGACGCCGGTCTGCAGGCTGGTGAAGACCTCGCCGAAGGGCATCGGCGTGGCGTTGGCGCCGAGAGCCTGAACCAGGGCGACGAACATGTCCGACTGCTGGACGCGGATCTTCATGCCGCGCATGTCGGCGGGCGTCGTGATCGGGCGCTTGGAATTGTAGAAGGACCGCGAGCCCGAATCGTAGAAGGCGAGGCCGACGAGACCATGGGCGGAGAAGTCGTTGAGGATCGAGTCGCCGATCGCACCGTCCATGACCTTGCGCATATGCGCGACCGACCGGAAGATGAAGGGCAGCGAGGGAATGTTGGTCGAGGCGATCAGATTGTTGAACGGCGCCATGTTGATGCGGTTCATGTCGATGACGCCGAAACGGGTCTGGTCGATCGTGTCCCGCTCCTGGCCCAGCTGGGCCGAGTGGAACACGTTGATCTTGATGCGGCCGCTGGTGCGCTGCTCCAGCAGCTGACCCATGAATTTCACCGCATCGATGGTCGGATAACCATCGGGATGAATGTCCGTGGAGCGCAGGGTGACAGTGGTCTGGGCGGCGGCAGGCCGACCGATGACGGCGGGGCTGGCGATGATGGCGCCAGCGGTGGACACGAAGATGCGGCGTGTCAGCATGGGATCCTCCCGGTGGAAACGATGTTCCCTTCTTGCGGCGGGGAACGTGGCGATCGGAGCCTTGCGAAATGCGGACTTCCTGATCCGCGGCAATTCTAGTATGCACTTGTATGGAAGTTCAAGAGAAGAAAACGGGGATGATGGGCCGATGACGATCGCAGTTCCGATCCAGTCCCTGCCGCGCCTGCAGGAGAGTGCTGCGGCGCGGGTCGAGCGCGAATTGCGCGCCGGCATCATCGACCTGACGATCCGGCCCGGTGAGCGCCTGTCGGAGTCGGAGATCGCCGAGCGGTTCCAGGTGTCGCGGCAGCCGGTGCGCGAGGCTTTCATCGCGCTGATGCGGCAGGGGCTCCTCGACGTCCAGCCGCAGCGCGGCACGGTGGTGGTGAAGCTCTCCGTCCGCCGCATGCTCGACGCCCGCTTCATCCGCGAGGCGATTGAGGTCGCCATCGTCAGGCGCGCCTGCGAGCGGTTCGACGCGCATTATCGCGACCGCGCGGCCTCGCTGATCGCCGCCCAGGAGACGGCGGCGCAGGCGGGCGACCATGCCGGTTTCCAGCGGCTCGACAGCCTTTTCCATATTGCCCTGGCAGAAGGAGCCGACTGCATGGAGGCCTGGACCGCCGTGGAAATGCAGAAGGCGCATATGGACCGCGTCTGCGCACTGACGCTGCATTCACCAGGGTCGATGGACCCGCTGGTCGCGCAGCATCAGGCGATCCTGAACGCCATCGAGGATGGCGACGCGGAACGGGCTGTGGCGGCGATGAGCCACCACCTGTCCGAGATCCTCAGGGGCGTCGCCGGGCTGGACCTGACATTCGCCGAACTGTTCGAATGACGCTTGCGGTCAGCGTCCCGCCGTGCGGTCGCGCGGCGGGGCAGAGACCGGTTGGCCGCTGGGGATCGATGATCCCCAGGAGTGGCGGGCCGGCAGTTCCGCCTGTGCGCGCCGACGACCGAAAACACGCTGCAGGACGAGGGGCACGCCGAAGATGAAGGCGAGCCCGAAGAGCCAGGTGACGGTGACCGCCGAGACGCCGAGGCCATGCACTAGGGCGGCGATCCAGGCGAAGGTGAAGGGTTCGGCGGGAAAGCCCGGAACGGTACCGACGCTCGCGGCCCCGGTGCCCACCGTGTCGACCACGGCATAGGCGATCCAGGCGAAGACCGACCAGAAGGCGGCGCCGACGAAGGCTCCCCACCAGACGATCTTTATCATCGCACCGTTCCTCCCCTGCGCTTCCGGAGCCTCCGGACACCCTGCATGTAGGCTTCCGGCCGTGACCCGCAAGAGCACGGGGCTAGCGGAACAGGCGTTCGAGGAAGCCCCCCTCCTGCTGCGGGCGCACCACGGCGCTGCGATCTTCGGGTTCGGCGGGACGCGGGGGACGGCGCTGGCCGCCGGGTTCGACACGTGACAGCGTCATGGGCTGGTCGAGGGCTTCACCCGGCAATATCCGGCCCGGAGCATCATAGGAGCGCCAGTTTCCGGGCAGATCGACGATGGTCTGGCCGCGATGGGCCTCGGCCATGACCCTGTTCCAGATGTCGACGGGCAGGCCGCCGCCGGTCAGGCGCCGCGTCGGCGTGCCGTCGTCGTTGCCGAGCCAGACGCCTGCGACGAAGCGTCCCGTATAGCCGACGAACCAGGCGTCACGGAATTCCTGGCTGGTGCCGGTCTTGCCCGCGACGATCCAGCCCGGCAGGCGGACGGTGCGTGCCGTGCCCGACACGGTGGTCTGGTTCATCATGGCGTTCATCATGGCGACATGACGCGGCTCGACGACCTGGCCGTTGGTCATCGGCTGGCGCTGGAAGAGCACGCGGCCATTGGCGGTGCGGATGCGCGTGATGACATGGGGGACGACGCCGGTGCCGCCATTGGCGAAGGGGGCATAGGCGCCGACGAGTTCCAGCACGTTCACCTCGGATGTTCCGAGCGCGATGGAGGGGTTGGCGGCGAGGGCCGAGCCGATGCCAAGCTTCTGGGCCGTGCGCACAACGCTGCGCGGGCCGACCTCCTGGCCGAGGCGCACCGCGACCGTGTTGAGCGAGGCAGCGAGGGCCGTGGTCATGCTGACCTCGCCGCGATAATCGCGCGTGTAGTTCTCGGGGCGCCAGCCGGCGATGGCGACGGGCGCGTCGTTGCGCATCGTGTCCGGGGTCAGGCCGCGCTCGAGGGCGGCGAGATAGACGAAGGGCTTGAAGGCGGAGCCCGGCTGGCGGCGCGCCGCGACCGCCCGGTTGAACTGGCTCTGGGCGTAGTCGCGTCCGCCGACGAGGGCGCGAATGGCGCCGTCGCGGTCGAGCACGACCACGGCGCCCTGACCCACATTGTAACGCTGGCCGCCGCGGCCGAGCGCCTCGACGAGGGCCGCTTCGGCCGCCTGCTGCACCGGGCCGACGATGGTGGTCTCGACCATCAGGTCGGTCTCGACCTTGCCGACATAGTCGTCGATGAGGTCCATGATCCAGTCGGCGACATAATTGATGGAGCCGCCGGGAATGGCGCGGCTGGCCTGGGCGGGGTTGCTGCGGGCGGTCTGCGCCTGGGCCTCGGTGATGTAGCCCTGGTCGGCCATGGCGGCGAGGACGAGCTGGGCGCGCGCCTGGGCACCGCCGGGATTGCGGGTCGGCGCCAGCCGCGAGGGTGCCTTGACGAGGCCGGCGATGACGGCGGCCTCCTGCAGCGTCAGGGCCGTCGCCGGCTTGTCGTAGTAGCGGCGCGCCGCGGCTTCGATGCCATAGGCGCCGGCGCCGAAATAGACGCGATTCAGATAGAGCTCGAGGATCTGGTCCTTGGAGTAGTTGTGCTCCAGCCAGAGGGCGAGCAGCGCCTCCTGGACCTTGCGGCCGAGGGTGCGGTCGGGCGCCAGGAACAGGTTCTTGGCGAGCTGCTGGCTCAGTGTCGAGCCGCCCTGCTGGACGCCGCGATTGGTGACATTGGTGACGACGGCGCGGGCGAGGCCGACCAGGTCGAGGCCGAAATGTGAATAGAAGCGCCGGTCCTCGATGGCAATCAACGCCTGGGGGACGTGTTTGGGCAGGCTCTTGAGCTGGATCGCGGCGCCGCCGGTGTCACCGCGATTGGCAAGTTCGGCACCGTCGGCAGCCAGGATGGCGATGTTGGGCGGCCGCGGCGGCACTTCCAGGGTGTGGGTCGGCGGCAGATGGGCGGCATACCAGGCGACGATGCCGGCGACGACGATCAGCCCCCAGATGGAGAGGGTGGCGCCCCAGATGACCAGCGTGCCGAGGACGCCCCGGCGCTTGCGGCGACGCGGCTTCTCGGCGCGGTCGTGCCGGCCGGCGGCCTGGCGCCGTCCCCTGGCGACGGGCGCCTCGTCGTCGTCGGGATCACTGCGGCGGGGACGCGCGCGCTTCGGCGCTTCGCTGACTCGCAGCCAGGGGCGATCCTCGGGCGTGGCGCGCAGGTCCGTACCGCCGCGCCCCGTGCCGAAGCTCGGTTCGATCCGCTCGCCCTTTCCGCCGCGCCGCGCCATGCCCGCCTGGTCCGCCCCTTTTCCATCCTGATGCCGCTCTTCACGGGTAAAGCCGGCGCCATGAAGGGGCGGTTAAGGCGATTTTGCGGAGGGCCTTCATCGTTCGGCAGGGTTAACGGAGCGGCATGAAGCGATGCACTCTGCGCCCGCACGGCCGAAATGCGTCCTTCGAGGCTCGCCGGCTCCTGGGAAGGTCAGCGCGCGCCCTCATCCTCCAGCACGTTGGTCAGCACCTTGCGGATCGCCGTCTGGCGCTGGGCCGACTGAATCTTCGCACCCATCAGGTCGGTGACGTAGAAGACGTCGACGGCGCGCTCGCCGAAGGTCGCGACATAGGCGGACGCGATGTTCAGGCTGTGGCGCGACAGGGCCGAGGTGAGGTCGTGGAGGAGGCCCGGACGGTCGAGGCCGGAGACCTCGATCACGGTGTAGCGGGTCGACCAGGTGTTGTTGATGGCGACGTCCGGGGCGATCCGGAACGTCCGCGAGCGATGGCGCGCGGCCGATTTCTTGGCGGCGGCGGCCACCGCCTCGCCGACCTTCATTTCGCCGCGCAGGGCCTTCTCGATGGCGTCGGCGATGCGTCCGGCCCGGCGTTCCTCGTCCTCGTCACGGTCGAAGGCGCGGGTGATCGAGATGGTGTCGAGGGCGAGGCCGTCCGTGGTCGTGTAGATCTGCGCGCCGACGATGTTGGCGCCTGTCGCGGCGCAGGCCCCGGCGATGATCGACAGCAGCCGCGGGTGGTCCGGCGCGAGGACGGTGAGGTGGATGACGCCCTGGCCGGCGACGAGCTCGACCCGGGTGGCGAGGGAACGTCCCTCGTCCTCGGCCTGCTTGAGGAAGCGGGCATGCTCGATCTTGGTGGCGAGGTCGACCTTGAGCCAGTAGGCAGCATAGTGCCGGCCGACATAGGTCTCCAGCGCATCGCCGGAGAGCACGGGCAACCGGGCCGGGACGGCGCGCCGGAACTCCTCCTGGGCGATCTCGACGCGGCGGGAGCGGTTGACCTCCGAGAAGCCGCCGGTCACGACCGGCTCGGTCTCGTAGTAGAGCGTGCGCAGGAGCTGGCTCTTCCAGCCGTTCCAGACGCCAGGGCCCACCGCCATGATGTCGGCGGTGGTGAGAATCAGCATCAGCTTCATCCGCTCCAGCGACTGGACGACATTGGCGAAGGTCTCGATGGTCTTGCGCTCGGCAAGGTCGCGCGACTGGGCGATGGTCGACATGACCAGATGCTGCTCGACCAGCCAGGCGACCGTCTCCGTCTCCAGCGCATTGAGGCCGAAGCGCGGGCAGAGCTTGCGGGCGATCTTCGCGCCGGCCGTCGAATGGTCCTCGGGCCGCCCCTTGGCAATGTCATGCAGGAAGAGCGCCACATAGAGCAGGTCGCGGTTGCGCGGCTGGATCGTCTTCACGAGATCGGCGGCGAGGCCGAGGCCTGGATCGCCGCCGCGCTCGATCTGCTGGAGGATGCCGATGCAACGCAGCAGATGCTCGTCCACCGTGTAGTGGTGGTACATGTTGAACTGCATCATCGCGACGACGCGGCCGAAATCCGGCACGAAACGGCCGAGCAGGCCCGCCTCGTTCATGCGCCGCAACACGATTTCCGGCGTGTTGGCGGAGGTCAGGATGGACAGGAACAGCTGGTTCGCCGCCGGGTCGTTGCGGAGCCTGTCGTCGACCAGCTTCAGCGACTTGGTGAGCAGCCGCATGGCGTCGGGGTGAAATGCGAGGTTGTAGCGATCCGCCAGCCAGAACATGCGGATGAGGTTGACGGGATCGCGGGCGAAGGCCTGATCGTCCGCAACCGTGATGCGGTCGTGGTCGATCTGGAAATCCGGGCTCTCCTTGAAGCCGCGGCGCGATTTCGGCCGGAGCCGCGCGATGAAGCGATCGAGGACCGGGGCGGGCTTCTCGTGCCGCTCTTCCAGCTCGGCGCAGAGGATGGCGGTGAGATCGCCGACATCCTTGGCGATGAGGAAATAGTGCTTCATGAAGCGCTCGACATCGACCAGGCCGTTATGACCGCGATAGCCGAGGCGGGGAGCCAATTCCCGCTGCAGGTCGAAGGACAGGCGCTCCTCGGACCGGCCGGTGAGGAAATGCAGGTGGCAGCGCACGGTCCACAGGAAGGTCTCGCAGCGGCGGAACATCTGCGCCTCGCGGCGGGTGAAGACGCCCTTCTTGGCAAGTTCCTCGTCGGTCTTCACGCGGTAGGCGTAGCGGGCGATCCAGAACAGGGTGTGGAGGTCGCGCAGGCCGCCCTTGCCGTCCTTGACATTGGGTTCGACCAGATAGCGCGACTGACCGGTCTTGCGGTGGCGTTCGTCGCGCTCGGCGAGCTTGGCGGCAACGTATTCGGGGACAGTGTCGCGGACGACCTCGGCGTCGAAGCGCCGCTCCAGTTCACCGAAGAGCTGCGCATTGCCGAGGATGTAGCGCGCCTCGAGCAGCGCCGTGCGGATGGTGAAGTCGGTGCGGGCCTGGCGGATGCATTCGTCGACGGAGCGGGTGGCATGGCCGACCTTCAGGCCCATGTCCCAGAGGCAGTAGAGCATGGCCTCAGCGACGCTCTCGCCCCAGGCCGTCTGCTTGTAGGGCAGCAGGAACAAGAGGTCGATATCCGAGCCCGGCGCCAGCATTCCGCGGCCGTAGCCGCCGGTGGCGACGATGGCCATGCGTTCGCCGGACGAGGGATTCTCGGAGGGGTAGAGCTGGTCCATGATCCAGCGGTAGAGGGCGCGGATCACATCGTCCTGGAAATGCGACAGGGCCTCGGCGCAGCCGCGGCCGTCGGACGTCGCGATCAGGCGCTCCTCGGCGGTCCGACGGGCTTCGGCCAGCCGGCGCTTGAGGATCTGGACCACCTCCGCCCGTGCGTCCTGGGTCTTGCCAGCGGCGACTTTGATAGCCTGCAGGTCGGCGGCGAGGATGGAAGCCTCGACCAGGGGGCCTCGGCTGACGGCCTGCCGCTTGGCGCGACTTTCGGGGAGAGACGAATCCATGGCGGGTCTTCACTGGCGCTCGGGAGCGCGGACCATACGCGCTCTGGTCCGCCGATGCGAGGTCGCGGCCGGGCAGCCCGGCCGGGCGACCTCGCCTAGAGACCCGCGGCGCCGCCGTCGGCGCGCGGATCATGGGCCCCCGACAGCGACATGTCCTTGTGAAGCGTGACACCGCCGGCATGGCCCATCGTATCGGAATAGGCCTCGTCGAGGATCGCTGTCTGGTGGCCCATGGTACCGAGCTGGCGCACGAGGCTCTCGTCGAAGCGGTTCTCGAAGCGCAGGCTGGTGACCGAGGAACCCCAGGTGCGGCCGAGCAGCCAGCGGGGTGCGTCGAGGGCTTCCTCCAGCGGCTGGCCGTGACGGATATGGCGCTCGAAGATCTGCGCCTGCGTCTGCGGCTGGCCTTCGCCCCCCATGGTGCCATAGGCGAGGACGCGGCCGTCCTTCAGTTGCGCCATGGCGGGGTTGAGCGTGTGGAAGGGGCGACGGCCCGGCTCCAGCGGATTGAGCGCCTTGGGGTCGAGGACGAAGCTCGCACCGCGGTTCTGCATCAGGAAGCCGGTCGATTTCGACACGCAGCCCGAGCCGAACTCCCAGTAGATCGACTGGATATAGGAGACGACACGGCCTTCCGAATCCGCCGCGCCCATCCAGATCGTGTCGCCGGGCGCGGCCCTGTGCGGCCAGGGCAGGGCGCGGTCGAGGGCGACCGCACCGGCCTCAGCCCGCAGCGCCTCGGCGCGCAGGTGGTCGAGTGGCAGGCCGTCGAGCCGGTCGAAATCGGTGACGAAGCGGTCGCGCACGAGAAAGGCGCGCTTCGTCGCCTCGACGATGCGGTGGACGAAGGCGACCGTGTCGGGCCGCACCGCGCCGTGCATGGCCTCCAGCTGGTCGACGATGCCGAGGATCATCAGCGAGGCGAGCCCCTGCGTCGGCGGCGGCATATTGTGGATGTCGCCGAAACTGTGCGCCAGGGTCAGTGGCGTACGCTCGACGGCGTAATAGGCCTGCAGGTCGGCGCGGGTGACGGGCGAGCCCATTTCCTCGAGGTCGCGGGCGAGCTCGCGCGAGACGTCGCCGCGATAGGCGTCCTGGAAGCCCGCCCGGGCCAGATGTTCGAGCGAATCGGCAAGGGCCGGCTGCTTCATCACCGTCCCTTCGGCCGGCGGCTTGCCGCCGACGAGGAAGGTCTCGGCGAAGCCGGGGCAGTCCTTCAGCTCGTAGAGCTTGTCGACGGTGAGGCTCGCCTGCGACCGGCTGACCTTGTAGCCCTCGCGTGCGGCGCGGATCGCCGGCTCCATCATGACCGTGCGCGGCAGGGTGCCGCCCGAAGCCTTGGCCATGGCATTGGCGAGGCGCCAGCCGCCGACGGCGCCGGGAACGGTCAGGGCCGCCAGGGGCCCGCGCGTCGGAATCTCGTCATGGCCCTTGTCGAGATAGGACTTGAGGCTCGCCCGCTCGCCGGCAAAGCCGCAGGCCTCGATGCCGTGAACCCGCCGGCTCGGCTGGTGGATGAGCCAGAAGCCATCGCCGCCGAGATGGGTCATGTGCGGGTAGACGGCGGCGATGGTGGCCGCCGCGGCGATCATCGCCTCGATGGCGTTGCCGCCCTCGGCGAGGATCTGCCGCCCGGCTTCCGCCGCCGCGGCATGGGGGGCGGCGACGACGCCGCGCGAGAAGGGGCCTTCAGACATGCATGTGCTCTCCGGTGCGGCACGATAGACGAAGCGCGCCGGACATTGAATCGGCAAAGGGGCTGATCACCTGCCGGCTCTGAGGCCCTCAGATGGCCATGCTCCGATGCAGGGCATTACGATCGACCTCGCCCTTGAGCCCCTGCACCACGACGCGGCCGCGCTCCATCACGTAGAACCGGTTGCCCAGGTCCTCGGCGAAGTCGAGATATTGCTCGACCAGCAGGATGCCGATATCGCCCTTGCTGCGCAGATAATCGATGGCGCGGCCGATATCCTTGATGATCGAGGGCTGGATGCCCTCTGTCGGCTCGTCGAGGACGATGAGGCGCGGGCGGGTGACCAGGGCCCGGCCGATGGCGAGTTGCTGCTGCTGGCCGCCGGACAGGTCGCCGCCGCGGCGGCCCAGCATGTCCTTGAGCACCGGGAAAAGGGAGAAGATGTCGTCGGGGATGGTGCGGTCGGCGCGCTTCAGCGGCGCGAATCCGGTTTCGAGATTTTCCTTCACGGTGAGGAGCGGAAAGATCTCGCGGCCCTGCGGCACATAGGCGATGCCGCGGCGCGCCCGTTCGAAGGGCGGCATGCGGGTGATGTCGCGGCCCTCCCAGAGGATCTCGCCGCCGGAGATCGGCTGATGGCCGATAATGGCGCGCATCAGCGATGTCTTGCCGACGCCGTTGCGGCCGAGGACGCAGGTGACCTTGCCAGGCTCAACCACGACGGAGACGTCACGCAGGGCCTGGGCCGCGCCGTAATGGAGGTCGACGTTCTTCACTTCCAGCATGGTCACCGCCCCAGATAGACCTCGATCACCCGCTCGTCGGCGCTGACCTGGTCGAGGCTGCCCTCGGCGAGGACCGAACCCTCGTGCAGGCAGGTGACCTTGACCCCGAGTTCGCGGATGAAGCCCATGTCGTGCTCGACTACGACGACGGAATGGGTCCGCGCGATGTCCTTCAGGAGCTCGGCCGTTGCGCCGGTCTCCACGTCGGTCATGCCGGCGGCAGGCTCGTCGACGAGCAGGAGCTTGGGGTCCTGCGCCAGCAGCATGCCGATCTCCAGCCACTGCTTCTGGCCGTGGGAGAGGTCACCGGCGAGGCGCTTGCGGTGATCGCCGAGCCGGACGATGCCGAGGAGCTCGTCGACGCGTCGCCAGATCTCGGCGGAATGGCGCGAGAACAGCGTGCCGAAGACGGTGCGGTCGGCCTTCACCGCCATCTCGATATTGTCCTCCACCGTGTGCATCTCGAACACAGTGGGCTTCTGGAACTTGCGGCCGATGCCGAGATTGGCGATGGCCGTCTCGTCGAGCTGGGTGAGGTCGACCTGGCCGTCGAAGATGACGTCGCCCGTATCCGGCTTGGTCTTGCCGGTGATGATGTCCATCATCGTCGTCTTGCCGGCGCCGTTGGGGCCGATGATGGCGCGCATCTCGCCGGGGGCGATGATCAGCGACAGATTGTTGATGGCGCGGAAGCCGTCGAAGCTCACCGAGACGCCGTCGAGATAGAGCAGCGACTGGGTAACCACCTGCGGGCGCTCGATCGCCTTGACGGGATCGGCGGGCAGCTGGGTTTCCATCGGGTCGATCAGCATGGGCCCGTCCTCATTCCGCCGGCTGGCTCGCCGGCGAGGCGGTTGGCGGCTTGCGGGCCTCGCCGCGGCGCTTCCACCAATCGGTGAAGGTGCCGAGGATGCCCTTCGGCAGGAACAGTGTGACGAAGATGAACAGGCCGCCGAGGGCGAAGAGCCAGCCCTGCGGGAAGGCGCCGGTGAACCAGCTCTTGGCGAAGTTGACGAGGCCGGCGCCAAGGGCCGCGCCGACCAGCGTGCCGCGGCCACCAACCGCCACCCAGACGATGGCCTCGATGGAATTGGCGGGGGAGAATTCGCTCGGATTGATGATGCCGACCTGGGGCACGTAGAGCGCGCCGGCGATGCCGGCCATGACCGCCGAGACCGTCCAGACGAAGAGCTTGAAGTTCTCCACCCGGTAGCCGAGGAAGCGGGTGCGCGGCTCGGCGTCGCGGATGGCGATGATGATCTTGCCGGCCTTCGAGGTGACGATGGCGCGGGCGACGAGATAGCCGGCCATCAATGCCAGGACCGAGAGCGAGAAGAGCACCGCCCGGGTCGTCTGGCTCTGGATGTTGAAGCCGAGAATGTCCTTGAAGTCGGTGAGGCCGTTATTGCCGCCGAAGCCCATATCGTTGCGGAAGAAGGCGAGCATCAGCGCATAGGTGAGCGCCTGGGTGATGATCGACAGATAGACGCCGGTGACGCGGGAGCGGAAGGCGAACCAGCCGAAGACGAAGGCGAGGAGGCCCGGCACCAGGGCCACCATCAGCATGGCATAGGGGAAGGAGGAGAAGCCCCACCAGGCGACGGGCAGTTCCGTCCAGTTCAGGAAGACCATGAAATCCGGCAGGGTCGGATGGGCATAGACACCGCGCGGACCGATCTGCAGCATCAGATACATGCCCATGGCATAGCCGCCGAGGGCGAAGAAGGCGCCGTGGCCGAGGGAGAGGATGCCGCAATAGCCCCAGACCAGATCGACCGCGATCGCGAGCAGGGCATAGGTCATGTACTTGCCCCAGAGCCCCACGGCCGTGTTCGACACGTGGAACATCGATCCCGGCGGCACGGCGAGGTTCAGCACCGGTACGAGGACGGCGGCGATGCCGAGGAGCAGCAGAAAGACCCAGCCGCCACGGTCGATCCTTTCGAAGAGAAACCGGGTGAGCATCATTCCACCGCCCGGCCCTTGAGGGCGAAGAGGCCCCGGGGACGCTTCTGGATGAACAGGATGATGAAGACGAGGAGCAGGATCTTGCCCAGCACCGCGCCGGCATAGGGTTCGAGGAACTTGTTGGCGATGCCGAGCGTCATGGCGGCGACCAGCGTGCCCCAGAGATTGCCGACGCCGCCGAAGACCACGACCATGAAACTGTCGATGATGTAGGCCTGGCCCAGATTGGGCGAGACATTGTCGATCTGGCTCAGCGCCACGCCGGCGAGCCCCGCGATCCCCGAACCGAGACCGAACGTGAAGGCGTCGACCCAGTTGGTGCGGATGCCCATGGCCCCCGCCATCCGTCGGTTCTGGGTCACCGCCCGCGTCTGCAGTCCGAAGGGCGTGCGCTTGAGGAACAGCAGCAGGGCGGCGAAGACGATGACAGCGAAGATGATGATGGCGAGCCGGTTGGCGGTGATGGCGAGATGGCCGACCTCGATGGAGCCGGACATCCACGACGGCGTCGTCACCTCCCGGTTGGTGGGGCCGAACCAGGTGCGCACCGCCTGCTGCAGCACGAGGCTGACGCCCCAGGTGGCAAGCAGCGTCTCCAGCGCCCGGCCATAGAGATGGCGGATGATGAGCCGCTCGATGGCGACGCCGATGGCACCGGCGACGAGGAAGGCCATGGGCAGGGCGATGAAGAGCGAGGCATCCATCAGGCCAGGGGCGACGGTGCGGATGGTCTGCTGCACCACGAAGGTCGTGTAGGCGCCGATCATCACCATCTCGCCATGGGCCATGTTGATCACGCCCATGACCCCGAAGGTGATGGCAAGGCCGATGGCGGCGAGCAGCAGGACCGAGCCGAGGGAAATGCCGTGCCAGACGTTCTGGCCGGCCTCCCACACCGCCAGGGTGCGGCGGATGCCGACCGCGGCGCTCTCGGCCGCCTCGCGCACCAGCGGCGGTGTCGTCGCCGGCAGCGAGCCGAGCATGGCGAGGGCGTCCTGATCACCGCGGCGCTGGATGATGCCGATGGCGGCGATGCGGTCGGCTTCGGCGGCCTGCGGGTTGGCGACGACCACGGCGGCGCGCGCCTCCTCCATCAGCTTCCTGATGCGGGGGTCACGCTCCTGGCCGAGGGCCGCGTCCAGGGCGGCCAGCGCCGCGCTGTCGCGCGACTTGAAAACGGCTTCCGCGGCGCTGGTGCGGCGGGCGGGGTCGGGGTGGAGCAGCGACAGGGCGCCGACGGCCGCGTCGATGGCGCGGCGGACATTGTTGTTGAGCCGCACGGTGCGGGTGGTGCCGATATCGGCCGCCGGCTCACCGGTGAGGGCGCTGACGAAGGAATTGTCGGGGCGGCGGATGAAGACCTGGCGGTCGCCGGCGCGGTAGACGAGGCGGCCGTCGCGCAGCGCCTCGATGACGGGGGCGGCCCGCGGCGAGCCGGAGGTGGCGAGGCCGTTCACGGCGCCGACGATGTCGTTGAAGCTCTCGGTGGCGAAGCGCTGGACGAGGGCGGCATTGTCCTGCGCCCGCGCCGGACCGGCAAGGATCAGGAGGAAGGCGACGAGGGCGGCGACAAGGGACGCCGACAGGGCGCGGATAGGGCCGATGCCCTTGTCCCGCGCAGCGGGCGGAGGGGAGCAGGGGAGCAAGGTCCCGGAGCCGGAGTCGAGACCGGATCGTGTTGACGCGTTCAAGCTCGGCCCTCGTTGCGTAGCAGTGCAGGGGAAGAAGGGGCGCGCCGCTGCCGGCGCGCCCCCTGTCGTCAGGCCGGGCTCAGCGCTGGGCGCCGCCGCAGCGTCCGGTGCGGACGTTGAAGTTGCCGCAGTTCATCGGCGGACGGTGGTCGGCGATGAGGTCGCGCGAGCCTTCCAGATGCGGCGACCATTCCTGGGCCACGACGGTGCCGGGAGTCTGCCAGACCGTCTGGATCTGGCCGTTCTCCTGGATCTCGCCGATCAGCACCGGCTTGGTGATGTGATGGTTCGGCATCATGGTCGAGATGCCGCCGGTCAGGTTCGGCACGGCGATGCCGATCATGGCGCGGCGCACGGCGGTCGCATCGGTGGTGCCGGCGGCTTCGACCGCCTTCACCCACATGGCGAAGCCGATGACATGGGCTTCCATCGGATCGTTGGTGACGGCCCGCTCGTTCTTCTTGAAGGCGCGCCAGCGGGCGATGAAGTCGCGGTTGGCCGGGGTGTCGACCGACTGGAAGTAGTTCCAGGCGGCGAGGTGGCCGACCAGCGGCTTGGTGTCGATGCCGGCCAGTTCCTCTTCACCGACCGAGAAGGCGACGACGGGAATGTCGGTCGCCTTGACGCCCTGGTTGCCGAGTTCCTTGTAGAAGGGGACGTTGGCGTCGCCGTTGACCGTGGAGACGACCGCGGTCTTCACGCCGGTCGAGCCGAAGCGCTTGATGGCCGCGACGCGCGTCTGCCAGTCGGAATGGCCGAAGGGCGTGTAGTTGGTGGAGATGTCCTCGGCCTTGATGCCCTTGGAGAGAAGATAGGCTTCGAGGATGCGGTTGGTGGTGCGGGGATAGACGTAGTCGGTGCCTTCCAGGACGAAGCGCTTCACGCCCTCGGCGAGGAGATAGTCGATAGCCGGGATCGCCTGCTGGTTCGGGGCGGCGCCGGTATAGAAGATGTTCGGCGAGGATTCCTCGCCCTCGTACTGCACGGGATAGAACAGGATCGAGTTCAGTTCCTCGAAGACCGGCAGAACCGACTTGCGGGACACCGAGGTCCAGCAGCCGAAGGTCACCGCGACCTTGTGCTGGGCGATCAGTTCGCGGGCCTTCTCGGCGAAGAGCGGCCAGTTCGAGGCGGGATCGACGACGACAGGTTCGAGCTTCTTGCCGAGCACGCCGCCACGCTTGTTCTGCTCCTCGATGAGCATGAGCATGACGTCCTTCAGCGTCGTCTCGCTGATGGCCATCGTACCCGACAGCGAATGCAGGATACCGATCTTGATCGTCTCCTGCGCCTTGGCCGGCGCGGCGATGACGCCGGCTGCCATAGCGGCGCCGGCGAAGAGGCCGAGCACTTTCGATTTGAGGTTCAACATGGAGGGTTCCCGTTACTGGTGTCTGCCCCGGACCTCGGCAGCCAGATCCTCGTCCGATGGCGCTGAGTGCTTCGCAACGGCTGTGCCAGTACCGGTTTTTCTCCCAATCCTTTGAATCCGTGTTTGAATCATCCTCTGGCCTGGCCTCGGTCAAGAAAATGTCGGCGAGGCAGGCTCCGTCCTGCAGCGCAATGCGCCGAAGAAATGGGCAGACGGCTCTGCTCTTTTTGCAGGCAATGGACGGAGCCCGCTGCGGCACGGCTCATGCTTTTCCAGGCGGGAGCCCTGCCGACCGTCCCAGGATTGTGCAACGATGACACAGCCGGCCTCTCTTCCGACCCGCTTTCGCGCCCTCGACGCCTGGCGCGGTGTCTGCGCCGGGCTCGTCGTGTTGTTTCACGTGCCAGTCCTGCACACCGCCAAGGACTGGCCGGCCTTCGCCAACCTGCAGCTCGGCGTCGACTTCTTCTTCGTCCTGTCCGGTTTCGTCATCAGCCATGCCTATCAGGACCGGCTTGCTTCGTCGGCGGAGGCCCGCGGCTTCATCGTCGCGCGTTTCCGACGCCTCTGGCCGATGCATGTCGTCGTGCTGGCTGCCTTCGTCGCCCTGGAACTGGCCAAGCTCGCCTATGCGGGCATCAACCCGTCCTTCGGCATCGAAGCCGCCCCCTTCTCCGCCGGCCGCGCGCCGCTGGAGATCCTCACCAACCTCGCCTTCCTGCAGTCCTTCGGCCTGCATCCGGGCCTGAGCTGGAACGGCCCGGCCTGGAGCATCGCCGTGGAGTTCTGGACCTCGGTGGTCTTCCTGGCCGTGGTCCTGTGGTGGCCCCGTTTGCGGCGTGAGACCTTCCTCGCCCTGGCGCTGGGCAGCGCCCTGCTTCTCGCGCTGGTGTCGCCCACGACGTTGTTCGTCAGTTCCGACTGGGGCTTCGTGCGCTGTCTCCTGGGCTTCGCGATCGGCTGCCTCGTCTATGATCTGCGGTTGCGCTACACCCTGCCGGCGCGTCTCCTCGGCTGGTACGAGGCGGGCATCGCACTGGTCGCTTTCGCCTTCATGGCGCTGGTGCCCCAGGGCCTGCTCCATCTTCTCGCGCCGCTGGTCTTCGGCGCCCTGGTCTTCGTCTTCTCCTTCGAGGGCGGGCCGACCTCGGCGCTTCTCAGGACGCGTATCCCGCAGGCCCTCGGCCGCTGGTCCTTCGCCATCTACATGACCCATGCCTTCCTGTTTCAGCTCCTCAGGACGGGCGGCTCTTTCCTCGACCAGAAGCTGGGTCTCGTCCGCATGGTCATGCATAATGGCGACAAGGTGATCATCATCGGCGGGCCCTGGCAGGCGACGGCAATGCTGGTGCTGATCCCGGCCGTGGTGATCGCCGTTGGCGCCTTCTTCCATCGCTATGTCGAGGTCCCCTTCAGCGGTAAGGCTCGGCCCGGCACGGCGAACCGCGCCGCCGCCTTGTCCGGCGCCGGACCCGCGCCGCAGCGGGCCTGACCGCTCCGGCGGGGCCGATTCAGCCTTCGTTAACCATGATCGCGTCACCTCATCCGATGGCACGGATGCGGAGGACGACATGAGCACGGGTCAGGCCGCCGTGGAGCCGGAGGCTGCGGCGCGGCGCAGCTGGGGCGAGGCGGCGGCGGTCTATCTGCGCCGCGACGTGCTGATCGTGCTGTTCCTCGGGTTCTCCGCCGGCCTGCCGCTGGCCCTGTCCGGGTCCACCCTGCTGGTCTGGATGGCGGAAAGCTCGGTCAATCTTTCCACGATCGGCCTCTTCGCCCTGGTCGGAACCCCCTACACGATCAAGTTCCTGTGGGCGCCCATCGTCGATGCGCTCGACATTCCCGTCCTCTGCCGCCTGTTCGGACGCCGCCGCGGCTGGCTGATCTTCAGCCAGATCATGCTGATGGCGGCGATCGTCTTCCTCGGCTTCCAGAACCCCGACGTGTCGCCCTTCATGATCGCGCTGGGGGCGGTGCTGGTGGCGCTTGCCTCAGCGACGCAGGACATCGTCATTGATACCTACCGGGTCGAGAAGCTCGACGTGTCGGAACAGGCTGCCGGCGTCGGCGCCTATGTCGCGGCCTACCGCATCGGGATGCTGGTCTCCACCGCCGGCGCCCTCTTCATCGTCTCCTATTTCGAGAAGGTGCAGGGGTTCGACAAGGCGACGGCCTGGACCTTCGGCTATGTGGTGATGGCGGGTTTCGTCGCCGTCGGCATGGTGACGACGCTGCTGGCGCGCGAACCCGGCCGTTCGGCGGAAGCGGCCAGGGGCCTTGCCGGCGAGAACCAGCTGGCGCGGGTCTGGAAGGCGGCGATCGGCGCCTTCTCCGAATTCCTGACCCGCGATGCGGCCCTCGCCGTCCTCGCCTTCGTCATCCTGTTCAAGCTCTGCGACGCCTTCGTCGGGGCGATGACCGGGCCCTTCGTCATCCGCGGCATGGGCTACTCGCGCGAAGAATATGCGGCCATCGTCAAGGGTCTCGGCCTGGCGGCGACGCTGGCCGGGGGCTTTGCCGGCGGCTTCATCGCCCGCGGTCTCGACCTGCGGACCTGCCTGTGGCTCGCCGCCTTCCTGCAGATGGGCTCCAACCTCGTCTTCGCGTTGCAGGCGGTGATGCCCGCCAGCTATGCCATGCTCGCCTTCGTCATCGTGGCGGAGAATTTCACCGGCGCCATCGGCACGGTGATCTTCGTCGCCTATCTCTCCTCGCTCTGCCAGTCGCCGCTGCACACGGCGACGCAATATGCGCTGCTGTCGGCGCTCTCGGCCGTCGGGCGAACCTATATCTCCGCACCCGCCGGCTTTGTCGCGGCCCAGACGGGCTGGTTCTGGTTCTTCGTCCTGTCCTGCCTGACGGCGATCCCCAGCCTCATCCTCCTCTGGTGGCTGCAGAGCCGCGGCCATTTCGCCTTCCTGACCCGGCCGACGGGCAAGCTTTCGGCCGACGACTGATGCGGCCTCCAGCCCTGCGCTCCTCCGGCGATCTCCTCGCGGATCGCCGCTACGACTACGCCATGGCGGCCAAGGCTGACGGCGACCTGACAGCGGCTGCGGATCTCCTGGTCCAGGCGCTGGAGATTGCGCCGCACTGGGCCGCCGGATGGTTTGCGCTCGGCGAGGTCGAGGTGGCGCGCGGGGAGCGCAATGCAGCTGCGGCGGCGTTCCGCCAGGCGCTCGACCGCGATCCGACCGACACACTGGGGGCGCAGCTGATGCTCGCCCGCCTCGGCGAGGTCGGCGCCGCCGGGGCGATGACACCCGCCTATGTGACGGCTCTCTACGAGGATTATGCGCCGCGCTTCGAGCAGGCGCTGCGCGAGGGGCTGGCCTATCGCGGCCCGGAAATCCTCATCGAGGCGGTGACGCGGGTCCGCGCGGCCTCCGGCGCTCCCCTGCGCTTCGACCGCATGCTCGATCTGGGTTGCGGCACCGGGCTGGCCGGCGAGGTCTTTGCACCCATCGTCGGCACCATCGCAGGTGTCGACCTCTCTGAACGGATGGTCGAGATCGCCCGGCGCAAGGGGATCTATGAGCACCTGGCCGTCGGCGACCTGGCGGCCCATCTGGCCGCTCTGCCCGATGCCTCCGCCGACCTTCTGGTGGCCGCCGACGTGTTCATCTACTGCGCCGACCTCGCACCGATCCTCGCCGAGGCAGGCCGGGTCCTGTCGCCTGGCGGTCTCTGCGCCTTCACCGTCGAGAGCCATGACGGCGACGGTGTCATCCTCGGTGACGGGCTCCGCTATGCCCATGCTGCACCGGTTCTGCGGGCGGCGCTGGCGGCTGGCGGCCTTCGTCCCCTCGTCTTCGAGCCGGCGACCACGCGCCGCGAGGCCGGACAGCCTGTTCCCGGCTGGCTGGTCGTTGCCATCCGGGGATGAGACATTGACCGCGGCGGCAATGCCCGTCACAGCCTTCATCCATGAACTATCGCCACGCCTTCCACGCGGGAAACCCGGCCGACGTCGTCAAGCACGCCGTGCTCGCCTATATCCTCGCGCACATGATGCAGAAGGAGCCGCCGATCCGCGTGGTGGATACCCATGCCGGCATCGGCCGCTATGATCTGACCTCCGACCCCGCCGAGCGGACGGGGGAATGGGTGGAGGGCATTGGCCGTCTGTGGGGCAAGGATTTGCCCGAATCGCTGGCGGCTTTCCTCGATCCCTATCTCGATGTCGTCGCGCGGCTCAATCCAGACGGGCGTCTGACCCATTATCCCGGCAGTCCCGAGATCGCGCGGCTGATGACCCGCCCCGTCGACGGACTCACCTTCTGCGAACTCCACCCGGAGGATTCCCGGACCCTGGCGGCCCTCTACGCGCGGGAGAAGCGCGCCAAGGTCATCGCCCTGGACGGCTGGCTGGCGCCCAAGGCCTTCCTGCCGCCGAAGGAGACCCGCGGCCTCGTCCTGATCGATCCGCCCTTTGAGCGGCGCGGTGACTATGACCGGCTCGCCGAGGCGCTGGCCCATGGGGTGCGCCGCTTCGCCACCGGCGTCTTCGTGCTCTGGTATCCGGTGAAGGACCCGGTCGAGGTGAAGCGCTTCCACCGGATGATCGCCGATCTGGCGATTCCGAAATGCCTCACCGTCGAGGCGACCTGGCGTGTCGTGGACGGTCAGCGCCTGTCGGGAGCCGGTCTGGTGACCGTCAATGCCCCCTACACGCTCGCGCCTGCCATCCGCGCGGCCGGTCAGTCACTGTGGAACGCCCTGAACGTTCCCGCGGGCCGGCTTCTCGTGTCCGGCGACGCGTCCTGAGCCCGGATCTTACGGGTCGGTGCGCAGATTCATCTGCTTGGCCGTGTCGACGACGAAGAGCGCGAGAGCCGCGCCGACGCCGAGACCGATGAGAATGATGGCCAGGTCTGCAATGCCGATGTCGATCATCATGACATACCCCTAAGGCTCGGGTGACGGTCGTCATCCGCTGCACCGGCCGTCGGGGAGGCCTGCGGCTGACGAACGAGGGGTATGGTTCCGTGATTTGTGCGTCGCAGCAATGCTGTCGCGGCTATGCTGCAATGCAATAACAAGATGACTCTGCGGAACTCCCTAGCGCCTGCCGTCGCCCCCGGCGGCCAATGCCCGGAGCGCCGCCCTGAAGTTTGGATGCAACAGCTTAACGAAGAGTTCACCCTTCAGCTTCATGTTGCTGACCCTTTTGCACTCGGCATAGAAGCTCCGCCCCATGGGAGAGAGGCCGCTCTCTTCGAAGGGAATCTCCGGCGGCGGCGGCATCTCCAGAAGCTCCGCCGCATAGGCGATGACGTCCTGCGGGGGTGAGGGCTCGTCGTCGGTGACATTGACGATGCCCGCATGGCCCTTCGCAAAACTGGCCAGGATCGCCTGGGCGATATCGTCGACATGGATCCGGTTGAAGACCTGCCCGGGCTTGATGATGCGCCGGGCCGTGCCGCGGGCCATGTTCACCAGCGCGTTCTGCCCCGGCCCGTAGATACCGGAGAGACGCAGGATGGCGACGGGGATGCCATGGGCCTGTCCAAGGGCCTGCCAGGCGCGCTCGGCCTCGAGCCTCTCGATGCTGCGCGGACTGGTGGGCCTCGGCGCCGTCGTCTCGTCCACCCAGCCGCCGCCGTGGTCACCATAGACGCCGACGGTCGAGAGATAGGCGATGGCTTTGGCCGGATGGGCCGCAAGAGCTGCGGCGCAGGCCCTGAGGACGGGATCGCCGGCTTCGTCCGGTGGGGCGGAGACCAGGATGTGATCGGCCGTGCCGATGGCCGCGGCGAGGTCCGGCGACAGGGCCGTGCCGTCGAAAGGCAGCACGGTGACGGCCCGCCCCTCGACGGGCGCCGCGGTCAGGGCGGCGGCCCGTTCGGCCGAGCGGACCGTCGCGGTGATCCGGCTGGTGGTCGCCGGTGCGGCGCGCAGCAGGGCGCGGGATGAATAGCCGAGGCCGAAGACGAGGAGATGCGTCATGGGATGAGCTTGCGGTTGGCGATCGGGCAGGAGCTTAGGGGATGGGCGTCCACTCGGCGAGCACGTCGGGATCGTCCTCGCTGGCCGGCGGCCGCGCGGGCAGGCGTTCCGGCGCCAGCTGCCGCAGGGCCCAGACGGCTGCGCCGCGCACAACCGGGGCGGGATCGGCGAGCAGGTCGAGGGCGACGCCAGCCAGCGCGGTCTCGCCGCTGTTGCCGAGAGCGACGAGGACGTTGCGGACGAAGCGGTCACGGCCGATCCGCTTGACCGGGCTCTTGGCGAAGAGCGCCCGGAATGCCGTGTCGTCGAGCCTCGCCAGATCGGCGAGGGCCGGCCGCCTGAGATGGTCGCGCGCCGCCAGTTTCAGGTTGCGCCCGGTCTCGGCGAACTTGTTCCAGGGGCAGGCGGCAAGGCAATCGTCGCAGCCATAGATGCGGTTGCCCATGGGCTTGCGGAATTCGTGCGGGATCGGGCCCTTGTGCTCGATGGTGAGGTAGCTGATGCAGCGCCGGGCATCGAGGGCATAGGGGCGCGGAAAGGCGTCGGTCGGGCAGATGGCGAGGCAGGCGCGGCACGAGCCGCAATGATCGCGCTCCGGGGCGTCGGGCGGGATGTCCAGGGTCGTCATGACGGCGCCGAGGAAGAGCCAGGAGCCGAAGTCGCGGGAGACGAGGTTGGTGTGCTTGCCCTGCCAGCCGAGACCGGCGGCGGCCGCCAGGGGCTTTTCCATCAAAGGGGCGGTGTCGACGAAGACCTTGAGCTCGCAGCCCGTCTCCTCCACCAGCCAGCGGGCCAGCGCCTTGAGCCGCGCCTTGACGACTTCGTGATAGTCGTCGCCGCGGGCATAGACGGAGATCAGGCCCCTGTCATGGTCGCTCAGGCCGTCGAGGGGGTTCTCGTCCGGCCCGTAATTGACGCCGAGCATGACGAGGGAACGGCCCTCGGGCCACATGGCATTGGGGTGTGAGCGGCGCGCAAGCGTGTCCGCCATCCATTGCATCGACCCGTGATGCCCGGCCGCCACGGCCGCGGCCAGGCGCTCGCCGGCCTCGGGGATGGCGTCGGGCCGGGTGAAGCCGATGGCGTCGAACCCTTCGGCGCGGGCCTGCGCTGCGATGGCTGCGCGCAGCGCGACCGGGTCGCTCAGAAGTCGAGATCGGCGTAGCTCGCGCTCGGCTGCATGCCGACCACGCGGTCGTTCAGCAGGGTCCGGAACGACGGGCGCGATTTCACCCGCGCATACCACTCCCTCGCTGCCGCGTCGTCGTTCCACGGAACCTCGCCCAGATAGTCCACCACCGACAGATGCGCGGCAGCCGCCAGATCGGCGTAGCTCATCTGGGGGCCGGCGAGCCAGTCGCTGCGCGCCGCCAGCCAGCCCACATAGGCCAGATGATAGCGGATATTGGCGCGTGCGGCGCGCAGCGCCGTCGTGTCCGGCGCGCCGCCACCATATTCCGCCGGTATGAAGCGCTTGTCGATCTTCTCTTCCACCAGAGGACCAGACACTTCCTCGAAGAACTTGCCGTGGAACCAGCGCATCAGGCGGCGCACCTCGATGCGGTGCAGGATGGCCTCGGGCATCAGGCGGCGATCGAAGGGCAGGGTGTCGGTGTCGTCGAGCCACCCGGCGACGCCCTCGGGACCGGGGACGGCGACGCCTTCCGACAGTTCCAGAACCGGCGTCGTGCCCTCGGGATTGATCCGCAGGAACTCGGTCCGGCGCTCCCAGGGCTTCTCCTCGACAAGATCCGCCTCGAGACCACGTTCGGCAAGCACGAGGCGCACAAAGCGGGAATGCGGGCAGAAAAATCGATGGTGGAGAGTGAGTCCCATGCGCCCCAGACCTGAACGACCCGCAATCGAGGGTCTCGATATGGTTTTTCGATGACAATGCGGGTGGAGGCGGGTGCATAGCGCCATGACGGCAGGGAAACAACCGCAGGATTTGCCGATCCCCCTTCACGATCCGTCATGGTTGACCTTTGGTAAACGGCGCGTCGATGCTCGCCTCCGCATTGTCACGGAGGCGCATGCTTAACCGGACATGAAGACAGTCGCGACTAAGACAGGCTTGGCGCCGGCGTTCCGGCTGTTGCGACGTGACCGAGGTCAACATGGACATCGTCAATCTGGCCAAGGCACTGGTTCTCGGCGTGGTGGAGGGGGCGACCGAGTTCATTCCGGTTTCGTCGACGGGTCATCTGATCCTGATCGGCCATTTCCTCGGGTTCAAATCGACGGGCAAGACCTTCGAGGTGCTGATCCAGCTTGGCGCGATTCTGGCCATCCTGCTGGTCTATTTCTCCCGCCTTCTTGGCGTTGTCCTGTGCCTGCCGACCGATGCCTGGGCGCGGCGCTTCGTCGTGTCGGTTGTCGTCGCCTTCCTGCCGGCAGCGGCCCTCGGCGCGCTGCTGCACGGCCAGATCAAGGCCATGTTCGAGCGTCCCGACCTGGTCTGCGTGGCGCTGATCCTCGGCGGCATCGTCCTGCTGGTCGTCGACCGGATGAAGCTCGAGGTCCGCGAGGACAATGCCTTCCGCTTCTCGCCCTGGCTGGCGCTGAAGATCGGCCTGTGCCAGTGCGCCGCGCTGTTTCCCGGCGTCTCGCGGTCGGGCGCCACCATCGTCGGTGCCCTGCTGATGGGAACGTCGAAGCGGGCCGCCGCCGAGTTCTCGTTCTTCCTCGCCATGCCGACCATGGCGGGGGCCTTCGCCTATGACCTCTACAAGAACCACAAGATCCTGGACTTCTCCGACGTCACGACGATCGGCGTCGGCTTCGTCGCCGCCTTCATTTCCGGCCTCTTCGTGGTGCGCTTCCTGCTCGACTATGTCAGCCGCCACGGTTTCACGCTCTTCGCCGTGTGGCGGATCGTGGTCGGCTCGGCCGGGCTCCTGGGGCTCTACCTGATGCGCTGAAGGCGCTCAGCGCGTCGATTCGGTGAACTGGCCCTGGCGGCGGAACCGCCAGAGATAGGTGGGGACGACCGCCTCCACCGACTGGGGCTGGATGCCGAGGCCCTCGAGGGTCCGTCCCTCGGCCCTGGCGGCGGCGCTCACGACATTGTCGCTGCGCAGCAGTTCCACCTGATCCTCGGTCAGCAGTGGCTTGGGCAGCATCTGCAGGATCTTGGCCTGCAGGCGGGCGAGGCCGAAGGGCAGGGACACCAGCAGGCGCTTGCGCTGGATCGTCGCCAGCACGAATTCCAGGAGGTCGCGGAAGCTCTTCACGGCGGGGCCGCCGAGCTCATAGACGGTGCCGGGCTTCGTCTGCCCGTCCACGGCGGCCATGACGGCCTGCGCCACGTCGCCGACGAAGACCGGCTGGAACTTCGTCTCGCCGCCGCCGACCAGCGGCAGGGCCGGTGACATCTGCGCCATGCCGGCGAAACGGTTGAAGAAGTCGTCCTCCGGTCCGAAGACGATGGACGGCCGCAGGATCACCGCATCGGGGACCTCCTGCAGCACGGCTGCCTCGCCGGCCGCCTTGGTGCGCGCATAGAGCGCCGCGCTGTCGGCGTCGGCGCCGATGGCCGAGAGGTGGATGAGGCGGGCGCCGGCCTCGGCCGCCGCCCTGGCGACGGTCGCGGCACCGCGGGCCTGGACGGAATCGAACTTCTGCCGGCCGCTCTCGAACAGGATGCCGACGCAGTTGATGACGATTTCCGAGCCTGCAACGGCCTGACGGACCGAATCGGGGTAGCGCAGATTGGCCTGCACGGCATGGATCTGCCCCACCGCGCCGAGCGGCTGCAGATGACCGGCGAGATCGGGACGGCGGACGGCGACGCGGATGCGGAATCCGCGCCTGGCGAGGGCACGCACGACATGTCGCCCGACGAATCCCGAACCGCCGAAGACGGTGACGAGCCTGTCGTAGGTCTGCATCGCGATAGCCTCTCGCAGTCACGGGGAACGGGCCGTGATTAGTGCATTTCACCGGGGAGGTACAGGGGCGGCGGCGCGGACAGGGCCCGCCCTGTCACGTCCACCAGGCGATGACCCCGGCGGCCGCCGCCCAGACGGCCGCATAACGCAGGGTGCGGGCAAGGCCGGTGATCAGCGCCGTCGGCAGGGCGGGATAGCGCGCCATGCCGGCGACGAGGGTGATGGGGTCGCCAATGACCGGCAGCCAGCACAGCAGCAGGGTCGCCCAGCCCCAGCGGGTGAACAGCCGCGTGGCGCGGGCGAAGCTCTCGGGCGGCAGCCGGAACCGCCGCATCCAGGCATGGCCGCGCTCGCTGTCGGCGCCGCGGGCGATCTGTGTGCCGATCCACCAGCTCGTCATGCCGCCAGCCGTATTGGCGATGGCCGCGGCGAGGAACAGCGCCCAGGGGCTGGCCGTGCCAGCGGCGAGGAGCGCGACGAAGACCGCCTCCGATCCTCCCGGCAGGAGGGTCGCGGCGGTGAAGGCGGCCAGGGCCATGGTCGTCAGCGTGGCGAGGTCGGCGACCACAGGGCGCTCCGGGTTAACGCTCGCCTCATGCCATGGCGCATGACGCTTGCACAGTGGGCAGCGGGGCCTTTTAATACGGGTCCGAAACGAGTTGTCCCGAGCGTCTTCCGGTAGCGTATCCCATGGCCGTCGCGTTGCGCCCGTCCCAGGCGATGAAGCTGATGCACGACGTGTCGCTGGCCCTGGTGCGCGACGGCGAACCCGATCTCTCGTCGCGTCAGCTCGCCATCCTGCTCACCATCTATCTCGAGCCGCCGCCTCATCACGTCCGCGATCTCGCCCGCAAGCTCGGTGTCACCAAGCCGGTCATCACCCGCGCCCTCGACAGCATGGGCAAGCTCGAGCTCGTTTCGCGCCGCCGCGACGAGAACGACAGGCGGGACGTGGTCATCCAGCGGACGGTGAAGGGCGCGCTCGCGGTCGAAAGGCTCGGCGATCTTGTCTCCCAACATGCCGGGCTGCTGCCGCCCTGACCTGTTAACCGCCCCTGTGCTAGCCTGATCGCCATGACCTTCGCCCTGCCTCCCGGCTTCGACCGCCGTCTCACCCCCGCTCGTGCCGACCTCGCCGCCGCCCATCTTCAGGGCCAGGTGGAGAGCGCCCGCTTCGTCGAGGGCCGCACCGTGCGGGTCGAACTCCCTGTGGTGCCGCTCGCGCCCTCGCGCGTCGTCAATGCCGCCCGCGACAGCGAGCTGCTCTACGGCGAGGAGGCGGTGCTCTACGAGGACGACGCGGGTTTCGCCTATGTGCAGTCGGCCCGCGACGGCTATGTCGGCTATGCCGTCTCGCCGGCCTTCAGGCCACGCCGGGCGCCGGCCACGCACCGGGTCGCCGTCTCCCGCACCCATCTCTATCCGGGGCCGAACATCAAGCTGCCGCCCAACTGGCTGATCCACCGCAACAGCCGCCTGACCATCGAACGGGAGACCAGCCAATTCGCGGTGACGGATACGGGGGCGCATGTCATCGCGGCCCATCTTGAACCGCTCGACCGGGTCGCGAGCGACTTCGTCGTGGTGGCGGAGAGCTATCTCGGCACGCCCTATCTGTGGGCCGGTCGCACCAGCCTCGGCATCGATTGCTCCGGCCTGGTGCAGACGGCGCTGGAGGCCTGTGGCATCGCCGTGCCGCGCGATACCGACATGCAGGAGAAGGCCGTCGGCGCAGCCGTCGCCTTCGATGGCGACGTGACCGCCCTCAGGCGCGGCGATCTGGTCTTCTGGAAGGGCCATGTGGGCATCGTCGCCGGCCCCGATGCCCTGCTCCATGCCAACGGCCATCACATGATGGTGGTGGCGGAGCCGCTCAGCGGCGCCATCGCCCGCATCCGCGACAAATCCTATGGCGAGGTCACGAGCGTCAGGCGGCTGCCCGCCTAGGTGCAGACCGGCTTGTCGCAATCGCGGATCGATCCGACGATGGCCTCCATGGTCGGGCGGCCCGGCCAGCCGATCACGGCGGTCCCGGCAATCAACCAGGACGGGGTCGCGGCGAGGTTGCTGGCATTGGCGAGGCGCACCGCCTGGGCGACGACCCGGCCGGATTCGGGCCGGTCCGCGAGGTCCTCGACAGCCTTGCGATCGAGCCCGAGATCGGCGGCGACATCAAGGGCTCGCAGCCCGTCGAAGAGGCCGCGCGCGCGCATCGAGGCCTCATGGAAGGCGCGGGCCTTGTCGACACCGCCGAGGACCTTGACGGCATATTCCACCCGCGCCGCCAGAACCGACGGCAGGCCAAGGCTCGGCGCATTGATGATGGTGACGGCGAGCTCGCGGTCGCGCGCCAGCATCTGGGTCACGTCGCGGGCGGCGACCCGGCAATAGGGACAGTTCGAATCGAAGACCTCGATGATCGTGACGTCGGCCAGGCGCGCGCCGAAGGTGACGGCATTCTCAAGGGCCATGATCTCTGTCTGCAGCTCGATGGGCAGGCGGAAATTCTGGATGGGCCGGCCGGTCGCGTCCTTCAGCGGATACCAGCCCTCCTGCGCCCGGAGGGCCTGGGGGAGGGCGAGCCCGGCGACGGCGGCGAGGCTGGACAGGGCTGCGAGCCGGCGGGTCAGGCGCATGGCGGGGTCTCTCGAATGCGAACGGCCGCACCATCACGGAGCGGCCGTCGCTTGGACAATCAAGCCTGCGTGACGGGCTGGGATCAGGCGGCCTTCACCGTCTCGATGAAGCGCGCCACCTCCCGCTGCAGAACCTCGCTCTCGCGGGACAGCGACTGGGCCGAGCTCAGCACCTGGGTCGAGGCCGAGCCGGTCTCGGCGGCGCCGCTGTTGACGCTGGCGATGTTGCTGGCGACCTCGGCGGTGCCCTGGGCGGCTTCCTGGACGTTGCGCGAGATCTCCTGCGTCGCCGCGCCCTGTTCCTCCACGGCGGCGGCGATGGCCGCGGCGATGCCGGCGAGATGGTCGATGGTCGCGCCGATGTCCTTGATCGCGGCGACGGAATCCTGCGTCGCCGCCTGCATCATGGCGATCTGGGCACCGATCTCCTCGGTGGCCTTGGCCGTCTGCGTGGCAAGCTGCTTGACCTCCGAGGCGACCACCGCGAAGCCCTTGCCGGCCTCACCGGCGCGGGCTGCCTCGATGGTGGCATTGAGGGCGAGGAGGTTGGTCTGCTCGGCGATGGCGGTGATCAGCTTCACCACGTCGCCGATGCGCCCGGCCGCCTGCGACAGCGCGGCGATGCGCTGGTCGGCCTTCTCCGCCTGCTTGACGGCTTCGCCCGACATGCGGCTCGATTCCTCGACCTGGCGGCCGATCTCGCTGACCGAACTCGCCATTTCCTCGGCGGCGCCGGCGACGGACTGGACATTGGCGGAAGCCTCGTCCGAGGCCGAGGCGACGACGGTGGCGAGGCCCTGGGTGTTCTCCGCCGTCTTTGACAGGCTGGTGGCCGCGGCCTCCAGTTCGGCGGAAGCGCGCGAGACCGTCTGGACGATGCCGCCCACCGTGCCCTGGAAGGCGTCGGCGAGCTGCAGCATGGCTTCCCGCCGTTCCGCGGCGCTGCGCGCGGCGACGGCGCCCTGTTCGGCGCGCAGGCGCTCGGCTTCCAGCATGTTGTCCTTGAAGGTCTGCATGGCACTGGCGAGGGCGCCGATCTCGTCCTTGCGGGCGGTGAACCGGCTTTCCACCGAGGTGTCGCCATTGGCGAGGCGCAGCATGGAGTCCTTGATCTCGGTCAGCGGACCGATCACCCGCCGCGCCATCAGGACGAGCGCGGCGATGGCGAAGGCGAGCGCGAGGCCAAGGGCGGAGAGCTGTCCGATGAGGCTCCGGAAGGCGGCTGCCCGGGCGGCTTCCGAATGATCGCCGGCCACATTGAGTGCCGCATCAGCCGCAGACAGGATCATCCCGAGCCTGGGCACGGCGACCTGCGTCCACTGGCTGGGGGTGAAGCCCGGCGGCTGTTTGGCGATCAGCGCGTTCAGGGTCGCCATGCGGACCTTCGCGAACTCCGGGTCGAAGAAGCCGCTGCGCGCCTTCTGCATGGCTTCCGCGAAGCTCGGGGGCAGGGACAGGCTCGCGGCAAGCTGCTCGACCGCAGCCCAGGACGTCTCCGTCCGGGTCATGAGGATCGTGTAGGCGACGAGGGGATTTTCCGGCAGCGGCATGCCGGCAAGCGGGTTGGAGATGAAGACCGACACGTCGCCGGCCGCCTGGCGGGCGTTCCAGGCGTGCTGCTTGATGGCCATCAGCTGGTCAACGAAGGGATCGTCGAGGACGATCAGTCGCGTCAGGTCACTGGACAGTCGGTCCAGCATGGTGATCGTCTGGTCCGTCAGGTTGAAATAGTCTTCCGCAATGCCGGCCCGGCGCTGGGCCCGCGGAACGGCGATGGCGCGGGCCGTTTCCGCCATCATCGCGTCCAGGCGGGTGATCGCTGATTCCAGTTGGCTTGCGGCCGCGGCGGCGCCCGGATAGTCGACCGTGCGCAGGTTGACCAGCGCTGCCCGCAAGGCCGGCATGGCGGCCTCCCGATGCGGGGCGATCGAGCGTGGCAGCGTCGTATGGACCTCGTCGAGGATCAGGGCCCGGCGCGAGGACGCACGGTCGACGCGCAGATTGTGCAGGGCCGTGAACATATGCGTCGTCGAATCAACGACTGCCGCGATCCGGTTGGACTTCTGATACTGGGTCCAGGAGGTCCATGCCCCCATCGCCAACTGGGCGACCGTCACCAAGGCGAGAATGGACACAACGGCCTTGACGAGGCCGCTGACGGTGAGGCGGTTCAACACGGGTGATCTCCGGGACGTCTTCGCAACTGCGAAACACCATCGTCGCCCTGCGTAAACGAACCGCTAAGTCAAACGCCCTCCGTCACGAAAAAAGTGTGACCGAGAACTGTCCTATACTTCCGTAGCGGAATGTTTGTTCAGTAGCCGTGCGCGGGATCGACGACGTTCTGCAGTGGCGTGCCAGCCATGTGGGCCCTGATCTGACCGGCCACATAGGCGGCGATGGCCGGCGGTGATGAGATCGCCGAATTGTGCGGCGTCACCGTCACGCGCGGATGCGACCAGAGCGGGCTGTCCTCGGGGAGCGGTTCGGTCTGGAACACGTCGAGGATGGCGGTGCCGAGCTTGCCGGACGCGAGAGCGGCAAGGATGTCCGCCTCGTTCTGCAGCCCGCCACGGCCGACATTGATCAGGACCGGGCCGCCGATGGCCTCGGCCCTGGGCAGCTTGGCGAAGAGGGTCGCATCGAGAATACCGGTCGTATCCGGGGTCAGCGGCATCATCGCCACCAGAATGTCGGAGGCGCCAACGAGCGCGTCGAGGCCCTCGGCCCCGTGATGCATGGCGACGCCCGCGACCACCTTGGGCCGGCGGCTCCAGCCGGCGACCTGGAAGCCCATGGCCTTCAGCTTGGCGGCGGAATCCTGGCCGAGGACGCCCATGCCGAGAATGCCGATGCGGATGTCGCTCGCCTGCGGCTGGTCGCGCAGGTCGATCCATTGGCGCTCGCGCTGGAAGCCGTCATAGACGCGCACCCGGCGCAGCGCCATGAGGCAGTGCATGACGACATATTCCGACATGCGGGTGGTGAGGTCCGGGTCGACGACGCGGACCACGGGCACGCCCTCGGGCAGCCGGCGGTCCTTGAACAGGTGGTCGACGCCGGCACCGAGCGAGAAGATCGCCTCGAGCAGCGGCAGGTCGGCGAAAGTGCCCTCGGGCTGTTTCCAGGCCGCCGCATAGCGCACCGCCCGTCGGTCGAAGATCTCGCCGGGGAGGACCACCTGCCAGCCGGGCAGCGCCGTCTGGAAACGGGTGCGCCAGGGTTCCGGGTCCCAGGCGCCGATACCGAGAAGCAGGATGTTCACGTCGACGGTCTCTCATCCGTTGAGGCCGCAAGATCGAAGGCGGCCGCGAAAAGTGCCTTGGTGTAATCGTTCTCCGGCGCCTTGAACACCCGTTCGGCTGCACCGCTCTCCACCACCTTGCCGCCCTTCATGACGATGATGTCGTCGGCCAGGGCGGAAACCACCTTCAGGTCGTGGGAGATGAACAGATAGGTCAGGTTCCGCTTCGCCTGGAGGTCGCGCAACAGGTCGACGATCTGGGCCTGCACGATCCGGTCGAGGGCGGAGGTCGGCTCGTCGAGCAGAACGAAGGTCGGCTCCAGCACCATGGCGCGGGCGATGGCGATGCGCTGGCGCTGGCCTCCGGAGAATTCGTGCGGGTAGCGGTGCCGCGTCTCGGGATCGATGCCGACATCATGGAGGGCGGTGACGACCCGCGCGTCGCGCTGCCCCGCATCCAGTCCGGGATGATGGACGGCCAGGCCCTCGGCGACGATCTCGGCCACCGACATGCGCGGCGACAGCGAGCCATAGGGATCCTGGAAGACCACCTGCATGAAGCGCCGGTTGGGCCGCATGGCCTTGAAGCCAAGGCCCTGGATCGGCCGGCCCATGAAGACGATGGGCCCCTCGGAGGCGATGAGGCGCAGCAGGGCGAGGCCGAGCGTCGTCTTGCCCGAACCCGATTCCCCGACGATGCCGAGCGTATGGCCCTCGCGCACGGTGACGGATATGCCGTCCACCGCCTTGATGTGGCCGACGGTGCGGCGGAGCAGGCCGCGCTTGACCGGGAACCAGACCCTGAGGTCGTCGGCCTGCATGATGGTGCCGGCATCGGCGCGGGTCGTGCGCACCCGCCGCTGCGGCTCGGCCGCCATCAGGTCGATGGTGTAGGCGTCCTGGGGCCGTTCGAAGATATCGGCGACCGGACCCTGCTCGACGATGCGGCCGTTCTTCATGACGCAGACCCGGTCGGCGAGGCGGCGGACGATGCCGAGGTCATGGGTGATGAAGAGGATCGCCATGCCGAGTTCGCGCTGCAGATCCTTCAGCAGAGCGAGGATC
The DNA here is from genome assembly GCA_943368975.1 of Archangium gephyra. Classification (GTDB taxonomy): domain Bacteria; phylum Pseudomonadota; class Alphaproteobacteria; order Rhizobiales; family Phreatobacteraceae; genus Phreatobacter. Next base: position 197,726 of record CALRLZ020000001.1, read on the forward strand.
TGTGCCTGGACCGTGACGTCGAGGGCGGTGGTCGGCTCGTCGGCGATGAGGAGATCGGGTTCGTTGGCGAGCGCCATGGCGATCATGACGCGCTGGCGCTGGCCTCCGGACAATTGGTGCGGGTAGGCGTCAAGCCGGCCGGCGGGGTCGGGGATGCCGACCTTGCCAAGCAATTCGATGGTGCGGGTGCGGGCGGCCTCCGTCGCCATGCCCCGGTGGAGGATCAGCGTCTCGGCGACCTGCTGTCCGATCGTGTGCAGCGGATTGAGCGAGGTCATCGGCTCCTGGAAGATGATGGTGACGGCATTGCCGCGCACCCGCCGCATGGCTGCCTCGTCGGCGGCCAGCAGGTCCTCGCCCTTGAAGAGGATGCGGCCCGAGGGGTGGGAGGCTGCCGGATAGGGCAGGAGTTTCATGACCGACAGGGCCGAGACCGATTTGCCGGACCCGGATTCCCCGACGATGGCGACGGTCTCGCCGCGATGGACGTCGAAGGAGATGCGGTCGACGGCAAGGGACTCCCGGCCGCCCTGACGGAAGGCGACGGAGAGGTCCTGGACGGAGAGGAGGGGGGTGTCGGCGGTCATGGAGCCTCGGACAGGCGATCGACGAGATCGTTGAGCTGGTCGTCGAAGGGCGTCACGATCCGAAGCCCGGCTACCGGCGGCAGGCGGGCGTCGTTGGTGACCAGCCAGCCCACATTCGCCAGCTGTGCGGTAGCCAGATGGATGGCGTCGGGCAATTTGAGGCGCGGATGCCGGGCGCGAAGGCGGGCTGCCGCTTCCAGCGTTTCAGCATCGATGCCCTTGACCACGATGCCGGGAAAGCCGCCGCCCAGCAGATGGCGGTAGCTGCGGATCGTTTCCTCCTGGCCGAAGCGCAGGGGCACAACCAGCGTTTCGCTCAGCGTCAGAAGGCTCGTGATGGCGGTGCAGCGCTCGTCCATCGCGGCATCGAGCAGGGCGCCCGCCGCTCCGATGCTGTCAGCGCGACCCTCGACGGCCATGATGAAGACGTTGGCGTCGCAATAGAAGCGACCGGCCATCAGCGGCGCGACCACCGTTCGGGAGGGTCGCCGTCGGCGTCGCGGATCCAGCGCACCATGTCGACGACTTCCTGCGTGCTCTCGTAGGGGTGGAAGCCGGGCTGTGCCAGGATGCGGGCGCGCAGGTCGGCGAGGCGTTCGCGCCGTGCCGACGGTTCCGTCTCGATGCGCAGGGTGACGTGACTGGCGTCGCCGATCTCCCGGCGGAGGTCCTCCGGCAACCGCTCCACCGGATAGTGCGGCTTGACGATCTCGTTCATGGGCAGAGCCTATCACAGCCTCACGCGAAGGTCTTGCGGGGGTCGAAAGCATCGCGCACCGCCTCGCCGACGAAGATGAGCAGCGAGAGCATCAGCGCCAGGGTGCAGAAGCCCGTCAGGGCCAGCCAGGGCGCCTGCAGGTTGGACTTGCCCTGCTGGAGGAGTTCGCCGAGCGAGGGCGATCCCACCGGCAGGCCGAAGCCGAGGAAATCGAGGGCGGTCAGCGTCATCACGCTGCCCGACAGGACGAAGGGCATGAAGGTGATGGTCGCCACCATGGCATTGGGCAGGAGGTGGCGGACCATGATGGTGGAGGAGGCGATGCCGAGCGCCCGGGCCGCGTTGACATATTCGAAGTTGCGGGCGCGCAGGAATTCGGCGCGCACGACGGCGACCAGCGTCACCCAGGAGAAGAGCAGGAGGATGCCGAGGAGCACGAAGAAGCTCGGTGCCAGCACCGAGGAGATGATGAGCAGAAGGTAGAGCGAGGGGATGGCGGTCCAGATCTCGATGAAGCGCTGGAACAGGAGGTCCGTCCAGCCGCCGAAATAGCCCTGGACCGCCCCCGCCGCGATGCCGACGAGCGAGGAGATGATGGTCAGGGCGAGGCCGAAGAGCACGGAGATGCGGAAGCCGTAGATGACGCGGGCGAGCACGTCGCGGCCCTGGTCGTCGGTGCCGAGCCAGTTCCAGTTGCCGATCTCGCAATAGCTCGCACCCTGGGGCCGCTCGCCGCGGGGTTTCGCCTGCGCGGTGGTGCAGTCCGGCAGCCGGGCGCGCTGCGCCCAGGTCGGCGCCGAGGGGAAGGGCGTCACCGGGTCCTTCACGGTGGAGGCGTAGTTGTGCCGGATCAGCGGCCAGACGAGGAAAGCCCCTTTCGCGTCGAAATGGTCGAGCAGGAAGGGGTCCTTGTAATCGGCCGGCGTCTCGAACTCGCCGCCGAGCTGCTTCTCCGAATAGTTGACGAGGGCGGGGAAGAAATTCTGCCCTTCGAGGCGGATGAAGAGCGGCCGGTCATTGGCGATGAGCTCGGCGAAGAGCGTCACGACGAAGAGGACCATGAAGATCCTGAGGCTCCACAGGCCGCGGCCATTGGCGCGGAAATTGGCGAGGCGGCGCTGGTTGAGCGGTGACAGGAAGGGGCGCGGCGGGGCGGCGTCGGCCTCGCGCAGGACGGCGGTGCTCATGGCTCAGACCTCCCGCGCCTCGAAGTCGATGCGCGGATCGACCCAGGTGTACATGAGGTCCGAGATGAGGTTCACCACGAGGCCGACGAGGGAGAAGATGAAGAGCGTGGCGAAGACCACGGGATAGTCGCGGTTCAGCACGCTCTCGAAGCCGAGGAGGCCGAGCCCGTCGAGGGAGAAGATGGTCTCGATCAGCAGCGACCCGGTGAAGAAGGCGTGGACGAAGGCGCCGGGAAAGCCGGCGATGACGATGAGCATGGCGTTGCGGAAGACGTGGCCGTAGAGCACCTGGTGCTCGTCGAGGCCCTTGGCGCGGGCGGTCATGACATATTGCTTGCGGATCTCGTCGAGGAACGAGTTCTTGGTCAGCAGCGTCATGGTGGCGAAGGCGCCGAGCGCCATGGCGGTGAGCGGCAGGGCGAGGTGCCAGAGATAGTCGAGGATCTTCTGGCCGAGGCTCAGCTCCGCCCAGTTGTCCGACCACAGGCCGCGCAGCGGGAACCAGTCGAGGAAGGAGCCGCCGGCGAAGAGCACGATCAAGAGGATGGCGAAGAGGAAACCGGGGATCGCATAGCCGATGATGATCACCGCCGAGGTCCAGACGTCGAAGCGCGAGCCATCCTTCATCGCCTTGCGGATGCCGAGCGGGATGGAGACGAGATAGGTCAGCAGCGTCAGCCAGAGCCCGAGCGAGATGGAGACGGGGAGCTTCTCGCCGATGAGCTGCAGCACCGAGACGTCGCGGAAATAGCTCTTGCCGAAATCGAAGCGGGCATAGTTCCAGATCATCAGGAGGAAGCGCTCGTGGGCCGGCTTGTCGAAGCCGAACTGCTTCTCGAGCTGGGCGATGAACTGCGGGTCGAGCCCCTGGGCGCCGCGATAGGTGCTGTTGGCGGCCTCCGCTGCGGTCGCCTGGGCGGCGTCCGCCCCGCCGCCCGAGACGCGCTGCGTCGCCGAGACGTCATTGCCGGTGAGCTGGGCGATGACGCGCTCCACCGGCCCGCCCGGCGCGAACTGCACCACCAGGAAGGAGATCAGCATGATCCCGAGGATGGTCGGGATCATGAGCAGGGTGCGCCGGATGATGTAGGTCAGCATGGCGGCAGACTCGTGTGTGCGGAGTCCGCCGTCAATAGCTCGTCAGTGGCGTCATGCTGGGCCAGGTGACAATAGCGCCACTGCAGGCCGCCCTGTCACCCCACCGCCAGCGTGCCGATCGCCATGGTCACGGCGGCCTGGGTCGGGTCGATCACCGGGATCCCGAGCGCGTCCTCCAGCGGCTTCCTGTGCCGGGCCATGCCGGCGCAGCCCATGACGATGGCGCCGGCGCCGTCGAGGTCCTTGAGCTCGCGGCCGATGGTGATCATGCGGGCGAGCGTGCCGTCGCCCGAGGCGGTCTCGGCCACCGACATTTCCAGCGCCCGCTCGCCGGCGAGGCGTTCCATCAGCCCCATCTGGCGGAGATAGCGGATATGGCGGGGGATGGAGCGCGACTTGATGGCGATGACGCCGAAGCGGTCGGCGCGGGCGAGTGCGGTCAGCACGCCGCATTCGGCGATGCCGAAGACCGGGCGGCTGGTGCCCTCGCGGGCGACGAACAGGCCGGGGTCGGAATAGCAGGCGATGATGAAGGCGTCGGCATCGTTGGTGGCCTCCACCTTGCGGCGCAGCGGCAGGGTGACGCTCTCCACATGTTCCTGCGTCTCGACGCCGAAGGGTCCCTCGGCCAGCGTCTCGCAGACGATCTCCGGCCCGTCGGCATAGGTCAGAGGCTTCACCGCCTGGCGCAGGCCCTCGGTGACGGCTTCATTGGAATTGGGGTTGATGACGAGGATACGGGGTCTGCGTGCCATGAGGTTCCGCTTCGGCTCTGGGTCTGTCTATTGTCGGGCCGGAACCTCTTCCCGTCCAGCCGGAGCACGACATGCCTGCCTCGCCCTTCGACCTCGTGATCCGCGGCGGAACCGTGGGAGCCGCCAGCGGGCGCTATGCCGCCGATGTCGGCATCCGCGACGGCAAGGTGGCCGCCATCGGCCTCGGCCTCGACGCCGGCACCCGCGAGATCGACGCCGGGGGCAAGTTCGTGCTGCCGGGCGGCATCGACACCCATACCCATATCGAACAGGTCTCGGCCGGCGGGCTTCTCAATGCCGACACTTTCGAGAGCGCCACGACCTCGGCGGCCTTCGGCGGCAACACCTCGGTCATCTCGTTCGCCGCCCAGCACCGCGGCAAGGACCTGCGCAAGGTGGTCGACGACTATGCGGTGCTGGCGGCGCGGGGTTCGCTGATCGACTATGCCTTCCACCTCATCGTGGCGAATCCCGACGAGAAGACGATCACCAAGGATCTTCCCGAACTGATCGGCGAGGGCCATGCCTCGGTGAAGATCTTCATGACCTACGACCTCATCAAGGTCGACGACGAGCCGCTCCTCGACGTGCTGCTGACCGCCCGCGAGAACGGCGCCCTGGTCTGCGTCCATGCCGAGAACCACGGCATGATCTCCTGGATGGGCAAGCGCCTCGTCAAGAAGGGCTATGTCGCGCCGAAGTACCACGCCATCAGCCACCCGCGCGGCTCGGAATCCGAGGCCTTCACCCGGCTCGTCGCGCTCTCGGAGCTGATCGACCAGCCGATCATGATCTTCCATGTCTCCACCGCGGAGGGCGCGAAGGTCGTGCGCGACGCGCGGGCGCAGGGGCTCAAGGTCTTCGCCGAGACCTGCCCGCAATATCTGTTCATGACCCGCCATGATCTCGACAAGCCGGGCATGGAGGGCGCCAAATGGATGTGCTCGCCGCCGCCGCGCGAGAAGGAGGACCAGGACGCGCTCTGGCAGGCCCTGGCGCTGGGCGACCTGCAGACGGTCACCTCCGACCATGCCCCCTACCGGTTCGACGAGACGGGCAAGCTCTCGGCCGGGCCGAACGCCAATTTCAAGGCCATCGCCAACGGATTGCCGGGGCTCGAGGTGCGGCTGCCGCTGATGTTCGACGCCATGGTCTCGCAGGGCCGGCCGGAGTTCTCGGGGCGCGGCCTCGAGGCCTTCGTCGCCCTGACGGCGACCCAGCCCGCGTCCATCTACAACCTTCCGGGCAAGGGCCAGATCGCGCCGGGCTATGACGCCGACATCGCCATCTGGGACCCGCAGAAGTCGGTCACCATCACCGATGCGCTGATGCATGACCTCACGGGATACACGCCCTTCGCCGGCCGTACCGTGAAGGGCTGGCCGGAGACGGTGCTGGTGCGCGGCCGCGAGGTTGTCTCCGCCGGTGCAATTGCCGGCACGCCCGGTTTCGGGCGCTGGATGAAGCGCACCGGCGGCTGGGCCGCCGCCCCCACCGGCAAGCTCACCGCCGACATGGACCCGGCGCGGAACTTCGGCGCCAAGGTGCTGTGACCGCCGTCTGGACGCCGCCGCAGCAGATCAGCGTGAAGGTGCTGGGGCTCGCCCGGCGCGGCGAGCGTCTGCTGGCCGCCGAGGTCACCGGGTCGGATGGCCAGGTCAGGGGTGTCCGGCCGCTGGGGGGATCCATCGATTTCGGTGAGACCCGCGAAGAGGCTCTGCATCGCGAGTTCCGTGAGGAGCTCGGCTGCGCCATCGCCATCCGCGGGCCGTGGCATCCGCTGGAGAACCTGTTCGACCACGAAGGGGCGATCGGCCACGAGATCATCTTCGTCGCCGAGGTCGACCTTCTGGACGAGGCGCTGCATGCGGCCGGGCGGTTCAGCTTCACCGAATCGACCGGCGAGGCCTGCCGGGCCGGCTGGTACAGTCTTGCCGACCTCGCGGCCCGCGGCTGGGCGCTCTATCCGGTCGGGCTCGCCGAGTTGCTGTGCAGGGCAGGGTGCGACGTCACATGATGCGACCTCCCGCATCCCACCCTTGCCGACATTCTCCCGCGCCGCCACATTGGGCCCATGACCCAGAGTTCCGCCAACCCCTTCTTCCGTCCCTGGACCACGCCGTTCGGGATCGCCCCCTTCACCGAGATCACGATCGACGCCTATCGCCCCGCCTTCGAGCGGGCGCTGGCGGAGCACCGGACCGAGGTCGAGGCGATCGCCACCAATCCGGACGCGCCGACCTTCGCCAACACGATCGATGCGCTGGAGACGGGGGGCCACGCCCTCGACCGTCTGTGCGGCGTCTTCTTCAATCTGGCGGGATCGGATGCGACCGAGGCGATCCAGACCATCCAGCGCGAAATGGCGCCGCTGCTGGCCCAGCATTCCAATGCCATCACCCTGGATGCCCGGCTGTTCGCGCGCATCGCCAGCCTGCATGACCGCCGCGAGCGGCTGCATCTCAGCACCGAGCAGATGCGGGTTCTGGAGAAGACCTACAAGAATTTCGTGCGCGGCGGCGCCGCCCTCGCCCCCGAGGCGAAGGAGCGCATGCGGGCGGTGACCGAAAGGCTGGCGACGCTCGGCACATCCTTCGGCCAGAACGTGCTGAAGGACGAGTCGACCTGGTCGCTCGACCTGTCGGAGGCCGATGTCGCCGGTCTGCCGGACTTCCTCAAGGCCTCCCTCGCCCAGGCGGCCAAGGACCGCGGCCGCGACGGCTATGTCATGACGCTGGGCCGTTCCATGGTCGAGCCCTTCCTGACGCTGTCGCCGCGCCGCGACCTGCGCGAGACCATCTTCAGGGCCTGGGTGAAGCGCGGCGAGATGGGCGGGGAGAGTGACAACCGTGCCATCGTCGCCGAGACGGTGAAGCTGCGCATCGCGCGGGCGAAGCTCCTGGGCTATCCGACCTTCGCCGCCTTCAAGCTCGACGAGACCATGGCCAAGACGCCTGATGCGGTGCGCGACCTCTTGCAGCGGGTGTGGAGCCGGGCCGTCGTGAGGGCAGCCGAGGAGAAGGCGGATCTCGCCGCCGTCGCCCGCGCGGAGGGCATGAACGAGGCCATCGAGCCCTGGGACTGGCGCTACTATGCCGAGAAGGTGCGGCAGAAGCGCTTCGCCTTCGATGAGGCCGCGCTGAAGCCCTATTTCCAGCTCGACCGGATGATCGAAGCCGCGTTCGCCGTGGCGACGAAGCTGTTCGGTGTCACCTTCCGCCGCCGCGACGACGTGCCGGTCTATCACCCCGACGTGCGCGCCTATGAGGTGCTGCGCAACGGCGAACATGTCGGCCTGTTCCTCGGCGACTATTTCGCCCGGCCGACCAAGCGCTCGGGCGCCTGGATGAGCGCCTTCCGCAGCCAGGAAAACCTGTCGGGGCCGGTGCGGCCGATCATCGTCAACGTGATGAACTTCGCCAAGCCGCCGGAGGGCCAGCCGGCGCTGCTGTCCTTCGACGATGCGCGCACCCTGTTCCACGAATTCGGCCATGGCCTGCACGGGCTGCTCTCGGACGTGACCTATCCGCTGCTGTCGGGCACGTCTGTGGCGCGCGACTTCGTCGAGTTTCCCTCCCAGCTCTACGAACATTGGCTGGAGCGGCGCGAAGTCCTGTCCGAATTCGCCGTCCATGCCGAGACCGGCGAGGCCATGCCGCAGGCGCTGATCGACAAGCTCACCGCGGCCCGCACCTTCAACCAGGGCTGCGCGACGGTCGAATATGTCTCCTCGGCCCTGGTCGATCTCGCCTTCCACTCGCTGGACGCGGCGGAGACCATCGATCCCGTCGCCTTCGAGGCGGCCGAACTCCAGCGCATCGGCATGCCGGAGGGGCTGGTGATGCGCCACCGCACGCCGCATTTCGCCCATATCTTCTCCGGAGATGGCTATTCGGCCGGCTATTACAGCTACATGTGGTCGGAGGTGCTCGACGCCGACGGGTTCTCCGCCTTCGAGGAGACGGGCGACCCCTTCGATCCGAATCTGGCGCGCCGCCTCGGCGAATATGTCTATGCGGCCGGCAACAGCCGCGATCCGATGGAGGCCTATGTCGCCTTCCGCGGCCGCGAACCGGATCCGGAGGCGCTGCTCGTCAAGCGCGGCCTGGCGACCGCGGCCTGACGGGTTCTACTGGCGCATCTCGACCGCCCCGCCGACCGGGGCGTTCCAGCCCTCGGCGGTCTGGCGTATCCAGGCGATATAGTCCCGGACCGGCACGAAGATCGGCGTCGAGGTGCATTCGCGCCCCGGATCCGTCGTGCCGCCCTTGAGCACGCCGACCACCATGAAGGTCCGGCCGGTGCGGCGATAGACCGGCCCGCCGGAATCGCCGACACACATGCCCGGCCGCTGCGGGCTGTCGTCGCCGGTGAGGCCGGCGAAGCCGCGCCCGGGAACGCTCGGCTGGGCGGTGCGCATCAGAGCCTCACGCAGGATGCCGTCGCGCGCCCGCGTCCGCTCGGTAGAGCCGAAGCCGGCGATGATCAGTTCCTCACCCGTCGGAGCGCCGCCGAACCAGGCGACGCCCCAGCCGCCGGAGGGCAGGGTCGCCGGCCGCGCATCGGCGCCGAAGGGCCGGGCCACCTGGATCAGTCCGACATCGTCCGAGGCGAAACCGTGGCGCGGGTCGAAGCCCGGATGGGCGGCGGTCCGCTTCACCGCGACGGCGACGCGGCGGAAGGAACGGTCGAGATAGCGCACCCGGTAGCGTCCGCTGGCCGAGACGCAATGGGCGGCGGTGAGGACGAGGTCAGCCCCGACGATGGCCCCGGTGCAGATGCCCTCGGGCGTCTCGATCAGGACCGTCGAGCGGCGGGTGCCGTTGGGGTCGCGCGCCGGTTCGCCGCGCATCACCGCGAAGGCGTCGCCGCTGCTTGCCAGAAGGGTCGCCGCCGCCAGGCCGCAGAGGGCGCCGCGGGCCCATATGGACTTGATGATACCGAGCCGCACCATGAAACACCTCTTCAGGTCGCGCCCCCCGGCCCCTCCGCCGGTCTGCAGGTTCTTAACAGACCCCTGCGTCAGGCCTCCTGTCAATTCCCGGCGCGGCCCGCGGCTGTTCTTTTCCCGCATGCGGCGGGGGTGGGCGCGGCCGCGCGACGAAGGGCCTATCCCCCAAAAGGTCCGCTGCGCGACCACGGCCTTGTATTGTGACGGGCAAGGCGCGACAATTCGACCGAAGCGGCACGCCAGAACGCCGCGGAACGAGGAAAACCGGGGGTGAACGGCGTGGACAACACAGCGTCGACCTATCGCATCGTCATCGCCGACGATCACCCGCTATTCCGCGGTGCCCTGCGCGAGGCCGTCGCCGGCCTGCCGCGCCAACTCGCCATCGCCGAGGCCGGCTCCTTCGCCGAGATGCAGGAGATCGTCGGCGCCGATCCCGAGGTCGATCTCGTGCTTCTCGACCTCGCCATGCCCGGCGTGAAGGGTTTTTCCGGCCTCATGTATCTGCGCGCCCAGCATCCCGGCGTCCCGGTGGTGATCGTCTCGGCCACCGAGGATCCCGAGGTCATCCGACGCTGCTTCGAGTTCGGCGCCTCCGGCTTCATCCGCAAGACGCTCGGCACCGAGGAGATGCGCCAGGCGGTGCAGGTGGTCCTCGACGGCGGCAGCTTCGTGCCCCCCGACGTCGACCTGTCGAAGAACCGCGATTCGGACAGCGCCAAGCTCGCCGCCCGGCTCGCCAGCCTGACCCCGCAGCAGGTGCGGGTGCTGATGATGCTGTCGGAGGGGCTCCTCAACAAGCAGATCGCCTATGAGCTCTCCGTCTCCGAGGCGACGGTGAAGGCCCATGTCTCCGCCATCCTCACCAAGCTCGGCGTCGACAGCCGGACGCAGGCGGTGATCGCCGCCGCGAAAATCGCCGCCGAGGGCTGGCCGGGGCAGGCGCTGAACGGGTGAGCGGATCCCGACACCCTTTTCGCGGAAAGCCGTTTACCAGCAGGTAACTACATCACGAGCCCTGCTCGCCCTGGTCGTATTCGGGCAAGTATATCGCGTTATCGTTGTCGTTCGCGCGGCGTGGGTCCGCGGCAGGGAGACGTGCGATGCGCATGGGTGTCTTGACCGTCGTGATGGGCGCCATGGTTCTCGCGGGCGCGGTGCGGGCACAATCGCCGCGACTGGCTCCGGGGATGCTTCCGGCGGTTCTGGCGCCCTTCGTCCAACCGGGCGCGTCGGTCGGGACCATAGGGCAGCGCATCCAGCCTGCATTCCGCCATCTGGACGCCAACGGCGACGGACGGCTCGACGCGGCGGATATCGCCCTGCACGATGCCGTGTCCTTGGCGGCGCTGCGTGTGGCGACGGCCAGCCGGATGATGCAGGCGGACCTCGACGGCGACGGCTTCGTGACGGAAGCCGAGCTCGCCACCAAGCTCGCCTTCGAGCAGCGCCTTCTCGATGGTCCCCGACGCGCGCGTGTCGAAATGCAGCGGGCTGAAAGCTTGCGCCAGTGGACCGCGGCCGACACCGATGGTGATCGCCGCGTCAGTTGGAGCGAGGCCGCCGCCGCAGTGCCCCAGCGACCGGCCGCGACCTTCCCGGGCACCGCTCAGGTGGGTGGTCTGCTGGCGGCGGTCGGCCGAACCGGCGGTGCTTTGACGGAGGAGGAGTTCACGACCCTCGTGGAGACGGCGGTGCGGACGGTCGATACGGACGGCAACGGCACGATCTCCCAGGAGGAGTTCGCCGCCTATCAGCGACAGGTCTCCGAGCTGCGCCGACGATCCGCGCCGATGCAGGCCGGGCCGGCCTGCAACCTGCCACGGGCGAGCGAGGCCGCCGAAGTGATGCTGATCTCCGGTTACGAGGGTGATGCCCTCTCGACCGCGACCATCGGATCGCAGGACGTGGTGACCCGCACCGCGGCCATCCATGTCGCGCCCGGTCGCCAACCACTCTACCTCGTGCTCGCGACACACACGCCGACGATTTGGCGCTTCACCGGCGCTGTCGACCGGCTGGAGCGCGTCGTCCTGTCGTCGAACAGAGCCGCGGCCCCCCAGGCGGCGCCTCTCGTTGGGGCGGTCGGACTTCCGGCTGACCGGGTCACCTTCGTCGCACACGTGAACTGCCTGCGGTATTTTTCGGAGATTCCCTCCGGACAGGCGGCCGTGGCGGCTGCGGTGGTGCGGGCCGAAACGGGCAAGGAGCCCGGCGTCGTGGCGAGTCGCCGCACCATCTCCCTCGTCGACCTGCCGTCAGGGACGTTCAGGAGCACAGAGGCGCCGTCGAGCGAGGCGATCATCCGCGAGTGGGCGGGATCGCCCAGACCCGACGCGCCCGACGGCACAGCCGCGATTGCGGCCGTGCGCCGCGACTTCGACCGCTTTTACAGCGGCGGCCTCGTGCGGATCGACCCGGCGCAGACTGTCTCCAGCCTGCCGGCCGCGTCCTATGAGGTGCTCCCTGCGGAGGCCGGCCTGATGCAGCTGCTGATGCGCGGCGCCTTGGGGACGAACGGCTCCCGGGAGTTCCTGATCCGCGAGCGGATCCGGTTTCCCGCCGGGCTTCATGGCGCGCATTCCGTCCGGTTTCTTCTTCTGCGCGGCGTGCCGCTGCCGGAGGGGAGCGCGGGCCATTCCTGTGTCATCAGCGAAGAGACGGGAGCGACCATCAACGTCGGTCCCCGTTGCTGACGCGCAGGCGGGGTTGCAGTCCCTCGGAATGCCTCCGTCGAAGGGCCGATCGGCGGGTTCCCCTTCCGGCTTGCCACATCCAGACAGCTCCGAACACAATGGTCCACCGTCCCGGGTGAGGGCGGATCCAAGACAATTCGGGAGGATATGATGGCTGGTCTTCATTCCAGACGCGATGCCCTGTCTTTGGGGCTCGGCCTTGCGGCGGCGGCGGCCCTGCCGGCGGGGCAAGCGCTCGCGCGCGCGCCGAAGCTCAACAACCAGGCGCCCTATTTCTACCGCTTCGGCTTCGGCGAAGCGGAGGTGAGCGTCGTCTCCGACGGCCCCCTTCCGCTGGGCGATCCGGGCGACAGCTTCCTCGGCGTGCCGAAGGAGGAGATCCGCGCCATGCTGAGCCGGAACTTCCTCAATCCTACTTCCGTGACGCTGGAGCAGAACATCCCGGTTGTGAATTTCGGCGACCGGCTGGTGCTCTTCGACACGGGCATGGGCACGTCGCAGGCCTTCGGCCCCACCACAGGGCGGCTGATCAAGTCGCTCGGGGAAGCAGGGATCAGGCCCGCCGACATCGATGCCATCTGCTGCTCGCACGCCCATATCGACCATGTCGGCGGCATCGTCGGTGCCGACGGCAAGCCACTCTTCCCCAATGCCGAGGTCTGGTTGGCGCAGTCCGACTTCGATTTCTGGACCGACGAGGCCAAGCTTGCTTCGCCGCTCAAGTCCTTTGTCGAACATGCCCGAAGGAACCTTCTACCGGTGCGCGACCGCATCAAGTTCTTCCGCGACGGGCAGGAATTCCTGCCCGGTATCCAGGCGATCGCCGCGCCCGGCCACACAGTGGGCCATACAGTCTTCATGATCGCATCGGCCGGCAAGCAGTTCTGCTTCATGGGCGATCTGACCCACCACCAGATCCTGCTGCTGGAAAAACCTCTGATGGAATTCGCCTATGACAGCGATCCCAAGCCGTCGGCGCAGACGCGTGTGAGGCTGCTGACCATGCTGGCCGAGAAGCAGGTGCCGGTGATGTCCTATCACTTCCCCTGGCCAGGTTTCGGTCATCTGGCGAAGGCCGGCGACGGCTTCCGCTACTTCGCCGAGCCGATGCAGATGATCAGGTGAGGACTCGGGCGGGGAGGGGCGCGAGCGCGCCTCCCCGTTACAGCTCCCGCGCCTGGAACGTGTTGCAGCTCGACACCTGACCGCTCCTGAGGCCGGTCATGAACCAGCGCTGGCGCTGGGCCGAGGTTCCGTGGGTAAAGCTGTCGGGAACGACATAGCCCTGGGCGCGGCGCTGCAGCATGTCGTCGCCGATGGCGGCGGCGGCCTGCATGGCCTGGCGCACGTCGGCATCGTCGATGAAGCGGTATTGCTGCTGGGTGTGATAGGCCCAGACGCCGGCGAAACAGTCGGCCTGCAACTCGACCCGCACCTGCAGCGCATTGCTGTCGCGCTCGCTCCCCGCCGCCCGCTGGGCCTGCTGCACGCGGGTCAGCACGCCCATCTGGTTCTGCACGTGGTGGCCGACCTCATGGGCGACGACATAGGCATAGGCGAAGCGGCAGGCGGTGTCGCCGCCGGAGCAGCCGCGGAACTTCGTCGCCAGTTCCTGGAAGAAGCTGGTGTCGAGATAGATCTTGTTGTCGCCGGGGCAATAGAAGGGTCCCATCTGCGACTGAGCGGCGCCGCAGCCCGAGCGCGTGGCGCGCTGGAACATGACGAGGCCGGGCGCCTGGTAGCGACGGCCGGCCTCCTGGAAGATCTTCTGCCAGGCATCCTCGGTCGAGCCGAGGACGGCGGCGACGAAATCGCCCATCTGGTCGGTCGGCCGTCCGCCCTGGCGCGCGGGTGCCTGCTGCTCGACCTGACGCTGGCTGCCGCGGGTCACCGCCTCATAGCCGCCGACGAGGACGGCCGGGTTGATGCCGGTGATGTAGGAGATGAGGCCGACCACGATCATGCCGCCGATGCCGATGCCGGCGGGGCCGCCGGGAATTCCGCCCCCACCACCGCCGCCGCCGCGACGGTCTTCGATGTTCTCGGAACGGCGCAGATCTTCCCAACGCATGGATTCAACCCCTCACATCCGGCGATCATGCCGCCGCGCTCCGGGCGGTGCAACTCCCGAACGGAACATGGGTTTCATACCGTGTTCACCTTTTGCGGGACGCCATGTTTACCATTCGGTGACAGAATAAATCGGTAGTCATGCCAGCGATTTAAGTGTCCCTTTACTCTAACGGGCCAATGTCGCGGGGCGTTGCGACACGATTGTTTTGCGTACCGAGTGCCGCCTGATGCTGTTGACGTCGAACGGAACTGCCCGATCAGGTGACCGCGTACGGGCGGTCCGTTCGCCTTCGCTCGCCCCCGACCAGGGGCTCGGCCTCTCGGGGCGCATCATCCTCGGCGACTGCATCGCCGCGCTGGACGCCCTGCCGGCGGCCAGCGTCGACATGGTCTTCGCCGACCCGCCCTACAATCTCCAGCTCCAGGGCGAATTGCACCGTCCCGACGACAGCCGCGTCGATGCGGTGACCGACGACTGGGACCAGTTCGAGAGTTTCGCCGCCTATGACGCCTTCACCCGCGCTTGGCTCGCCGCGGCGCGCCGCGTGCTGAAGCCGAACGGCTCGCTCTGGGTGATCGGCTCCTACCACAACATCTTCCGCGTCGGCACGGCGCTGCAGGATCTCGGATTCTGGGTGCTCAACGATGTCATCTGGCGCAAGGCCAACCCGATGCCGAACTTCCGCGGCCGCCGGTTCACCAATGCCCACGAGACGCTGATCTGGGCCTCGCGCGACGCCAAGGCCCGCTACACCTTCAACTATGAGGCGCTGAAGGCCGGCAACGAGGATGTTCAGGTCCGCTCGGACTGGTTCATCCCGCTCTGCACCGGCGAGGAGCGTCTCAAGGACGGGGCGGGCCGCAAGGTCCATCCGACGCAGAAGCCCGAGGCGCTGATCGCCCGGGTCCTGCTGGCCTCCTCCAAGCCCGGGGACGTCGTCCTCGATCCGTTCTTCGGCTCCGGGACCACCGGGGCCGTTGCCAAGCGCCTCGGCCGCCGGTTCATCGGGATCGAACGCGATCCCGCCTATGCGAGAGCGGCCGAGGCGCGCATTTTGTCCGTGGAACCGCTGGCGGAGGCCTCGCTCGCGGATTTCACCACCGCGCGCGAGGCGCCGCGCGTCGCCTTCGCCTCGCTGGTGGAGCGCGGCCTGGTGGCGCCCGGCACGGTGCTGACCGACGAGAGGCAGCGCTTCCAGGCGGTGGTGCGTCCGGACGGCTCGCTGATGGCGGGTCCCCAGGTCGGCTCCATCCACAAGATCGGTGCGCTGGTCCAGGGCGCCCAGGCCTGCAATGGCTGGACCTTCTGGCACGTCGCCGACAATGGCCGCCTGTCGCCGATCGATGCCCTGCGTGCGCGCATCCGTGCGGAGATGGGCGCCGCCTGATCGCCTTTTCCGGAATGACATGATGCCGATCAAGGCGGAACCGTGAAGGTTCCTGCAAGTTCAGCGTCCTGCGTGTTCCGGAAGGCTGGCGATGAAACTGCGATCCTGGTTGATCCTGCTGCTGGTTGCAGCCGCCGTCGGCGGCGGCGCCTGGTGGCGCTACGGCCGCGGGGCGGAAATCCAGCTGCAGGCGGTCGGGCGCGGCACGGCCGCCGAGATCGTCTATGCCACCGGTGTCGTCGAGCCGGTGCGCTGGGCCAAGATGGCCTCGATGGCGCGCGAGCGCATCGTCGCCCATTGCGCCTGCGAGGGGCAGCGGGTGAAGGAGGGCGACATGCTCGCCCGCCTCGACGATCGCGAGGTGCGCGCCAATCTCGCCGAGCAACAGGCGCGCCTCGCCCTTGCCCAGCGCGATGTCGACCGCGTCAGCCAGCTCATGCAGCGCGGGGTGTCGACGCAGCAGGCCTATGACAAGGCGACCGCCGACCTCGCCCAGATGCGCGCGCTGGTCGCCGCCACCAACGAGCGGCTCGGCAATTACCAGATCCTGGCGCCGCGCGACGGCGTCGTCCTGCGGCAGGACGGCGAGGTCGGCGAGATCGCTGATATCGGCCAGATCCTGTTCCGCGTCGGCGACCCGCGTCCCCTGCAGGTGACGGCCGACGTGGCGGAGGAGGACATTCCGCGCGTCAGGGTCGGACAGTCCGTGCTGTTGCGCACCGATGCCTTCAGGGACCGTCCGCTGGAGGGGTCGGTACGCGAGATCACGCCGATGGGCGACACGGCGACCAAGACGTTCCGCATCCGCATCGCCCTGCCCGACGAGACGCCGCTTCTGTTCGGCATGTCGGTGGAGGCCAATATCGTCACCCGCGAGGCGAAGGACGTCCTGCTCGTGCCGAATGAGGCGATCATCGGTGGCGCCGTCTTCACGGTCGCGTCGGGCCGCATCCTGCGGCGAGCGGTGGAGGCCGGCATCCGCGGCACACGGCTGACCGAGATCCGTTCGGGGATCGCGGAAGGTGACCGGATCGCGGTCCCGGCCGAGGCGCGCTGGCGCGGCGGCGAAAGGGTGCGGGCCGCACCATGAACCTCGTCGTCGACATTGCCTGGACGCATATCGCGGCCCGCTTCCGCCAGACGGTCGTCGCCGTGCTCGGTGTCGCCATCGGGGTCGGCTTCTCCATCATGATGGCGGCCCTGATGCAGGGCTCGCAGGACGATTTCGTCCGCACCCTGGTCAACGCCATGCCGCATGTCGCCATCAACGACGAGCGCCGCGAGGCGCCGCGCCAGCCGGCGGAGGAGGCCTTCGACGCGGCCCAGATCCGTGGCCTGACGCCGGCGACACGGCGGCGCGGCATCAACAATCCGATCGCCACCATCGCGGCGCTGGAAAGCTGGGTGCCCGGCTCGGTGACCCCGTCGGTCCAGGCGCGCGGCATCCTGCGCTATGGCGGCAAGGACGTGACCTCCGTCATCGTTGGCATCGATCCGGCGCGCGAGCCGCGGGTGTCGCAGCTCGTCAATCATCTCCGGCAAGGCTCGCTCCCGGCCCTCTACCGCGCCACCAATGCCATCATTCTCGGCGACCGGCTGGCGCAGAAGCTCGGCGCCCGCCTTGGCTCGAACATCTCCATGTCGGCGGGAACCGGCAAGGTGATGACCGGGCAGGTCGTCGGCATCTTCCGCTCCGGCGTGCGCGCCGTGGACGAGGGGACCTCCTATGTGCTGATCAAGACCGCGCAGGTCCTCGCCGAACAGACCGGGCTCATCAACGAGATCCGCATCCGTCTCAACGACCCGATGAGCGCCCGGGCGGTGGCCGACCGGATCATCGCCGATACGGGCCTCAAGACCATCTCCTGGCAGGAGGCCAACGAGGACCTGATGTCGGCCTTCGTCGTCCGCAACGTCATCATGTACACGGTGGTCGGCGCGATCCTGCTGGTGGCCTCCTTCGGCACCTACAACATCATTTCCACCATCACCTTCGAGAAGAGCCGCGACATCGCCATCATGAAGTCGCTGGGCCTCACCCAGGCAACCGTCAGGCGCATCTTCATCCTTGAGGGGTTGGTGATCGGCCTCGCCGGGGCGCTGGCCGGCTCGGTCCTCGGCTTCGTGCTGACGCAGGTGATGCTCTCGATCGAGATCCGCACCGGATTCACCGACGCCACCCGCCTGCCGTTGATCGTCGCGCCGCTGCACTATGTGATCGCCGGCGGCATCGCGCTCGCCTCCTCCGCCATCGCCGGCTTCTTTCCGGCGCGCAAGGCGGCCCGCGTCCATCCCGTCGAGATCATCCGGGGGGCGACATGAGCGTCCCGCTGATCGAGACCCGCAAGGCGACGCGCATCCTGCCGGGCATCGTGCCGGTGACGCTGGTCGCCGATATCGACCTCCTCATTCACGAGAAGCAGTTCGTGGCGATCACGGGTCCCTCCGGCTCGGGCAAGTCGTCGCTGCTCTATCTCCTCGGCCTGCTCGACGTGCCCACCACCGGCGAGGTGCTGATCAGGGGGCGCGACACCAGCACGCTGGTCGATGACGAGCGGGCCGAGATCCGGCTGGCGACGCTCGGGTTCATCTTCCAGTTCCACTTCCTGCTGCCGGAATTCACCACGACCCAGAATGTCATGCTGCCGATGCGGGCGCTGGGCAAACTCACCCCCCGGCAGATGAAGGAGCGGGCGGAGGGCCTCCTGTCGTCCCTCGGCCTGGAGGACCATCTCGCTAAACGCCCCGACCAGCTGTCAGGCGGCCAGCGCCAGCGGGTGGCGGTGGCACGGGCGCTGGCCAATGACCCGCCAGTCATCCTCGCGGACGAGCCGACGGGCAGCCTCGATTCCAAGTCCTCGGAACAGGTGTTCCAGATCCTGCGCGACCTCGTCGATCGTGACGGGCGGTCGGTCGTGGCGGTCACCCATGCCATCGACCTCGCCGAGCGGATGGACCGCCGCGTCCATCTGGTGGACGGGCGCATCGTCTCCGACGAGATGCAGGCCAGCGTCGCGCTTGGCGAGCCGGCCTGATCCGTCAGCGATAGAGCACGCCGGGCAGCCACATCGCGATGCCGGGGAAGGTGTAGACGATCACCATGCAGCCGACGACGATGAAGATGAACGGCATCACCCCGGAGAAGATCTGGTTGATGGTGACGTGCGCCGGTGCGACGCCCTTCAGATAGAAGGGCGCCATCGCCACCGGTGGCGACAGGAACGACGTCTGGATGTTCAGCGCGATCAGGATGCCGAAGAACAGCGGATCGATCTTGAACGTCTCCAGCAGCGGCAGGAAGATCGGCACGAAGATGACTATGATCTCGGTCCATTCCAGCGGCCAGCCGAGAACGAAGATGATGGCCTGGGCGAGGATCAGGAACATCGTCGGCGACAGGTTCAGCATCCCGACGAAGGCCTTGATCGGCTCGTGACCGCCGAGGATGGCGAAGATCGACGAGAAGATGAAGGAGCCGACGAAGAGCCAGCACACCATGGCCGAGGTGCGGGCGGTCAGGAACACCGATTCCTTGAGCTTGACGAAGCTGATGGAGCGGTAGGCGGCGGCCAGCAGCACCGAGCCGAGGGCCCCGACGGCGGCGGCCTCGGTCGGCGTGGCGATGCCGAAGAAGATGGCGCCGAGCACCGACATGATGAGCAGCGTCAGCGGGAAGAAGCTGCGCGCCAGTTCCTTGAACACCGGCTTGCCGAGAATGAGCAGAAGCACGAGGCCGATGGCGCCGGCGCCGAGGATGACATGGGGCAGCTTCGCCGGCACCGCATAGTCGATCTCCCGCGGCGTCATGCCAGCGGGCGTGGTCATCACCCGGAACATGTTGAGGAGCCATTCCAGCCCGTAGATCGTCGCATAGGCGACCGGCAGGGCCAGGGCGACGATGGCCACATACTTGACCAGGGACATCTTGTCCTTGGCGAAGTCGAAGCCGAGCGGCATGCGCTGCTCCTTGGGCAGTTTCGGCGCCAGCGCCGGGTTCAGCATGCAGCGGATGATGACGTAGAGCATGTAGAGGCTGGCCAGCAGCAGGCCGGGCAGGAACGCGCCGGCATAGAGCTTCGGCACGGAGACGCCGGCCGTGGCACCGTAGAGGATCAGCATGACGCTCGGCGGGATGAGGATGCCGAGACAGCCGCCGGCGCAGACGACGCCGGCCGACAGCCGCTCATCGTAGCCGGCGCGCAGCATGGCCGGGAAGGCGAGGAGGCCCATCAGCGTGACCACGGCGCCGACGATGCCGGTGGCGGTGGCGAAGATGGTGCAGGTGATGAGGGTCGTCACCGCCAGTGAACCGGGCACGCCGCCGAGGGCGAGCTGCACGGAGTTGAACAGCCGGTCGAGGATGTTCGCGCGCTCGATGATGTAGCCCATGAAGATGAAGAGCGGGATGGCGACGAGGACGTCGTTGGTCATCACCGAATAGGTGCGCTGCACCACCAGGGCGAAGACGATGTCGCCCTGCGCCGCGTAGCCGAACATGACGCCCAGCGCCATCAGCGTGAAGGCGATGGGGAAGCCGAGCATGATGAAGATGACGAACAGGACGAGCATGAGCACGCCCAGTTCAGGATTGCCGATCGTCATGCCGAACATCAGGCGGCCCCTTTCGTCTTGGCCGCCTCGGCCTGTTCAAGGATGATCTTTTCGGTCTCTTCCACGTCATGGAGCCGCGGCGGCCACTGGCCGGTGCGGATGCACAGGACGCAGCGCACCACTTCGGCGAGGCCCTGGATGACCATGAGGCCGCCGACGACCGGAATCAGCGACTTGAAGGGGAAGACATAGGGGCCGTTCGGCGAGTTCGCCGAGCGTTCGAAGATGAACCACGAGAAATTGGCGAAGGTGAAACCGGCATAGCAGAGGGCGAGGATGCCGGGGAAGAAGAAGACGAAATAGAGGAGCAGGTCGAGTCTCGCCTGCGTCCGCGGGGCCCATTCCCGGTAGAGGAAGTCGCCGCGCACATGGCCGTTGCGGGCGAGCGCATAGGGTCCGGCCAGCATGAACAGGACGCCGTAGAGCATGTAGCTGACATCGAAGGCCCACATGGTCGGGGCCTGCAGGATGTAGCGGGCGAAGACCTCGTAGCAGATGGCGATGGTGAGCACGACGATCGACCAGGCCGCGGTCTTGCCGATGACGGTCGAGACGTCGTCGACGGCGAGGAGGAGGGCCATCAGGCGATCGGTTCCGGTGCGGCGGAACATCACCCAGAGGATCGCTGCGCAGGCAAGCGCCCAGCTGCCAAGCAGCATGGACAGGAAATAGGGATTGGGCGCCATCGGAACTTCCAGGCACGTATCAGACGGGGCGACGGCCGATGCCGCCGGCGGCAGGAAGGCGGCGGGGGTGCCGCCGCCTTCGCTCGCTGGGGATCAGGAGGCGCCGAAGAAGTGGGTGTAGGACATCTCGCGCGAGGGCGTGTTGACGCGCTCGTAGCCGACCGTCCGCTGGGCCCAGGCACGCTGGCTGTCGATCACCTTCTTGAAGAAGGGGTTCTCGGCCGACAGACGCGCCACGACCTTGTCCCAGGCCTCGAGCTGCGCCTTGAGGATCGCGTCCGGCGTCTTGATGACGTTGACGCCGCGACCGCGCAGGGCGGCGAGGTCCTTGGAGTAGCGGTCGAGCGCCTTCCAGTACATGTCGGAGGAGGCGGACTCGGCGGCGAACTTCAGGATCGCCTTCTGCTCGGGGCCCATCGCATCGAACTTGCCCTTGTTGAAGATCACCTCGAAGGCCTCGGCCGACTGGTGATAGCTCTGCAGCATGTAGGTCTTCGAGACGTCCGGGAAGCCGAGGATCGAGTCGGAGGTCGGGTTGTTGAACTCGGCGCCGTCGATCAGGCCGCGCTCCAGGGCCGGGACGATTTCGCCGCCGGCGAGGATGGTGACGGCCGAGCCCAGCTCGTTGAACAGGTCGGCGGCGAGACCGACCGTGCGGTACTTGAGGCCGCGCAGGTCGCTCGCCTGGGTCAGCTCGCGCTTGAACCAGCCGAGCGGCTGGCAGGGCATCGGACCGGTGAGGAAGCCGACGACGTTGACGCGGGTGATCTGGGTCACCAGCTCGTTGTAGAGGTCGTAGCCGCCGCCATAGTTCATCCAGGCAAGGAAGTTGTGCGCGTCCCAGCCATAGGCGGGCGGCGTTCCGAACAGCGAATAGGCCTTGTTCTTGCCGAACCAGTAGGCGGTGACGCCGTGGCCGCCGTCGAGGATGCCGGCATGGACGGCGTCCTGAAGCTGGAAGGCGGGAACGACGGCGCCAGCGGCCAGAACCTCAAGCCGCAGGCGACCGCCGGAAATCGCGTTCACGCGGGCGGCGTAGTCGTTGCAGAACTCATGGAAGATGTCGCGCTGCGGCCAGGTGGACTGGAAGCGGAGCGTCATGGTCTGGGCGTTGGACACGTTGGGGGCGGCGACGGTGGCCGCGGCGGTCGCGCCGGCAAGGGCCAGGAAGCGACGGCGATCGGACTTCGGCGGCGCCGAAGCAGGGGTATCAGTCATGGGGCGTCTCCTCTTGCGACTTTCGGCCTTTGTGACGGGCTCACTCACGTCGCTGAAAACAGACACTGATGCACTGCGTCAAAAGGTCAAGTGCAAGCTTCGCCGCACCTGCAGCGATCTCGTGCCGTGAGGGAACAGGACCTTCGTCCGATCCGACAAGAAAGACGCCCGGTGGGGCCTGTTTCGCCATGAATTCCGATGTCCGGGCGGGAAATGACCGGCGGTCTGACATCGGGCGCTACCAAAGAACAAGGGCGCCTCGCGGCGCCCTTTCCGAAAGTGAGCCAGGCGGCGTGGATCAGACGTCCATGCCGCCCGCGCGCGCCGGGCTTGCCCGGCTTGCGCCACGTCCGGTGATGGGCGGCACCAACGACAAGGGGCGCCTCGCGGCGCCCCTTCCGAAAGTGAGCCTGGATGGCGCGGATCAGAAGTCCATGCCGCCCGCGCGCGCCGGGCTTGCCCGGCTCGCGCCACGCCCGGTGATGGGCGGCACCAACGAAAAGGGGCGCCTCGCGGCGCCCCTTCCGAAAGTGAGCCTGGATGGCGTGGATCAGAAGTCCATGCCGCCCATGCCGCCGCCGCCCGGCATGGCGGGAGCAGCAGAGTCCTTCTTCGGGGACTCGGCGATCATCGCACCCGTGGTGATGAGCAGCGAGGAGACCGAAGCAGCGTTCTGCAGCGCGGTGCGGACGACCTTCATCGGGTCGACGATACCGGCCTCGAACATGTCGACATATTCTTCGGTCTGGGCGTTGAAGCCGAAGGTGGGCGACTTGTTCTCGAGCACCTTGCCGACAACGATCGAGCCCTCGACACCGGCGTTCTCGGCGATCTGGCGGATCGGAGCCTCGATGGCCTTGAGCACGATGTTGATGCCGGCCTGAACGTCGGCATTGTCCGACTTCAGCTTGGCAACCGCCGCCTTGGCGCGCAGGAGAGCGATGCCGCCGCCGGGGACGATGCCCTCGAGGACAGCCGCGCGGGTCGCGTTGAGGGCGTCGTCAACGCGGTCCTTCTTCTCCTTGACCTCGATCTCGGTCGAGCCGCCGACCTTGATCACCGCAACACCGCCGGCGAGCTTGGCCAGACGCTCCTGCAGCTTCTCGCGGTCGTAGTCCGAGGTGGTCTCCTCGATCTGCGCCTTGATCTGGCCGATGCGGGCCTCGATGTCCTTCTTCTTGCCGGCGCCGTCGACGACCGTCGTCTTCTCCTTCTCGATCAGCACCTTCTTGGCGCGGCCGAGCATGGCGAGGGTGACGTTCTCCAGCTTGATGCCGATGTCTTCGGAGATCACCTGGCCGCCGGTGAGGATCGCGATGTCCTCCAGCATGGCCTTGCGGCGGTCGCCGAAGCCCGGCGCCTTCACGGCGGCAACCTTCAGGCCGCCACGCAGCTTGTTGACGACGAGCGTGGCGAGAGCCTCACCCTCGACGTCCTCGGCGACGATGATCAGCGGCTTGCCGGTCTGTACGACGGCCTCGAGAACCGGCAGCATGGCCTGGAGGCCAGCGAGCTTCTTCTCGTGGATGAGGATGTAGGCATCCTCGAGGTCGGCGACCATCTTGTCGGCGTTGGTGATGAAGTAGGGCGAGAGGTAGCCGCGGTCGAACTGCATGCCCTCGACGATGTCCACCTCGGTGTCCAGCGACTTGGCTTCCTCGACGGTGATGACACCCTCGTTGCCGACCTTCTGCATGGCATTGGCGATCATCTCGCCGATCAGCGCGTCGCCGTTGGCGGAGATGGTGCCGACCTGGGCCACTTCGGCCGAGGACTTGACCTTCTTGGCCGACTTCTCGAGCGCCTTGACGACCTCGAGCACGGCGATGTCGACGCCGCGCTTCAGGTCCATCGGGTTCATGCCGGCGGCGACGAACTTGGCGCCTTCCTTGACGATGGCCTGCGCGAGCACGGTGGCGGTGGTGGTGCCGTCGCCGCCGAGATCATTGGTCTTCGAGGCCACTTCGCGCACCATCTGGGCGCCCATGTTCTCGAACTTGTCGGCGAGCTCGATCTCCTTGGCGACGGTGACGCCGTCCTTGGTGATGCGCGGCGCGCCGAAGCTCTTCTCGATGACGACGTTGCGACCCTTGGGGCCGAGCGTGACCTTCACGGCCTCAGCGAGGATGTCGACGCCGCGCAGCATCTTCTCGCGCGCGTCCTGGCCGAATTTCACGTCCTTGGCAGCCATTGTGGCTTACTCCTGTCGGAATGAATGAATGGGATGGAGAGAGCGGTTCGCGACTTACTTCGCGATCACGCCCATGATGTCGCTCTCCTTCATGATGAGGAGGTCGACACCGTCGATCTTCACTTCGGTGCCGGACCACTTGCCGAACAGCACCTTGTCGCCCTTCTTGACGTCGAGCGGGACGAGCTTGCCGGCTTCGTCGCGGCCACCCGGGCCAACGGCGAGGATCTCGCCTTCCTGCGGCTTCTCCTTGGCGGTATCCGGGATGATGATGCCACCCTTGGTCTTCTCTTCGCCCTCGAGGCGGCGGACGACCACGCGGTCGTGCAGCGGACGGAACTTCATGGATCTGGTGTCCCTGACATGAGCGGCCCCACGGCCGCGGAAATATGTGCCGGCCCGTCGGCCGGGGCTGTTAGCACTCACTCTCGGTGACTGCTAATGCCCGCGGTGGAGATAGTCTGCGCCACCCGCGGAGTCAAGGACGAACCAGACTATGGTTAAAGCGGGCGCCAGTCCCCACATCGTCTTGACGCGGGACCCTTCGCGCCGGATCGTGACACCATGACGACGGTGACAAGCCAGATGCATCAGACCAGCCCGCTACCGGGCCCGACGATCTGCGGGGCTCCGGACGAGGCGACCGTGACGCGCATCGCCCGGTCCTGCATCTGCTACCAGACGCGGATGACCGCCCATGCGGTGACGCGCGCCTATAACCGCGCCCTCGCCCCGCTCGGCCTCGAGGTCACCCAGTTCAACATCCTGGCGGCGCTCGCCCTTGCCAGGACCAATTCGGTGACCGCCTTGTCCGAGGCGCTCGCCCTCGACCGCACGACGATGACGCGCAACCTCAAGCGCCTCGAAGCGGCAGGGCTCGTCAGCGTCTCCAACGGCCAGGGCCGGGCGGTCCGCCCGGCGCTGACCGAAACGGGGGCGGCCCTGCTGTCGGCGGCGATCCCGCTATGGGAAGCTGAACATGTGAAGATGGAAACGGCGGTCGGGGCCGACCTTTGGGGGCGCACACGCGACGGGCTTCGCGCCATCCGGCGCTCGGTCACGGACGGCCGCTGCGGCTAGGGTTGCGCGCCGCAACCGGTTGACCGGTGCTCCGTCGCTTTCTATCGTGCAACTACACGATGTAAGCCACGAGAGCCCCCATGACCGACGGATCGTCCGCTCCCGCCCTGCGCTACGGCGTTGTCGCCATGGCCGAGGCCACCGGTCAGGACGGCATCGACTTCCTGCGTGGCATGCTGGAGCGGCGCTATCCCGCGCCGCCCATCGCCCGGTCCATGGGCTTCATCCTCACCGAGGTGGCGCCGGGCGTCGCGGTCTTCGAGGGGACGCCGACAGCCGACTTCTTCAATCCCCTCGGCACGATCCATGGCGGTTGGACCGCGACGATCCTCGATTCCGCCCTCGGCTGCTGCGTCCACACGCTCGTCAAGGCCGGTCAGGGCTACACCACGGTGGAGATGAAGGTGAACTATGTGCGCGCGCTGATGCCGGAGACCGGCCTGGTACGCTGCGAGGGCAAGGTGGTCCATGCGGGATCGCGCATCGCCACGTCCGAGGCGCGGCTCGTCGACGGCAAGGGCCGGCTGATCGCCCACGCTACCGAGACCTGCATGATCTTCGAGGCGCGGGTGCCGGCGGCGTCCTGACGCCGGCCCCTACCGCCGCATCGCGGTGAGGCAGGCGAAGATGATGAGGGCGGCGCCCGCCCAGGTCGTCCAGGCCGGCACTTCGGAAAAGGCGAGGTAGCCGAGGCCGGCGCTCCAGACGAGGGCGGTGTATTCGATGACGCCGAGCGGGCCGGCCGCCGCATATTTGAAGGCCCAGGCCATGCACAGGTGACCGGCGAGGCCGAAGGCGCCGATGCCGAGGAAGATCCACCAGGACCGCGCCTCCGGAACCTCCCAGACCATCCAGGCGAAGGGGGCGATGATGAGCAGGGGAAAGAGGTTCTGGAACAGGATGATGAGGCCGAAGGGATCGGTCTGGGCCCGTTTGCGCAGCAGGACGAGATTGGCCGCATAGGCGAGCGCCGAGGAGACCGCGGCGGCGATGCCGAGCACGCGGACGATGTCGAACTGGCCGCCGCCGAGCTTGCCGGCGACGATGATCGCCATGCCGACGAAGCCGACGAGAATGGCGATCAGCACCGGCTTCTGGATCGGCTCCTTGAGGATGAGCGAGGCGAGCACCGCCAGGAACAGCGGCGACAGGAAGGACAGGGTGATGGCTTCGGCCAGCGGCAGGGTGGCGAGCGCATAGAAGAACAGGAAGGCGGTGATGGTGACGAGCACGCCGCGCAGGAGATGGGCGCGGACCATTTCGCCGCTCGGTGCCGGCGGCCGCGTCCAGAGGAAGAAGGCGATCGCCCAGGGCATGCCGCAGGCATAGCGCATGAAGACGATCTGCGCCGTCGGATGAGCATTGGCGACGCCCTTGATCAGGGCGTCCATCACCGACAGCAGGAAGATGCCGAGGGCGGCGACCAGGAACGGCGCGTAGCGGTGGGCGGCGAAGGTCGAGGGGGTCATGGGAACCACAGGGCGCGCGCCGCGTCGACGAGGAGCTTGGTGCCGGCCAGGCCCACCAGGACATAGCAAAGCGTGAAGAGGCGCTGCTGCGGCAGGGCATCGTGCAGCCAGCGGCCGACGAGGACGCCGACAGGCACCACGGGCGCGAGGACGAGCGCCTTGAGGAAGACGCCGGGGGCGTCGAGCCCGGAATAGACGTAGCCGGGCAGCTTGACCAGATTGCCGACGGTGAAGATCGCCACCGTGGTGGCGGCATACTCCGTTTTCGTCAGGCCCCGCCTCAGGAGATACATGGCCATGGGCGGGCCACCGGCATGGGCGATATAGGTGGTGAAGCCGGCCGCCGCCCCGGCGGCATTGGCCAGGAGTGGCGACACCGGCAGGACCTTCATGGCGGTGCTGCGGCGCAGGAAATAGTCGAGCGTATAGGCCAGCGTGATGAGCGCGATGGCGAAGGCCACCCAGCGCCGGTCGACCCATTCGAAGACGAGGAAGCCGAGGGCGAGGCCGCCGAGGAAACCGGGCATGACCCAGGCGAGATCGGGCTTCGACCAGGCGGTCCGGGGAAACGACGCCAGGGCGAAGAAGTCCATGAAGGCGACGAGCAGCGCGGTGACGATGGCCGCCTCGAGCGGGTCCATGACCAGGGCGAGGAGCGGAATGCCGAGAATGGCCAGGCCGCCGCCGAAGGCGCCCTTGCCCAGCCCCATCAGGAACGTGGCGACGGCGCCGACGGCGTAGAAGGTCCAGTCTGCGGGCAGGTCTGCAAGGGTCATGGGATCGCGCTCGGGGAGCCCTGCTCTAGCCGTCCTGCCACCGGGCGCATAGGGCAGGGCACGTCTGCCGTCGTCGCAGGGCGCGATGAAAAAGAGCCGCCGCGGGGGGGCGCGGCGGCTCGAGGTTGTCCGGCAAGCGAGACGAGGGGACGGCTTGTTGCCGGACAGGCTGTGGAGGGTGCGGGCGGCGCCCGCACAAACGGGTCACATGGAGGGCACGGTGCGCTGCAGCGCGGCGGCGACATCGGGCACCAGCGAGGGGCCGCTCAGCTGGCGGGGCGCCGAGACGGCGGGACGGTGGCCCTGGCGCTCGCTGGCGCGGGCGGCGATCACGGCGGTGGGATCTCCGAAATACCCGGCCGCCGTGGCGTCTCGAAGGTCGCTCCGCGTCAGGCCGAGATCGGCCAGCGTGCGGGCGTCCATCTCGCAGAGGGCGGCGTAGCTCCGGTGTGCCTCGCGCCAGTTGCGGACAGCCTCGACCTGACGGCGCACGACGGAGCCCACCGCGAGGATGGCGGACGAAAGGGTGGCGACGAACATGGGCATGGGGGCTCTCCTGGCGGCTCGGACGTCGGCACGCCTGTCCCCTCGCCGGCGTCGGGTGACGCAAACGTCCGGGTGTCTCACCCGGGTCCTCGGGGGCATGTGCCGATGGAGACACGATGTCACAGCCCCATTGATCATTGAAGCGAATGTTTTTAATCTCTATCATCAGTGTTGATGATGTGACGTTCGGGGGCGCGCCCATGGCCATTCTTCTCGATATCGACCAGTTGCGCACCTTCATGGCCATAGCCGACACCGGCAGCTTCACCCGCGCCGCCGACGTGGTGTTCAAGACCCAGTCGGCGGTCTCCATGCAGATGAAGCGGCTGGAGGAGCGCATCGGCAAATCGCTGTTCGAGCGCGACGGCCGCGCCTCGCGCCTCACCGAGGACGGCGAGCGGCTGCTCGATTATGCCCGCCGCATCGTCAAGCTGAACCTCGAGGCGGTCTCCGCCTTCGCCACCGCCGAACTGACGGGCCGCGTGCGCCTCGGCGTGCCCGACGACTATGCCGACCGCTATCTGCCGGAGATCCTGGCGCGCTTCTCGCGCTCCAACCCCCGTGCCGAGGTCACCGTCATCTGCGAGCCGTCGTCGATGCTCGCCGAGCGCATCCAGGCCAACGAGCTCGACATCGCCATCATCACCCATACGCCGCAGAAGGGACCGGCCCTGGTCTTCCGCCGCGAACAGCTGCTCTGGGTCTCGTCGGCGCGCTCCTCGGTCCATTGCGACGAACCAGTTCCGCTGGCGGTCGGGCGGCCGACCTGCGACTGGCGGCGCGCCGCCACCGAGCGGCTGGAGGGAGCGGGGCGCTCCTACCGCATCCTCTATGCCAGCTGGAACGCGGCGGCCGTCGGCGCGGCGGTCATGGCGGGCCTTGCCGTCTCGGTGCTGCCGGAATCGGCGCTGCGCCCCGGCATGCGCGTGCTGCAGCCCTCCGACGGTTTCCCGGCGCTGCCCTCGGTCAGCGTCGCGCTGCTGCGCAACCCGCATGAGATGTCCCAGTTGGCCGAGGCGCTGGCCGACCACGTCGTCTCCAGCCTCGACAACCTGTCGGAGCACGCCCAGGCAGCGGAGTGAGAGGGTGGGGCGGCCTGCCGTGCTGTGACTTGCCACCACCGTTTCCGCGCGTCATGGCCGGGCTTGTCCCGGCCATCCACGACTTGAACACCACGGCTGGGAAGGAATTCGTGGATGCCCGGCACAAGGCCGGGCATGACGTAAAGGTGGTGGGGCAGGCAATCGCCCTGCACCCATGAAGTGCGTCCTTCGAGGCTCGGGCTTGGCCCTCGCACCTCAGGATGAGGATCGTGGTGACCGGCATCAGCGTGGTGGGCCGCTCGACCACATCCGCGTCATCCAGCCGAAGGGCAAGTTACCCCCCTCCTCATCCTGAGGTGCGAGGGCCAAGCCCGAGCCTCGAAGGACGCACTTCGCCGATGCAGGGTGCCGTTGCGCACGGTTCACCCCCGGGCAAGCGGACGGTCAGACAGCCCGCCCGCCTCAATAGGCCTGTTCCTCGAACACCCTGTCCACCTGCCCCTGCCAGGGGCCGAGATATTTCTCGATCAGCGCTTCGGCCGCCGTGCGGCCGTCGTCGACGATGGCCTGGATCGGGTCGAGATAGCGCGTCTCGTCGCAGCCGTTCATGTCGAGCCGGTCGCGGCGGCGCAGGCCGGTGCGGGCCAGCGTCAGCATCTCGCGGGCGAGCTCGCCCACGGTCAGGCCGCGGATCTCCGCCTTGAAGCCGAGCTTTGGGACGTCGTCGCGCAGCTTCTGGCGTTCCTCTGCCGTCCAGTCCTTGACGAGATCCCAGGCGGCATCGAGCACGCCGTCGTCATAGAGCAGGCCGACGAAGAGGGCGGGCAGGGCGACGATGCGCGACAGGGGCCCGGAATCGGCACCCCGCATCTCCAGGTAGCGCTTCAGCCTGACCTCGGGGAAGATCGTGCCGACATGGTTCACCCAGTCGGAGAGCACGGCGCGCTCGCCGGGGGCGGCGGGGTTCTTCCCCGCCAGCAGGTCGCGGAAGGACGAGCCGGCGACGTCGATATAGGTGTCGCCGCGCTTGATGAAATACATGGGGACGTCGAGGGCGTAGTCGACATAGCGCTCGAAGCCCATGCCGTGCTCGAAGGCGAAGGGCAGCATGCCCGCGCGGTGGTTGTCGGTGTCCATCCAGACCGCCGAGCGGAACGACTGGTAGCCGTTGAGCTTGCCTTCGGTGAAGGGCGAATTGGCGAAGATGGCGGTGGCCACCGGCTGCCAGGCGAGCGACACCCGGAGCTTCTTGACCATGTCGGCTTCCGAGGCGAAGTCGAGGTTCGCCTGCACGGTCGAGGTCCGGTACATCATGTCGAGGCCGAGCGTGCCGACCTTCGGCATGTAGCGGGTCATGATCTGGTAGCGCGATTTCGGCATGACCGGCGTCTCGGCGCGGGTCCATTTCGGGCTCATGCCGAGGCC
The DNA here is from genome assembly GCA_943368975.1 of Archangium gephyra. Taxonomy (GTDB): domain Bacteria; phylum Pseudomonadota; class Alphaproteobacteria; order Rhizobiales; family Phreatobacteraceae; genus Phreatobacter. The sequence continues at coordinate 228,224 of CALRLZ020000001.1, forward strand.
GAGGAAGCCAATGCCCATGGGGTCGGCGATCTCGCGCACCTGGGCGAAATGGGCATGGGCCTCCATGCAGGTCTGGTGCAGGGTCTCCAGCGGCGCGCCGGAGAGTTCGAACTGCCCGCCCGGCTCCAGCGAGATGGCGCCGCCGCCGGTGACGTCGGCAAGGCCGATGATGTTCTCGCCATCGAGGATCGGCTCCCAGCCGAGAAGGCCCTCCATGCCCTCGAGGATGGCGCGGATGCCGCGCGGCCCCTCATAGGGCACGGGCGTGTTGTCCTTGCGGTAGAAGCCGAACTTCTCGTGCTCGGTCCCGACACGGAACCGGTCCTTCGGTTTGTTGCCCTTCTCGATCCAGGCGACCAGTTCGTCGCGGGATTCGATGGGCGTCAGGTCGACTGTGTCGCGGGCCATGCAGGGATCCTGATGCGGATGCGAAGGCGAGGGGCGGGGAGCAAAGCACGATGTCCCGACCCGGCATAGTGCGGGGAGATAGCGCTCGCGAGGCGGTTACGGAAGAGGCGGGGCCACCGTTACGCCCCGCTGCCGACACATTGCCGCCATGCCCCGGCGTCGATCTCCTGCTGAAAAACCTCACGATATCAATTATTTGTCTGCGATTTCCGCGGGTTGCGGCCGGTCCCGCCGGCATTGCCGGGCGGCCATGCTATCCTGCCGGCCGATTCGTCCGGAGGAGCCTCCTGCCCATGCGTTCACCCGTTTCGATCCCGGCCGCGCTCGTGCTCGCCCTGCTTTTCGCGGTGCCGGCGGCGGAGGCCCAGACCCAGCAGGTGACCCCCACCCAGCAGGCGCCCGACCGGGTGGCGCCCGCTCCGCTCGGCCCGACGCCGACCGACATTTCCGCCGAGGCGCGCCGGGCCCAGGAGGCCGCCGCCGCCGGCCGCGCCGTGGAGGCGCTGGACGCGCTTGACGAGGCCGCCATCGCCATTGCCGAGAGGATGCCGCTGACCATCCGGCGCGCCACCTTCGTCGCCGAGGAGCCGCAGGGCTATGGCGTGTTCAACCCGCGGGATTCCACCAGTTTCGAGGTCGGCCAGCCGCTGCTGGTCTATGCCGAACTCGCCGGCCAGGGCTGGCGGCGCTCCGGCGACATCTTCCGCACCGATCTGGTGCTCGATTTCGAGCTGCGCCGCGCCGATGGCCAGTCGCTCGTCGCCCAGCAGGCCTTCAACACCATCGCCACGGCGAGCCGGCGCCGCAACCGCGAGTTCTTCCTCTATGTGACCTATTCCTTCTCCGGCCTCGAACCCGGCGACTATGTGGTGCGCACCACGGTGCGCGACCGGGCCGGCAACAAGCAGACCGCCTTTGATCTCACCTTCGCGGTTCGCCGGTGAGGCGGGCGGCGCTCGTCCTCGCCGGGCTGATCGCCGCCACGCCCGCCCAGGCGCAGGACTTTCCCGGTTTCACGCGGCAGGCGGCGAGCGGCGGCCATGCGGTGATGGATGTGGCCCAGCCCCATCCCGTTCGGCTGCCGGGTATCGTCACCACCCGGTTCGAGCTCCGCCCCGGCGAATGCGGCGCGCCCTGTCCGGCCGATACGGAGCGGGTGGAGCGGGCCGAGGCGGGGCCGGGCCTGTCCCCCGGCACGGAGGCCTTCACCACCCTCTCCGTCTTCATTCCCCGTGGCACCACGGCGACGCCCGGCCTTGCCGTGACGCTGGCCCGTCTCGTCCAGGGCGAGCGTGTCCTCCTTGCGCTGGAATGGCGCGAGGCTGGTCTCGTTGCCACCGGCCCGGCGCTGGGCGGCGAGGTGGTGGTGGTGCCCGCGTCGGTCCTCACCCAGCGCTGGCACGACCTCCTCATCGACCAGCGCTGGTCGGCCGGCGCCGACGGTCGCCTCGTGCTCTGGGTCAATGGCCAGCGCCTCGTCCAGCGCAGCGGCGGCAATGCGGCGGCGGTCGCGCCGGTGCGGCTGGTCTACGGCCTGTCGCGGGCGCCGGTCTCGTCCTGGACCGCCCGCCTCGGCGCCCGCACCCCGGTGCAGGTGGTCTATTTCGCCCATGTCCGGCGCGATGCCGACCGGGGCGCGGTCGACATCGACCTGAGGGTGCGCTAGCAAGCCGCCTCCCTTGTCCGCCGGAAGACCGCCATGTCCGAGACCCCGAAGAAGAAGCCCGGCACGCTCGCCCGCCTGCCGCGCGGCTTCGTCGACCGCGACGCCGCCGAGATCGCCGGCGTCAATGCCATGCTCGACACGATCCGCGGGGTCTACGAGCTCTACGGCTTCGAGGCGGTGGAGACCCCGGCCATCGAGTTCACCGATGCGCTCGGCAAGTTCCTGCCCGACCAGGACCGTCCCAACGAGGGCGTCTTCTCCTTCCAGGACGATGACGAGCAGTGGCTGTCGCTCCGCTACGACCTCACCGCACCGCTCGCCCGCTATGTCGCCGAGCATTTCGACGCCCTGCCCAAGCCCTATCGCAGCTACCGGGCCGGCTATGTCTTCCGCAACGAGAAGCCGGGGCCGGGCCGTTTCCGCCAGTTCATGCAGTTCGACGCCGATACGGTGGGCTCCGCATCGCCGGCGGCGGATGCCGAGATCTGCATGATGGCGGCCGACACGATGGAGAGGCTGGGTCTCAAGGGCCAGTTCGTCGTGAAGGTCAACAACCGCAAGGTGCTCGACGGCGTCATGGAGGCGATCGGCCTCGGCGGGGACGAGAATGCCGGCCGCCGGCTGACGGTGCTGCGCGCCATCGACAAGTTTGACAAGTTCGGGCTTGAGGGCGTGAGCCAGTTGCTTGGTGCTGGTCGCAAGGATGAAAGCGGCGATTTCACCAAAGGTGCAGGGCTAGATGAGGATGGCATCCGGACAGTCCTTGAGCTTTTTGAGGCGCTTCGCGACAACCAGATCAGCACGCTGGTTGAACTCAGTCGGATTTCTCAGGCTTCACCGGTAGCTCTTCGAGGGGTGGAAGAGCTTGGCGAGATGTGGAAACTGATCGAGGCGGCCGGGTATTCCGAGAACCAAATCCGCATCGATCCCTCCGTCGTACGCGGTCTCGAGTACTACACTGGCCCCGTCTACGAGGTGGAACTGACCTTCCCCGTCACCAACGAGGACGGGCAGGTGGTGCGCTTCGGCTCGGTCGCCGGCGGCGGGCGCTATGACGGGCTCGTCGCCCGTTTCCGCGGCGAGGAGGTGCCGGCCACCGGCTTCTCCATCGGTGTCTCGCGCCTCGCGGCGGCGCTGAAATCCCTCGGCAAGCTGGGCGCGGCAAAACCCGTCGGCCCCGTCGTCGTGCTCGTCATGGACCGCGACCAGATCGCCGAATACCAGGCCATGGTCTCCGAGCTGCGCGCGGCTGGCATCCGCGCCGAGATGTATCTCGGCGCCTCCGGCATGAAGGCGCAGATGAAATATGCCGACCGCCGCAACGCCCCGGCCGTCATCATCCAGGGCTCGAACGAGCGCGAGGCGGGCGAGGTGATGATCAAGGACCTGGTCGCCGGCGCCGAGGCCGCCAAGACCATCACCGACAATGCCGAGTGGCGCGCCGCGCGCCCGGCCCAGTTCGCGGCGAAGCGCGGCGAGCTGGTGGCGAAGATCCGGGAACTGCTCGCCGGGCGGTGAGGGGCGCTCAGGCGCCCTGCATCGCGGAAGTGCGTCCTTCGTGGCTCGCCGCCCGACGATGCTGACGCATCGCCGGGAGGGCTCGCGCCTCAGGATGAGAAGCGGGGAGACCTGCATCCGGCAAAGCCCCCGCCGGCGACTGCGCGATGTGCCACACGCCACCCGCCTCATCCTGAGGTGCGAGCGGCAGCGAGCCTCGAAGGACGCACTGGCGTCGTGCAGATCGCAACGTCAGGCGCAGTTTCCGAAAGTGCCCGAAACCTACCCGATCAGCGTTGCGCTGTCAAGGACAAAAATCCTAGATAGAGGACTATCCGTCGCGCTTGCCGTAGGTTGGCAGCGACCAGCCGTGGCGGATGGCGAGGCCGCGGATGGCGAAGGCCACGGCGAAGCCGCAGAGATCGTCGAGATCGGGCGAGACGAAGCGGTTGGCCAGGGCGAAGGCGACGGCGCCGGCGAGCGAGGCGGTGACATAGACGTCGCGGCGCAGCGCCAGCGGCACGTCGCCGGCCAGCATGTCGCGGATGATGCCGCCGAAGGTTGCGGTGACGACGCCGAGCAGCACGGCGGAAATGGCCGGCGCGCCGGCCTCGAGCGCCTTGGCCGTGCCGGTCACCGTGAACAGGGCGAGGCCGAGGGCGTCGGCCCAGAGGATGACGCGGGTGCGGCCCTCGCGCTCGAAATGATGGGCGGAGACGAAGGCGACGAGCGACACCGCGGCGCAGATGATCACCACCGCCGGATCGAGGATCCAGGGCACCGGCCGGACGCCGAGCAGGACGTCGCGCAGGGTGCCGCCGCCGATGCCGGTGACGGTGCCGAGCAGGACGAAGCCGAAGGGGTCCATCTGCTTGCGCGCCGCCACCAGGGCGCCGGTGAGGGCGAAGACCGCGACGCCTGCCCATTCGAGCCAGGGCAGGAGCCCGGTCATGGCGGTCAGGCGTCGTCGGAAGCGGCGGCCTGGGGGGCGGCCTTCGGACCGCCGGTGGAGACGCCGACCAGGGCGGGGCGCAGCACGCGCTCGCCGATGACGAAGCCGGCCTGCACGGTCTGCACCACGGTGCCCTTCGGCAGGTCGGCATTGGGGATCTCGAACATGGCCTGATGCAGGTTCGGGTCGAATTTCTGGCCGTCGGGGGCGATCTTCCTGACGCCGTGCTTCTCCAGCGTCTTGAGAAGCTCGCGCTCGGTCAGGTCGATGCCCTCGACAAAGGCTTTCAGCGGGCCGTCGGTGGGCCGGGCCTCGTCGGGCATGGTCTCGAAGGCGCGACGCATGTTGTCGGCGACGTTCAGCATGTCGCGGGCGAAGGACGTGACGCCATAGGTGCGGGCGTCGACCACCTCGCGCTCGGTGCGCTTCCGGAGGTTCTCCATCTCCGCCAGGGTGCGGAGCATGCGGTCCTTCATGTCGCGCGCCTCGGCCTGGGCGGCGGCGAGGAGGGCGGGGCCGGCATCGGCCAGGGTCTCGGGGGTCTCGGTGGCCTCGGCGGTCGGGTTGGCCGCCTCGATCGGCACTTCGTCGTGCCCGTTCTTCGGGTTGGTCATGGCGTCTCGCCTGTGATGGAAAAGGGGTGGCCCGGATATCGAGCCTCCGGCGCGCAAAATCAAGGTTGCGTGAGGGGCGCGCCGGCGCTGGTCCGCATCAGGCGCCGAAAGCCGGCCGCGGCAGGCCGGCGCGCAGATGGGCGGCGGCCAGGGTATTGGCCATGAGCAGGGCGATGGTCATCGGCCCGACGCCGCCGGGCACCGGCGTGATGGCGGCGGCGTGGACCGCCGCTTCCTCGGTCGCGACGTCACCGACAAGGCGCGTCTTGCCCTCGCCCTTCTCCGGGGCGGGAATGCGGTTGATGCCGACGTCGATGACGACGGCGCCGGGCTTCACCCAGTCGCCGCGGATCATCTCGGGACGGCCGACTGCCGCCACCAGGATATCCGCCATGCGGCAGATCGCCGGCAGGTCCGCCGTGCGGGAATGGGCGATGGTGACGGTGGCGTCGCGCTGCAGCAGGAGCTGGGCCACCGGCTTGCCGACGATGTTGGAGCGGCCGACGACGACGGCATGCTTGCCGGCGAGGGAGGGGCCCAGGACGCTCTCGACCAGGATCACCGAGCCGGCCGGGGTGCAGGGCACGAGGGCCCTGTCCGCGGCGCCGGTGCCGAGCAGGCCGACATTGACGGGATGGAAGCCGTCGACGTCCTTGGCGGGGTCGATGGCGAGCAGCACGGTTTCCGTGTCGATGCCCTTCGGCAGGGGCAGCTGGACCAGAATGCCGTCGATGCCGGGATCGGCATTGAGCCGGGCGACGATGGCGAGAAGCTCGGCCTGGCTGGTCGTGACCGGCAGGCTGTGCTGCTCGGAGCGGAACCCCGCGGCATCCGCCTCGCGGCCCTTGTTGCGGACATAGACCTGGCTCGCCGGGTCCTCGCCGACCAGCACGACGGCGAGGCCGGGGGGGCGCCCCTGGGCCGCCTTGAAGGCCGCGGCGCTGGTCTTGACCTGGTCGAGGACGCGGGCGGCGACGGCCTTGCCGTCGATACGGGTGGCGGCCACGGCGGTCAGACCCGCATCGGCATGAGCACGTAGAGGGCGCCGGGCCCGGCCGGGTCGTGGATGAGGGTTGGCGAGCCGGGATCGGCCAGTTTCAGCTCGATCGTGTCGCCATCGACCTGGCTGGTGATGTCGAGCAGGTAACGCGAGTTGAAGCCGATATCGATGCCATCGGCCTCGTAGGAGACTTCGAGCTCCTCGGTGGCGCTGCCGGAATCGGGATTGGTCACCGACAGGGTCAGCTTGCCCTCGCTCGCCGAGAGCTTCACGGCACGGCCGCGTTCGGAGGAGACGGTCGAGACACGGTCGACGGCGGCGGCGAACTCGCCCTTCTCGACGGTGAGGATCTTGTCGTTGGCCAGCGGAATGACGCGGGCATAGTCCGGGAAGGTGCCGTCGATCAGCTTGGAGGTCAGCACCGTCTCGCCGAAGCGGAACCGCACCTTGGCGGTAGAGAGCTCGACGGTGACGCTCGCATCCGGCGTGTCGGCGAGGCGCTGGACCTCGGCCACGGTCTTGCGCGGCACGATGACGCCCGGCATGCCGGCGGCGCCGGCCGGGGCCTCGAACTCGACCTGGGCGAGGCGGTGGCCGTCGGTGGCAACGGCGCGGATCAGGCTCTGGCCGGCCTTCTCGACGACATGGAGATAGATGCCGTTGAGATAGTAGCGCGTCTCCTCGGTGGAGATGGCGAACTGCGTCTTGTCGATGAGCCGCTTCAGATGGCCGGCGGGCAGCTGGAAGCTGTGGGACATGTCGCCTGCGGCGATGTCGGGGAAGTCGCTCTCGGGAATGGTCTGCAGGGTGAAGCGGGAGCGGCCGGCCTTGACGGCGAGGGTGCCCTTGTCGCCGATCATCTCCAGCTGGATCTGCGAGCCGTCGGGGAGCTTGCGGACGATGTCGTAGATCATGTGGGCGGGCACGGTGGTGCCGCCGGCGGTGGCGACCTCGGCGGGCAGGGTCTCGACCACCTCGATATCGAGATCCGTCGCCTTGAGGCGGAGCGCGGTGCCCTCGGCCTTCATCAGCACGTTCGACAGGACGGGGATCGTGTTGCGGCGCTCGACGACGCGATGGACATGGCCGAGGGATTTCAGGAGCTGGGCCCGCTCGACGGTGACCTTCATCAATGCTGCTCCAAACGACTCAGGAGGCCACGGCGATCCGGTGCCCCGAAAACAAGGGGCGTCAGTCAACCCCGCGGCGCAGCATGATGCAAGGGCAAGGCCAGCCGGGACGGGCCTATCCACGTGCTTTTCGTCATGGCCCGGCCGCCCGGCCGTCGCGCCGCAGAGCCGAAGGCCTGAAACCTCTCCGCGCCCTTGCCGTCGACGCCCCGACACATGATCTGTCGACACTGCGTCCCATCGAAACCTCGCGGGGGCGAGACGGAGACCAGCCATGGCGAAGACCCGCATCCCCCTCGGCGCCGCCCTCCCGGCTGTCGCCCTCCTGCTCGGCATCGCCCTGGCCGGGGCATCGCCACCGCTCGCCCATGCCCAGTTCAATGACGGCGGCGGCCATTCCGGTCGCGGCGATACCGATTCCCTGAACAACCGCCTGACCGTGTCGGTGCGGGTCGTGACGGTTGGCAATGTCTGCGTCAGGGCCGTCGAGGCGGTGGGCTACGATCCGCGCCTGAACCAGCGCCTGTTCCGCATCAGCTTCGATTCCGGGCCGATGACCTCGCTCGGCATCACCGCCTATGAGAACGCCTTTGCGAGCGCCCGCAGCCAGGGCGATGCGATGGCGGCCCTTGCTGCGGCCGAGCGGGATGCGCGGCCCTATCGCCGCGGCCCCGGCGGGTGCTGAGCCCCGCCATGGCCTGACGGGCCGATCCCGGGTCGGCCCATCGCCTCAGTCGTTGAGACGACGCTTCAGCGCTTCGACTTCCTCGCTCAGGGCCGGATCCTGGCCGACGAGGCCCTCGATCTTGCGCACGGCATGCAGCACGGTCGTGTGGTCCCGACCGCCGAAGCGCCTGCCGATCTCGGGCAGCGAGCGCAGCGTCATCGTCTTGGCGAGGTACATGGCGATCTGGCGCGGCCGGACGACGGTCGCCGTGCGGCGGGACGACAGGATGTCGGACCGGCTGACATTGTAATGCTGCGCCACGATCTTCTGGATGTCCTCGATCTTGACGCGCTTCGGCTCGGCGATGCGGACGAGATCGCGGATGGAGCGCTCGGCCATCTCTACGGTCACCGGCTGGTTGGTCAGGCGGTTGGTGGCGATCAGCCGGTTGAAGGCGCCGTCGAGATCGCGGCCGTTCTGGGTGACGTTCTTGGCGACATAGGTCATCACCGCCGCCGGCACGTCGAAACCGGGATGCTGGGCGCGGGCATGGACCAGCTTCTGCTTGAGGATGTCGAAGCGCAGGTTCTCGTCCAGCGCACCGATCTCGACGGTGAGGCCGCCGGCGAGGCGCGAACGGACCCGCTCGTCGAGGTTCTCGAGATCGGAGGGCGGGCGGTCGCCGGCGACGACGATCTGCCGGCCGGCATCGATCAGGGCGTTCAGCGTGTGGCAGAACTCGGCCTGGGTCTGCTTGCCCTGGAGGAACTGCAGGTCGTCGATGATGAGGAGGTCGATATTGCGCAGCGCCTCCTTGAAGGCGATGGCCGTCTGGTTCTTCAGGGCGGCGACGAAGCCGAAGGTGAATTTCTCCGCCGTCAGATAGAGCACGCGCCGGCCGCCGGCCTGGGCGGTGCCGGCCACGGCCTGCAGCAGATGCGTCTTGCCGAGGCCGACGCCGGCATGGATGTAGAGCGGGTTGAACAGCACCGCGTCGGTCGGCCGCGACTGCGCGACCTGCAGGGCCGCGGCGCGGGCGAGCGTGTTGGACCGGCCCTGGACGAAGGTCTCGAAGGTCAGGCGCGGGTCGAGCGGCGAGCCGCCCAGCGTGTTCTGCGCCGCCGAGAGATGGTGGCCGTCATGGGCGCGCTGCGGAGCGGCGGCCGGCGATGCCGGACGGGCTGCCTCGTCCACGGGCTTGGCGCGGGCGACGGTGCGGGCGCTCGCCGCCGTGCGCACGACGACGTCGATGGTCACCGGCCGCTCGGCCTCCTCCGACCAGCGGGTGATGATGCGGTCCTTGTAATGGTGGTCGATCCAGCTCTTGAGAAACCGCGTCGGCACCGACAGGCGCACCGCGTCGTGCTCGGCCATATCGATCTCGATGCTCTTGAACCAGCTGGAGAAGACATCCTCGCCGAGTTCGGCGCGCAGGCGCCGGCCGACACGTTCCCAGATGGCGCCGGCTCGCATGGAATCGCTCATCGTATCGGTCTTGCCTTCGGTCGTTTCGCGGACGCGTTCAGAAGTGGCAAACACGAAGGTCTCCAATCAAAAAGTCCGGGGAATGGAATGGGGGAGCGGGTACGCGGTGATCACGTGAGATCGTCAGATGGGCGCAGAACCACGTCTCAGGGCTGGATCCAGGGCAGGCCCGCCGCCTTCCATCCGGCCTTGGTACCGCGACGTCCCTCCGCGTCATGGGGGCCCTCGAAGCCGCCGGTGACGTTGAAGCATTGGGTGTAGCCGGCCGCCGTCATGGCGATCGCCGCGGCCTTGGACCTGACGCCCGAGCGGCACAGGAAATAGAGAGGAGCGTCCTTCGGGGTACCGCGCTCGGCGAGCTTGGCGGTGAGGCTGGCGACGAAATCCGGGTTGACGCCCATGGCGGGGAACACCTGCCACTCGACGCGGATGGCCTCGCGTCCGGCGGCCTTCAGGTCGGGCGATCCGATATAGGCCCATTCCGCCGTGGTGCGGACGTCCACCAGTTGGGCGGAGGCGTCGCGCGTCAGGCCCGCAAGGCTGCCTTCGGGTGTCGTGTCACCGGCGTAGCCGGCCTCTTGCGCATGCGCCATCGTTCGCTCACACACCCACTGTGTGGGCGCGCGCCTCAATTGTTCCAAGGTTTTTCATCTCAAAGAGTGCCCCGGCCGCCGTCAAACGACAGCAGCCTGAAGTCTTCACCCCAAGGCTTCCATAAGAATGCTGACGTTGCTCAAGGAGACACCGCGTCTCATACGAGACACAATACTCCCCTGCCCGATGTTGCGGGCTGCGCGCGTCATCTCTTCCTTGAAGCCCGAGGTGGCCCCCCCGAGTGATCAGATTGATACACAGGGGCTTCGGACCCGGCAACGGATTTCCATTAATAAGTGGTTAAGGCGGGGCGCTTGACTCCCCCCCGGATTTCGGTTTCGGCGGGCCGGCGTTTCAACCCCCTGATGAATCGGCAAATTTCAAATTCCCTTTGCCGGCACCCTCGGGCTCGGCAGGGCGCAGGGGGGTGGAGAGGCAGGTCAGCCGATGTCCATGCCAGCCGCATTTCGGCCCCGTAACGATCTGTCCCCCGGCTAACCAACTGAAATTGGAGTTGTTTTTCTGACGCCCCTTTAGCCGGATCACGGTCGGTCTCCGTGGCACGGAAGGGGGGCAGATAAAAAAAGAGGGTTGACGTCCATCTGTTGCCGAATCGCAACGGCTCCCCAGCGTCACCCCGCAACGGGTGGGACGCCCAACGAAAAAGCCCGGCGCAAGGCCGGGCTCCCGAGAAGATTGCAGTGGCGCGGAAGCGCCTCTTCGGCGATCAGGCGCCGATCTTGGCGACCCGGGTGGCGAGGCGCGAGACCTTGCGGGAGGCGGTGTTCTTGTGCAGGACGCCCTTCTGGGCGGCACGCATGATCTCCGGCTGGGCCGCCTGGAGCGCCGCGGCGGCCGCGGTCTTGTCGCCGGAGGCGATGGCGTCTTCCAGCTTGCGCAGGAAGGTGCGCATCCGCGAACGGCGGGCCTGGTTGACGGAAGTGCGCCGCGCGATGACGCGGGCGGCCTTTTTAGCAGAAGCCGTATTGGCCATGGGTCTTGTCCCGGCGGCTGGCCCCGGATGATCGGGGCACAAGAAAACGAGGGCGGCGACACGGGGCCGCCACGGATCGGCGTGTATAGTCGCGCGGTTTCGGTCAGTCAACCGCGCAGCGGGCCCATCTGCGAAATTCGCACGGGTCGGTCGATGCGCGGCACATTAGAAGGAAAGCCCCATCCTGTCGCGGGCGTCCTCCGCGCGGTTCCCGAGGCCCGATGTCGTCCAAGCCGCAGCGCAATCTTCTCCTCGTCGTGGTCTGGATGGCCGGGACCCTGTTGTCCTTCTCCGCCATCGCCCTGTCGATCCGGGCCCTGCACGGCACGTTGACGGTGTTCGAGATCCTCGCCCTGCGCAATGTCGGCGGGCTGATCATCCTCGCCGCGATCATGATCCTGGCCCCCGATCCAGGCCAGCGCATCCGGCCGGCCGAGCCGTTCATCCATGCGATGCGCAACACCATCCATTTCGGCGGGCAGGCGCTGTGGGCCTATGGGCTGACGGTCCTGCCACTCGCCACCGTCTTCGCCATCGAGTTCACCACGCCGACCTGGGTGGCGATCTTTGCCGTGCTCTTTCTCGGCGAGCGCATGACGCGTTCGCGCGTCGCGGCCCTGGTCTTCGGCTTTCTCGGGGTCCTCGTCATCCTGCGGCCGGGCTTCGACAGTTTCCGGCCCGAGGCCCTGGCGGTGGCGGCGGCGGCCATCTGCTTCGGCGTCCAGCAGACGACGACCAAGTTCCTGACCGCGACCAATTCGACCTGGACCATCATGCTGTGGATGAACGTGGTCCAGCTGCCGCTCAATCTCGCCGCCAATGTGGTGATGGGCGAGCCGGCATGGATCGTCGGCAAGCTCGACCTGGCGCAATGGCTGCCGCTCATCGGTATCGGCGTCTGCGGCTTCACCGCCCATTATTGCCTGACCAACGCCTTCCGCCACGGCGATGCCATCGTGGTGACGCCGATCGATTTCCTGCGGGTGCCGCTGATCGGGGTCATCGGCTGGCTGGTCTATGGCGAGCAGCCCGAGCCCGCCGTGCTCCTCGGCGCCGCCATCGTCGTGGCGGGGGTGCTGATCAACATCTACGCGGAATCGCGCCCGCGCACGTGAGGGATGCTGCCGGTCCCCTTTCTGGACGGTGCGGTTAACGCCCGATGTCCGGTTCAGGCCGGCGCCGGGGTCCGCAGGGCCCGGGGTCGTGCCGAAAGAGCCGGAAAGGCCGGTTCCGGCCGGGGACCAAAGGAGCAACCTGCCGGCACCCGCGATTCGGTCATGGTCCGTTCCCGGCCCGTTGCACAGGTTAACGGGCGCGCGCCGCCAGGGCCGTTTCAGACTTCGCCCTTGCGTCCGGCCCACCGGATCGGTTACGCAGGCATATCTGCGGTCCCAGACCGCGTCTGTCCGAGGACCGTCCGTGCCGATCGTCCGTGCATCCGCACCGATCTGCCTGCGCGCTTTCAGCGCCACGCCCTCGCTGTCTCTCCTTCTGCTTATCCGCCCCTGAGCACCGGCAGGGCCTTCCGGCCTTGGCGCTCAGGGGATCACATCACCGCAACCCGCAACCGGGGGCCTGCGAAGTGAGGCGCTATCGCCGCCGCGGCCCGCAGCAAGGACACAGACCATGACCACCAGCACCCACGCATCGTCCAAGGACCGCGTCGTCATCTTCGACACCACCCTGCGCGACGGCGAGCAATGCCCCGGCGCCACCATGACCCTGGAGGAGAAGCTCCAAGTCGCCGATCTCCTCGACGAGATGGGCGTCGACATCATCGAGGCCGGCTTCCCCATCGCCTCGATCGGCGATTTCGAGGCCGTCGTCGCCGTGGCACAGCGGGTGAAGAATGCCGTCGTCGCCGGCCTCGCCCGCGCCGGCATGAACGATATCGACCGCGCCGGCGAGGCGGTCCGCCATGCCCGCCGGCCGCGCATCCACACCTTCCTGTCGACATCGCCGGTGCATATGAAGCACAAGCTGCAGAAGTCGCCCGACGAGGTCCTGGCCATGGTGGTGGCCTCGGTCACCCGCGCCCGCAACCTGGTCGACGACGTGGAATGGTCGGCCGAGGACGGCACCCGCACCGAGCATGATTTCCTCTGCCGCTGCGTCGAGGCGGCGATCAAGGCCGGCGCCACCACCATCAACATCCCCGACACGGTCGGCTATACCGCGCCGGATGAATACAAGGCGCTGTTCGAGATGGTGCGGGCCCGCGTGCCTAACGCCGACAAGGCGGTGTTCTCGGTCCATTGCCACAACGACCTCGGCATGGCGGTGGCCAACACCATCGCCGGCGTCCAGGGCGGCGCCCGGCAGATCGAATGCACCATCAACGGCATCGGCGAGCGGGCCGGCAATGCGGCGCTCGAGGAGATCGTCATGGCGATCAAGACCCGCAACGACATCTTCCCCTACGAGACCGGCATCGACGCGAAGATGCTGACCCGTGCCTCCAAGCTCGTCTCGACGGTGACCTCGTTCCCCGTCCAGTACAACAAGGCGATCGTCGGCCGGAACGCCTTCGCCCACGAGAGCGGCATCCATCAGGACGGCATGCTGAAGAACACCCAGACCTACGAGATCATGACGCCCGACTCGGTCGGCGTGAAGTCGACCTCGCTGGTCATGGGCAAGCACTCGGGGCGCAACGCCTTCAAGGACAAGCTGAAGAACCTCGGCTACCAGCTGTCCGACAACCAGCTGGAAGACGCTTTCGTCCGCTTCAAGGAGCTCGCCGACCGCAAGAAGGTGATCTACGACGAGGATATCGAGGCGCTGGTGGACGAGAAGATCGCCCATAGCCAGGACCGCATGAAGGTCATGTCGCTCCTGGTGGTGGCCGGCACGATGGGGCCGCAGGCGGCGACACTGACGCTCGATCTCGACGGCGTGCACAAGACCGTTCAGGCCTCCGGCAATGGTCCGGTCGATGCCGTGTTCAATGCGATCAAGGCGATCGTCCCGCACGAGGCGGTGCTGGAACTCTACCAGGTCCATGCCGTCACCCAGGGCACCGATGCGCAGGCGGAGGTCTCGGTGCGCCTGCAGGCGGACGGCAACACCTTCACCGGCAAGGGGGCTGATCCCGACACGCTGGTCTCCTCGGCCAAGGCCTATCTGTCGGCGCTGAACAAGCTCATCGCCAAGCGCGAGCGCCTGCACCCCCAGCACGGCACTGTCGCGGCGGAGTAGGCAGCGGGGCCATGCGCATCGGCATCGATCTCGGCGGCACCAAGATCGAGATCCTGGCCCTGGACGACCAGGGCCGGGAACTGCTGCGCCGCCGGGTGGCAACGCCGCGGCACGACTACCGCGCCATCATCGCGGCCATGGCCGGCCTCGTCCTCGATGCCGAGGCCGATCTCGGCCGGACCGGAACGGTGGGGGTCGGCATTCCCGGTGCGGTGTCGCCGGCCACCGGCCTCGTCAAGAACGCCAACACCACCGAGCTCATCGGCCATCCCCTCGACCAGGATCTCGCGGCGGCGCTTGGCCGCGCGGTGAGGCTGGAGAACGACGCCAATTGCTTTGCCCTGTCGGAGGCGGCGGACGGCGCTGCGGCAGGCGCCCATGCCGTCTTCGGCCTGATCATCGGGACGGGGGCCGGGGCCGGCATTGTCATCGGCGGCGAGGTGCTGCGCGGGCGGCATCTCATCGGCGGCGAGTTCGGGCACAATCCGCTGCCCTGGCCCACCGTCGCCGAGGTGGTCGACGCGCCCGCCTGCTATTGTGGACAGAAGGGCTGCCTGGAAACCTGGGTCTCAGGGACGGGCTTTGCCGAAGACCACCGGCGCGTGACCGGAGCGGCGGTGCCGGCCCCTGAAATCGTTGCCCGGGCCGCGGCGGGCGACGGGGATGCCGGGGCTTCCTACGGGCGCTATGTGTCGCGTCTCGCCCGTGGTCTCGCCCAGGTCGTCAATCTCCTCGACCCCGACGTCATCGTGCTCGGCGGCGGCATGAGCAACGTGCCGACGCTCTGTGCCGACCTGCTGCCGGCGATGCGGCCCTATGTCTTCTCCGACGCCTGCACGACGCCGGTCGTCCAGGCGGCCCATGGCGACTCCTCCGGCGTGCGCGGCGCCGCCTGGCTTTGGCCGGCCGGTAACCCTGACGCCTGACGCCGCCACCCGCGCGTCAAAAAAACCGCCGGCGTTCTGGACAGGGCGCATCGCGTCTGGTAGTCACCCGGCTCCCGCGCGGCCCATGGCTGTCGCGGGCGTGGGTGATTAGCTCAGTTGGTAGAGCAGCTGACTCTTAATCAGCGGGTCGAAGGTTCGAATCCTTCATCACCCACCAATCTTTCCCCTCCATCCCCACACGCCATCGCCGCGCTCCCGCCCTCCGGCGTTGACCGGTCGGATGCCGTCCGTTACTTCAGAAAATCCTGAAAATTCAGACGGGTCGTCATGAACCTTCCGCCGCTGATCCAGGCCTTCGTGCTGCATTTCGGCGAGATGGGGTCGCGCTGGGGCATCAACCGGACCGTCGGCCAGGTCTATGCGGTCATCTTCCTCGCCAACCGGCCGGTCTGTGCGGACGACCTCGTCGATGCTGTCGGCGTGGCGCGCTCCAACGTCGCCATGGCGCTGAAGGAGCTGCAGAGCTGGGAGCTGATCCGCCTCAAGCATGTGCCTGGCGAAAGGCGCGACTATTACGGCACGCTCGACGACATCTGGGCCATCGTCCGCAAGCTGGTCGAACAGCGCAAGCGCCGCGAGATCGACCCGACGCTCACCGTGCTGCGCGAGCTGCTGATGCAGAGCCCGGCCTCGGAGGAGGAGCGCTTTGCCCAGGAGCGGATGCAGGAGATGCACGGCGTCATCGAACTGCTGACCGGATGGTACGACGACATCGAGCGGCTGGAGACGGAAAGGCTGGTGCAACTGCTCAGCCTCGGGTCGAAGATCGTCAAGGCGCTGGACTGGAAGGACAAGCTGTTCGTCGCCAAGGGCGGTCGCGGCAAGCCGAAGGGGCCGGAGCGTTCCTGACGGGAACCGGTTCGCGCGTGGCCGGCGATCACCCTTGCCCGCAGACGGTGACGAATCCGGCATGCATACAGGTTCCGGCCAGCCACAGAATCGTGCATAAAGACAACTTCGTTCCACCTGCGAATCAGTCGCGCGCAGCGATTGCTTCTCGAGGAATGGATAGCCCATGATTCTGAAGCCGTTGGACCCCGCCAGCGGCGGCAGGTTCGAACACAGCGTCGTTGCATCCTGGCCCGGTTTCGTCGCCAAGACGAGCCGACGGCTGACGGATTACAGCATCAGCTATGCGAGCCGTCCGTCGGAGACCTATCTCGCCCTGCACCATTTCGTGCGGCGTGACGGCGAGACGCGCATCGACGACATTCCCGGTTCATCACTCCGCGATCTGAGGGGCAAGCTGACCCAGATCCCTGCGGGATGCGGTGCGCAGGCCTGGACCGTCGGCCCCTCGCATGCGGGCCACGTCACGATGATGTTCTTCGATCCGGGCCAGCTCGCGCCGGATCTCGACCGGGACCATGCCAGGTCCCCGGTCAGGCCGCGGCTCTTCTTCGAGGACAAGGATCTCATCGACGCGATGACGCGGCTCGACAGGATCCTGTCGGAGGGCGAGAACCTCTCCGATCTGCGGGCCGAGACCATCGGGCTGTTCATCGCGGAGCGGGTCCTCGAACTGTCGCGCCTCGACGTCGCTGCGCAGAAGAGCGTCTTCGGCTCCCGCTCGCGGATGGCCGTGCTCGACGACTATCTGCGGGCCAATATCGGCAGTCCCGTCTCCATCGACGATCTGGCGCAACTGGTGGGGCTCTCCCGCTTCCACCTCATCCGTTCGTTCCGTGATGCCTTCGGGGCCACGCCCTACCACTATTTCCTGCGGCTGCGGATGAATGAGGCCAAGCGCCTGCTGACCTCCACCAGCCTGCCGGTGGCGCAGGTCGCCACGCGGGTGGGCTTCTCGAGCAGCACGCAGTTCGTGAAGATGTTCCGCGCCATGGAGGGCGTCACGCCCGGCAGCCTGCGCCAGCGCTGAAAGGGTCAGACCGACTGGCGTCCGACGGTGACGTCGGCGGCCGGTGGGCCGGGATGGCGGATCAGCTTGACGCGCTTGGCCAGGAGCAGAAGGGCGTGCCAGTGGATGGCCACCGTGACCTTCAGCGTCAGCAGCGGATGGGTGACGAGCAGCTTGAGCAGGTTGCGGTCGGTCAGCGGCCGCCGGTCGCCGGCGAGCGAGGCGAAGAGCATCGGCCCGTCGCTGTCGCTGACGGCGATGTGGAGGGCGACCTTGTCATCCGGCGGCACGAGGCGAAAGCGGTAGTCGAGGCCCAGCGTCAGGAAGGGCGAGACGTGGAAGGCCTTGTCGCTGTCCTGGACGATCGGCCGCGCCGTGCCTTCCGCCGCTGCGACGTAGGAATGAATTTCGCCGAACGTGTTGTGGACTTCATAGAGCGAGGCGGCGAGCGTGCCGTCAGGCCGGTAGCAGAAGAAGACGCTGATCGGGTTGAAGCCATAGCCGAGGATCCGTGGCATGGTCAGGAGCCTGATCGGCCCGCCATCCGTCACGATCCCCGCTTCGGCCAGGCGGGCCTCGACCTGCGGGCGCAGGGCGTTGCCGGAGCGGTCGCCGTAATCGGCGGTGCGGAAGGAGAAGATGTTGGCGCGGTCGCAGGAGAAGACGCGCAGGGACTTGCCGAGGCCTTCGAGTTCGTCGAGGTCGAGCAGCATCCAGAAGACGCGATAGGCCAGGGCATGGGCCCGCGGCCGAACGCGGTTATGGTCCACCCGCCCCACGTAGAGCGCGGAGGCGGGCGTATTCACGCCACCTCCGTCATGGGCAGGGCCGGGGGGTGACGCACGATCCGGCCGGAATCGTCGGGGACCGTCCAGGGCCGGCGCACCCCGCCCGCCTCCTCCGCGACGGCGAGGCCGGCCTGCAGGCCGTCCTCGTGGAACCCGGCGCCGAAATGGGCGCCGCAATACCAGGTGTGGCGCCGGCCCTGCAGCGACCACAGACGCGACTGCGCCGCGATGGCGGCATTGTCGAAGAGCGGATGCTCGTAGACCTGGGTGCGCAGCACGGTCTCCTCGCGCGGCGGGCGCGGCGGGTTGAGGGTGACAAAGAACTGCTTGTCCATCGGCAGGTGCTGCAGGCGGTTCATCCAGTAGGTCACGGCGCAGGGCTCGTCGGGCACGCGCCTGTCGCCGATATGGTTCCAGCTCGACCAGGCGGCGCGGCGCCGGGGCATCAGCGCCTCGTCGGTATGGAGCACGGCAAGGTTACGGCTGTAGCGGAAGGCGCCGAGCAGCGCGCGTTCCTCGGCCGAGGGGTCCGCCAGCATGGCGAGCGCCTCCTTGGCATGGGTCGCCACGACGACCTGGTCGAAGGGGCGGGACCAGCCGGCCTCGCCGTCGAGGATGACGCCCTCGGCGGTGCGCCGGATGCGGGCGATCGGCTGGTTCTGGCAGATCTCCCCGGAGAAGGCTGCGAGCAGCTTGGCGATATAGGCCCGGCTGCCGCCGGTCACGGTGCGCCAGGCCGGCCGCCCCGAGAGCCTGAGCAGGCCGTGGTTGTCGTGGAAGCGGATGAAGGCACTGGCGGGATAGGACAGGATCTCGGCGCAGGGGGCCGACCAGATGGCCCCCGCCATGGGGAGCAGGTGGTCGTCGCGGAAGGCCTGGCCGTAGCGCCCTGCCTTCAGATAGTCGCCCAGCGAGATGGGATCGTTCTCCAGTTCGGCGGCATCACGCGTGGCGCTGCGATAGAACCGCAGGAGATCCTGCAGCATCGACCAGAAGCGCGGGCTGACGATGTTGCGGCGCTGGGCGAAGAGGCCGGCGAGGCCGGTCCCGGCATATTCCAGCCGGCCGCCGTCGAGCGAGACGGCGAAGGACATCTCGGTTGCCAGGGAGGGAACGTCGAGATGGTCGAGCAGGGCGCAGAAATTGGGGTAGGTCGCCTCGTTGAAGACGATGAACCCGGTATCGACCGCTACATCCTGGCCCCGCGCGCCGGGGACCGTGACGGTATGGGCGTGGCCGCCGAGCCTGTCGTCCTTCTCGTAGAGGGTGACATCATGCGCCTGCGCCAGGAGCCATGCCGCCGACAGACCGGAAACGCCACTCCCCACCACAGCGATCCGTTGCCGCCGTTGACCACCCTCTTGCATGCCGGTTCCTTGACTTCGTTCCTCGTATGGGTGCTTTACGCTGGCGCAGGCTCGACGGTTCAGCGCCAGCCAAGCCTCCGCTTTTCCCGGTGCCGCTGCAACTGATCCACTGCCGCAGGGCCGGCGTAAAGGGCGACATGATGGTTGCTCTTGCGATACATTCTGAAATGTCGGCCCCGCCTCCCTGCGGGCCGCGCAGACGTGCCGGTGCCGCCCTGATGGATGCCAATGCCCTGATCCAGTCGATTGCCCAATCGTCCGACAGGCAAGCTTTCGTCAAACTTTTCGACCATTTCGCGCCGCGGGTGAAAGCCCTGCTGATGCGCCAGGGCACCCCGGCTGACCTTGCCGAGGAGCTGGCGCAGGAAACGCTGCTGATGGTCTGGCGCAAGGCGGCTTTGTTCGATCCCTCACGCGCGGGGGCCTCCACCTGGATCGCGGCCATCGCCCGTAATCTCAGGATCGATGCCGCCCGTCGCGAAAAGCGGTCCCGACTGCCGGACGTGTACGACATTCTTCAGGGTGAAGAGCCGGAGCAGCCAGACCAGGTTCTCGACGGGAGCGAACGCGACTCCCGCGTGAGGGCCGCTCTCACCTCCCTGTCCCCCGATCAGTTGCGAGTCGTCCAGTTGGCTTTCATGGAAGGTCTCAGTCACCAGGACGTGGCCAAACGCCTGTCCATCCCGCTCGGCACCGTCAAGTCGCGGCTGCGCCTCGCCATGGCGCGAATGCGCGGCTCCCTGGAGGATCTGCGATGAGCATGTCCCATCGTCCGTCCGATGAAACCCTGGCGGCCTTCGCAGCCGGTCGCCTGGATGAGGGTCTCGCCCTCGTCGTCGCCGCCCATGTCGAGGTCAATCTCGAGACCCGCCGCGACCTCGCCGAGCTCGAGGCACTCAGCGGCGCCCTGCTCGATACGATCGAGCCTGAGCCGATGGCCGCCGATGCGCGGACGCTGTCGGTGGCGCTGCCGCACCGCGGCATCGAGCTGCCGCCGCGGCCGGCCGCCCCGCCGGATGCCGCCGGGCTGCATGTGCTGGCGCCCTACACGCTCGGCCGCTGGAAGAGTGTCGGCCGTGGTGTCGCCTTGCGGCGCGTCGAGGTGCCCAATTCCGACACGCGGGTGTTCATGCTGCGCGCTCAGCCGGGAACCCGGCTGCCGGCGCACCGCCACACGGGCGCGGAATGGACCACCATCGTCGCCGGTGCCTATGAGCACGAATATGGCCGCTATGCCGCGGGCGATTTCGACGAGGCCGACGACCGCCACGCCCACACGCCGATGGTCGACCCCGTCGAGGGGTGCACCTGCATCGTGGCGCTGACGGGCAATGTCCGCTTCGAGGGCGTCGTCGGACGTCTGCTGCAACCCTTCGTCCGCCTGTGACGGGGCTGAGCTTCCTCGCGGCCCTGGTCTTCTTCGTCGCCGCCATGAGCGTGATCATGGCGGGGGCCTGGCTGATCGAGAAACGGACGGGCAATTCCGGCTGGATCGACGTCACCTGGACCTTCGGCGTCGGTGTCACCGCCGTCGCTGCCGCCCTCCTGCCCTTCGGCGAGGGGCCGTTGGAGCGGCGTCTCGTGGTCGCCGCCCTGGCGCTCGCCTGGGCGCTGCGGCTCGGGCTCCATATTGCCGGCCGCACGCGCGGCATCACCGACGATGCGCGCTATGCCAAGCTGCGGCAGGACTGGGGCGCGGATGCATCCTGGCAGATGTTCCGCTTCCTGCAGATCCAGGCCGCCGCGAGCGTGCCGCTCGGCCTCGGCATCGTTCTCGCCGCCCACCGCCCGGCGCCGCTCGGCTGGCAGGACGGGCTTGGCCTCCTCGTCTTCATCGCGGGCTGGGCCGGCGGCGCCATTGCCGACCGCCAGCTTGCCAGCTTCGTTGCCGACAAGGCCAAGCGCGGGCCCATCTGCGACGTCGGTCTGTGGCGCTATTCCCGCCACCCCAACTATTTCTTCGAATGCGTGCTGTGGGCCTCCTATGCGGTGATCGCCATGGCCTGGAGCGGCTATCCCTTCGGCTGGTTCGCCCTGCTCGCGCCGGCCTTCATGACCCTGCTGCTGACCCGCATCTCCGGCATTCCCCCGCTCGAGGACCACATGTTGCGCAAGCACGGAGCGGTCTTCGCCGCATATCAGGCGCGGACCAGCGCCTTCATCCCCTGGCCGCCCGGCCGGACCGGAGCCTGACACCGTGATCGCTGCCCTGATCTCCTGGGGGGAACGGACCCCCGTTCCCGATGCCCTCACGCGCGCCGCCATCGCCTGGCTCGTCGGCCGGACGGATGCCCGGCTCGCCGGCCACAGCGCGTCCGATGAGGCGGCGTTCGCCGCTGCGATGACGGATTTCCCCGTGGCGATGCACACGGACGAAGCCAATGCGCAGCATTACGAGCTGCCGGCCGAATTCTTCGTCCGGGTGCTCGGTCCCCAGCGGAAATACTCATCCTGCTTCTATGACGGGCCGCAGACGACCCTGGCCGAGGCGGAGACGCGGGCGCTCGACCTGACCATCGACCATGCCGGCCTCGCCGATGGCCAGCGCATCCTCGAACTCGGCTGCGGCTGGGGATCCCTGTCACTCGCCATGGCCCGCCGCTTTCCCGGAGCGACGATCACCGCGGTGTCGAATTCCAACGGGCAGCGCCGGTTCATCGAGGCCGAGGCCGCCCGGCAGGGGATCACCAATCTCACCATCGTGACCGCCGACATGAACGTCTTCTCGGCCGAGGGCCGCTTCGACCGCATCGTCTCGGTGGAGATGTTCGAGCACATGGCCAATTGGCGTGCGCTCCTGGAGCGCGCTGCCTCCTGGCTGGAGCCGGACGGGCGTCTGTTCATCCACGTCTTCACCCACCGGACCGGGTCCTACCGCTTCGACGCGGCGGACAAGACCGACTGGATTGCCCAGCACTTCTTCACCGGCGGGCTGATGCCGGGCCACGGCCTGATCCGCCAGTTCGGCGATCTCTTCACCGTCGAGGAGGAATGGCGCTGGAGCGGCGAGCATTACCGCCGCACGGCCGATGACTGGCTCGCCCTGTTCGACGCGCGGATCGGCGAGGTCGACCCCATTCTCAGCGCCGTCTACGGGTCCGCGCAGCTGGCGCTGTGGCGCCGGCGCTGGCGGCTCTTCTTCCTCGCCACCAGCGGCCTGTTCGGCCATGCCGGCGGCGACAGCTGGGGCGTCAGCCACTACCGCCTGAAGCCGGTTCGCTGATCCCGGCGGGGGCCGGCGCCTAGAGCCAGCCGGCCGAGGCGAGAAACCGCAGGGCGCCGAAGGCCCCGCCCGCGACGAGGGCGGTCGCCACCGTGCCATAGGCGATGTCGACGAGGGTGAGGGTGAGCGTCCAGACCCGCAACGTGGCGTAATTGGTCAGGTCATAGGTCGCATAGGCCAGGAGCCCGATGAAGGCGCCATTGACCAGCGCCAGGGTCAGGGACCCCGCGGCATAGGCCGGCATGACGGCAAAATGCACCACGCCGAGGGGGAAGAGAAAATAGAAGATGACGGCCGGCGCCCAGCGCAGATTGTCGAGGAGCAGGCTGCCGAGGGTCGGCCGGTAGAGCCGCCGGGCCATGGTCGACAGCCAGAGGGCGTCGAGGATGCCGAAGACGATCAGCGCGGCCAGATAGCCCGAAAAGAACGTCATGGCTCACATCCCCGATACAGAGCAGGGGATACGAACGGCAGGTGCCCTCCGGTTCATGCTGCGGCGCGCAGGGGTCGCGATGGTCGCCCGGCGGGAGCCGGCAGGCGCGGAACAAACGTCGGCAATGTCAGGAAAGCGGGCTGGTGGAGCTAGGGGGATTCGAACCCCCGACCTCTGCAGTGCGATTGCAGCGCTCTCCCATCTGAGCTACAGCCCCGCCCGCGAGCGCGCCTTTTAGGGCGTGCCGGCATTTCGGTCAAGGCGTCCGTCGCGCCGCGCAGCGGCTTTCGGAGGGATCGCCCCGGGTGGACCAGCGCCGCGGACGGCGCCCTCCCGTCTCACGCATATTGCCCGTGGCAATGCTTGTATTTCTTGCCCGAACCGCAGGGGCAGGGGTCGTTGCGGCCGACCTTGCCCCAGGTGCCGGGATCGTTCGGGTTGCGTTCGGCAACCTGCGAGCCGCCGCCCGCGGAGGGCTGGAACGAGCCGCCGGAGGCGGCGCCCATCTGGGCGAACTCGTCCATCCCCGTCATCGGGTCGATATGGTGCGCCGTCATCGGCGGCAGGTCCGGCATCGGCGGCGGCTCCTGCAGCTCGACGAGCGCCAGCTGCTGGGTCGTCATCTCCCGCAGCTTGGCCATCAGGCCCTCGAAGAGCTGGAAGGCCTCCGACTTGAACTCGTTGAGCGGGTCGCGCTGGGCATAGCCGCGCAAGCCGACGACCTGGCGCAGGTGGTCGAGCTGGACGATGTGCTCGCGCCACAGGTGGTCGAGCACCTGCATCACCACCGCCTTCTCGATCTGGCGCATGATGTCGGGGCCGAAGCGGGCGGCCTTGGAGGCCATCATCTCGTCGGCCGCCTTGGTGATGCGCTCGATCACCTCCTCGTCGGCGATGCCCTCTTCCTTCGCCCAGTCCGGGATCGGAAGGTCGAGGTTGAGGACGCGGTAGATCTCCTCCTTGAGCGTGGCGGTGTTCCACTGCTCGACATAGGCGTCCGGCGGGATATAGGTGTGGACGAGGGTCTCGATCACGCCATGACGCATGTCGCGCGTCATCTCGGAGAGATCCTGCTGGCTCATCAGGTCGATGCGCTGCTCGAAGATGACCTTGCGCTGGTCGTTGGCGACATCGTCGTATTTGAGGACGTTCTTGCGCAGGTCGAAGTTGCGGGCCTCGACCTTCTGCTGGGCCTTCTCCAACGCCCGGTTGATCCAGGGATGGACGATGGCCTCGCCCTCCTTGAGACCGAGCTTGGTCAGCATGCCCTCCATGCGGTCGGACCCGAAGATGCGCATCAGGTCGTCCTGAAGGGACAGGTAGAATTTCGAACGGCCGGGATCGCCCTGGCGGCCGGAGCGGCCACGCAGCTGGTTGTCGATGCGCCGGCTCTCGTGGCGCTCCGTGCCCATGATGTAGAGGCCGCCGGCCTTCAGGGCGCGCTGCTTGAGATCGCCAACCTGGCGGCGGATGGCCTCGGCCTTCTCCTGCTTGTCCGGCCCGTCCTCCATGCCGGCGAGCTCGACGGAGATGCGCATGTCGGCATTGCCGCCGAGCTGGATGTCGGTGCCGCGTCCCGCCATGTTGGTGGCGATGGTGATGGCGCCGGGAACGCCCGCCTGGGAGACGATGAAGGCTTCCTGCTCGTGGTAGCGGGCATTGAGAACGGCGAAGACGCGCTCGCCGGCCGTGCCCTGGTCGCCGTCATAGAGCGGGGCGAAGGCGGCGGGATCCTCGAGGTCGACCTGCTTGAAGCCGGCCTGTTTGAGCATTTCCGCCAGGGTCTCGGACTTCTCGATGGAGGTCGTGCCGACGAGCACAGGCTGGCCCTTGGCGCGGGCGGCCTCGACTTCGGTGATGATCGCCTGATACTTGTCCTGGACCGTCTTGTAGACCTCGTCGTCCTCGTCGAGGCGGGCGATGCCGCGGTTGGTCGGGATCTCGACCACCTTCAGCCTGTAGATGTCCATGAACTCGTCGGCCTCGGTGAGGGCCGTACCGGTCATGCCGGCGAGCTTGCCGTACATGCGGAAATAGTTCTGGAAGGTGATGGAGGCGAGCGTCTGGTTCTCCGGCTGGACCTGGACACGCTCCTTGGCCTCGAGCGCCTGGTGGAGACCCTCGGAATAGCGGCGGCCCGGCATCATGCGGCCGGTGAACTCGTCGATGATGACCACCTCGCCGTTGCGAACGATATAGTCCTTGTCACGCTGGAACAGCTTGTGGGCCTTCAGCGCCTGGCTGACATGGTGGACGGTGGAGACGTTCTCGACGTCGTAGAGGTCGCCCTTGACGTAGCCGGCCTCGACCAGGGCCTTCTCCATCTTCTCGTTGCCGCTCTCGGTGAGGGAGGCGGTGCGCTGCTTCTCGTCGACCTCGTAATCCTCCTTGCTCAGGACGGGGATGAAGCGGTCGATCGTGGCATAGAAGTCGGAGCGGTCGTCGAGCGGGCCGGAAATGATCAGCGGCGTGCGCGCCTCGTCGATGAGGATCGAATCGACCTCGTCGACGATGGCGTAGAAATGGCCGCGCTGGACCATCTCCTCCACCGAGTACTTCATGTTGTCGCGCAGATAGTCGAAGCCGTATTCGTTGTTGGTGCCGTAGGTGATGTCGCAGGCATAGGCATCGTGGCGCTGCTGGTCGTCCATCCCGTGGACGATCGTGCCGGTGGTCATGCCGAGGAAGCCGTAGACCTTGCCCATCCACTCGGCGTCGCGCTTGGCGAGATAGTCGTTGACGGTGACGACGTGGACGCCCTTGCCGGCGAGCGCGTTGAGATAGACGGCGAGGGTGGCGACGAGGGTCTTGCCCTCGCCGGTCTTCATCTCGGCGATGGCGCCCTCGTGGAGCACGATGCCGCCGATCATCTGGACGTCGTAGTGGCGCTGGCCGAGCACCCGCTTGGCCGCCTCGCGCACCGTGGCGAAGGCGGGGACCAGCAGGTCGTCGAGGGTCTTGCCGGCGGCCAGCTGGGCCTTGAACGCGTCGGTGCGGGCGCGCAGCGCCTCGTCCGACAGCGCGGCCAGTTCGGGCTCCAGCGCGTTGATGGCATCGATCCGCGGGCGGTATCCCTTGATGCGGCGATCGTTGCCGTTGCCGAAGATCCTGCGGGCGAGCGCGCCGAGCATGTGCGTTCCTTCACTTGGGGCGGGGGAGGAGAGAGACATCGAAACCGTTGGTCGCACCGACCGTTCCGATGGTTCACGCAAGCCCTTCAGCCCCACTAGGCGGGGGGCGGAGCGCCCCGTGCGCCCCATCCTCTGATCCCGGTGGGATATGGTCGACGGACGCGCGGAATTCCGCAGCGGTCCGGCCACCCGCGACAGATATGGACGGTACCAAGGGTTGTCAATTCGAGCCGAAACGGGCATTGCTGCGACGACAGGCGAGACCCGTCAGGAGTTGTGCACGCGTCTACCGCCCGGTGCTTTCGCACCGCCGTCCTTCAAAGCGCCACACGTGCCCGTCAAGCACGCATTCCCGTGACAAAAGGCTCGATCCTGCCATGACCGTCCGCTTGTTCCTGTCCCTGGCCGCCATGACCGCGGCGCTCGCCGGGCCGCTGGCCGCCCAGACGCCGCCGGCCACCCCGCCCGCGGCCCAGCCGGCCACCCCGCCGGCGCTGCAGACCCCCGCCGACGGCATTCTCGCCCGCGTCCAGGGCGTCGAGATCCGCCAGGCCGATCTCGATGCGGCCGAGGAGGATATCGGCGGGCAGACCACCGCCCAGATGAATCCCGAGCAGAAGCGCGACTATCTGCTCAGCTTCGTCATTGACCTGACCCTCGCCGCCAAGGCTGCCGAGCAGCGCAACATCCAGGACGGCCAGGATTTCGCGCGGAAGATGACCTATTACCGCAACAAGCTGCTGGTCGAGACCCTGCTCAACACCGAGACGCGCACCCGCGTCACGGAAGAGGAGATGCGCAAGATCTATGACGAGCAGCGCGCCCGCATCACACCCGAGGAGGAGGTCCGCGCCCGCCACATCCTGGTCGAGACCGAGGATGAGGCCAAGGCGCTGATCGCCCAGATCCGTGGCGGCGGCGATTTCGAGGCCATCGCCAAGGAAAAGTCGAAGGATCCGGGCGGCGCCCGCAATGGCGGCGACCTCGGCTTCTTCACCAAGGGGCAGATGGTGCCCGAATTCGCCGACGCTGCCTTCGCCATGCAGGCCGGGCAGCTGTCCGCGGCGCCGGTCAAGTCGCAGTTCGGCTGGCACATCATCAAGGTCGAGGAGCGCCGCCAGCGCCCGATCCCGAATTTCGAGCAGGTGCGCGGGCAGATCGAGGACTTCCTGACCCGCCGCGTCCAGGCCGATCTCGTCCAGCGCCTGCGTTCGGAAGCCCAGGTCGAGCGTTTCGTCCCGGCACCGGCGCGGCCCGCTGCCCCCGCCGCCCCGGCAACGCCGCGGCCCTGATCCTCTTCCACCACCGATGCGACGAGGCCGGCCGCTCCCGTGGCCGGCCTTTTCCATGGCGGCGGCCTGTTGCCGGAGCCTTCCTCCGGTCGAACCGTTTCTTAAGCGCCCATCCCTTATGCCTCATGGTCCGTGATCGGATCATCGTGCCGACGCGTCATCAGGGACGTCCGCCTTGTCGGTGATGGGTTCGGAAGAAGCGCAGATGGGGCGCGGCGCCAAGACGCTGCTGTCACCCGCCGGGATCACCGCGCGAGTCCGCTCGTTTCTCCTCGACCGCTCCGATGCGTCCATCGCCCAGCGCATGGCCGGCGCGGCCTTTCTGATCCGCGTCTTCAGCGCCGGCATCGCCTATGTCAGCCAGGTGCTGATGGCCCGCTGGATGGGCGGCTCGGAATTCGGCACCTACGTCTCCGTATGGGTCTGGGTGCTGCTGATCGGGCATCTCGCCAATGCCGGCTTCGCCTCGGCCGCCCAGCGTTTCGTTCCCGAATATGCCGAGCGCGGCGATCAGGACGGTCTCAGGGGCTTCCTCGGCGGCGGTCGTCGCCTCGGCGTCATCATCGCCACCGCGGTGGCTGTCATCGGCCTCGTGATCCTGTGGCAATTCGGGCACCTGCTCACCGGCGCCATGGTCATGCCGCTGGCGCTGGCGGCGCTCTGCCTGCCGATGTTCGTCCTCACCGACATCCAGGACGGCATTGCCCGGTCGTGGAACTGGACCGACCTCGCCCTCGGCCCCCCCTATCTCATCCGTCCCGTCATCCTGCTCGGCTGCATGGCCGCCGGCCATTTCGCCGGCTTCGCCAGCACAGCGGTGACGGCCATGGCCTGTGCCGTGGTGGCGACGTGGCTGGCCGCCATGATCCAGTTCGTGCTGCTCAACCGTCGCCTCGCGGTGAAGGTGGCTGCCGGACCGGGCCGGGCCGAGCCGATGTTCTGGCTGAAGACCAGCCTGCCCATCTTCCTGGTCGAGACCTTCTATCTCGCCCTGACCTATACCGACGTCATTCTGCTGAAATATCTGCGCGGCCCCGAGGAGGTCGCCGTCTACTGGGCTGCGGTGAAGACCCTGGCGCTGGTCGCCTTCGTCTATTTCGCCGTGGCCGCGGCGGCGGCGCACCGGTTCAGCGAGTATCACGTGGCCGGCGACCGGCAGAAGCTCGCGGATTTCCTGCGCGCCTCCATCCGCTGGACCTTCTTCCCCTCGCTCGCGGCGACGATCCTGATCCTGGCGCTGGGCAAGCCGTTCCTGATGATGTTCGGTCCGGATTACGTGAAGGGCTATCCGGCGATGTTCGTGGTCTCCGTCGGCCTGCTGGCGCGCGCGGCGGTCGGCCCGGTGGAACGCCTCCTCACCATGTCGGGCCATCAGACGGCCTGTGCGCTCATTTATGGCGTCGCCTTCGCCGTGGCCGTCATCCTGTGTCTCCTGCTGATCCCGCCCCTCGGCATGATGGGCGCGGCCATCGCCACCGCCGTGGCGCTGACGCTCGAATCGGTGCTGCTGATCTGGGTCACCACCGCGCGCCTCGGTCTCTCCGCCCGGTTCTGGGCCAAGCCGGCTGTCGCATGACGGCCCTGTCCGACACCCTCGCGGCTCCCGCCGTCGCGGCAATCGAGGCGCCGCTGCAGCCGGAGCTCGGCTCCGCCGGCATGGGCGCCGTCAGCGCGGACTGGGTGCCCGCCATGGACTGGGCGTCCATCCGGCCGGAATGGGAAGACCTCGCTGCCACCGCCGGGCCCAACGTGTTCCTCGCCCCGGCCTTCGCCCTGGCGGCCCGTGGCATTGCATCGCCACGCGGGCTCGGGGCCCTGCTGATATCGCGTGACGGCGAGCCCATCGGCCTCGTGGCCGGACGGTTCGGTTTCGCTCGCACGGTCTTCACGCTCTGGACCCACGATTATGCGCCCTATGGCGTGCCGCTGGTGCGGCCGGGCGAAGCCGCGGTGGTCGCCGAGGCGCTGTTCGCCTTTCTGGCGCAAGAGGGCACCGCCGCCCTGGATGCGCCGCTGCTCGATGCGGGCCCTTTCGCCGCAGCGCTCGACGCGCGGGCCGCCGCGCACAGGATGCAGGTCCTCCATGCGCATCGCCGCGCAGTGCTGACTGCGCCTCCACCGCCGCTGTCCAAGGAGCATCGCCGTCTGGCGCGCCGCCTCGGTGAACGGGGCCGCCTGGTGGCCGTCTCGACGGCGACAGGGCATGATCCAGCCGCGGCCATCGCCGCCTTCCTCGCGCTCGAGGCGGAGGGCTGGAAGGGTCGCCGCGGCACGGCGCTGGCGACCGATCCGGCGACACAGGTCTTCTTCGAGGACGCTGTCGGCGGCCTTGCGGAAAAGGGCGCTGCACGGATCGACATGCTGCTGCTCGACGACAGGCCGATCGCCGCCGGGCTCGTTCTGTCGGCCGGCACGCGGGCCTGGTACCTCAAGACCACCTATGACGAGGCCTTCGCCCGCTATTCTCCCGGCCTTCTGCTGTCCCACGCGATCGGCCATGCCGCCATCGCCATTCCCGGCGTGGAACTGGTCGATTCCTGTGCGATTCCCGGTCATCCGATGATCGAGCGCATCTGGCCGGGGCGCATGGCACTGGCGACGCGCTTCATTGCCGTCCGGGAGGGCCGCCCGGGCTGGCGCTACCATGCGGCGATCGCCTGCCGCCGCGGCCTTGCCGCCGGCAAGGCCCTGGCCAAGCGGCTGCTGCGCCGCTGAACCTCAGGGCCGGTCGCGCAGCAGGCGCCGGATGATCTTGCCCGTCGTCGTCATCGGCAACGCGTCGATGAATTCGACCTCGCGCGGGTAGGAATGGGCCGACATGCGCGTCTTCACGAAGTCGCGGATGTGGTCGGCGAGTTCAGGCGAAGGCTCGACGCCGCCCTTCAGCACGATGAAGGCCTTGACGATCTCGGTGCGCAACGCGTCGGGTTTGCCCACGGCGGCCGCCAACGACACGGCGGGATGCTTGAGCAGCGTGTCCTCGATCTCGCCGGGACCGATGCGGTAGCCGGCCGAGGTGATGACGTCGTCGTCGCGGCCGAAGAAGTGGATATAGCCTTCCTCGTCACGGAGACCCTGGTCGCCGGTGGTCATCCAGTCGCCGATGAACTTGTCGCGTGTCGCCGCCGGTCGCCCCCAATATTCGAGGAACATGACCGGGTCCGGCCTCTGCACGGCGATCTGGCCGCGCTCCCCGACCGCGCAGGTTGTGCCGTCGTCGCGGATGATCCCGACCATATGGCCGGGCACGGGCTTGCCGATGGCGCCTGCCTTGGACACACCGATGGCAGCGCAGGAGGACAGGACGAGGTTGCATTCGGTCTGGCCGTAGAACTCGTTGATGGTCAGGCCGAGGGCGGCCCGGCCCCAGTCATAGGTCGGCGTGCCCAGCGCCTCACCGCCCGAGGCGAGGGTGCGCAGGACGAGCTTGTGCCGGGAGCGGGGATCGTCGATCGACCGCAGCATGCGCAGGGCGGTGGGCGGCACGAAGGAATTGCGGACCTCGAGCTCGGCCATGAGTGCGAAAGCCTCGTCCGCGTCGAACTTCTCGAACTTGTGGGCGACCACCGGCACGCCGAAATGCAGGGAGGGTAGCAGCACGTTGAGCAGCCCGCCGGCCCAGGCCCAGTCGGCCGGCGTCCACATGCGGTCGCCGGCTTGCGGGAAGAACTCGTGCGGCATCTCCACGCCCGGCAGGTGGCCGAGCAGGACGCGGTGACCATGCAGCGCACCCTTGGGCTGGCCGGTGGTGCCCGAGGTGTAGATCATCATGGCGGGGTCGTCGGCGGCGGTGTCCACGGCGGTGAAGGCGCCCGAGGCCTGCTCCAGCGACCCGTAGAAACTGCCGACGCCGTCGGCCGCGCCGTCGACCGAGAGGACCACGGAGAGTTCGCCGAGGCCATCGCGGATCTGGGCGAGCTTGCCGACGCCTTCGGCATTGGTGATGAGGGCGCGCGCACCGGAATTGCCGAGGCGGAAGGCGAGGGCATCGATGCCGAAGAGCGCCGCCAGCGGCACGGCGATGGCGCCCATCTTGTAGATGGCGACATGGGCGATGGCGGCCGCGGCCCCCTGCGCGAGGACGAGGGCCACGCGATCACCGCGCTTCACGCCTTTCGCCACGAGCACGTTGGCGAGGCGGTTGGAGGCGTCCTCCAGCCGGCCGTAGGTGACCAGCTCCACCCGGCCGTCCGGCTTCTTCCAGAGGATGGCGACGCGGTCCGGTTCGGCGAGCGCCCAGCGGGTGCAGACATCTGTGCCGATATTGTAGCGGGCAGGGACCTGCCAGCGGAAATCGCGGACGAGGGCGTCGTAGTCGCGCAGGGGTGGGAGCATGGCAGGCGGTCTCACAGGGGCGAGACCGGTACTCCAACACGCGTCCGAGGTCGAGTCAGCCCTCCGTCGCGGGCGGCGCGAGGGGCACCAGCACCGCGCTTCCACCGGCGACCAACGTGTCGGCAGTCTCGGTCATGGCGAAGACCTCGGCCGTCACGAAGATCTGCCGACGTCCGGCCTTGACGACCCTGGCGCGAGCCACGACCCGGTCGCCCGTCGCCGGGGCATAGAAGTCGACAGCGCAGTGGGACGTGACCACCGGGCCCGCGAGGGTCGCCGCGGCATAGCCGCAGACGGTGTCGACGAGGCCCTGCGTTACGCCTGCATGAAGATGGCCGGCATGGTTGCCAAGGTCGGCGCGCATGGAGAGCTGGATCTCCGCGCGGCCTGGCTCCGCGACGGTCGGGACGAACCCCGCCCAGCGGCTGAAGGCGCTGGCCTCGTTGATGGCTTGCAGGCGTTCGAGCAGCGTCATCGCTGTCGTTCCCGCTCAGGCCACATGGGAGCGGCGACAGTGCAGGCGCCACAGCCAGAGGGCGCCGAGGCCCAGCCAAACCACATAGGCGGCGTGGCGAAACAGGATAGGGCCGGGTCCGGTCTGGCCGACGATGATGGCCATGTCAAAGAAGGGCAGGGCGGCGCCGATGCCAAACATCAGGGCCAGTGCCGGCACGTTCCCGAGGGCGGCCAGAGCGATGGCGATCACACCGAGGAGCATGGTGCGGCTGCCATAGATCTGGACCCACTGCGCATCGGTGCCACCGAGGGCGGGAAGCCCGAAGCCGTCGGATGAGGTGAGCGGGATGGCAACCGCCCGGAGGCCGAGCACGACGAAGGCGAGGCCCGAGGCGGCGGCGAATAGCAAGGCGGGTTCGCGCCAGAAGGGGCGGGTGGAGAGGGTCGGTGACAGGGACATCGGGTGGCTCCAGGCGTGACGGCGTCACTATAAATAACGATCGATATCTATCAAGAGAAAAGATAACGATCGTTCTCGATGGGAGGCACGTGATGCGGATGACCGATGAGCAGAAGACCGCAGCCCGCGCGGTGATCGTGACCGCGGCGGGACGGCGGTTTCGCGTGGACGGCATGGCGGGTGTGGGGATCGACGCGCTGGCGCGTGAGGCCGGGCAGACCTCCGGCGCGATCTACGCGCATTTCGCCTCGAAGGCGGCGGTCTTCGCTGCGGTGGTCGATGCCGGGCTGGCGCGGCTGCGGGCAGGCATGGAGCGCTGCCGCGCGGCAGGTGCAGGCTGGGCCAGGGTCTTCGCGCGGCAATATCTTTCCGCGCAACACCGCGATCAGATCGCCGATGGCTGCCTTCTACCGAGCCTCAGTGCCGATGTCGCCCGCGGCGACATGGCCCTGCGCTCCGCCTACGCGGCCGATCTCGTGCGCGCCATCGACACGCTGGCCGAGGGCTGCCCGGGCGCCACGGAGGCCGAGCGGCGCCAGAAGGCCATCGTCCTCCTCGCCCTCGGCTGCGGTGGTGTCCTGCTGTCGCGGGCGGTGCCGGCGGGGCCCCTCGCCGACGAAATCCTTGCCGCAACCACAGCCGCTGCCGAAACGGTGCTAGGGCCGGCGGCGTGATGCATCACGCCGCCTGTTTCGCACCCTCGCCGACGATCCTCACGATGTCGGCCATGATCGTGTTGAGCTGGAAATCCTTCGGCGTGTACACGGCCGCGACGCCCGCCTGCCGCAGCACCACCTCGTCCTCGGGCGGGATGATGCCGCCGACGATGACGGGCACGTCGTCGAGCCCCTCGGCGCGCATCCGCTCCATCACCTCGGTGACGAGGGGAATGTGGCTGCCGGAGAGGATCGACAGGCCGACGACGTGGACGCCTTCCTCCAGTGCGGCGTTGACGATCTCGGCGGGGGTCAGGCGGATGCCCTCGTAGACGACCTCCATGCCGCAGTCGCGGGCACGCACGGCGATCTGCTCGGCACCGTTGGAATGGCCGTCGAGGCCGGGCTTGCCGACGAGGAACTTGATGCGGCGGCCGAGCCGGCGCGAGACCGTCTCCACCTCCTCGCGGATGGGCGCGAGGTCACCGGTCTCGGCGCGGGCGGCGCGGCCGACGCCGGTCGGGGCGCGGTATTCGCCGAAGACCTCGCGCAGCACCTGGCCCCATTCGCCGGTGGTGACGCCGGCCTTCGCCGCGGCGATGGAAGGCTGCATCACGTTGCGGCCCTCGCTGGCGGCGGCGCGCAGGTCGGCGAGCGCCTTGTCCACGGCCCTGGCGTCACGGCCGGCGCGCCAGGCCTTCAGGCTCTCGACCTGCTGGGCTTCCACGGCGGGATCGACCACCATGATCGAGCCCTCGCCGGTGGTCAGCGGCGAGACCTCGGTCTCGGTGAAGCGGTTGACGCCGATGACCACCTGCTCACCGCTCTCGATGGCCTCGAGGCGGCGCGTGTTGCTCTCGACGAGCTTGGATTTCATGTAGGGGACCGCGGCGATGGCCCCGCCCATCTCCTCGATGAGCTTCATCTCGGCGGTGGCCTCGGCCTTCAGCGCCTCGACCTTGGCGGCGACCACGGGATTGCCGTCGAACAGGTCGCCGAATTCGAGCAGGTCGGTCTCATAGGCGAGAATCTGCTGGAGGCGCAGCGACCATTGCTGGTCCCAGGCGCGCGGCAGGCCAAGCGCCTCATTCCAGGCGGGAAGCTGGAGGGCGCGGCAGCGCGCCTTCTTGGAGATGGTCACCGCCAGCGCCTCGATGAGGATGCGGTAGACGTTGTTCTCGGGCTGCTGCTCGGTGAGGCCGAGCGAATTCACCTGCACGCCGTAGCGGAACAGCTTGTGCTTGGGGTCGGTGACGCCGTAGCGCGTCTCGACGAGCTCCTCCCAGAGGTCGACGAAGGCGCGCATCTTGCACATTTCGGTGACGAACCGCATGCCGGCATTGACGAAGAAGGAGATGTGGCCGACCACCTCGCCGAAGTCGCTGTCGGGCACTTCGCCCGAGGCCTTGACCGTGTCGAGGATGGCGATGGCATTGGCGAGCGCGAAGGCGAGTTCCTGCACCGGCGTCGCCCCGGCCTCCTGCAGGTGGTAGGAGCACACGTTCATCGGGTTCCACTTGGGCATTTCGGCCGTCGTGAACAGGATCGTGTCCTTGGTGAGCCTGAGCGAGGGCTCGGGCGGGAAGACGTAGGTCCCGCGCGACAGATATTCCTTGAGGATGTCGTTCTGCGTCGTGCCGGAGAGCTTGGCCCGCGGCGCACCGGTCTCGTCGGCCACCGCCACATAGAGCGCCAGCAGCCAGGCGGCGCAGGCATTGATGGTCATCGACGTGTTCATCGCGTCCAGCGGGATGCCGTCGAAGAGCGTGCGCATGTCGCCGAGATGGGAGACGGGAACGCCGACCTTGCCGACCTCGCCGCGGGCAAGGACATGGTCGGCATCGTAGCCGGTCTGGGTGGGCAGGTCGAAGGCGACCGAGAGGCCCGTCTGGCCCTTGGCGAGATTGGCGCGATAGAGCGCGTTGGATTTCGCAGCCGTGGAATGACCCGCATAGGTGCGGATCAGCCAGGGTTTGTCGCGCGTCTCTTTGGTGCGCAATGTCGCCTCCCGAGCGGGTTATTGGCGAACATTCTGTGCCGGCATGCGATTTATTGCAATGCAGCGAAAGGGGCATGCGCCCGGCCGTTCCGGGGAAGGGCCGGGCAGAGGTTTCAGGCCCTTCGGATCAACCCGACGATCACCAGCAGGATGACGGCACCGAGTGTTGCGCTGATGATGGCCGAGATGATGCCGGCGCCCAGCGAGACGCCGAGGCGCGGAAAGAGCCAGGTGGCGATCAGCGCGCCGAGAATGCCGATGACGATGTTGCCGACCAGCCCGAAGCCGAACCCCTTGACGATGAGTCCGGCGAGCCAACCGGCGACAGCGCCGATGAGAACGAGAATGAGCAGGCTTTCGACGGGCATGACATGGTTCTCCTCAGGATGCGCATCACCGGACCAGCCGGCACCGGGCGCAGGACATCACGCGGGTCGCGGCAGGCGCCGGATCCGCGGAGTGCTAACGCGCCGGAGGCCCGGCGGGTCCCTCCTGCAGCGAAAAATACCGCCGCGGCGGAACCCGGGCCGCCGCCCGTTTGCT
Organism: Archangium gephyra; assembly: GCA_943368975.1. Classification (GTDB taxonomy): domain Bacteria; phylum Pseudomonadota; class Alphaproteobacteria; order Rhizobiales; family Phreatobacteraceae; genus Phreatobacter. The sequence continues at coordinate 263,917 of CALRLZ020000001.1, forward strand.
GCGACAAAACGGGTCCAGATCAGCCAAAGGGCTTAGAATGTCGCATTCGCGGGCTCCAATTCGCACTTGCACATCCATGTTGCACTGCACATACTCGATGGCGAAGCGCCCCGTTGAGAAGGCGCCTGACACCCGAGGTAACCCAATGGCAGCCGTTGCTCCCACCCCGCAGTCGCGTCCCGTCAAGGATCTCTACGAGTTCGGCGAGGTTCCCCCGCTCGGCCACGTTCCGGCGAATATGTATGCCTGGGCCATCCGCAAGGACCGGCACGGCCCGCCGGAGCAGTCCTTCAAGGTCGAGGTCGTGCCGACCTGGTCGCTGGGCGAGGACGAGGTGCTCATCTACGTGATGGCCGGCGGCGTGAACTACAACGGCATCTGGGCGGGCCTTGGCCAGCCGATCTCGCCGCTCGACGGCCACAAGCACCCCTTCCACATCGCCGGCTCCGATGCCTCGGGCATCGTCTGGGCGGTGGGGTCCAAGGTGAAGCGCTGGAAGGTCGGCGACGAGGTCATCGTCCACTGCAACCAGGACGACGGCGACGACGAGGAATGCAATGGCGGCGACCCGATGTTCTCGACCACCCAGCGCATCTGGGGCTACGAGACGCCGGACGGGGCCTTCGCCCAGTTCTGCCGCGTCCAGTCGCGCCAACTCATGGAGAAGCCGAAGCACCTGCCCTGGGAAGAGGCCGCCTGCTACACGCTGACGCTGGCCACCACCTACCGCATGCTGTTCGGCCATCCGCCGCACACGCTGAAGCCCGGCGACAACGTGCTCGTCTGGGGCGCATCGGGCGGTCTCGGGGTCTTCGCGGTGCAGCTCGTCGCCGCCGCCGGCGCCAATGCCATCGGCATCATCTCCGACGAGACCAAGCGCGACTATGTCATGCAGCTCGGCGCCAACGGCGTCATCAACCGCAAGGACTTCGCCTGCTGGGGCCAGATGCCGACGGTAGGCACCGATGAGTACAATGTCTGGCTCAAGGAGGCGCGCAAGTTCGGCAAGGCGATCTGGGACATCACCGGCAAGAAGGATGTCGACATCGTCTTCGAACATCCGGGCGAGGCGACCTTCCCGGTCTCCTGCCTCGTCGCCAAACGCGGCGGCATGGTGGTGTTCTGCGCCGGCACCTCCGGCTTCAACATCACCTTTGACGCGCGCTATGTCTGGATGCGGCAGAAGCGCATCCAGGGCTCGCATTTCGCCCATCTGAAACAGGCGGCTGCCGCCAACCAGTTCGTGCTCGACCGGCGCGTCGACCCCTGCATGAGCGAGCTCTTCCCCTGGGACAAGATCCCGGCCGCCCATGCGCTGATGCAGGCCAACAAGCATGCGCCGGGCAACATGGCGGTGCTGGTCAATTCGCCGAAGCCCGGTCTGCGCACGCTCGACGACGTCATCGAGGCGACGGGGGGCTGAGCCTCTTCCAAGACTGACTTCGCCGTCATGCCCGGCCGTGTGCCGGGCATGACGAATGCGTTCAGACGGCGGTGTCCAGGTCGTGGACGGCCGGCGGTCACAAGCCACGACCGGCGGCCCCTGGGCCGCCGATGCCCGGCCATGACGAAAGGGATGCGAACCGTCCCTCAGCCTGGCTGCGGGCCGTCGTAACCCTCGATCACGATGGCATCCATCTCGGCGCCGCCCTTCTGCTCGGCGCGGGCCGCCTGATATTCGGGCGAGTGCCAGCAGGCGAGGGCCTGATCGTAGCTCGGGAACTCGATGACGACGTTGCGCGACCGGCTGCTGCCGACCAGCGTCTCGAACTTGCCGCCGCGGATGACGAAGCGGCCGCCGAACTTGGCGAAGGCGATGCCGTTCCTGGCGACGTAATTCTTGTAGGACTCGGTGTCGTTCACGTCGACACGGGCGATCCAGTATCCCTTGGGCATGGGCGTCTCTTTCGTTGGTGGGAGCGGCACCATCAGGCCGGGAGCGGCCTCCAGGCAAGTACACCATCGGACAAGGGGCTTGCGACGGCGCGGCAGGCGTGGGAACGGTGATCCGCTTCCCCCGTTCCGTCATACGTGCTTGAGGCGCTCGTGCGCCGCGATCCCGGAGGCCGTCATGCCGAAGCTCCTGCAGTTCCTTCTCGTCCACGCGCTGATCGGCTTCGGCGTCGCCGGCGCCTTCGTCGCCGCGCTGATCCTCCTCGATGTCGGCGGCTTCGCCACTTTGACGGCGCGCTCCGATGTCGCCTCCCTGGCCATCGCGGTGCTGACCTTCTTTCTCGGCCTGACCTTCGCCAGCGTGCAGATGGGCGTCGCGGTGATGCTGCTGCCGAAGGACGGCGGCCCGGGACCGCGCGGTGGCAGCCGCCTTCCCGCAGTGTTGGTTCCGGCCTATGCCCGGGCGCGGGCGCGTCGCTGAGGCGGCAGGGGAGCGGCGGCACCCGGGCTCTTGCCGGGCGGGCGCATCTCCTGTATACGCCCGGTCCTTCGGATCGACCGGCTGATCAGGGCTGCCGTGGCGATCCCGAAAGCTCACCCTTGAGCCTTCAGAGGAACCCCGCCGGTCTTCGGACCGGCAGATGGGCGCCTCGCAACGAATGAAGAGAGCCAAATGCCCAAGATGAAGACGAAGTCGGGCGCCAAAAAGCGCTTCAAGATCACGGCGACCGGCAAGGTGATGTACACCCAGTCCGGCAAGCGCCACGGCATGATCAAGCGGTCGAACAAGCAGATCCGCGAGCATCGCGGCACCACTGCCATGTTCGAAACCGATGCCTACAACGTCAAGCGGTACTTCCTCCCGAACGGCTGATCGGCCCGGTTCGAGAAGCACCCCCACGAAATTGTAAGAGAGATCAGCCATGGCCCGCGTCAAAAGGGGCGTTACGTCCCACGCCAAGCACAAGAAAGTCCTCAAGGCCGCCTCCGGCTTCCGGGGCCGCCGCAAGAACACCATCCGCGCCGCGAAGGCTGCCGTCGACAAGTCGATGCAGTATGCGACGCGCGACCGCCGCAACAAGAAGCGCAACTTCCGCGCCCTGTGGATCCAGCGCATCAACGCTGCTGTCCGCGAGCACGGCCTGACATATTCGCGCTTCATCGCCGGCCTCATCGGTGCCGGCATCGCCGTCGACCGCAAGGTCCTGTCCGACCTCGCCATCACGGCGCCGGACGGTTTTGCGGCCCTGGTCGAAAAGGCCAAGGGATCGCTGCCGGCGAACGCCTGACTTCTCACTCCTGAAGTCTGACAATTCGGCCCGCGCGACCCTCCCCGAGGGTGGCGCGGGCTTTTTCGTTCGCGGCTTGACGCGCCCGGCCCCAGCCGCCACACGATCCCAGCTCCCTCACGCGTGATCTCACCATGACCGATCTTGCAACGCTCGAAACTGACCTGACGGCACAGATCGCCGCCGCTGCCGACGAGGCGGCGCTGGAGGCGGTCAGGGTCGCCGCCCTCGGCAAGAAGGGCTCGCTCTCGGCCCTGCTCGCCACCCTCGGCCAGATGGCGCCGGAGGAGCGCAAGACGGCGGGCGCGGCCATCAACCAGGTCAAGGATCGCGTCACCGAGGCTCTCGGCCAGCGCCGCGAGGTGCTGAAGAGCGCTGCGCTCGACGCGCGCCTCGCCGCCGAAACTGTCGATGTCACGCTCCCCGTGCGCGAGAGCCCGACCGAGACCGGCCGCATCCACCCGATCAGCCAGGTGATGGACGAGCTCACCGCCATCTTCGCCGATATGGGCTTCGCCATCGCCGAAGGGCCGGACATCGAGACCGACGACTACAACTTCACGAAGCTCAACTTCCCCGAGGGCCATCCCGCCCGCGAGATGCACGACACGTTCTTCTTCAATCCGAAGGCGGACGGCGAGCGGATGTTGCTGCGCACGCATACCTCGCCGGTGCAGGTGCGCACCATGCTGACGAACAAGCCGCCGATCCGCGTCATCTGCCCGGGCCGGACCTATCGCTGCGACAGCGACCAGACGCATACGCCGATGTTCCACCAGGTCGAGGGCCTCGTCATCGACAAGGGCAGCCATATCGGCCACCTGAAATGGATCCTCGAGGAGTTCTGCAAGGCCTTCTTCGAGGTCGACAGCGTCAAGATGCGCTTCCGCCCGTCGTTCTTCCCCTTCACCGAACCCTCCATGGAGGTCGACATCCAGTGCAACCGCCAGGGCGGCGAGGTGCGCTTCGGCGAGGGCGAGGACTGGCTGGAAATCCTCGGCTGCGGGATGGTCCATCCGAATGTCATCCGCAATTGCGGCCTCGATCCCGACATCTACCAGGGATTCGCCTGGGGCATGGGGATCGACCGCATCGCCATGCTCAAATACGGCATCAACGACCTTCGGCAGTTCTTCGAGGCCGATGTGCGCTGGCTGTCGCATTACGGCTTCCGCCCGCTCGACCTGCCGTCGCTGGCCGGCGGCCTGTCGAGCTGAGGGAGACATCCGATGAAATTCACCCTCTCCTGGCTCAAGGACCATCTCGACACCGAGGCCTCCCTCGCCGAGATCACCGAGACGCTCACCCGCATCGGCCTCGAGGTCGAGGCGCTGGACGATCCCGGTGCCAGGCTGTCCGCCTTCACCATCGCCCATGTGATCTCGGCCGAGCAGCACCCCAATGCCGACCGGCTGCGCGTCTGCATGGTCGATACCGGCTCGGGCGAGCCCGTCCAGGTCGTCTGCGGCGCGCCGAACGCCCGGACCGGCATGAAATCGGTCTTCTCGCCGCCCGGCACCTTCATTCCGGGCAAGGGCATCACGCTCGGGGTCGGCACGATCCGCGGTGTCGAGAGCCGCGGCATGCTGTGCTCGGCGGCCGAACTGGAAATCTCCGAGGACCATGACGGCATAATCGATCTCCCCGAGGATGCGCCGCTCGGCGCCCGCTATGCCGACTGGGCGCAGCTCTCCGATCCGGTCATCGAGATCAACCTGACGCCGAACCGGCCGGACTGCACCTCGATCCACGGCATCGCCCGTGATCTCGCCGCCGCCGGTCTCGGCAAGCTGAAGACCGACATCGTGCCGCAGGTGAAGGGTGCCTTCCCGAACCCGCAGAAGGTGACGCTCGCCCTCGCCAAGGGCGAGGAGAAGCTCTGCCCGGTCTTCGCGCTGCGCCTGGTGCGCGGCGTCAGGAACGGTCCCTCGCCGGACTGGATGCAGCGGCGGCTGAAGGCCATCGGCCTTCGCCCCATCAATGCGCTGGTCGACATCACCAATTACGTCACCTTTGATCGCGGCCGGCCGCTGCATGTCTTCGACGCCAAGAAGGTCGCCGGCGCGCTCGTCGTGCGCCGCTCGCAGCCGGGCGAAACCGTGCTCGGCCTCGACGGCCGCGTCTATGGCTTCACGGGCCACGAGACGGTGATCGCCGACGACAACGGTGTCGAGTCCATCGCCGGCGTCATGGGCGGCGAGCAATCCGGCTGCGACGAGGCGACGACGGACGTGCTGATCGAGTCGGCGCTGTGGGATCCGATGGACATCGCCCGCACCGGGCGCAACCTCGGCATCGTCACCGATGCGCGCTACCGCTTCGAGCGCGGCGTCGATCCGAACTTCACGCTGCCCGGCGTCGACCTGGCGACGAGGCTCGTCATGGATCTGTGCGGCGGCGAGCCCTCCGACGTGACCGTGGCGGGCGCTGTTCCCGATACCGGCTTCATCATCAATTTTCCGCTGTCCGAGACCAGGCGCCTCACCGGCCTCGAGGTCTCCGACCGCGAGCAGAGGCGCATCCTCGAGGCGCTCGGCTTCTCCGTCTCCGGCAATGGTCCGATGATCAAGGTGTCGCCACCCTCCTGGCGCCCCGACATTCACGGCAAGGCGGACCTGACGGAAGAGGTCATGCGCATCGCCGGTGTCGACCGCGTGCCCTCGACCCCGCTCGACCGTGGCGGCACGGTGCCCAAGCCGGTGCTGACGCTCATCCAGAAGCGCACCCGGATGGCCAAGCGCACCCTCGCCGGGCGCGGCATGGTGGAGGCCGTGACCTGGAGCTTCATCGCCAAGGCGCAGGCCGAGCTGTTCGGCGGCGGCCAGCCGGCGCTGGCGCTGGCCAACCCCATCGCCTCCGACCTCTCGGACATGCGGCCGACGCTGCTCGTCGGGCTGGCCACCGCCGCCCAGCGCAATGCCGACCGCGGTTATGGCGATGTCGCCCTGTTCGAGGTCGGCCAGGTGTTCCGGGGCGACAAGCCGGACGACCAGTTCATGGCCGCCACCGGTCTGCGCCGCGGGCTGGCACGGCCGACTGGCGCCGGGCGCCACTGGCAGGGCACGGCGGCAGCCGACATCTATGACATCAAGGCCGACGCCATGGCGGTTCTCGCCGCCGTCGGCGCGCCCATGGCCGGCATCCAGGTGGTGCAGGGCGGTCCGGCCTGGTTCCATCCCGGCCGTTCCGGCACGTTCCAGATGGGTCCGCAGACGGTGTTCGGTGCCTTCGGGGAGCTGCATCCGCGCGTCCTCGAAGCGCTCGACGTCAAGGGGCCGGTTCTGGCCTTCGAGATCCTGCTCGACAAGCTGCCGCCGCCGAAGGTGCGCCCGACCCGCACCAAGCCGCAGCTGGTGCTCTCGCCCTTCCAGCCGGTGGAGCGCGATTTCGCCTTCCTGGTGGACCGGGCGGTGAAGGCGGGCGATCTCGTCAAGGCGGCGCAGGGCGTCGACAAGCAGCTCATCACCAGTGTCCAGGTCTTCGACGTCTATGAAGGAAAGGGCATCGATGCGGCGAAGAAGTCGGTCGCCCTCGCCGTGACGCTGCAGCCGCGGGACAAGACCCTCACCGATGCCGAGATCGACGCCGTGGCGGCGAAGATCGTCGCCGAGGTGACGAAGAAGACCGGCGGGACGCTCCGGGCGTGAACCGGGGCGCGGGGCATGAGGGCTGCCCCGGCCCATTGCGCCCTGCACGCCGCCTGTGCAGGGCCTGGACCGCGACCGCGTCGTACCCGCGGGTAAACCATGACGGGCGCGCTCCGGTGCGTCACGCCACATGCGGGGTGACAGGGGCCACCGCGCGGCTCTAGCCTGCCGCAATCGCTGTGGCAGAGGATTCCCATGCACCCGCTTCTCAGGCCGCCCGGCACTGCCGGTGCCACGCCCGTGACCTTCGTCACGGCCGCCACCTATGCCGCCGTCAAGGCGAAGCTGAAGGCCCCGCAACAGGCCTATCTCGACGCGGTGGGTTACGAGCCGAAGGCGGGCAAGGCCGCGGTGGTTCCGGACGCCAAGGGCGCCATCGCCGCCGTGCTGTTCGGCATCGAGACCGAGGCGGCCGCCCATCGCGATCCGCTGCTGGTCGGCAAGCTGCCGGGCCAGATCCCGCCGGGCCTCTATCGCTTCGCCAATGATCCCGGCGACGGCGAACGCGCGGCACTGGCCTGGATCATCGGCCAGTACCGCTTCACCCGCTACAAGGCGTCGACCGCGAAACCCGCCCTGCTGGTCGTGCCGGAGGGCGTTGACGGCGCGGCGGTCAGCCGGGCCGCCGAGGCGACGGCGCTCGCCCGCGATCTCATCAACACGCCGGCCAACGACCTTGGCCCGGCGGAGCTGGAGGCGGCGATCCGCGACCTCGCCAAGCGCCATCGCGCCAAGGTCACGTCCATCGTGGGTGCCGACCTCCTCAAGCAGAATTTCCCGATGATCCATGCGGTCGGCGCCGCCTCGCCGCGCGAGCCGCGCCTCATCGACCTCGTCTGGGGCAACGAGAAACATCCGAAGGTGACGCTGGTCGGCAAGGGCGTCTGTTTCGACACCGGCGGGCTCGACCTCAAGCCCTCCTCCGCCATGCTCCTGATGAAGAAGGACATGGGCGGCGCGGCCGCGGCCATCGGCCTCGCCCATATGGTGATGGCGGCGAAGCTGCCGGTCCGCCTGCGCCTGCTCGTGCCGGCGGTGGAGAATGCCGTCTCGGGGGCCGCCTTCCGGCCGGGCGACGTGTTCCCCACCCGCAAGGGGCTCAGCGTCGAGATCGGCAATACCGATGCCGAGGGGCGGCTCGTGCTCTGCGACGCGCTGGCGCTGGCCGACGAGGAGGCGCCGGTGGTCCTCGCCGACTTCGCCACGCTGACCGGAGCGGCGCGCGTGGCGCTCGGGCCGGACCTGCCGCCGGTCTATACCCATGACGACGCGCTGGCGGCGGAACTGACGGCCGCCGGTCTCGCGGTGGGCGATCCGGTCTGGCGGCTGCCGCTGTGGAAGCCCTATGCCAGCGGCCTCGACAGCAAGATCGCCGACCTCAACAATGTCACGACGGGGGGCTTTGCCGGCTCGATCACGGCGGCGCTCTATCTCGACCGCTTCGTCGAGAAGGCGCAGAGCTGGCTGCATGCCGACGTCTATGGCTGGACTCCGGCCGAGAAGCCCGGCCGCCCCGCCGGCGGCGAGATGCAGGCGGCGCGGGCGCTGTTCGCGGTGCTGCAGGCGCGGTTCGGGTGAGCGTCCGCAGAGGGCACCGCCCGGTCTGACGACGCGCATCCCCCACCTCTCCCCGGCGGGGAGAGGTGAAGCGGTGGCCGATGCGCTGTCCCTTCGATCCATCCTCCCACGCCTCTCCGTTCCCGCGCCTCACCGGCCGGGGTTTGCTCCTCGCGGTCCCCGCGCGTCCCAAGAGAGGCGCGAGGGGTGAAGCGCCGTCAGGCGCGGAGGCGATGAGGCCTCCTGGCCCCGCGGGTCACCCTGCGGAGCCGGACTTCGGATCGCCGAAGCCCGCCGGCTCGCGTGGAATCCGTTTCCTCGGGAGTTTTGGATCTCCGGATGAAGCATCCGGGCTGCCGGGATGCTTGATCCCGGCCGCCCAAAAAACCGGATGCTTGATCCGGGCCCCTCACAACCGGGATGCTTGATCCCGGTCGCCCGAGAAACGACCTCCACGCGAGCCGGCGCGCCTCGCGGCGCTTCACCGCGGCTTTTGCGTTCACCGGGCCGCGCGTCCGGGGCGAGCGGGGCGGGAGGGGGGGGCCAAGGCGCCCCGCCAGCCTCCCGGGCATAAGGCCGTCGGGGGGCAGACCCGGCGACGGCCCGTGGCCTGGCCTGGCCGGAGACGCGGTCACCCGCGTGCCCCGGAGGCCCCCGGCGGAGAGGGTCGCCCCCACCCGCCGGTCCTGCTCGCCGCCTCTAGCGATGCTCCTCGCGCAACGGTCACCCCCGGCGCGGATGCGCCTCAAGGGCCCGAAGGGGCGGTGGTCCCGGCGACGCCCTTGGCGGACGGGCTGGTGACCCGACCGCCAGGGGAACCGCCCCTCCGCCCCATCGCCCGCACCACCGGACGATGCCTCGACGAGGACGGAAGGTGCGGGGAAGGATGCGTGAGGTTTCGCGGATGGGGATAAGTTCGGGCGGCGCGGCAATGCAGCGGACGAGAAAAGCGCGGGAGATCAACGGTTGTGGTGGAGCGGCAGGACGCAGGCGCGGTGGGGTTGCCCCCGGGGTTCGGGCGCAGGACCGTCGGATGACCCCTCTTCCCACGGGGGAGAGGGTGCCCGCATCTGCAGGCGGGCGAGGGGGCCGGTTACAGCCGTTCCAGCACGATCCGGCCCTCGTGCCACAGCAGCAGGCCCCATTGGGCCGCGCGGTTGATGATCCAACAGTCGTCCAGCTGCGGTGTTTCCGCATAGCGCGCGTCGGGCAGCTGATCCATGTCGAGCAATGCGGGGATCAGATCCGGCAAGGCGGCCGTGTCAACGCCGATGATGATCGCCACGCCGGTGTTCGGCGCAAGCGCCTGGAACTCGACCCATCCCGACAGGTCTTCCGCGGCGATGATCTGGGCAAGCGCCTCGCGCGTCACGGACCCGTGCGGCGGGCCGTAGCAGACGCCCTTCGTGTACCAGTCACCGGACTGGGGGAAGCGGCCGCCGAATCGGGCCAGTTCGATCGCGTGGTCCGCGTCGACCGCGATCGTGAACCGGTCGCACAGACCCGCCACAACAGGCGCTGTCCGGCCGAGGACCAAGGCGCTATCGACACGCTTCAGCCGGGCCAGATTCCTCTGTTTCAGGATCTCCATCCGGGCCGCTGCAGTACTGTCCCTGGACATGTTCGTCGGCTCGTGGGTGAGGTCATGGCATCGGCAGCAAAGCCGCCATCCGAGGCCGTTTCAAAAAGGGTGGTGGAACGCACTCCCTTTGACCCGATCGTCGGCCCGGGCGGGCCTCGCCCTCACTGCATAGGGGTTTTGTTTCTCCAACGGAAACTCAGGACGACGATGGTGCGGCCTGCAAGACGGTGCAACCCTGTCGGCACGCTTGCCATCGGCAGGCCGGCGCCGCCGTTTCCTGCCGCCTCATCCCTCCGCGCTGACCGCGCCCTTGTCGATCAGCATTTCGCGGATCAGCTTCTTCGGCACCTTGCCGTAACCCGACTTCGGCAGTTCCTCCCAGACGAAGACCTGGCGGGGCATCTTGTAGCGCGACAGCTTGCCGTCGAGATGGCCGAGAATATCGCCCTCGGCGACCGTGGCCCCCGGCCGTGCCACCAGGACGGCGACACCGGCCTCGCCCCAGCGCCGGTCGGGCACGCCGAGCACGGCCACCTCGGCGACCGCGGGATGGGTGAGGATCACCTCCTCGATCTCGCGCGGATAGACGTTGGAGCCGCCGGAAATGTACATGTCGGAGGCCCGGCCGGTGATGTAGACATAGCCCTCCTGGTCCTTGTGGCCGAGGTCGCCGGTGCGGAAGAAGCCGTCGCGGAACGACTTGGCATTGGCCTCCGGATTGTCGAAATAGCCGGCAAAGACGGCGGGGCCGGCGACGCAGATCTCGCCGGTCGCGAAGGGCGCGAGCTCTACCCCCTTCTCGTCGAAGATGCGGACGTCCATGGCGGTGCGCGGGTAGCCGCAGGTGCCGATGCGCCCCTGCACCGCGTCGTCGACATCGTGCTCGCGGGTGGGGAAGACGGTGATGTTGCCAGTCACCTCGCCGAGGCCGAAATATTGCACGATGCATTTGCCGAGGCGGCTCAGCGCGATCTGCTGGTCGGCCCGGTACATGGGCGATCCCGCATAGATGACGTGCCTGAGACTGGAATGATCGTGCCGGTCGGCGGCCTCGTGTCCGGCCAGCATGGTGAGGATGGTGGGCACCGTGAACATGTTGGTGACCCGGTGCTCCGCGATCAGCCTGAACGCTTCCTCGCAGTCGAGCCGCTCGGAGGCGAGGAGGACCGTGCGGGCGCCGCGGGCGACCTGCGTCAGCTGGTGGATGCCGGCGCCATGGGAGAGCGGGGCGACGACGAGGGAGGCGTCGTGCTCCGTGGTCCCGGGCACCAGATCGGCAAGGTGGTTGGTGACGACGAAGCCCATCTGGCCGTGGGTGAGGACGGCAGCCTTCGGGCGACCGGTCGTGCCGGAGGTGAAGAAGAACCAGCAGGGATCGTCGTAGTCGACGGCGGCGACAGGCCCGGGGGCTCCCTGGCGCTCGCCTTCGGCGATCAGCGCATCCCAATCGGTGGCGGCGAAGGGGGCCACGCCGATCGCGACGGTCAGGGCGAGGTCGGGGTCGCCGTCTTTCACCGCCGCGGCATGGCCCTCGAAGATGTTCTCGCAGATCAGCGCCTTGGCCCGCGCCGCACGGGCGATATAGGCGACCTCCTGCGGCGTGTTGCGGAAGTTGGTGGGCACCCAGATGGCGCCGATGGTCCAGACCGCGAACATGGCCTCGAACATGGCGTTGCTGTTGCGCGACTGGCAGACGACGCGGTCGCCCTTGCCGATGCCGCGGGCGCTGAGGCCGGCGGCGGCGGCGGTCACCCGCGCCGCCATCTCGCCCCAGGTCCAGGTCCGGTCGCGCCAGACGAGGCCCGGACGGTCCGGCAGGCGCCTTGCGGTCCCGTGCAGCAGGTCGGCGAGGTTCATGACGCGCCGGGACATCGGCGCGGGGATCACCGAACCATCGGCGGCGAGGCGGGGGCCGAGGGCGGGCATGTCGGTCATGGCAGGCGTTTCCTATCGTTCTTGGGCGAACGATAGCAGCCTCGCGGCGGCGGTTAAGCCCCCCGGACGACAGGGCCGGGCTGCATCAGGCCGCGTGGCGCTCGGCGCCCGGACCGAAATGGTCGATGTAGCGCGGGTGGATGGCTGCCACGGGGAGAACAATCAGCACGTCGATCGTGTTGAACTGGCGGTCGATCACCGCGCCGTCGCCGATATAGGCGCCGAGGCGCAGATAGCCCTTGATGAGGGGCGGCAGGGCATGGAGCGCCTTCTTCATGTCGATGGCGTCGGGCGACAGCCGCCCCATCTCGACCCGGCGCGCGGGCAGGGCGGCGGCAGCCCATTCGGCGGGCGGCCGCGCGTTGTGATGGAGGAAGGACAGTTCACGCGACACGGCGCGCGGATCGGTGCCCTCCAGGCTGGCACAGCCGAACATCACGTCGATCCCGTGCGTGAGGACATAGGACCAGATGCCGTGCCAGAGCAGTTCGACGGTGCGCTTGTTGCGATAGGCCGGCAGCACGCAGGACCGGCCGAGTTCAAGGAAGCGCTTGCCGGCATGGCGCTGCAGCAGGCCGGAGAGGTCGAACTCGCCCGTCGTGTAGAAGCCGCCGTGGCGGTCGGCGATGTCCTGGCGCAGCAGGCGGTAGGTGCCGACGATGGCAGGGCGCGGCTGGCCGAAGGGCTGGCGCTCGAGAACGGCGTGATCGATGACCACGAGGTGGTCGCAGATGGCGTCAAAGGCGTCGATGTCACGGCGGGCGAGGCGCGAGGCGCCGTCGGCGATCGCCTTCATCTCCTCGTAGAAGACCCGCCAGCGCAGCTTCTGGGCGCGGCGCACCTCGGCGGCATTGGCGGCGAGGCGAACCTCCAGCGTGCCGATGCGGCCGAGTGTCTGCGGCAGGGCCGCCCGGGCATCACGCGGCCGGATTCCGCCATAGGCGCGCATGATGGGAATGATCTTGCGGCCCTGGTCGGCCCACAGGGCAGGACTGAAGTGACGCGCGAAGGGAATGGCGCTGTGCGTGACCTGACCGACCATGAAGGGCCCCCGGGGCGCGACACCCTAGCCGAATCGCCCCGTGCCGCGTCAGACGACCTCGTGCCGCATCTCCCCGACACCGCCATGACGCGGCTGCGACGGAAAGGTGACGCGGCCCGCCGGCAGGTCAGTCGGCGATCTTCAGCTGCGCCGCGTTCGTCGTCTTGGCGTCCATGGCCTTGTGGGCCTCGCCGAGCGCGAAGAGATAGGCGTTGGTGGCGTCCATCATGCGGTTGGAGGCAACCGCGAGTTCGGCCAGGACCCTGGATTTCTGCGCGTCGGAAATGGCGCTGGCCCGCACCGCATTGCCGAAGGCGGCAAATCCGGTGGTGACGTTCCGGAGGATCTCGAGTTCGGAGAGTCCATTCGGACGCTGCATGTTCTGGCTGACGGACACAAGCTTCACGGACGGCTCCCCGGTCTTGCCGTGAAGCTGTCACGTCATGGTTAACAGCTGGTGAAGATTTCCGCCCGCTGACCGCCTGACGGCTCAGATGGTCTGGTTGTAGGCGCCGACTTCCGGGTTCTCGCGCAACACGGCGTCGACGGCGTGGAACATGTCCCGCATCCGCGCCTCCGATACCGGGCTCTCGACCACGACGACCAGCTCGGGCTTGTTGGACGAGGCGCGCACCAGGCCCCAGGTGCCGTCAGGCGTGGTGACGCGCACGCCGTTGACGGTGACGAGGCTGGAGATCGGATGGCCCGCAATGAGGCCGCCCTGTTCCTGCATGTCCTGGAAACGCTTCACGACGCGGTCGACGACGCCATATTTCACCTCGTCGGCGCATTTCGGCGACATGGTGGGCGAGCCCCAGGTCTTGGGCACAGCGGCATAGAGATCGGCCATCGACCTGTCCGGGTTGCGGTCGAGCATGTCGATGACGGCGATGGCGGTGACGAGCCCATCATCATAGCCGCGGCCGACAGGGGCGTTGAAGAAGAAGTGGCCGGATTTCTCGAAGCCGGCGAGGGCGTTCAGGTCGCGCACCCGGCGCTTGATGTAGGAATGACCGGTCTTCCAGTAGTCGGTCGTCGCACCGAGGCGTTTCAGCTCGGGGTCGGCGGCGAAGAGGCCGGTCGACTTGACGTCGACAACGAATTGCGACGGGCCGTGCACCTTGCACAGGTCGCGGGCGAGCATGACGCCGATCTTGTCGGCGAAGATCTCCTCGCCGTGGTTGTCGACGACGCCGCAGCGGTCGCCGTCGCCGTCGAAGCCGAGGCCGACATCGGCGCCATGCTCCTTCACCGCCACGGCCATGGCGTGGAGCATCTTCATGTCTTCGGGATTGGGATTGTAGCGCGGGAAGGAATGGTCGAGCTCGGCATCGAGCGGGACCACCTCGACACCCAGCGCTGCGAGGATCTGCGGGGCGAAGGCGCCGGCCGTGCCATTGCCGCAGGCGGCGACGACCTTGAGCTTGCGGGTCACCTTGGGGCGGCTGGTGAGGTCGCGGATGTAACGGGCGGCGAAATCCTCGACGAAGTGGTAGGAGCCGCCGCCGACGAGGTCGAAATCGGCCTCCAGCACGATGGTCTTGAGCGCGCTCATCTCGTCGGGGCCGAAGGTGACGGGGCGCTGGGCGCCCATCTTCACGCCGGTCCAGCCATTGTCGTTGTGGCTGGCGGTGACCATGGCGACGCAGGGCACGTCGAGTTCGAACTGGGCGAAATAGGCCATGGGCGACATGGCGAGGCCGATGTCGTGCACCTTGCAGCCAGCGGCCATCAGGCCGGTGACGAGCGCCATCTTGATGGAGGCGGAATAGCCACGGAAATCATGGCCGACGACGATCTCGCGGGGAACGCCCATCCGGCCGATCAGGGTGCCGAGCCCCATGCCGACGGCCTGGACACCCATCAGGTTCAGCTCTTCGCCGAAGAACCAGCGGGCATCGTATTCGCGGAAGCCGGTCGGCTTCACCATGGGGAGGGATTCGTAAGCGGCCGTATTGGGCGTCAGACTGGCGAGCGGCTTGGGAAACATGCGGGAGTTGCCTTGGTCGACACGGGTGGGGCGGGACTGTCCAAGGTCGCCATTTTAGGCCGAAGCTTCGACCATGGCCACCCGTGACGTCACCGCGCCCGCGGCCGTGCGTTCAGGCCGCGTTTCCGGCCGCGGCCGGGGTTCCCTTGCCGACGGTCATGCGGACCTTCAGGAAGCGTATGGCGCGCTGGGCATCCGCCTGGGATACGGCCTCATAGTCGGCGCGCGACACGGTCTCGCGGGCGCCACGCCGCTTGCTCGCACGCATCACCAACGTCGTCTCCAGATTGGCATAGGCGATGTCGAGCGCACGAAATGTCAGGACGACCGTGTTGATGTCTCCCGCCGCCAATTGCTGGAAGACGAAGTTGCGATCGAACCGCAGGAAGTGGGCCATGACCTGGGCGACGTCGAGCAGACGGCCTCCGGCAATGAGGGTTTCGACGCCGCTGTCGAGAGACATGGTCCCGGCTTCGACCGCTGCGATGACCCGATCCGTGCTGCTGATATTGGCCTTGCGCTTGCGCAGTTCCTCGGCGATCAGCGCCTGGGCGCGGGCTCTGAGCGCGGCGATGCCATCACCCGCGTCTCCTTCGGCAGATCCGGCGGCGACCTGGGTGCAGATGATCGTGTTGAGCTGGTCGAGGACGGCAGGCGAGAGGTCGCCGCGGTCGGCGAGGGCGAGGCCGAGTTCGGCGTCATCGCCGGCTCGGGTGAGAAGGCTCGTCATACCCTTTTCGGAGATTTCGGCGCCGATATTGCCCGACACCTTGCGCAGCACGACGTTGCTGCCGCGGTCGATCAGCACGTCAGTGACGCGCGCGGTGAGCGAGGGACGCGTGGCAATGGCCTGCAGGTGCTCGTCGCCGCTGGTCTCGGCAATGGCGACGATGTCGGTCTCCGTCAGCACCGGCGAACGCGAGAGGATGGGGCTGGCCACTGCAATGTCGGCATCCGAGGCGAGGGCCAGGGCCAGACTGTGGGGAACCCGCTCGCTCTCACTCAGCGCCGCGCTGACCTGTGGCCGCTGCTCCGGCTGCAGCTTGCGCATCACGGAAGTCGCGATCTCCGAGAAGAGATATTCTTCCGCCACGGTCGGGCTGACGGGATGGGTCAGATAGAGGTCGGCGACACCGCGCAGCAGGGCGAGACGCTTCTCGCTGTCCTTTTCCACGCCGAGCCGGCCGAGCTGTTCGACAAAGGCGTGCGTGTCACGAACGGTTGCGGAAGACATGGTCACGCTCTTTCGGGAGGATGCGGGGTGGTACTGATCGGCTGTCTCAACGGCCCACCTCCAACGGTCGAGGCCTCTTTCGCGGTCCCACCTTAATTTCGCAATTGTAACCAAATCACTGTCATGGCTTGTGGAAGCGCCGAATTTTTTGGCATCCACGGACGCGCTCCGGATGGGAGCCTGGCGTCAGGCCGGCCGCTGCAGGGGCGGGGCGATGACGTGGAGCGACAGGAGGGGCCAGGGCACCTCGTCGAGCGTCATGATCCGGATTTCGGCCACGCGGGCAAACAGCTGGCGCACATGGTCCTCGATCGCGACCAGCGCGCCCGTCTCCGTCCGGAGGGTCAGCCGGTCGGTGACGACCTCGAGGACATCGCCCTGAAGGCGGGCATAGATCATCGGCTCACGCGCCATGGCAGGCCTCTTGCGGGCACGGCCAACCCGTCCCGCCCCTTCGGTCGGGCCCGGATCACGGCGGTGGTGCCGGTTGCGGGGTTCAGGCACTGACGGCCAGGCGACGACCGGGGTCTCGCGCCCGTCCGGCCTTTCAACGGGCGTCGTGGCGACGCTCGTCGTAGATGACGCGCACGAGATCGGCGGCATTCCTGGCGCCGAGCTTTTCCATGATACGGGCCCTGTGCACCTCGATGGTGCGCGGGCTGATGCCGAGACTGCGGCCGGCCTCCTTGTTGGAGGCGCCGCGCACGAGTTCCTGCAGCACGTCCCGCTCGCGCGGCGTCAGCAGGCTTGCGCCTCCGGGGCCGAGGGCCGAAACGGGATCGGCCCGCTCCGCCGCCCGTCGGGCATGGCCGGCGAGGGCCTGCCCGACCTGATGGACGACGCGCTGGCCGTCCAGCGGCTTTTCGACGAGGTCGGCAGCCCCTGCCTGGATGACGGCGACCGCCATCGGAATGTCGGCGCGCCCGGACATCATCACCACCGGCCCCTCGAAACGGCGCTGGGAGATCTGGCGCAGAACCTCGACGCCACCGGCACCCGGCAGGCAGACATCGAGGAGGATGGCGTCGGGGTGGCGTTGCTGGAGGGCGTTGAGAAATGAGGCAGCGTCGGCGAAGGCGGCGACGCGGTAGCCGGCCTGCTCGAAGACGACGCTGAGCCCGTCACGCACCGCGGCGTCGTCATCGACGATGAAAAGGTCTCCGCCCCTGTCCGTTTCCGTCCGCATGACCGCAATCCCCCGCGGCTGGCTCGACCTTGTCCGCCGGTCCGGCCGGCCCCAACGTCAGTTGAAGTGTCGGTTGCCGGCCGGTAACCCCCTATGCGACGTATTGTCGCATGTCCGGGTCACCGTCCGCCCCGGGCGACGACGCGTTCCCGGTAGAGGAGATAGAGGCCGGAGGCGATGACGATGGCCGCCCCGGCGAGGGTGTTGGCCGCCGGGACCTGGGCGAAGATGAGCCATCCGAGCGCCGTCATCCAGACGATCTGTGTGTAGATGAAGGGCGCCAGAATGCCCGGCGGGGCATAGCCGTGGGCGACGATCAGCAGCCAGTGTCCGAAGGCCCCGAAAGCGCCGATGGCAATCATGGCGAGGACCACCGAGAGGGAGGTCGGCGCTGTCCAGATGAAGGGCACGAGGACGGTGGCGACCGCAGCGCCGAAGGCGACGGAATAGATCGAGGTCGTCGCGGCGGAATCCTGACCCGCCAGCATGCGGGTCAGGATGTTGTAGAGCGCATAGACGCAGGTGCCGGCGAAGGTGAGCAGCATGGCCCAGTGCAGCGAGCCGCTCCACGGCTGGGTGACGACCAGCACGCCCAGGAAGCCGACGACAACCGCGATCCAGCGGCGCAGGCCGATCCATTCGCCGAGAAAGGGTCCCGACAGGATGGCGACGATGAAGGGCGTCGCGAACATGATGGCGACGGTCTGGTCGAGCTGCAGATATTGCAGGGCGATGAAGTTGACAGCCGTCGATCCGAAGAGCAGCGCCGCGCGGATCGCCTGGATCCAGGGACGACGGGTGACGAAGACCCCGGGATTGCGGACGGGATTGAAGATGATGAGGATCATGCAGAGCGCTGCGGTGTAGCGGGCCCACACCACCTGCATCGGGTCCATATGTGTGCCGAGCCATTTGGCCAGCGCATAAAGACAGGCGAAACAGGCGAGCGCCGCGCACATCAGGCCAATGCCCTTGAGGCGCGCGCGGGCGGCGGCGGCCGGAACATCGGCCGCCCCCTCGTCGCTGGCGCCCGGCTGCGGCGCCCTCTGTCCATCTGTTGCCATCCGAGGAGCACTAGCCGATTTGACCGGACATCGTCCCGGTCCGCCCGCATGGGAGCCGTGCGACGGGGTTGCGCGGTGGGCCCTCCCGGCCGTACAGAGGACCGACGGGGCCGACGGCGGTCGCCCCGCAAGGCCGCTTCCGCTGCCCAAGCACCGCCTCCGGACCGCAATCGCGGTGGGAGGTCCTGCTGTGTCTTCGTCATCCTTCTTCATCACGTCCGATAGTCTGGCACTGAAGCTCGGCAGTCCCGATTGGCCGCAAGTCATCGACGTCCGGGCCGCCGACATCCGCGCCGTCCAGCCCGACCTGCCGGCGTCGCGCTGGTCGCCCGACCCATCCGGTGCCGCCGTGGCGCGGTTGCTTGATCCTTCACGCCCGGTCGTCGTCGCCTGCAAGGCCGGCCATAACCGGAGCCAGCGTGCTGCCGCGGAACTGCGCGCAATGGGTATCGCCGCACAGGTCCTTGAGGGGGGATCGATGGCCTTCGAGGCTGCCGGATATCCCATGCTGCCCCGCGAGGCCGCTGAGGCCTGGGGAGGCTACGGACGCATCTGGGTGACGCGCCGTCGGCCGAAGATCGATCGGGTCGCCTGTCCTTGGCTCCTGCGCCGGTTCATCGATCCCGGGGCCACTTTTCTCTTCGTCGAGCCGGATCAGGTCCTGGCGGTCGCGAAGGACACCGCTGGTCTCGCCTTTGACGCGCCCGGTGCGCCGATCGAGCATGACGGCCCTCGCTGTTCCTTCGATACGCTGCTTGATGCCATCGGCTTCGCCAGCTTTCCGCCGCTGCAAGCCCTGGCGACGATCATCCGCGCCGCTGATACCGGCGACGTCAGTTCCAGTCCGCAGGCGGCAGGTTTCCTCGCCGTGTCCCTCGGCCTTTCCGCCCTCGCCGGCGACGACGATGCCGCAATGCTCCGTCATGGATTTGTCATGCTCGATGGGCTTTACGCATGGGTGACGAGGGCTCGCGCCGAAACCCACAACTGGACACATCGCCCATGACCGCCCTCGAGCAATCCCCCGTGGACCAGTCCGCAACTCCGGTGCCCTTCGCCGAGGCCCTGTCCGTCTGGATCAGGGTCGGCTTCCTGTCCTTCGGGGGCGCGGCCGGGCAGATCGCCATGCTGCACACCATCATCGTCGAGGAGAAGAAGTGGCTCGACGAGAAGCGTTTCCTGCACGCCCTCAACTATTGCACGCTGCTGCCGGGGCCGGAGGCGCAACAGCTCGCCACCTATATCGGCTGGCTCCTGCACGGCGTGCGCGGCGGGCTGACGGCGGGGCTGCTCTTCGTGCTGCCGGGCGCCCTCATCGTGCTTGCGCTGTCGATACTCTATGTCACGGCCCGCAGCATTCCGATCGTCGACGGAGTGTTCTTCGGCATCAAGGCGGCGGTTCTGGTCATCGTGGTGCAGGCGGTCATCAAGATGGCGAAGCGGGTGGGTGATGCCGCCGTCCTCAAGGCAGTCATGGCCGCGTCACTCCTGGCCATCCTGCTGTTCCAGGTTCCCTATCCGCTGATCGTCGTGGCCGCCGCGGCCTGCGGCGCCTTCCTGCTGCCCAAGCCGGCCGAGGCCGCCCCCGCCAGCAATCCCAGCCCCGGCCGCTATGCCGCCCTCCTGACCAGCATTCTTGTCTGGGGCGCGGTCTGGCTGGCCCCGGTCGCGGTCGCGGCGCTGCTGCTCGGCCCCGGCCATATCCTCACCCAGATCGGCCTGTTCTTCTCGCAACTCGCCGTCGTCACTTTCGGCGGCGCCTATGCCCTGCTGGTCTGGCTGGCCCAGGCGGCGGTGGAGCAGAAGGGCTGGGTCACTGCGGTCGAAATGGTCGATGGGCTCGGCCTCGCCGAGACCAAGCCCGGCCCGACGATCCTCGTCACGCAGTTCGTCGGTTTTCTCGCCGCCTTCCGCGCGTCGGACCCGTTCTCGCCGATGACCGCGGCGATCCTCGGGGCGGCCATGACCACCTGGGTGACCTTCGCGCCGTCCTTCCTGTTCATCTTCGCCGGAGCCCCCTTCGTCGAGGATCTCCGCCACAACCGCCTGCTCGCCGGGGCGCTCAAGGGCATCACCGCGGCGGTGGTGGGGGTCATTCTCTACCTCGCCATCTGGTTCGCGCTACACGTCTTCTTCGGCGCCGTGGGGAGTGTCGCCGTCGGGCCCATGCGCCTGCCGACCGTTGATCCGCTGGCGCTGGACTGGAAGGCGGCGGCTCTCGCCATGATCGCCTTCGTGCTCGCCTTCCGCGTCAGGCTCGGGCTCATCCCGCTGATCGCCGTGATGGCCGGGCTCGGCGTGGCGGTGAAGCTGACCCTGGGCTGAGCATGCCGAATGTCGGTGCCGTGGTGCGTTGACGGCTGCTCTGCCGGCGTGAAGAACGACCGGGGGAGGCCTTCCGGCCCATTCGCGCGGGGATCGTCAACCGATAGCCAGCGGTGACCGGTTCCGGATTTCCCGAGACCATGATTGCTGGAGGATATGCATGGGAACGACAACACGGCGGGTCGCATTCATCACGGGCGGTGGCTCGGGGATCGGACGCGCCCTGGCCAGGGCTCTGGCCGCGGGCGGCACCGCGGTGTGTGTTGCCGACACCAACGCAGCGGCCGCGCAAGCCGTGGCGGGCGAATGTGGCGCCGCTGCGAGCAGCCTTGCGCTCGATGTCCGCGATGCCGATGCGGTGAAGAGGCATGTCGAGGACTTTGCCGCCAGGCACGGCCGCCTGGACTACATGTTCAACAATGCCGGCATCGGCCTCGCGGGGGAGGCGGATGAGATCCCTCTCGAGGGGTGGCGGCGCATCGTCGACGTCAATGTCTATGGCGTTCTCAATGGGGTGCTGGCAGCCTACCCGATCATGTGCGCCCAAGGGTTCGGCCATATCGTCAATACGGCGTCGCTGGCTGGACTGGGGCCGGCCCCCCTGTTCACGCCCTATGCCCTCACCAAACACGCCGTGGTGGGCTTGAGCACAAGCTTGCGCATCGAGGCGGCGGCGCGCGGCGTGAGGGTCAGCGTGGTGTGCCCCGCAGCTGTGGAAACGCCGCTGCTGGATTCACCGAACCCCGGCGATCTCGGCATTGGCTGGGCCCCCGACACGCGACGGTTCCTCACCGCGCTCGCTGGCCCGCCCTATCCTGTGGAGAGTTGCGCGCATGACATTCTCGTCGCGCTGGAGCGAAACAGGCCGGTGATCGTCCTGCCTGGCAGGGCGCGGCTCGCTTGGAGGCTTGGGCGCCTTTTTCCGGGCCTTGTGGAAAAGATAGGCTTGTCTGCCGTGGCGACCGAGCGGCGTTCGCGGCGCTAGGCGCGCAACCACCTGCAACCGAGGCCGCCGTGGGTCCGCCTGCGGGATCACGATCCGCCGGTGAAGGTCCGCGGAGCGGGGCTGACGACCCGCCCGCCGGCCTGGAGCACGGCCAGACCGCGCTGCGGCGTGCCGTCGGCCCGGAAGCGGAACAGACCGTCGACGCCGTTGAAGCCGGAGGAATTGGTCAGGATCGTCTCGGAGAAGCGCTGCGAGCCCTGGGTGCGCACCAGGGCGGCGATCAGCGAGACCGAGTCGTAGGTCAGCGAGGCGATGCGTGCCGGATCCTGGCCGAAACGGGCCCGGTAGCGCTCGGCGAAGCTGCGGAAGCCGGCCTCGTCGGGCGCCGCATAGACGGCGGTCGGGGCTGCCCGGGCGGCGGCAGCGTTGCCGACCCAGGGGCCGACGCCGAGAACCTGGACGCTGCGGGTGTCGATCCCGGCGGTGGAGAGCGCCTGGATCGCCGCGCCGTCATAGGGATCGGGGACGAAGATCGCATCGATCTGGCCGGCAATGCCGGACAGGCGCGCCGCCGCGGCGGTGACACCGTTCGGGTCGAGCGGGAATTTCTCGATGGCGACGACACGCCCGCCGGAGCGGCTCACCGCCTCCTGGAAGGCGCCTTGGACCACCTGGCCGAAGGCCGAATCGGGGATGAAGGCGGCATAGGACCGCTTGCCGGCCTGGGTGGCATGCTGGACGATCCGGTCGACCGTGTTCTGCGGCGTGAAGCTCATCAGGTAGACGCCGCGCGCGGCGACGCTGGTATCGGTGGAATAGGCGATCATCGGTCGCCCTGCCGGCCGGGCCACAGTCGCCGCGCCGCGCACCGATTCCGCCAGAAGCGGACCGAGGATGAGTTCGGCACCCTCCTGGATCGCCGCCTGGGCCGCCGCCTGGGCGCCCGCGGCGGTGCCGCCGTCGTCCTTGACCAGGATGGTGATGTCGGGACCCTGGAATTCGGCGACGGCCATTTCGGCCGCATTGCGCAGGACCGTCGCCGTATTGCCGGCGGCCCCGCCGGCCGACAGCGGCAGCAGGAGCGCGACCTTGACCGAGCCGGTTCCGATGGTGGTGCCGGGCGGCGCCGCGGTCACCGGCCCCGGACCCGTCGTCGGGACGGGCCCCTGCACATTGGCGCCCGAACAGGCGGCCAGCGCCAGAGCGGCCGCTCCGACCAGAAGGCCACGCAGGGTCGTTCCGCTCGCGGTCCCACCGCGCCGTTTCGCCGCTTCCGCCATGTCCGATAGCCTCCACATGCCCTGAACGCCCTGCCCCGTGCACCGGAATAGCCGCGAGCGAGGGGCAAGGTCAAACCGCAAGGGCGGCTTTTGCGTGACCTCAGGGCAACAGCCTGCCCCGCGGCGCATGTTTCTGCCTGTCCGGTGGGCATGGACGCGCGGTGCCGGCACCGCCTATGGTTGCCGAAAGAGACCCGCTCATGACCGACATTCCCGCGCCGCAGCCCTCCGACCGGCACTATGTCCTTGGCGGGGCGCGCTTTCTGGCCCGTCCGCTGGAGCCGGGGCTGCACGTCGTGGCAACCCCCATCGGCAATCTGCGCGACATGACGCTGCGCGCCGTCGAGACCATGGCGGCGGCCTCCCTGGTCGCCTGCGAGGACAGCCGCGTCACCCGCCGCCTCGTCGATCACTTCGCCCTGGCGGTAAAACTCGTCCCCTATCACGAGCACAATGCGGCGGAGATGCGCCCGAAACTGCTGGCGCGCCTCGCTGCCGGCGAATCGGTCGCGCTCGTCTCCGATGCCGGGACGCCGCTCGTCTCCGATCCCGGCTTCAAGCTGGTCGAGGCGGCGCGCGAGGCGGGTCACCGCGTCATTCCGGTGCCCGGGCCCTCGGCGGTGATGGCGGCGCTGGTGGCTGCCGGTCTGCCGACCGACGCCTTCTTCTTCGCCGGGTTCCTGCCGCCGAAGACGGCCGGGCGGCGCAGCCGGGCAAGGGCGCTGGCGGCGGTGCCGGGGTCGCTGGTCTTCTTCGAGACCGGCCCGCGCCTCGCGGCCTCCCTCGCCGACCTCGCGATGGAACTCGGCGACCGCGAGGCCGCGGTCTGCCGCGAGCTCACCAAGCTGCACGAGGAGGTGCGCCGCGGGACCCTGTCGGCGCTGGCCGCGGACTATGCCGCCGCGCCCGACCCCAAGGGCGAGATCGTCGTGGTCGTCGCCCCGCCCGGCGAGGCACCGCCGCCGGCGGAGACGGATATCGAGGCCATGCTGCGGGCCGCGCTGGCCGGTGGATCGGTGAAGGACGCGGCAGCGGCTGTGGCGACCGCGACGGGGTTGCCGAAGCGGGATCTCTATCAGCGGGCGCTGCTGCTCGCGCGGGAGCCGGGGTGAGGCGCGAGGCCGACCCGAAGCGCTCCGCCGCCTGGGGGCGCGGACGGATCGCCGAGACGGCCGCCCTCATCCTGCTCGTCGCCAAGGGCTATCGCATCCTCGCCCGGCGCTGGCGCACGCCCGGCGCCGAGATCGACATCGTCGCGCGGCGCGGCGGCACGGTGGTCTTCGTCGAGGTCAAGGCGCGCGGCTCGCTGGACCTCGCCGCGCTCGCCCTGACCGCGGCGCAGCGGCGGCGCATCACACGCGCGGCCGAGGCCTTCCTCGCCCGCCATCCCCGCCATGCGGGCGGCGATAGGCGCTACGACATGATCCTGGTATCGCACGGCGGCTGGCCGCGCCATATACAGGGCGCGTTCGACGCCGATGTCTGAAAGGAATGCCCGATGAGCCTCAAGGTCGCTGTCCAGACCGACCCCATGGAATCGATCAAGATCAAGGGCGATTCCGGCTTCGCGCTGATGCTCGAGGCGCAGCGGCGCGGCCATGAGGTCTTCTACTATCACCCCGACAGTCTGGCGCTGCGCGACGGCGTGCCCTCGGCGCTCGCCTATCCGCTCACCGTGCGCGACGTCGAGGGCGACCATTTCACCCTCGGAACGGGCTCGCGCGTCAGCCTCGACACGTTCGACGTGATCCTGATGCGGCAGGATCCGCCCTTCGACCTGCATTACATCACCGCGACGCATTTCCTCGAGCGCGTCCACCCGAAGACGCTGGTGGTGAACGACCCGGCGAGCGTGCGCAACGCGCCGGAAAAGATCTTCGTCACCCAGTTCCCGCAGCTGATGCCGAAGACCCTGGTGACCCGCGACTTCGACGCGATCCGCGCCTTCCGCAAGGAGCTCGGCGACATCGTCATGAAGCCGCTCTACGGGCATGGCGGCGCCGGGGTGTTCCGCATCCGCGACGGCGACGAGAATTTCGGCTCGTTCCTCGACACGTTCGCGGCGCTGACGCGCGAACCCTGGGTGATCCAGCACTATCTGCCGGCGGTGCGCGACGGCGACAAGCGCATCATCCTCGTCGACGGCGTCTTTGCCGGGGCGGTCAACCGGGTGCCGGCGGCCGACGACCTCAGGTCCAACATGGTGCGCGGCGGCGCGGCCGAGACCACGCAGATCAGCGCGCGCGAGCGGGAGATCTGCGAGACCATCGGGCCCGAACTGAAGGCGCGTGGCATCATCCTCGCCGGAATCGACGTGATCGGCGGCAACCTGACGGAGATCAACGTCACCGCGCCGACCGGGATCCGCGCCATTCGCCGGCTCGGCGGACCGGACATCGCCGCGACCGTCTGGGAGGCGATCGAAAAGCGCCGTTGAGGCGGGCCGATCGCCCCATGCAGCCAATTGCCACAATCTTGACCAACGGAACTCTGTGGCAATCCTTTCGTGGCGCGCGATCGGGGGTTGACGACGGGGAGTCGGCAACGCCTAAGTCCAGAACCAGATCGCGGATCGGAAAAGAGAGGGGAGCTGCGGGCCGGATGGGGGCTGTACACAACGATGTCGGGACTGCCGCCGCGATGGGACCGCGCACCCGATGAACCTCATTCTCGTGCCGCTCATCCCCCTTTTCGGGGCGCTGCTGCCGCCGCTTTTCGCCCGTTCCGGTCGCGACACGACGATGCTCGTGACCCTGGCGGTGACGCTGTCCAGCCTCGCCCTGCTGCTGCTCGATGCGCCGGCGGTCTATCGCGGCGAGACGGTTCTCGCCGGGACGGCCTGGGTCCCCGAGATCGGATTGTCGTTCCGCTTCTTCGCCGACGGGCTCGGGCTGTTCTTCGCCACGATGATCCTTGCCATCGGCGCGCTGATCATCGTCTATGCGCGCTATTATCTCAGCCGCCAGGATTCGATCGGCCGGTTCTACGCCTACCTGCTGCTGTTCCAGGGGGCGATGGTCGGCATCGTCCTGTCGGACAACATCATCCTGATGCTGATCTTCTGGGAGCTGACGAGCCTCTCGTCCTTCCTGCTCATCGGCTTCTGGGGCCATGCGGCCGCCGGCCGCCAGGGGGCCCGGATGGCGCTGGTGGTGACCGGCGGCGGCGGCCTGCTGCTCACCGCGGGCATGCTGCTGC
The DNA here is from genome assembly GCA_943368975.1 of Archangium gephyra. Classification (GTDB taxonomy): domain Bacteria; phylum Pseudomonadota; class Alphaproteobacteria; order Rhizobiales; family Phreatobacteraceae; genus Phreatobacter. Next base: position 290,085 of record CALRLZ020000001.1, read on the forward strand.
TCGGCCATGCTGGCGGGTCCTATGAACTCAGCGTCCTTCTCACCAAGGGCGAGGTGATCAAGGCCTCGCCGCTCTATCCGGTGATCCTCGCCCTGGTTCTCGCCGGCGCCTTCACCAAGTCGGCCCAGTTCCCGTTCCATTTCTGGCTGCCGCATGCCATGGCGGCGCCGACCCCTGTCTCCGCCTATCTGCACTCGGCGACCATGGTGAAGGCGGGCGTCTTCCTGCTGGCGCGGCTGTGGCCGGTTCTCGCCGGCACCGACCTTTGGTTTTCCATCGTCGTCCCCGTCGGCCTGGTGACCATGCTGGTGGGCGCCTGGATCGCCCTGTTCAAGGACGACCTCAAGGCGATCCTCGCCTATTCCACCGTCAGCCATCTCGGCCTGATGGTGATGCTGCTCGGCCTCGGCACGCCCTATGCCGCGGTGGCCTGCGTCTTCCACATCCTCAACCACGCGACGTTCAAGGCGGCGCTCTTCATGGCCGCCGGGATCGTCGACCACGAGGCCGGGACGCGCGACATCCGCCGGCTCGGCGGCCTCGCCAAGCTGATGCCGGTGACCGCCGCGCTGGCCACCATCGCCGCCGCCTCGATGGCCGGCCTGCCGCCGCTGAACGGCTTCCTGTCGAAGGAGATGATGCTGGAAGCCTCGGCCTCCGGCTCCCTCGCCGGTCTCGGCTGGCTCATTCCGGTCGGGGCGACCCTCGCCGCTCTCGTCTCGGTCGCCTATTCGGTGCGGCTGGCCGTCGGCACCTTTGCCGGGCACACGCGCCACGACTATCCCCATCATCCGCACGATCCCGGCATCGGCATGTGGCTGCCCGTCGCGCTTCTGGTGGTGCTGGTCGTCGCCATCGGCCTGTTGCCGGCGGTGATCGCCGGGCCAATCGTGGCGCGCACCGCCCAGGCGGTCATCGGCGCCGCGCCGCTGCCCTATTACTCGCTGTCGCTGTGGCACGGCTTCACGCCGGCGCTGTTCATGAGCATCGCGGCCGTTGTCGGCGGCGTGCTGGCGTTCCGGGCCCATGGCGGCCTGGCGCAACTGCGCAGCGCCTGGCCGCGCCCCGAGGCGAAGGCGATGTTCGAGGCCGTGGTCACGGCCTGCGTCGCCGCGGCGCGCTGGTTCACCCGGCAGGCCAATGTGGAATCGCTGCCCCGGTCCATCGCCATCATCGCCGTTTCGGTGCTGGTCATCGGCCTGTGGGCCTTCTCGCATTTCCCGCACGGGGCCGGCGCGCGCCCCATGCTGCCGGTGAATTTCGCGGCGGTCGTCGCCTGGGGCGCGCTGATGGCCGCGACCGGGGTGGTGGTGATGAAGCACGGCAATCGCCTGCTGACGCTGATCGTCACCAGCGTGGTCGGGCTCATCGTCTCGCTGGCCTTCATCTATTTCTCGGCGCCCGACCTCGCCCTGACGCAGATCTCGGTCGAGGTGGTGTCCACTATCCTCCTCCTGCTGGCGCTCAACCTCCTGCCGAAGACGACGCCTGCCGAACCACAGGCCGGGCGGAAAGTCAGGGACGGCGCCATCGCCGTGGCTGCCGGCCTCGGCGTGGCGGCTCTGGCCTTCGCCATCCTGACGCGCGACTTCTCCACGATCTCGGATTACTACGTCGCCCAGTCCAAGCCCGGTGGCGGCGGCACCAATATCGTCAATGTCATCCTCGTCGACTTCCGCGGCTTCGATACGTTCGGCGAGATCATCGTGCTGGGTATCGCGGCGCTGGCCATCTTCGCGCTGCTCGACACGAACCTGCGCGGGCCGGCCGCCCGCCGGCTCGCGGCCATGCGGCAGGGGATCGAATCGGCCGAGGCCCATCCGCTGATCCTGGTGGTCACCACACGCGCCATGCTGCCGCTCGTCTTCACGGTCGGCGTCTTCATCTTCCTGCGCGGTCACAACCTGCCGGGCGGCGGCTTCATCGCCGGCCTCGTCGTCGCCATCGCCTATATCATGCAGTACATGGCGAGCGGCTATTCCTGGAGCCACCAGCGGGCGCGCTTCGACGGCCATACGCTGGTGGGCGCCGGCGTGGTGATCGCGGGATTGACGGGTCTCGGCTCCTTCGTCTTCGGTCGGCCGTTCCTGACCAGTTCCTTCGGTTATTTCGATATTCCGCTGATCGGCCAGATCGAGCTCGCCACGGCCATGGCCTTCGACACCGGGGTGTTCCTGACGGTGGTCGGGACGGTGCTGCTGGCGCTGGCGCAGATCTCGCGGATCGAGGCGCGCGCCGAGCGCAGCCCGGTTCCCGAGGGGCCATCGGACATCAAGCTTCCCCCGGCTGCGCCGGAAGCGGAGCGACCCGTGCCGAGGGAGGGCTGACATGGAGATGCTGGTCGCGTCGGCCATCGGCCTCCTGACCGCTGTCGGCGTCTATCTCGTGCTGCGGCGCGAGACCTTCCCGGTCGTCATCGGCACCGTCTTTCTCTCCTATGCCGTCAACCTCTTCCTCTTCGCCACGGGGCGGATGACGGTCAATCGTCCTCCGATCTATGCCGCCGGCGCGGCCGGCTATGTCGACCCGCTGCCGCAGGCGCTCGTGCTCACCTCCATCGTCATCTCCTTCGGCATGACCGCCCTGGTCATCGTCCTGGCGCTGCGCAGCTACCTGGAGACGGGCTCCGATACCGTCGACGACAGCCCGGCCGCCCCCGACCAGCCAGAGGCGACGCAGGTGACAACCGATCAGGCGCTGTCGTGATGCAGACAGTCATGAACCACTGGATCATCGTCCCGCTGGTGTTGCCGGCCATCGTCGCGCCCATCCTGATCCTGGCTGCACGCCACAATCTGGCGGCCCAGCGGGTCGTCTCCATCGCCGCGACGCTGGCGCTGCTGGCGGTGGCGATCGGCCTCTACGGCCTGGCCCAGGACGGCACGGTGCGGCCCTATCTCGTAGGCGCCTGGCCGGCGCCCTATGGCATCGTGCTGATCCTCGACCGCCTGTCGGCGACCATGGTGCTGCTCTTCGCCGTGCTGGCCCTGGCCATCGTGGTCTACGCCACCGCCGGCTGGGACACGCGCGGGCGGCATTTCCATCCGCTGTTCCAGTTCCAGCTTCTCGGCGTCAACGGCGCCTTCCTGACCGGCGACGCGTTCAACCTCTTTGTCTTCTTCGAGGTCATGCTGATCGCCTCTTATGGCCTGATGCTGCATGGCGGCGGGGCGCAACGCCTGAAGGCGGGCTTCCGATATGTGACGATCAACCTCATCGGTTCGACGCTCTTCCTGTTCGCCGTCGGGACCATCTATGCGGTGACCGGGACGCTCAACATGGCCGACCTGGCGCGCAAGGTGGCGACGGTCGGGGCCGGCGACACGGCGCTGCTCGGCGTCGGCGCGGTGCTTCTCTTCATGGTCTTCGCGCTGAAGGCCTCGGTGGCGCCGCTGCACGGCTGGCTGCCGTCCGCCTATGCGGCGGCTCCGGGTCTGTCGGCGGCGCTGTTCATGATCATGACCAAGGTCGGCGCCTATACGATCCTGCGCGTCTACACGCTGATCTTCGGCGCCGATGCGGGCGCCGTGGCCGGGATCGTCACGCCCTGGATGCTGCCGGCCGCGCTGGCGACCCTCGTCGTCGGGGCCCTCGGCATGCTCGCGGCGCGCAGCCTTCTCAGCCTTGCCTGTTTCGCCGTGGTCTGGTCGATGGGGTCGCTGCTCGTCGCCTTCGGCCTGTTCGATGCGGGCGGCATCGGGGCGGGGCTCTATTACGTCCTGCATTCCACCATGGCCGGCGCGACGCTGTTCCTGCTCGTCGACATTCTCGTGCCGCAGCGCGGCGCGGCGGAGGACCGCCTCGTTCCCGCTGCCGTCGGCCATCCGGTGCTGCTGTCGGGGCTGTTCTTCGCCGCCGCCATCGCCATGGCCGGCCTGCCGCCGCTCTCGGGGTTCCTCGGCAAGCTGATGATCATGGAGGCGAGCCGCGGCAGCGCTGCGGTCACCTGGATCTGGGCCATGCTGCTGGCCACCAGCCTGGTGGCGATCCTCGCCTTCGCCCGCGCCGGGAGCGTGCTGTTCTGGAAGCCGGCGACGCCCCACGGCGAGCCCGCCGCCGCGATGCCGTCGCTCAAGCCGCTGCCGGTCGCGGTCTTTGCGGCCCTGCTCGGCGCCACCGTCGCCCTCACCGCCTTTGCCGGGCCGGTGCGCCGTGAAATGGGGCTGACGGCGGCGCAGATCCTGGATACCGGTGCCTATGTGCGGGCGGTTCTCGGGCCCGCTCCGCTTGCCAGTGCGGGGAGGCCGTGATGGGGACCCGCTTTCTTCCCCAGCCCGTCCTGACCCTCGTCATCGCCGCCGTCTGGATGGGGCTGGCCAATGACGTCTCCCTCGGCAATGCCGTGCTGGGGCTGATCCTCGGCCTGGTCATTCCCCTGGTGACCCAGGCCTACTGGCCCGATCGCCCGCGCTTCAAGAACCCCTGGCGGATCGTCGATTTCACCCTCGTGGTCTTGTGGGACATCGTCGTCTCCAACATCCAGGTGGCCCAGCTCGTCCTGTTCCGCCGCGGCGACACCCTCCGCTCCCAGTTCGTGCGGGTTCCGCTGGAACTGACCAATGCGGAGGCCATCACCATTCTGGCCGGCACCATCACCATGACACCGGGCACGATCAGCGCCGATCTCTCGGCCGACGGCACCGCGATCCTCGTCCATTGCCTCGAGACCGACGATCCCGAGGGCACGGTCAATGCCATCAAGGAGCGCTACGAGCGGCGCCTCATGGAGATCTTCGCATGATCGCGGCAGCCTGCGTGATCGCCCTCGTGGCGATTTCCCTCTCCCTCCTGCTCAACCTCTATCGTCTGGCGATTGGCCCCCATGCGCTCGATCGCGTGCTGGCGCTCGACACGATGACGGTCAATGCCATCGCCCTGATCGTGGTGCTCGGCATCTGGTTCGGCGCCACGATCCTCTTCGAGGCGGCCCTGCTCTTCGCCATGGTCGGCTTCCTGTCGACGGTCGCCTTCTGCAAATATCTGCTGCGCGGCAACGTGATCGAGTGAGGCCGAAATGATGGCGTGGATCGCGGAGCTTCTGATTGCCGGCCTGCTGATCGTCGGTGCCTTCTTCCTGCTGGTCGGCTCCTTCGGGCTCGCCAAGCTGCCCGACATGATGCGGCGGCTGCATGCGCCGACCAAGGCGACGACGCTCGGCATCGGTGCGCTGCTCATCGCCTCGATGCTCTATTTCCTCTTCGTTCTCGGGCTGCCCTCCTTCCACGAATTGCTGATCACGCTGTTCCTTTTCATCACGGCGCCGGTCACCGCCCATCTGGTGTCCAAGGCCCATCTCCTGCGCCACCCCGTGCTGCGCAAGGACCTGCCGGACGTCCAGGCCAGCGGCGGCTGGGCGACCCTCGGGACGTCGTCCCAGGACAGGCCGCGGCAGGAGCCCTGACGCAGAGGGCCGGCGCGCGGCCCATTCGCAACGACTCGCATCGAAACGACCCGCATCGACCGGCCCCTGCGGGGGGCGCCACCACTCATCCTCAAACCCATCCTTGTCCGGCGTGAACAAAATTGGAACATCCGTATGTTCCCGGATTGTTCCTGGGACTGTTTGCGTCAGGATGGTTCAGGGGGTGGGCCATGGTGCAGCGGGTCGCGACGGTCGCATTCGAGGGGATCGAGGCCAAGCCTGTCGACGTGCAGGTGCATGTCCTCGCCGGGCAGATCGTGTTCAACATCGTCGGGCTTCCCGACAAGGCGGTGAGCGAGGCGCGCGAACGCGTCCGGTCGGCGCTGGTGGCCTCGGGCCTGGCCCTGCCGGGGCGGCGCATCACCGTCAATCTCGCTCCGGCCGACCTGCCCAAGGAGGGCTCGCATTTCGACCTGCCGATCGCGCTCGGGCTGATGGCGGCGATCGGCGCCATTCCCGCCGACGCCCTCGGCGGGTTCGTGGTGCTCGGCGAACTCGCCCTCGACGGACGGATCACGCCGGTCGCCGGGGTCCTGCCAGCGGCCATGGCAGCCAATGCGCAGGGGCTCGGCATCATCTGCCCGGCGGCCTGCGGCCCCGAGGCCGCCTGGGCGGGCGAGGACGTCGAGGTGCTGGCGCCCGAGAACCTTGTGCAGCTTGCCAACCATTTCCGCGGCAGCCAGGTCCTGTCGCGCCCGAAGCCGGGGATCCGCACCGTGGATGCGCCGCTCGCCGACCTGCGCGACATCAAGGGCCAGGAGAGCGCCAAGCGCGCGCTGGAGATCGCCGCGGCGGGAGGCCATGCGCTGCTGATGAACGGACCGCCGGGCTCCGGCAAGTCGATGCTGGCGAGCCGGATGCCCTCGATCCTGCCACCGCTGACCGCTGCCGAACTGCTCGAGGTCTCGATGATCCACTCCGTGGCGGGGGAGCTGGAAGGGGGGCAACTGACCACCCGTCGGCCGTTCCGCAATCCGCACCATTCGGCTTCCATGGCGGCCCTGATCGGCGGCGGGTTGCGCGTCCGGCCGGGGGAGGTGTCGCTCGCCCATCACGGGGTTCTGTTCCTGGACGAATTGCCCGAGTTCCAGCCGCATGTGCTGGACGGGCTGCGGCAACCGATCGAAGCCGGCGAGGCCGTCATCGCCAGGGCCAACCAGCGCGTCAGCTTTCCCGCCCGGTTCCAGCTCGTGGCCGCCATGAACCCCTGCCGCTGCGGAAAGGCGACCGAGCCGGGTTTTGCCTGCCCGCGCATGCCCAATCCCCGCTGCATGGCAGATTACCAGGCGAAGATCTCCGGTCCGCTCATCGACCGGATGGACATGGTGATCGAGGTGCCGGCGGTCTCCGCCGCCGATCTGATCCTGCCGGCGCCGGCCGAGGGCAGCCAGGAGATCGGCCTGCGGGTCGCGGCGGCACGGGCGCTGCAGCAGGCGCGCTATGGCGGGCGCGGGCTCGCTGTCCGGCTGAACGCCCATGCGCCGCCGGCCCTTCTCGACGAGGTGGCTGCCCCGGATGCGGCGGGTCTCGCCCTGCTGCGCGACGCGGCCGAGGCCCTGCGGCTGACGGCGCGGGGCTATCACCGGGTCCTGAAGCTCGCCCGGACCATCGCCGACCTCGACGGGGCGGCCGGCGTCCGGCGGGTCCATCTCGCCGAGGCCATCAGCTATCGCGGGGCGACGGATCGGGTGCGGGCTGCCGCCTGACGCCGCGCGCGGCGCGGTTGCCCTCCTGCGACCGTGCCGGGGAGGCGGGGGCCGGGTCGAGGGGAAAGGCTGATGTGGTGCCGTGGCACAAGCGCCTGCCGTCGGCTGCGGGATCGCGGCCCGTCTTCGGTCGGGCGCATCGCGTCACTGCTCGCCGACGGCGCCTGCCGGCCAGAGCTCCTGCCGGCCAGAGCTCCTGCCGGCCACGGCCGCTGCTGGATCGGGGCTGCTGCCGGCCAGGGCTGCTGCTGGATCGGGGCCCTCCGCCGCGGCGGGGCGTCGCCAGCCGGCGCGGGCCTCATGCCGCTCTTCGGCCATGTCCCGGTAACCCGGCGTCAACCCTGTCTGTTTACGCTCTGCCCATCGTTCGGGGTTGCGTGGAGAGTTGCCGTGGATGCTTTCGCCCTGGTCGCGGGTGGCGCGGCAGCCTTTGGCGTGGCCACGGTCGCGGCCCTTCTCCACCTCGCCCATGGCCGGCGGGCGCTGCTGCGCAAGACGGCGGCGCTGGAGGATACAGTGGAGGCCCTCACCGACCGGGTCTTCGAACTGGCCGAGAGCGAGGAGCGGCATCGCGGGCTGATCGATGCCCAGGGCGATCTCATCGTGCGGCGCGACCGCCAGGGAACCATCACCTTCGCCAACCGGGCGTTCGGCGATCTCATCGGCCTTTCCGCCACCGAACTGGTCGGCCTCGATCGCGGCCCGGTGGTGATCGACCGCTCGGAAGAGCGCCGCGAGGCCGACGGCTCCTGCAGTGCCGACGAACTGATCGCCACGCCCGCAGGGCATCGCTGGATCGCTTGGCGCCATCATCCCATCCGCGACGGCGAGGGGCGCTGCGAGGAGATGCAATCGGTCGGCCGCGACATCACCGACCGCAAGGCCGCCGAGGCGGCGCTGGCGCTGTCGACAGCCCGGGCGGAGAGCGCCAACGAGGCGAAGTCGCGCTTCCTCGCCACCGTCAGCCACGAGATCCGCACCCCCCTGAACGGGATCCTCGGGATGGCGGACCTGCTGCTCGACACCTCCCTGTCCCCGGACCAGAAGACCTATGCCGATGCGGTCAAGGGGTCCGGCGAGGCGCTGCTGGCGCTGATCGACGAGATCCTCGATTTCTCGAAGATCGAGGCGGGCCGCCTCGATCTCGACCTCGCTCCCTTCGACCTGCTGCCGATCATCGAGGGTGCGGCGGAACTGCTCGGTCCGCGGGCCCAGGCCAAGGGGCTGGATGTGGCGACCTCCGTCGCCCCCGATGTCCCGCCGCGGCTGACCGGCGATGCGACGCGTCTGCGGCAGGTGCTGCTCAATCTCGCGGGCAATGCGGTGAAGTTCACGGAAGCCGGCGGCGTGACCATCGCGGCGACGCGCGACGACGATCATCTCGTGCTCACCGTCGCCGATACCGGTCCGGGCATCGCGCCCGCCGACATCGAGCGCATCTTCGGCGAATTCGAGCAGGGCGAGACGACCTTCTCCCGCCGCCATGCCGGCACCGGGCTCGGTCTCGCCATTTCGCGGCGCATCGTCGCCCTCATGGGCGGGACGCTCACCGTCGCCACCGCGCTTGGCGCGGGCGCGACCTTCACCGTCCGGCTGCCGATGACGATCGCGGCGACGGCCGGCCCAGCGGATGAGGGTCTTGCCGATCTGGCCGTGCTCATCGTCTCGCCCTCGCCGATCGAGCGGGCGGCGCTGGCCCAGCGGCTGACGGCGCGCGGTGCGGTCGCCACGGCCTGCGAAGGCCTGCCGGACCTTGCGCCGGGGCGCTTCGACACGGCGATCCTCGACTACCGCCTCGGCGAGGACGGTGTCGCCGCGGTCCTGTCGGCGCTGTCCGGGCGGGTCCATCGCACGGTGCTGCTGGTGCGGCCGGCGGAGCGGTCGGCCGTGGCCGTCTGGCGGCAGAAGGGGATCGGCGGCTGGCTGGTGTCACCCGTCCGCGAGGCCTCGCTCCTCATGCAGATGCGGGGCCAGGGGCCCGGTCCGGCGGAACGGGCGGCGGAGGGGGAAGGCAAGGCCGATCAGCACGCCGTGCCAGCCGGCCCGGCACTCACGGTGCTGATCGCCGAGGACAACGACATCAACGCGCTGCTCTGCCGCAAGCTGGTCGAAAAGCTCGGCCATCGGGCCGTCTGGGTCAAGGATGGACGCGCCGCCGCGGCCACGGCCCTCGACCCGGAGGCCGGCATCGACCTCGTGCTGATGGACATGCAGATGCCCGAATGCGACGGCCTGTCGGCGGCCAAGCTGATCCGGGCCGGAGAAGGGGACGGCCGCCGTCTGCCGATCATCGCGCTCACCGCCAATGCCTTCGCCGAGGACCGGGCGGCGGCCATCGCCGCCGGAATGGATTCCTTCCTCACCAAGCCTCTCGACCGCGACCGCCTGGCCGAGGCGATCGACCTCCATGGCAAGCTCACCACGCCAGGCCCCGCGCGCGCAGCGCGGCGGAAAGGGAAGGCGCGTCGGTGAAATGGACCGCGTCCATGCCGAAATCGCGCGCCGCCTCCACGTTGCGGGGCGAATCGTCGATGAAGAGACAGGCCTGCGGGTCCAGGGCATGGCGCTCGCAGAGGATGGCATAGATCCGCGGGTCGGGCTTGTTGATGCCGACATCGGCGGAGAGGACCAGCCCGGAAAAGGCCTCGAGGAAGGGATGGGCCGGCCGGGTCCGGTCGAAAAGCTCCCGCGAGAAGTTGGAGATGCCGTAGACCGGGCCGCGCGCGGCGAGGCCCTCGAAGATGGCGCGGGTGCCCGGCACCTCTCCCGGCACCGCGTCCAGCCAGTTGTCGTAGAAGGCGGCGAAGACCGGGGCATGGTGCGGAAAGCGGGCCGCATGGTCGGCGACCGCTTCGGCGACCGCCCGCCCGGCGTCCTGGCGGGCGTGCCAGTCCATGAATCCGACCTCCTCCATGAAGGCCTCAAGCGCCGCCCCGTCCTTGAAATGCGGTGCGAGCGCCGCCCGCGGCTCCCAGCGCAGCAGAACCTGGCCGATGTCGAACACGGGTATCGCGTGAGTTGCGGGCATGAGGCTCATTCCGTGGGATGTTAACCGTCATGTAACGGTCAGATCGCGCCATAGTGGTAGATCGTAACGAACTGATAACGCCCTGAAGGGACAATCCGCGCAACAAGGCGCAGGGTGCGTTCCAGATGCCGGATACCAGAAAGGCGATGCGGAAAGGCGGCCAAGCGCCGCTTCCCGTATCCTCAGCACGCGAGGCCGGCCTGCTCAAGCGCGCCATGGCGATCGCGGGCATGGGCTATTGGCAATCTGCCGGGCCGGACAGCAAGACACTGTGGATCTCGCCGGAACTCGCGGCCCTCTATGGGATCGCCACCACGGACGGCATCATCGCTGTCGCCGACGTGCGCGCCCGCTATCTCGGCACCGCAGCCGCCGACCTCAATCGCGGTCTTCTGCTGTGCTGGAGCGACGGCCTGCCCTACCGCGTCGAGGGCCAGTATCGTCATCCCGACGGACAGGTCATCGATCTGTCCGTCCATGGCGAGGCCGAGCGCGACGCGGCGGGCCGGGTCGTTGCGGTTTCGGGGATCGTCCGCGACGTGTCCGAGGAAAAGGCCGTCCTCCGCTCCTTCGCAGCGAGCGAGCAGCGCCTGGCCGACTTCATCAGCACGGCCTCGGACTGGTGCTGGCAGACCGATGCCGACCATCGCCTTCTCCCCAACGCCCTTCCGGACGAGATTAACACGGCGATCCAGACCATCGCCGCCGGCCATGTCGCCCGCTGGGACCTGCCCTATCTTCCCGAGGACCACGAAGCCATGGCGCGCCATCGTGCCGACATGGAAGCGCATCGTCCGTTTCGGGCCTTTACCTATTCGCTGATCAGCCCCAGCGGCGACAAGGCGACGATCCGCACCAGCGGCAAGCCGGTCTTCGATGAAAACGGCACGTTCCAAGGGTATCGCGGCACGGCCAGCGACGTCACCAAAAGAAAGGCGACCGAGGAGCTTCTCGCCCGCCGGACGACGGCCCTGGCCGAAGCGCAGCGGCTCGGCCGGATGGGATCCTGGCACTATCGCCTGGGAGACGCGCAGGTCACCTGGAGCGATGAACTCCATGCGCTGACGGGATATGATGCGGCGACGTTCGACATGTCCCATGCCAACATCCTCTCGCATTTCGTCGACGAGGATGCCGCGCGCCTCCAGGACATGCAGAAGCAGGTGCTGAAATCCGGTGGCTCGACCAGTGCCGACCTCAGGTTCCGGTGCGCCGACGGCCGCGTCGGCGATTTCGCCGTCAACTGCAAGGCGGAAGTCGTCGCCGGCAGGATCGTCGGCGTCATCGGGCTGGTGCAGGATATCAGCGAACGCAAGCTTGCCCACCGCCAGCTGGAAGAGCTGGCTTTCACCGATCCGCTGACCGGCCTCGCCAATCGCACGCAGTTCAAGCGCAGGCTGACCAGCATGGTCGGACGTGCACTTCTCGAGGATCGCTTCAGTGCTCTGCTGCTCATCGACCTCGACCGCTTCAAGGAGGTCAATGATTCCCTTGGTCATGCCGCCGGGGACGAGTTGCTCTGCCGGGTCGCCGGCCTGTTGCGCCAGCAGCTTGGCGCGGAGGCCTTCATCGCCCGGCTCGGGGGTGACGAATTCGCGGTGCTGATCGAACGCCCGACGCTGCAGGACGACATGCGCGAGCTGGCCGACGCGCTCATCGCCCTGATCTCCGGCCCGATCGACCTCGCCAACGGTGAAGCCTTCATCGGCGCCACCATCGGCATCGCCAAGCTGCCGGAGGATGCGGCGACGACGGAACTGGCGATGCGGCACGCCGACCTCGCCCTGTGCATGGCCAAGGAAACCGGCCGCGGCCGGTGCATGGTGTTCGAGACCGAATATGCGGATGCGGTCGAACAGCGGATGATCCTGGCGCGCAACCTTCGCTATGCGATCGAGCATAACGAACTCCACGCCCACTACCAGCCGCAGGTGGAACTTGCGACCGGCCGCGTCGTCGGCTTCGAGGCGCTGCTGCGCTGGACCCATCGGGAGCGTGGCGCGATCTCGCCCGCCGAGTTCATCCCGGTGGCGGAAAGCTCGGGCATCATCGTCGATCTCGGTCTGTGGATCCTGCGGGAGGCCTGCCGCCAGGGGCGCGCCTGGCTCGACCAGGGCCTGCCGCCCCGCACCATCGCGGTCAACGTCTCGCCGGCGCAGTTCTGGAACATGGATTTCGAGACCGCCGTCTCCGCCGTGCTCGCCGAGACGGGACTGCCGCCGAACCTTCTCTGCCTGGAACTGACAGAGAGCCTCTTCGTCGACCAGAGCGAGCACCAGATCAGCCGGACGCTGGGGGCGCTCTCCGCCCTCGGGGTGCGCCTGGCGCTCGACGATTTCGGCTCCGGCTATTCCTCGCTCGGCTACCTCACGCGCCTGCCCTTCGACCGTCTGAAGGTCGACAGGTCCTTCGTCGACGGGGTCTCGACCCAGCCCGACAAGCGCAAGCTCCTCGGCGGCATCATCGCCCTGTCGCGCGGCCTCGGCATGTCCGTGGTTGCGGAAGGAGCCGAGCGGCCGGCCGAGGTCGACGTGCTCCGGGATCTCGGCTGCGACGTGGTCCAGGGCTATGTCTATTCGCGTCCCGTGGCGCCGGAAATGGCCCCGCTGGTCGCCGAGTCGATCGAGCGGTCGCCACTGGTCGAATGGCCCCGCCGCCCGGCGCGACTGGAACGGGCCCTGCCGGCGGTCGCCGCACTGATGGGCTGAGGCGAGGCTTCAGCCGCCTCACTTTCCGGTGTTTGTGCCGGCTCGTTCTCGACGCGCGGTGCAGGCGCCGCTTCCCGTCGCCGACGCCCGAACCGCTGCCGCAGAGGGGCATGTCGACTGTCGCAGTGACGGTCGCCAATCAATGCACGGATGGCGTGTGATTAACTTTTACTCAGCGCTTTTGCGTTACGTAATGTCTAGCAATTGTGCTGCCAGGCCTGTTCGGGATCGTGAAACTGACGAGCGCCGTCCCCCATCGTCTGCTACCGACCGCTGCGGAAGTCACGGACGGGCCACTGCTGCAGCCCTTGTTGCTGGCGAGCCGCGCCATGGCCATTGCCCGGATGGGCTACTGGGTGATCGAGGCGCGCGATCCGACCACCTTCTGGATGTCGGAGGAACTTGCGGCCCTCATGGACGTGCCCGCCGGATTCGTCCCCATCGCGACGGTTCGCGAGCGGTATCATGGCGACGGTGCCGCGCGAGTCGCTGCAGCGTTGCAGCGCTGCCTTTCGGACGGCACGCCCTATGTGGTGGATGTCACCTGCCGCCACCCTGACGGGCGCGACTTCTCGCTTCGGATCCACGGCGAGGCCGAGCGTGACGGGGCCGGCGCCATCGTGCGCATCATCGGCATCGTCACCGACGAGACCAGCGAGACCCAGGCGCTGGAGCAGGTCGCCGCCTCGGAGCAGAGGCTGGCGGATTTCCTCGACACCGCGACAGACTGGTGCTGGCAAACCGATGCCGAGCACCGTTTCGAGCGATTCGAGGCGGGCAGCGCGACACGATCGATCGACGTCAGGCTCGTCATCGGGAAGCGGCGCTGGGACCTCGACATCCCGGAATCCTCCCGCCCGGAACTGGAGGCTGTGCGGGCGGAAATGGAGGCCCGCAGGCCGTTCCGCAATCTCGATTACACCGTCAACACCCGGATAGGACCCCGTCGGGCCCGTACCAGCGGCAAGCCGATGTTCGACGCGGACGGAACCTTTCTCGGCTATCGCGGCACGACGAGCGACATCACCGAGTTGCGCGAGACCGAGCGGCTGTTGCTGAAGCGGTCGGCCGCACTCGCCGAAGCGCACCGTCTCGGCCGCATGGGGTCCTGGTCCTATCTCCTGGGCGGTACCAGCTTGACCTGGAGCGACGAGCTCTTCTCGGTCACCGGCTTCGACCCGGCGACCTTCGACAGTTCCAACGAGGCCGTCCTGGCGCTGTTCATGCCGGAGGACCGGGAGAAGCTGCTGGACGTGCAGCGCGCGGTTCTGAGGGAGGGTGGTGCGCACAGCTGCGACGTGCGCCTGTGCTGTGCTGACGGCCGCATTCGCGACTTCGCCGTCACCTGCAAGGGCGAGGAGCTCGGAGGCAAGGTCGTCGGCTTCGTCGGCACCGTGCAGGACGTCACCGAGCGCAAGCAGGCACAGCGGCAGCTCGAGGAACTCGCCTATGCGGATTCGCTGACCGGCCTCGCCAATCGTGCAATGTTCAAGCAGGCGCTGACCAAGGTCATCGGCAAGGCGCTGCTCGAAGGTCACTTCGCGACGCTCTACCTGGTCGATCTCGACCGGTTCAAGGAGGTCAACGACGCCTTCGGCCACGCGGCGGGCGACGAACTCCTCTGTCGTGTCGCCGCCATCCTGCGCCGGGAGTTCGGCGACACCGCCTTGATCGCGCGGCTGGGAGGCGACGAGTTCGCGGTGCTGACCGAGCGGGCCCACCAGCACGAGGATGTCCGGCTCGTCGCCGATGACCTGATCCAGGCGCTGTCCGGGCCGATCGACCTGTCGAGCGGCGAGGCCTTCGTTGGCGCCACGATCGGCGTGGCGTTGCTGCCGGAGCACGCGACCTCGACGGACCAGGCCATGCGGCATGCCGACCTCGCCCTCTACACGGGCAAGGAAGCGGGCCGCGGCCGCTCGATGCTGTTCGAGTCGGCCTTCGCCGCGGCGGTGGAGCAGCGTCTGCTGCTGGCCCGCGACCTGCGCCACGCGATCGAGGAACAGGAGCTTCACGCCGTCTATCAGCCGCAGGTGTGCATCAGCTCCGGCAGGGTCATTGGCTTCGAAGCGCTGCTGCGCTGGACCCACCGCGAGCGCGGGCCGATCTCACCGGGGGTGTTCATCCCCGTCGCGGAGAACTCCGGCATCATCGTCGACCTTGGCCTGTGGATCCTCCGCGAGGCCTGCCGCCAGGCGAAGGCCTGGCTCGACCAGGGCCTGCCGCCGCGCACCATGTCGGTCAACGTCTCGCCGGCCCAGTTCTGGGCCATGGATTTCGGGACGGCCGTCGCCGCCGTGCTGGCCGAGACCGGCCTGCCACCGGAGCTGCTCTGCCTCGAACTGACGGAGAGCCTGTTCGTCGACCAGAGCGAGGAGCGCGTCAGCCGCACGCTCAGCGCGCTGTCGCGGCTCGGGATCAAGCTCGCCCTCGACGATTTCGGTTCGGGCTACTCGTCGCTGGGCTATCTGACGCGGCTGCCGTTCCATCGGCTGAAGGTCGACCGATCCTTCGTCGACGGCATCGCCAGCGATCCGGCCAAGCGCAAGCTGCTTGCCGGCATCATCGCCCTGTCCCGTGGCCTCGGGCTCGCCACCGTGGCGGAGGGCGCCGAGAAGACGGCAGAGGTTGACGTCCTGCGCGACGTCGGCTGCGACTCCGTTCAGGGCTTCGTCTATTCCCGCCCGGTCGGGCCCGACGCGGCGACGGCGGTCGCGGCCTCGATCGAGGCCGAGCCGCTGCCGGACAGGCGCGCACCATGCCTCGTCCCCGGCACCGAGACGACGGCGATGGTCGCCGCCCTCGCCTGACCCCGGTCCTCAGCCGCCGATATTGTAGGCCGCCAGCGCCGCCATGTTGACGAGGTCGGAGTCGCGCGCGCCGAGCGGCACGATCTGGACCGGCTTGTCGAGGCCGACCAGAAGCGGACCGATGACGGTGGCGCCGCCGAGTTCCTGCATCATCTTGGTCGAGATCGAGGCCGAGTGGAATGCCGGCATGACCAGCACGTTGGCGGGTCCGGTGAGGCGGCAGAACGGATAGGCCTGCATCAGTTCCGGATTGAGGGCGACGTCCGCCGACATCTCGCCGTCATATTCGAAGTCGACACGGCGGGAATCGAGGATCTTCACGGCCTCGATGACCTTCTCCGAGCGCTCGCCCCGAGGCTGGCCGAAGGTCGAGAAGGCGAGGAGAGCCACCCGCGGCTCGGTGCCGAGCCGGCGCGCCGCATGGGCGGCCTCGATGGCGATCTCGGCGAGATCGGCGGCCGAGGGCATCTCGGTGATGGCGGTGTCGGCGACCAGCACCGTGCGCCCGCGCGACAGCACGATGGAGACGCCGATGAGACGGTGGCCCGGCTTGACGTCGATGACGCGGCGCACCTCCTCGAGGGCCGAGGAATAGTTGCGGGTGACGCCGGTCACCATGCCGTCGGCATCGCCGGCTTCCACCATGGCGGCGCCGAAGATGTTGCGGTCCTGGTTCACCATGCGCTGGCAGTCGCGGTACAGATAGCCGTGGCGCTGCAGCCTCTCGTAGAGCTGGCTGGCATAGTCGGCATTGCGGGTGGAGAGCCGCGCATTGGCGATCTCGATGCCCTCCTTCAGGTCGATGCCGGCGGCCTGGGCCGTCGCGCGGACCCGGTCCTCGCGGCCGACGAGGATCGCCGTGCCGAGGCCCTGGTTGACGAAGCTCTGGGCGGCGCGGATCACCTGTTCCTCCTCGCCCTCGGCGAAGACAACGCGGCGCGGCGTGCGGCGGGCGCGCTCGAAGATGCGGGCGAGGACGCCGGCGACGGGATTGAGGCGGGCGGTGAGCTGCGCCTTGTAGCCGGCCATGTCGACGATCGGCCGGCGGGCGACGCCGGTCTCCATGGCGGCCTGGGCCACGGCGGTCGGCACGGCGATCATCAGGCGCGGATCGAAGGGAACCGGAATGATGTAGTCCGGGCCGTATTTCGGCCTTCCGCCGCCATAGGCCGCGGCGACGTCGTCGGGCACGTCCTCGCGCGCGAGGGCGGCGAGCGCATTCGCGGCGGCGATCTTCATCTCCATGTTGATCTGCGTGGCGCGCACGTCGAGGGCGCCGCGGAACAGGAAGGGGAAGCCGAGAACGTTGTTGACCTGGTTCGGGTAGTCGGAGCGGCCGGTGGCGACGATGGCGTCGGAGCGCACCGCATGCACTTCCTCCGGGGTGATCTCCGGATCGGGATTGGCCATGGCGAAGATGATCGGCTTCGGCGCCATGGACATGACCATCTCGGGGGTGAGCGCGCCCTTGACCGACAGGCCGAAGAAGACGTCGGCGCCCTTCACCGCCTCGGCCAGGGTCCGCGCATCGGTCGTCACGGCATGGCCGGACTTCCACTGGTTCATGCCGTCGGTCCGGCCGCGCCAGATCGTGCCCTTGGTGTCGCAGAGCGTCACGTTGTCGGGCGTGAAGCCCATGGCCTTGAGGAGCTCGACGCAGGCGATGCCGGCGGCGCCGGCGCCGTTGACGACCAGACGCGTCGTCTTGATGTCGCGGCCGGTGATGTCCATGGCGTTGATCAGGCCGGCGGCGGCGATGATCGCCGTGCCGTGCTGGTCGTCATGGAACACCGGAATGTCCATGAGCTCCTGCAGGCGCTGCTCGATGATGAAGCACTCGGGCGCCTTGATGTCTTCGAGATTGATGCCGCCGAAGGAGGGGCCGAGATAGCGCACCGCATCGATGAATTTGTCGGCGTCCTCGGTGTCGATCTCCAGGTCGATGGAATCGACATCGGCGAAGCGCTTGAACAGAACGGCCTTGCCTTCCATCACCGGCTTGGAGGCTAGCGCCCCGAGATTGCCGAGGCCGAGGATGGCCGTGCCGTTGGTGATCACGGCCACCATGTTGCCGCGCGTCGTATAGTCGAAGGCGCGCGCCGGATCCTCGGCGATGGCGAGGACGGGAACCGCCACGCCCGGGGAATAGGCGAGCGACAGGTCGCGCTGCGTCGCCATGGGCTTGGTCGGCACGATCTCAAGCTTGCCGGGCTTGCCGACCTGGTGGAAGGCCAGCGCCTCCTGGTCCGTGATGGTCGGGCGGTTGCGTCGGCCGGTCGTGTTGTCGGTCGCCATGTCGGGTTCTTCTTGCAGCGTTCCTCGGAAGGGACGGGGACCATAGGGTTTGCCCACCCGGACGGCAACGGGTCGTGAGGGGGAGAGGGCTGCGCCCGTCAGGCCGCCTTGCCGGCCGCCCAGCCCGAAGACCAGGCCCACTGGAAATTGTAGCCGCCGAGCCAGCCGGTGACGTCCACCGCCTCGCCGATGAAGAACAGGCCGGGGACGGATTTCGCCGCCATGGTCTGCTGGTCGAGGCCGGCGGTGTCGACGCCGCCGAGCGTCACCTCCGCCGTGCGCCAGCCCTCGGTGCCGGCAGGGCGGATGCGCCAGGCATTGACCGCCGCGTCGATGCGGCCGAGCACCTTGTCGGAACAGTCGGCGAGATTGCCGGCGAGGCCCTGGCTCGCCGCGACGGCCTGGGCGAGACGCCGCGGCAGGATCTCGGCGAGAACCGTCTGCACCGCCTGGCGGCCGTTGCGGGCGCGGGCGGCCTTCAGGCCCTCGAGCACGTTCACGCCGGGCGCCAGCGAGACGACGATGTCGTCGCCCTCGCGCCAGTAGCTGGAGATCTGCAGTACGGCGGGGCCGGAGAGGCCGCGATGGGTGAAGAGAACCGCCTCGGAAAAGCGCGTCTTGCCGTGGCCGACCACAGCCTCCTCCACCGCGATGCCGGCCAGGGGCGTCAGGGTCGCCAGCATGTCGGGCGCGAAGGTGAGGGGGACGAGAGCCGGGCGTGGCGGGACGACGGCGAGGCCGAAACGCGCGGCGATATCATAGGCGAGGCCGGTGGCCCCCATTTTCGGGATGGACTTGCCGCCCGAGGCGACGACCAGCGAGGCGCAGCGGATGTCACGGTCGGAGAGCCGGACGGCAAATCCATCCTCCGTCCGGGCGATGTCCTCGACACCGGTGGCGAGCCTGAGCGTCACGCCGGCCCGGTCCATCTCGTCCGTCAGCATGGCGATGATCTGGCGTGCCGAGCCGTCGCAGAAGAGCTGGCCCAGGGTCTTCTCGTGCCAGGCGATGCGGTGGCTGTCGACCAGGGCGATGAAGTCGCGCTGGGTGTAGCGGGCGAGCGCCGAGATGGCGAAACGCGGGTTCTGCGACAGGAAGTTCTTCGGCGATGTGCCGAGATTGGTGAAGTTGCAGCGCCCGCCGCCGGAGATGCGGATCTTCTCGCCCGGCGCTTCGGCATGGTCGACGACGAGGACGGAGCGCCCGCGGCGACCGGCCTCGATGGCGCACATCATGCCGGCAGCGCCGGCGCCGATGACGAGAACGTCGACGGTCAGCGAACGGGTCACTCCGCCGGTGTCCGTCCGGCCGGTGGCGCATCATCGCGCTTCAGGTAGGGATAGCGGTCGGCGAAGGCGCCGGTATAGCCGAGATTGCGGGCCGTCGGCGAGCGGACGAGCGCCTTCTTGTCGACGATGCGCGTGCCGAGCAGGCGGTCGGCGATTGCCGTGGTGATGCCGAAATTGCGGTTCTCGTCGACATAGTGGTGCAGGGCATGTTCCTGCCGCCGTGCCGTGAAGTAGCGCGAGCGCAGGTCGCCATCCATGTGGCAGGCGAAATGGACGATCTCGTAGAAGGCGAAGAGCGCGAAGGCGCTGGCGACGACCGGCGCGATCGGCCTCATGCCGACCAGCCAGGCGAGGCCCGCCACCACGGCCACCAGCAGCACGACGCTGGCGGGATGGGCGAGGATCACCCGGGTGTCCTTGGGATCCATGTGGTGGGCATAGTGGACGCGGTTCCAGAACTGCGCCGTGGCCGAGGTCTTGGCGAGTTCAAGCCAGTGCAGGACATATTTGTGGGTGACGAACTCGACGGCAGGCAGGAGACAGACGCCGATCACCGCGGCGACGAGCGTCCACAGGAGGCCCGCCGTCAGGGCGGCATAGACGAAGAAGAGGGCGGCGAGCCCGGAATAGAGCAGAACCGCGCCGCGGGCGTCGGGATGGCGCAGGACGGCAAGCGTATCGGCGGCGAGCGCGCGAATTTCCTGGGGCAGGGACATGCGGGTGCGTCTCGGATGGGGGGATCAGCGGCGGCGACCTCGTTGCCCTCCTCTACCCCATCCCGCCCGGCGAGGGGAAGGCAATCGGGCGTGATCGCGGGTGTGATCTCAGCCTTGCCCTTGCCGAACGGCGGATGGCGAAGAGGCCGGCGAGCGGAGACGATGGCGACAGCCCTCGAACCATCCGGCGAGACCGATGACCAGCCTTCTTCCGACCGATGCCGAAGCCTTCGACCGCCTGATGGCCGCGCGCCATTCCTGCCGCGCCTTCCGGCCCGAACCGATCCCGCGGGCGACGATCGCGGCGATCCTGACGACGGCGCAGAGGACCGCCTCCTGGAACAATACCCAGCCCTGGCAGGTGCTGATCGCCAGCGGCGCCGCGGTCGAGCGCTTCCGTGCGCTGATGCTCTCACTCGCCTCCGGCGGGGCGGAGCCGGCGAGCGATTTTCCCTTCCCGCGCGAATATCGGGGGGCGCTTCTGGAGCGGCGGCGGGCCTGCGGCTTCCAGCTCTATGACGCCGTTGGGGTCCAGCGCGGCGACAAGGCCGCCTATGCCCGCCAGTCCCTGCGCAACTTCGCGCTGTTCGATGCGCCGCATGTGGCGATCATCACCACGGACGAGGCGCTCGGCGCCTATGGAGCGCTGGATTGCGGCGCCTATGTCAGCAATTTCATGACGGCGGCAACGGCCCACGGCGTCGCGACCATCGCCCAGGCGGCCCTGGCGGTGCATTCGGGAGCCATCCGCGCCCATTTCGGCATGGCCGACGACCAGCGCGTCGTCTGCGGCATCTCCTTCGGGCGGGCGGATGCGGCAGCGCCGGTGAACGGCTATCGCACGGCGCGCGCGGGGCTCGGCGAGGTCGTGCGCTGGGAGGAGTGAGCGGAGAGGGCACGGGGGGTGCACACCGCAAGTGCGTCCTTCGAGGCTCGCCGGCGGGCGCTGCTACCGCATCGCCGGGCTAGCACCTCAGGATGAGGAGGGATGTGATCGGCATGGCCGTCGGCTGGCGGATGGTCGTCCGGGCTCATCCTTTCCGGCTGCAAGCCGCCACCATCCTCATCCTGAGGTGCGAGCGGGAGCGGGCCTCGAAGGACGCACTGCGGTCTTGCAACGCATCGCTTGCCCGCGCCTTGCGGGACTTCCCTCAGAACGGGACGCCGGACGCGTCCTCCTCGCTCACTCTCAGCGTGTCACCGCGGGCGATCCGCCCGCCCTGCGCGACGGCGGCATAGATGCCGCAGTCGGCATGGCCGTAGCTGCGCATCAGCACCGCGGGGATCATCAGGTCGCGGACGGCAGTGGCCGGATTGACGGTCGTCGCGGCGCAGCGCTCCGTGCGCTTCAGGCCGCGCAGGGCGGCGCCGCCGAGGGTGATGCGCTTGCCCACCCAGGAGAACTCGTCAAAGGCCGGCACGCCGTCGACATAGATATTGGCGCGGAAGCGGATCGGGTCGATGGGAAAGCCCGTCTCCTTCTCCAGAGCCCGCACCGTGGCGAGATTGATGATGGAGACGAAGCCGGAGCGCGAATCCATGAAGCGGAAGCCGGGCGGGCCCTCCAGCACCTTCGGCGCGCCGGCGAGGTCACTCGCGAGAAACATCCGGAAGAAGTCCTCGATGGCGGCGCGCCCTTCCGACGTCCTGAGATCGCCGCGGGCGACCTCCACCTCGTCGGCGACGATGGCGAGGCTGTGGCTGGCGTCGTCATAGCGGGTCTTGAGCTTGGCCAGCGCCGCCTGGCGGGCGAGGACGAGGAATTTCTGCTTCGGCTGGTGCTCGGGATTGGCAGGGTCGAAGCCGGAGGGACCGTTCTCGATGGCGAAGAGCCGGTCGCCGGGGAAATGCGCGCCACTGGCCAGGGGCGCCTCGGTCAGGGGCTCGGCGGAGAGCCCTTTCACGGGATAGCGGTAGAGGGCGGTGATGCGGGCGGAGGTTGTCTCGGTCATGGCCTGAGGTGGCCCGAGGCGGCCGTCGCGGTCAAGCCGGGTGTCACAGTCTGGTGCTCCGGCGGACAGGGCAGGGGGAGCCTCCCCGGCGATGAGCGTGGCCCGTTTGACGCGCCTCAAAAAGTCCGCCGCGGTCTCTTCTCACAGCCGCGTGACACCCCATATCCGCCTCGGGCCGGTGCCTTTGGGGCCGGCAATCCATCGGTCGGACGTTTCATCCCGGGCTCAGGCGAGACGGGCGGAACGGGCAAGGGAGTGACCTCATGAACATCGAGAAATACACCGAACGCTCGCGCGGTTTCATCCAGTCGGCGCAGTCCCTGGCCTTGCGCGAGGGCCATCAGCAGTTCCAGCCGGAGCACCTGCTGAAGGTGCTGCTGGACGATACGGAAGGCCTCGCCGCCGGCCTGATCCGCCAGGCGGGCGGCCAGCCGCAGCTGGCGCTGGCCAGGACCGAGGAGGCGCTGAAGAAGATCCCGAAGGTGCAGGGCTCGGGAGCCGGCCAGGTCTATCTCGGCCAGGGTCTCGCCCGCGTCTTCGACACGGCGGAGAAGGCCGCCGAGAAGGCCGGCGACAGCTTCGTGGCCGCCGAGCGCCTGTTGCTCGCCCTCGCGCTCGAGAAGGAGACCGAGGCCGGCAAGGCGCTGGCCGCCGCTTCCGTCAGCCCGCAGGCGCTGAACCAGGCCATCGAGGGCCTCCGCAAGGGCCGCACCGCCGATTCCGCCTCCGCCGAGAACGCCTATGACGCGCTGAAGAAATATGCCCGCGACCTCACCCAGGCGGCGCGCGAGGGCAAGCTCGACCCGGTCATCGGCCGCGACGAGGAGATCCGCCGCACCATCCAGGTGCTGTCGCGGCGCACCAAGAACAATCCGGTTCTCATTGGCGAGCCGGGTGTCGGCAAGACCGCGATCGTCGAAGGTCTCGCGCTGCGCGTCATCGACGGCGACGTGCCGGAGAGCCTGAAGGACAAGGCGATCCTGTCGCTCGACATGGGCTCGCTCATCGCCGGCGCGAAATATCGCGGCGAGTTCGAGGAGCGGCTGAAGGCCGTGCTGTCGGAGGTGACCGCCGCCGCCGGCGGCATCGTGCTGTTCATCGACGAGATGCACACGCTGGTCGGTGCCGGCAAGGCGGACGGGGCCATGGATGCCTCGAACCTCCTGAAGCCGGCGCTCGCCCGCGGCGAGCTGCACTGTATCGGCGCGACCACGCTCGACGAGTACCGCAAGCATGTGGAGAAGGACGCGGCGCTCGCCCGCCGCTTCCAGCCGGTCTTCGTCGGGGAGCCGACGGTGGAAGACACCGTCTCGATCCTGCGCGGCCTGAAGGAGAAGTATGAGCAGCACCACCAGGTGCGGATCACCGATGCGGCCATCGTCGCGGCGGCGACTCTGTCGAACCGCTACATCACCGACCGCTTCCTCCCCGACAAGGCCATCGACCTCGTCGACGAGGCCTCGGCGCGGCTGCGCATGCAGGTCGATTCCAAGCCGGAGGAGCTCGACGAGGTCGATCGCCGCGTCATCCAGCTCAAGATCGAGCAGGAGGCGCTGAAGAAGGAGAGCGATGTCGCATCCCGGGACCGGCTGAAGCGGCTGGAGACCGATCTCGCTTCCCTCGAGGCACAGTCCGCCGAGATGACCGCCCGCTGGAAGGCGGAGAAGGACAGCCTGGGTCGCGCCGCCGAGATCAAGAAGCAGCTCGACGAGGCCCGCACGGCCCTCGCCAACGCCCAGCGCAAGGGTGACTGGGCGTTGGCCGGTGAACTCTCGTATGGCACGCTGCCCGCGCTGGAAAAGGAACTCGCGACCGTCGAGCAGCAGAACGAGCAGGCCATGGTCGAGGAGGCGGTGACCGCCGACCACGTCGCCCAGGTCGTCTCGCGCTGGACCGGCGTGCCGGTCGACCGGATGCTCGAGGGCGAGAAGGACAAGCTCCTGCGCATGGAGGACGAGATCGCCCGCCGCGTCGTCGGCCAGGGCGAGGCGGTGAAGGCCGTGTCGACCGCCGTGCGGCGCGCCCGCGCCGGGTTGCAGGATCCGAACCGGCCGATCGGCTCGTTCATGTTCCTCGGCCCCACCGGCGTCGGCAAGACCGAACTGACCAAGGCGCTCGCCGAGTTCCTGTTCGACGACGAGACCGCCATGGTCCGCCTCGACATGTCCGAGTACATGGAGAAGCACTCGGTCTCCCGCCTCATCGGCGCGCCGCCCGGCTATGTCGGCTATGACGAGGGCGGGGCGCTGACGGAGGCGGTGCGCCGCAGGCCCTATCAGGTCGTGCTGTTCGACGAGATCGAGAAGGCCCATCCCGACGTGTTCAACGTGCTCCTCCAGGTGCTCGACGACGGGCGTCTGACGGACGGGCAGGGCCGCACGGTCGACTTCCGCAACGTGCTGATCATCATGACCTCGAACCTCGGCTCCGAGCTTCTGGTCATGCAGGGCGAGAACGAGGAGGTGGATGCGGTGCGCGACGGCGTCATGTCGATCGTGCGCGGGCACTTCCGCCCCGAATTCCTCAACCGCGTCGACGAGATCATCCTCTTCGGCCGGCTGAAGCGCGAGCAGATGACGACCATCGTCGACATCCAGCTGAAGCGCCTGCAGAAGCTGCTCGACGAGCGCAAGATCGTCCTCGACCTCGATCCCGGCGCCAAGGCCTGGCTCGCCGAAAAGGGTTACGACCCTGCCTATGGCGCGCGCCCGCTGAAGCGCGTGATCCAGAAATATGTTCAGGATCCGCTGGCCGAGAAGATCCTCGGCGGGACGATCAAGGACGGCGACAGGGTCAGCGCCACAGCGGCCGGGGACCGGCTGGTCTTCGAAGCCGCGACGCCGGCGATGGCGGCGGCCTAGCCCAGCACCGCATCCGGACTATAGCTCTCTTGCCAGACCGCCCGATCGGGGTTTCGATCGGGCGGTCTCGTGGCTTTGGAGGGATGCGATGGCTGCTCGCTCGGGTGGAGACAAGGCCGCAGCCAAGACGACGCCTGCTCCGGCTCCCCGGACGGCCGTCCTCGTGTTCCACGGTATCGGCGACCAGCGGCCGATGGAGACCATGCTGGGCGTGGTCGATGCCGTCCTCGGCAAGCCCGAGACCGATCGCGCGGCGGCGCGGCGCAAGGGCGCCATTCCGCGCTGGATCAAGCCCTATGTCGGCAAGGACGGCTCCTTCGACCTGAAATCGGTGACCACACCGGCGCTCGGCATGACCGAGAAGCGGCGCTACGATTTCTTCGAACTCTACTGGGCCCATCTGATGAGCGGCACGCGCTTTGTCGCCGTGCTGCTCTGGCTGTGCGACCTCGCCAAGCGCGACCGCTCCAGCCTTCCCGCCGATGCGCGCTGGATCTGGTTTGCGGCCGTCACGCTCCTGACCGCCGCCCTGCTTGCCGCCGTTCATCTCCTCTGGGTCGTGGGAACAGGGTTGATCGGGCTGTCATGGCGCGACGTCGCCGCCCGTGCCGGCCTTGCGGCGCCGCAGGCGACCGTGTCGTTCCTCGTTCTTGCCGTCCTCGTCGGCGGGTTCGTGACCTTCGGACTGCGCAAGGGCTGGGTTCAGGGCCTCGGCATGGCCGGCGTCTTCGTGGTCTTCGCCGCCATCGCCGCGTGGCACCCGCTGGCGCTCCTGACCCTGGTGCCGGCGCTGGCCAGCCTCGTCATGTTCCTCGGTCCTGTCGCGACGGCCTATGGGATCGCCGGCACGGCGGGGCTGTCGCTCTTCATCGCCCTGTGGGGGCCGGTCTGGACGGTCCTCGGTATCGGCCATGCGGGCTGGCCCGAGGGCACCCGGCTGCTCGACATCGCGCTGCTGACCCTCGGCCATCCGCCGACGACGCTCTGGCTGCTCGTCTTCCTGACGCTCTTCGTCTTCCTCGCCTGGGTGTTCCTCGTTCCCTATGTCGGCGACTGCGCCCGCTACCTGCGCGATGCGCCGGACAATATCGAGGCGCGCAACCGCATCCGGAAGCTCGGCCTGCAGGTCCTCCAGGACCTGCACGATCAGCGCACCGGCGACGGCGTGCCGCGCTATGATCGGATCGTCGTCGTCGCGCACAGCCTCGGCACCGTCATCGCCTATGACGTGCTGCGTGCCTTCTTCGTCGAGCAGATGGCGAAGGCGCGGTTGACCGACAGGGTCATCGCCGCCTTCGAGGCCATCGACAGGCTGCCGGCCGATGCGATCGGGGAGGGAACCTATGCGGTCGCGGAGGTGGGTGGCGGGCTCGCCTGGCAGCGGATCGGGCCGGACGGAACGCTATCGGCGGACGCGTACCAGGCGATGGTCCGGCAGAGCTTCGCGACCTTCGCGGCGGAACAGGTCAGCGTGGTGAAGGGCGAGATCGTGGCTTCGCCCTGGCGCATCAGCGATTTCGTCACGATGGGCAGCCCGCTCGCCCATGCGGCGCTGCTGATGACGGAGACCGGGACTGACAAGGGGCTCGCCGAGAAGGTAGCGATGCGCGAGTTTCCGGTCGCGCCTCCCGCGCAGACACCCGGCGAGGACGGCCGCGTCCTCTTCGCCCCCAGAAGCGCCGATCCCGGCATGGCCCCCGTGCGCCCGCGCCTGCAGCACTCCGCCATGTTCGCCCTGACCTGCTGGACCAATCTCTACTTTGCCCAGCGCGCCGGGGTGAAGGGCGACTTCATCGGCGGGCCGGTCCCGCCGGTCCATTCGCCCGGCACGATGAACGTGCCGCTCGAGACAGCCATCTCCGGGGGCTATTTCAACCATGTCCACTACTGGACGGCGGAGGCCTCGCTCGGTGATGGGACGCCGCATCTGCGGGCCCTGAAGCTCGCCGTCCTCGGTGTCGATGCCTGCCGGGAGGTGAACCGGACGCGGCGCAATCTCGCAGCCGGCGAGACACTGGCGCTCTGATCCCTTGCTTGCCGCCCGCGCGGCTCGGCCCTAGAAGGTCGGCATGACACAGATCGCCCCCATTCATGTCGTCGGCGGCGGCCTCGCCGGTTCCGAAGCCGCCTGGCAGATCGCCGAGGCCGGCGTTCCCGTCGTGCTGCACGAGATGCGCCCCCTGCGGGGCACCGAGGCCCACAAGACCGAAGGCCTCGCCGAGCTCGTCTGTTCGAACTCGTTCCGCTCCGACGATGCCGAGACCAATGCCGTCGGCCTCCTCCATGCGGAAATGCGGCGGACGGGATCGATCATCATGCGCATGGGCGATGCCCATCAGGTGCCGGCCGGCGGGGCGCTGGCAGTCGACCGCGACGGCTTCTCGCAGGCGGTCACCGCGGCGCTCGCATCCCATCCGCTGATCACCATCATGCGCGAGGAGGTGGCGGGGCTGCCGCCGGCGGACTGGGACAGCGTCATCGTCGCCACCGGCCCGCTGACCTCGCCCGGGCTCGCCGCCGCCATCGGCCAACTGACCGGCGAGAAGGAGCTCGCCTTCTTCGACGCCATCGCGCCCATCGTCCATTTCGAGTCCGTCGACATGGACAAGGCCTGGTTCCAGTCTCGCTATGACAAGGCGGGGCCGGGCGGGACGGGGGCCGACTACATCAACTGTCCGCTCGATAAGGCCCAGTACGAGGCCTTCATCGACGCGCTGCTGGCGGCCGAGAAGACCGAGTTCAAGGAGTGGGAAGGCACGCCCTATTTCGACGGGTGCCTGCCCATCGAGGTGATGGCCGAGCGTGGACGCGAGACGCTGCGGTGGGGGCCGATGAAGCCGGTCGGGCTCACCAACCGGCACAACCCCACGGTCAAGGCCTATGCCGTCGTGCAATTGCGGCAGGACAACAAGCTCGGCACGCTGTTCAACATGACCGGCTTCCAGACCAAGCTGAAATATGGCGCGCAGGCCGCGATCTTCCGCATGATCCCCGGCCTTGAGAAGGCCGAGTTCGCGCGGCTCGGCGGCATCCACCGCAACACCTATCTGAACTCGCCGAAGGTGCTCGACGCGACCCTGCGGCTGAAGGTCGAGCCGCGGCTGCGCTTCGCCGGCCAGATCACGGGCTGCGAGGGCTATGTGGAGAGCGCCGCCATCGGCGGCATGGTCGGGCGTTTCGCGGCGGCCGAGCGGCTGGGCCGGGTGCCGTCGCTGCCGCCGGTGACGACGGCCCATGGCGCCCTCATCAATCATATCACCGGCGGCCATGTGTCGACCATCGACGAGGGGCCGCGCTCGTTCCAGCCGATGAACGTCAATTTCGGCCTGTTCCCGCCTCTGTCCGAACCGGCGCCGAACAAGGGGCCCGACGGCGAGCGGCTGCGGGGCAATGCCAAGACCCAGGCGCGCAAGCGGGTGCTGAGCGCCAGGGCGCTGGCCGATTTCGACGCCTGGCTCGGCGGCGAGGCGCAGGTCGCCGCGGCGGAATAATCAGGTTGGGCCGGTGTCGGCTCCCGGATCGAGATTGCCAATGATGGTCCGGAGGGTCGTCTTCAGCGCCGTCACCTCGTCATCGTTAAGGCCTGCGAGTCCGCGGCCGTTGATGTCGCGCACCGCCGCGACCACATCGGGAACACGCGCCAGGGCCTGAGGGCTCAGAATGACGAGCGAGCTCCGCCCGTCATGCGGAGACGGACGGCGCGTCACCCATCCATCGCGCTCCATACGGCCGAGCGTCGCCGCCATGGTCGGCTGTTCGATGGCGGCGTGCCGTGCGAGGTCGCGCTGGGTCAGTTCCTCTCCCCGCGCCAAGGCAAAAAAAACCGGCAGTTGACCCGAGGTGAGGCCAAATGGCGCGAGCCGTTCGTCCATGGCCTTCGCCAGCAGCCGCGCCGCCCAGTTGGCGAGATAGCCGACCGAGTCGCGGCGATCCGGAAGATTTCCATCCACGATGGGACCGCGCTTATTCATAGCTTGCTATGTAAAAACATTGCATGCTATATTTATCGCATCGGATCCGGAGGTCAACCTCATGTCTAACCATCTTCTTGTTCGCCTTCATGCCGTCGCGGGTGGTCTCGCCATGGTGACCATCCTAGCCTTTATTTTCGCCACCCTTTCCGTCGAAGCCCTTGGGACCGTCGGGGCCATTGCCACTGTGAAAACGGCCATCATGTGGGGGCTTCTGATCCTCGTTCCGGCAATGGCCGTGGCCGGCGCAAGTGGTTTCCGCCTTGCCAAGGGGCGGCTGAAGGGGATCATTGGGCGCAAAGCTGTTCGCATGCGGGTCATCGCAGCGAACGGCCTTCTTGTGCTTCTGCCGTCGGCGGTCTTTCTCGCCTGGAAGGCGCGGGCAGGCAACCTCGACACGACCTTTGCGCTTGTGCAGGGGCTGGAGATCGTGGCCGGACTCATCAACCTGGCGCTGCTCGGTCTCAATATGCGGGACGGGCTGATCCTTCAGCGTGCACGCCGCGCCATGGCCGTGCGTGCGTGACCTGGCTCAGCGCCCGGTCTGTGCGGTGACGCGTGTCTCGGCCCGGTCGCGCGTCATCAGGTTGTCGATGCGCTCGCGCTCGGCACGGAAGGCGGCGAGCATCGGGCCGGCGAGCTCGCGGCCGCGCGGCACGCGGACACGCATCGGATCGACGAAGCGCCCGTTGACCATCACCTCGTAATGCAGGTGCGGGCCGGTCGAGAGGCCGGAATTGCCGAGATAGCCGATCACCTGGCCCTGGCGGACGCGCGCGCCCTCGCTGATGCCGCGGGCGAAGCCCGACAGATGCGAATAGGTCGAGGTGTAGCCATTGGCGTGCTCGATCTCGATGCGCCGACCATAGCCGCCGGACCAGCCCGCCTTGGAGATGACGCCGTTGCCGGCGGCGACGATCGGCGTGCCGATCCGGTCGGACCAGTCGACGCCGGAATGCATCTTGTAATAGCCCATGACGGGGTGGCGGCGCATGCCGAAGCCGGAGCGCATCTGGCCGCCGGCGATGGGCTTGCGGATGAGGAACTTGCGGGCCGATTTTCCCTGCTCGTCATAATAGTCGATGACGCCGTCGGCGGTGGAATGGAAGCGGTAGTAGCGGCGGGTCTCCCCGGCGGTGGTGATCGAGGCATAGAGAATGTCGCCGCGACCCGCATCGCCCTCGTCGTCGGAGGCATAGAGGACCTCGAACAGGTCGTTGGCTCCGGCGCGGCGCGAGAAGTCGACATCGTTGCCGAAGACACGGATGAGTTCGTCGACGATGGGACGCGGGATTTCCTGGCGCAGGGCGGTTTCGTAGATCGCGGCGTAGAGGCGCAGTCCCGAGCCCTCGTCGTCTTCTTCCGATTCGTCGGTGACGTTGATGGCCTCGGCGGGATCTTCCACCGCGACGTAGCGACCCTCGTCGGTCTGGGCGACCGCGGCCTCCGGGGTGCCACGCTCGCCAACCAGGATGATGCGGACCGGCTGGCTGCGGCCCGAGGCGCCCTGGGCGAAGAGGACCCGGATGCGCTGGCCGTCGCGCAGCGTGATCTCGCGCCCGCCGCGGGTGAAGGCGGCGGCGATGAGGCGGACGTCGTCGCGCACCGCGCCAAGCTCGAGCAGGATCGAGGTGATGGTGTCGCCAGTCTTGGCGATGACCGTCCGGTCCGGCGGGGCGGCGTCGGCCGCGGCTTCGGCGGCACGTTTGGCGACACGGACCACATTGGGATCATCGGGGTCGAGCGCCGCGCCGGCGGCCGAGGGGCGGGCGAGGGGGCCGCCCGCCGGGAGCACCAGCGGGACGGCGAGATCGCTCTGGCTCGCCGCCTCGCGCACCTGGCCGATAATCTCCTCGGTCGACAGGGTCAGCATGGTGCGCTGCTGGGGAGGCAGGGAGGCGATGTCGCGCATGACGAGGGTCACCTCGCCATCGGTGTCGGGCGCCTGTTCCTCGGCGCGCTCGGCGGTGTCGCCGGCGAGCAGGCGCAGCGGGTTGAATTCGGGAATGTCGTAATTGCCGCTGGAACTCTGGACGAGATTGGCCACCACGCGGGTGTGCGGCCGGACGCGGATGATCTCGCGGTCACCGACCCGGGAGGTCTGGGAGACGCGGATCGTCTGCTTGGACGACGAGAAGAGATCAGCGAGGGGGGTGAGGCGGTCGCCCTTGCGGGCGGTGTTGGTCGGCCGGTCGGAGGCCGCGCCGGATCCGCGGGTGAGGGGCTGGACGATCTCGGCGGGGGCCGGGGGACGGGTGGGGTTCTCCAGCGCTGCCCAGACCGCGCCGCCCATCAGCCCGGCGCCGCAGAGGCCGGTGAGGACGGTTCCCGAGAGCCAGCGGACATTGACGCGCCGGGCGTCGATGCCGCGGCGCTCCCGGCCGTCGCTCGACAGCGGCGCCTCGTCCCCGAGCGTCGCGCTGGGGCCGCCGTGATGAGGAAAGGACGATCGGCCAGACAGAAGCAAACGCGAATTCTCCGATCGGTCTCGCCGGGCGGGGCCCGGCCAGCGATGCGCGGCGGACGTTGCCCGCACCGCCTCCATCCGTCAAGCAATGGACCGCACCGAGGCCCAGGCGAGGAAAGGGCGAGAAATGTGGCGCCGTCAGGGCTGCGCGCCGCCGGAGGCTGTTCGTCGGCGCAGCGATTCCGGTCGCGGCAGAAGCGGGATCCCGGCGGCTGGGGCGGGGAGGGCGCCATGCCGGTGGGCCGCGCGCCCTGCCGCGGAGGCCGACGAGCGGGCGCCGGAACCGGGAGCGGGTTCAGCGCCGGGCCCGGCGGCGTCCCGGCTGATGCCGGGCAGCGCGGCCAGCTGTGGAAAAGTCCTTGTCGAATCGCCGATTGGACCATCCAATCAACGTTCTGAGGGCGTACACGGTTACGGGACTTCGGGCCCGGCGGCAGGCACTGTCGTCGGGACGTCATTTTTTTCCCGGATCCGTGTTGACAGTCCGAACGGGGCTGGCCTATAAACCGCCCATAGACGCGGCGCCGCGCTTTGACCGGCCCGGCTTCGCGTCTCTGAAGCTTCTCAGTCACCTTCTGGTGCATGGTGCTTCCGGCCTCCGGGTTGGAAGGTTGGTTTCAGTCGCCCTTTGGGTGGGAGCCTTTGCGGTTCCGGTTCTTTGACA
>CALRLZ020000002.1:0-276387 GCA_943368975.1 Archangium gephyra
GGCCTATGCCGCCAACTTCACGGCAACGGACGATCGGCTGCGCAATCCCGACCAGCTTCGCCGATCGCACGTTGCTCCCACCGCGCCACAAGGCGTAAAACCCGCCGAGGCTCTAATCGCCGCTGGATGACATCTCAGTGGCAGGTCACAACGATCAACGCCGCCTGGCGATCGCTAATGCCTTTCCAATCATCCACCTGATGGCCGTGCTCTCGAACCGCCGCTTCAAGCGCAGCAGGGACGTTGATTCTGTTTCGGTGAGCCCACGCGAGATATCCACCTGGCGCATTGTTGAACTCGATCTGCCCAGCGGTGAAGGCACGGCTGATAAGGTCGAAAACCGACAGGTAGGACTTGAGAGTGTCCGAGCCCACCGGGTCCTTGCGCGCGATCTTTGTATTAATCGAAGCCGGGTTGCGCGCAATCAGCAGTGCAGCCGCTTCCTCCATGCGCCAGTGGGCCGCTCTACTCCAATGATCGTAGATTGCGCTCGTTGCCAGAGCAGAAGGCTGATTTGACCAGTGGGCACGCTCTTTTGCCGCATGCTTCCGTGATTGGAGTTCATGCCCAGCAGCGGCAAGCTCCTCGTCCCCCATCCTCTTAAGCTCGTCAAAATAAGCCTTCCCAGCTCGCATCTTTTCGAGCAACGCTCCCTCATCGCTGGGAGGCATGAGGTTCGGGTTTAAGCGTCGAGGATTTTTGAGGTGCTGGAAATACAGTGGATGGTCATATCTCAACAGCGCCCAAATGATGGCCGATCGTTCGCTCTGGTCCATTGCGGCATTGGAGCCCTGAAGCTGTAGGGCGGCAAGACCGGTGAAGTACGATTCGGGGGAAATCTACCATTAAGGCTCTGTTCGGAGGCGGGTAACCTCCGTTGCCCACCATTCGGCCATCCGCACCCGTTCATCCCAATAGATTGCGCGATGGTAGGCCTTACGGACCTCGTCCGCCCCGACATGACCAAGCTCCGCCTCGACGGCATCGGCAAGCCAGAGGCCGCTTTCGTTCAGCAGGGTTGAAGCCGTCGCCCTGAAGCCGTGGGAGGTCGCTTCATCCTTGGTGATCCCGACGCGGCGCAGCGCAGCGTTCATTGTGTTCTCGCTGAGCGGCCGGCGGGTTGTGTGCAAGGCCGGCAAGGCGAGCTGTCCGCGACCGGTGATCGCGTGAAGCTCGCGCAAAAGGGACACTGCTGCCGCTGGCAGAGGCTTTCGGTGCTCCCGTCGCATCTTGGTTCGGCGGGCCGGGATGGTCCAGGTCGCCTTCTCCAGATCGAATTCAGTCCACTCGGCCAGTCTCAGTTCGCCGGGCCGAGGATATAGCAAGGCCATGAGCTGAAGCGCGAGCCGGGTAGTAGCTGCCCCCGGATAGTCCCAGATGGCCCTCAGGAGCGCGGTGAACGCCTTGGCGTTTGTCGCGGCTGCACGATGGGTGACGGTGGGAGAGATCAGCGCCCCGCGCAGTCCGAACGTCGGATCGTTCGAAGCTGCCGAGGTTGCAATCGCATATCGAAAGACCTGACTGACAGTGGCGCGCATCCGACGCGCGGTTTCGTAATTTCCCTTGGCTTCGACGGCTCGAAGGGTTCCGAGGACTTCCAGGGCCGAAATGTCGGCGATCGGCCTGTCGCCTAGGTCTGGCCGCACCAGATCGATCAACCAGCGCTTCTTGGTCAGGGTTGCGGGAGCCTTGCCCTCACGCTCCACCTTCGAAAGGAACGCGTCCGCGACCGCACCAAAGGTTGTAGCAGTCGCGATTTGAGCGCGGATCTTCTCGATCTTCGCATGGTGAGACGGATCGGTCCCGTTCCGCAGGAGCCGCTTGGCCTCGTCGCGCTTCAGTCGCGCTTCGGCAAGGGTGACGATAGGGTAGGGGCCGAGGGCGATGGTTTTCTGCTTTGCGCCGAACCGGTAGGACAATCGCCAGAGCTTCGACCCCTGCGGCGACACCAGGATATGGAGGCCGCCACCATCGCTAACTTTCTGAGGGGATGGACGGGGGCGTAAGCCCCTGATCTGGGTGTCGGAAAGCGGCATCTGTTGGTATCCGCTGGCTAGCCATGTTGGCATTTCCGCCGTGACACCAAAACAGATACCAACAAAACGGTTGGATGCAACCGAACGGCAGCGGACGCACCCGGACCGCCAAACAACAAAAAAGCCCGGCGAACCGGGCTTTTCTGCGGGTTTCTGGACGATCTGGGATCATCTGAAACTTGAAATTGGTGCCCAGAAGAGGACTCGAACCTCCACGCCTCGCGGCGCTGCTACCTGAAAGCAGTGCGTCTACCAATTCCGCCATCTGGGCGAAGGCGGCTCTCATAGCGAGTGTGGCGGGACCCGTCAACGTGCTCTTTGCGGGACAGGTCCTGCGCCGGCGTCACGGCCCGAAGACGAAGACGCGTTTGGGCACCAGTTCGCCGGCCTCGACCTCGCAGAGGGCGATGGGATCGCCCGCCGATGACGCCCAGACCGCCCCCCCGATCGGCGCGTCGCGGCCGCGCAGGATGGCGCTCTGGCCACGCAGGAGGCGGGCGGCGACGTCGCGCGTCACCTTGACCTCCGGCACCTCGGCGAGGGCCGCCTCGACGGGCAGCAGCGCATCCTCCAGCGCCTGGCCGGCGATCTTGCCCTCGGCAAGCTCGCGCAGCTCCTCGAGCGTCACCGTGTCGTCCTCGCCGAAGGGGCCGACGCGGGTGCGCCTGAGCGCCGTCACGTGGCCGAGGCAGGAAAGGTCCCGGCCGATGTCGCGGGCAATGGCGCGCACATAGGTGCCCTTGCCGCACTCGGCCTCGAATTCCGCGCTGTCGGCGGAGAAGGCGGTGAGGCGCAGGCTGTCCACCGTGATCGGCCTGGCCTCCAGCACCACTGCCTCGCCGTCGCGGGCGAGGTCATAGGCGCGCTCGCCGCCGATCTTGATGGCGGAGAATTGCGGCGGCACCTGCATGATCGTGCCGGTATAGCGCGGCAGAAGCGCCTCCACGGCCTCGCGTGTGGGCCGGAGGTCGGACCGGGCGGTGACAGCGCCCTCGGTGTCGTCCGTGGCCGTCTCGGCGCCCCAGGCGACGGTGAAGCGATAGGTCTTGCGGCCGTCCATGACGAAGGGGACGGTCTTGGTCGCCTCCCCCAGCGCGATCGGCAGCAGGCCGGTGGCGCGCGGGTCGAGCGTGCCGGCATGGCCGCCTTTCTTGGCATTGAACAGGCGCCGCACCTGCGACACCGCATGGGTGGAGGTCTGGTCGAGATCCTTGTCGAGGATCACCCAGCCGTGGACGTCGATCTTCTTCGAGCGCGGCTGGTTCATGACTCGCCGTCCTTCTGGACGTCGCGGCGCACCTCGTCGCTCTCCAGCAGGCGGTCGATGCGCGAACCCTCCTCGAAGGACTCGTCGATGCGGAATCGCAGGTCGGGCGCGAATTTCAGGTTGGTGCGATGGGCGAGCTCGCCGCGCAGGTAGCGCTTGTTGCGGGCCAGCGCCTGGATCACCTCCGGCTGGTCCTTGCCGCCGAGCGGCATGACGAAGCAGGTGGCGATCTTGAGATCGGGCGACATGCGCACCTCCGGCACGGTCACCACGTTCGTCTGCAGCACGGGATCGTGGATCTCGCCGCGGGAGAGCACTTCGGAGAGGGCGTGGCGCATGAGCTCGCCGACGCGCAACTGCCGCTGGGACGGGCCGGTGCCCGTGTCGAATCGTTTGGCCATGGTCTTATGTCCTTCGCCCGGGGTCGGACCGGGTGGAAGTGGAGTGGGGAGGCGGGCACATACACCCTGAGGGCGCGAAAGGGAAGGGTTGGCGGCCGTTATCCGCGGCCTGCCGAGATCGCCCGTTCCGCCTCGCCGATGGCCGCGGGCGTGCCGACATGCAGCCAGAGCCCGTCGAGCACCAGGCCGTGCAGACGGCCCTGCGCCAGCGAGGCGTTCCACAGGGCGTTGAGCGAGAAGACATCGCCGTCGGTCCTGCCGGCGAAGTCCGCCTTCCGCATGATCGCGGCCCCGGCATAGGCATAGGGCGCCCGCGCCGCCGATCCGCGCCTTGTCAGGCGTCCGTCCGGGCCGAGGAAGAAGTCGCCCGGCCCGTCGAAGCCGACGCTCCCCTCCATCGCCGCCAGCAGCAGCAGCGAATCCATCCGGGCGGGATCGAAAGCAGCGATCATCCGCGACAGGTTCGCGCCCTGCCGGTCGGTCCAGAACGAATCGGCGTTGCGGATGATGAAGGCCTCGCCGAGATGCGGCAGGGCGCGGGTGACGCCGCCGCCGGAATCGAGAATCTCCGCCCGCTCGTCGGAAATGACCACGGCGGGGGCCGAGCGGCCCGCCACGGCGGCCTCGATCTGGCCGGCAAGGTGGTGGACATTGACCACGGCGCGGATCACGCCGGCCTCGGCGAGGGGGTCGAGCACATGGTCGAGCAGGGTCTTGCCGGCGACCGCCACCAGCGGTTTCGGGATCCGGTCGGTAATCGGCCGCATCCGCGTGCCGAGCCCCGCCGCCAGCACCATGGCGGTGTCGATGGGGCTCACGGCGGCGGCACCCGATCGTCGACCCAGCGCTTCACCTGGGTGAGGGCCGGATGGGCGAGGCAGCGCTGCAGATAGGCCCAGATGCGCGGCAGATGGGCGAGGTATTGCGGCTTGCCGTCGCGTTTGTCGAGGCGGGCGAAGATGCCGAGGATCTTGGTCGCCCGCTGCGCCCCCATGATGGCATAGAGCCGGGCGAAGGCGGCCATGTCGAAGCCGGGATCGACCGCCCTGCGCGCCGAGGCATAGCGCGACAGCAATTGCAGCTCGAGCTCCTCCGGCACGGTGATGCGCGCATCCTGCAGGAGCGAGGCGACGTCATAGGCGGCAGGGCCCATCAGCGCGTCCTGGAAGTCGATCAGGCCGACCTTCTCGATCCCGTCGCGGCCGGCGAGCCAGATCAGGTTCGGCGAATGGAAGTCGCGCAGCACCCAGGTCCGCGGCGCCGCCTCCACCTCGGCGAAGAGATCGCCCCAGCGCTGCAGGAAGACATATTTCTCGCTCGCCGGAATGCGCGCGTCCTTCATCGGCAGGTACCAGTCGAGGAGGAGTTCCACCTCGATGGTGAGCGCCTCCTTGTCATAGGCCGGCAGCGCATAGGCACCCTTCGGCGTCGCCAGCGTCTCGGGGCGCGGCCGCGCATGGATCAGTGCCAGCACGTCCACCGCAGCCATGTAGCGCTCGGTGATGGGCATGCCGTCGCTGATGACGCCTTCGCCGCCGAGATCCTCGATGATGAGGAAGCCCTGGTCGAGATCGACAGCCTCGATCTCCGGTGCCGAGAGCCCGATGTCGCGCAGGCCCTCGGCCATGGCGACGAAGGGCACCATGTCCTCGGCGAGATGGGCGATGCGGCTGTAGGGAAGCCCGTTCTTCACCGGCGGCCCGTCCGGCTTCTTCGGCGCGTTCATCAGAACGGCGCGGCGCTGGCCGTCGAGCAGCCGCTCGTAGGAACGCGAGGACGCGTCCCCCTGCAGGTGCCGGCGCAGCGATCCGCCCCAGCCCGCATTGTTGAGGAAACCGCGCAGGGCGACGAGCCGCGCGAGCCGCCCGGCCCAGGCGCCATGGCCCGTCAGGGTGGCGCTGCGGGCATTGGGCCCCCGGGCCGGGAGCAGCGCCAGGGCGATCTCCAGCCGGTCGCCGGAGAGCGCGCCGCCCAGGCGGTCCGGCCATTCGACGATGAGCAGGGCGCCCTCGGCCGCCTCGTCCCAGCCGAGTTCGGCGATCTCGTCGGGCGAGGTCACCCGGTAGAGATCGGCATGGATGACCGGCAGGCGCTTCAGGTCATAGGGCTGGATCAGCGCGAAGGTCGGGCTCGGAACCTCCAGCTTCTCGTCCTCGGCGATGGCGCGGATGAGGGCGCGGGCAAGGGTCGACTTGCCGGCACCGAGATCGCCTTCCAGCGTCACCACGTCATGGGGCTGGGCGGCCATGGCAAGGTCCATGGCGAGTTCGCGCGTCTCCGCCTCGTTGGCGAGCATGCGGTGGTGACGGAAGGGTTCGGTCATTCGGCGGCCTTGGAGAAATCCTCGAGATGGGCCGGGAAGGTGACCTTCACCTGGGTGCCGCTGCCCGGCGCGGTCTCGACCTCGATACGGCCGCGATGCAGCTGGACGAAGCTCTGGACGATGGAGAGGCCAAGGCCGGCGCCGCGGTGGCGGGTGCCGGTGGACCGCGTCTCGAAGCGCTCGAATATGCGGCCGACCATGTCGGGGGCGATCCCGGCGCCCTGGTCGCGCACCTTGAAGACGATCTCCTCGCCCTCGCGCGCCGCATCGAGCACCACGAGGCCGCCGCGATCGGAAAAGCCGATGGCGTTGGACAGGAGGTTGAACAGCACCTGCCTGACGCGCTGGGCATCGGCGCGGAACGTACCGATATCCTTGGTGATGCGCGTCTCGATGCGGATCTGGCTCTCGGTGATGCGGTCGCGCACCGCGTCCACCGCCGCCTGGATGGTGGCGCGGATGTCGACCTCGCCGAGCTCGAGCTCCATCACGCCGGCATCGATGGTGGCGAGGTCCAGCACGTCGTTGATGATGGACAGCAGCGAGGCCGAGGAGGCACCGATATAGCCGAGATATTCCCGCTGCTTGTCATTGAGCGGGCCGATGGAGGGGTCGTCGAGGACCTGGGCGAAGCCGATGATCGTCGTGAGCGGCGTGCGCAGCTGGTAGGAAACGTGGTGGACGAAGTCGTTGCGCAGCTTGGCCGCCGATTCCAGCGCCTCGTTGCGCTCGGTCAGGGCCCGCTCGACCATCACCATGTTGGTGACGTTCCTGAAAGTGACCAGCGTCGCGCCGCCCGGCAGGGGGGCGGTGCCGGTGTCGAGCACCGAGCCGTCGGTGCGCTCGATGCGGAAGCTGCGCTGGCGCCGCTCGTCGGCGAGAGCGGTGACGGCCGCGCGCACCTCCGCCCAGATGCCGCCGTCTCGGACATAGGGCATGCAGAGGCCGGCGACCTGGTCGATCTTCGGCCGGCCGTCGAGGACCTTCGCGTCGAACTCCCACAGGGTGGCGAAGGCGCGGTTCGACAGCGACAGGCGGGCATCCGATCCGAACACCGCTACCGCCTCGTCGAGATTGTCGATGGTCTCGCGCTGGACACGTCCGAGGGCCTGGACCTGCGTCTCCAGCTGCAGGCGCTGGGTCAGGTCCTCGAAGACATAGGTGACGCCGCCGGCCGGATCCGGGTTCTGCACAACGCGCAGGAAGCGCCCGTCGGGGAGCGGCCATTCGAGGATGCGCGGTTCGGTATCCACCGCCTCGTAGACCCCGTGCAGCGTCTTCTTCCATTCGCGGTAGTTGGACTGCTCGGGCAGCAGTCGGCGCTCGCGCAGCCGGTCGAGGATATCGCCGTCGGTCGGCGCCTGATGGAGGAAGGCGGGCTCAAGGTCCCAGAGCTGGCGGAAGGCCTCGTTGTTGAAGACCAGGCGCTTGCCAGCGTCGAAGATCGCCACCGCCGTCGCCAACTGGTCGAGGGTGCGCTTGTGCGTCTCCATCTCCACCGAGAGTTCGGAGCGCACGGTCTCCAGATCGGTGACGTCGACGGCGATCCCGGCAGATCCGGTCCCCGCCGGCGTCTCGATGATGTCGAAGATGCGCCGCTGGCCGGCGGCGACCGCCGCGACCCGGCGGGCGAAGGGCGTGCGCGCGGAGCGGTGGCGTGCCGCCTCGTGGCGGTCGGCAGGGTCGAGCAGCTCGACCCCCGCGGTAACAGCGCGCTGGCCGTCGGCGGCATCGGTGGCCGCGGCATAGGCGGTGTTGACCCAGGTGATGCGGCCCTCCGCGTCGCGCAGCCAGACCGGCAGGGAGAGCGCGCCGAGAAAGGAGCGGATCGTGGCGGTTTCGCGCACCAGGGCGTCATGGCTCGCCCGGAGCTGGACCAGTTCCTCGCGCACACCGGCGACGAGGCGCAGGCGCAGCACGGCCCGCCCGCCGATGGGACGGCCCTCGGCCTCGATCGGCCGGCCGGCCTGGCTGACCACGTCGAGGCGGAACGGCGTTCCCGACAGCCGCAGCGCATCGGCCGCCCGCTCCAGCTCCGCGGCCCTTTCGGCCGGCAGCCAGGCGCCGAAAGCCAGCACGCGCCGCGCTACCGGAAGATCGGTGACAAGGGCCACGTCGCCGGCGATCTCCGGCTCGTCGCGATCGCCGCCCCAGACGACGACGACATGGGGATCGAGCGTCAGCAGCTCGGCGTTGCGATCGAGGGCAAGGCGCAGTTCGTTGATTTCCCGGCGCGACCGGCGGGCCGCCGCGGCGGCGTTCGCGCGGGTCCGCAGGAGGCCGATGGCGGTGACGACGCCGAAGACCACGACGCCGACATTGAGCCCGAAGGCCGCCCATTCATGGGCCGGGATGGCGCCGACGAGGCGCGACAGCATCGGTGACGTTTCGTTGGCGGCGACGAGCGCCGTGCTGGCCAGCAGGGCCGCCGCGGTCGCCGGGGCGAGCCGGAAGGCCCGCGATGCCGGCGTCGGTTGCGGCGCGCTCTCCCGGCAGGATGCGTCGTCGACCCTTGGCAGGCCCGGCATCTCGTATCCTTACGTCCACGATGCGGCACGGGTGCGGGATGAGGGATCCGCGCCAGTGCCGCCCGCGGCGCGAATCACGATCAATCTAACCTTGCGGAGACTCGCGGTCTAAGAGTCCAGAACGGGAACGGTGGCGGGAATTTTCCAGCCTGCCGCAGCGCGGCGGCGTCAGATGGCGGGCAGCACCCGCCGCATCGTCAGGGCATCCGACGCCCCGTGCGCCGTGCGGTAATAGCCCTTGCGCCGGCCGATGGGCTCGAATCCGGTACGGGCGTAGAGCTTCAGGGCGGGCGCGTTCTCCGCCTCGACCTCGAGGAAGAGGGTGAGCACCCCGGCGCGCATCAGATCCGGCAGATGGGCGGCGATCAACCGGCCGGCATAGCCCCGGCCACGCAGCCGTGGCGCTGTGGCGACCGTGAGGATTTCAGCCTCGTCGCCGGCAATGCGGCTGAGGATGAAGCCCGCGGCCGGGGCCGCTGCCCGGCGGCGGACAACATGGGCGATGACGGAGGCCTCCGTCAGCATCGCCGCGAGGTCCTCCGCCCCCCAGCCGCGATGGAAGGAGGCCGCGTGGATGGCGGCGAGGTCATCGCAATCGGCCGTCGTCGCCCGCTCGACGACGGGGTCCGGCCGCGGCCACCAGAACACCAGATCGGAGAGCAGTGTCATGGCACGGGCCCGCTGATCGCCGGCAGCGGCGCCTGCGGTTTGGCGTCCACCGCCTTCAGGTAAAGCGGCTTGCAGGGCGCCGAAGCGGCGTCGATCGCTGCGCCGAGGCGGGCGAGGAGGCCTATATCGGGGGCCGCCCGTCCGTCGAGGATCACCGGGGCAGAGGCGCCCTCCGGCCAGGCAGCGAGGATGGCCTCGGCACCGGGGCCGACGATGGCCACCGGCATGGCGGCCGCGCGCCGGGCCGCCTCGGCGACCGGAACATAGGCGGGGGGCAGGATCTCCGACCGGTCGGCGGCGGTGAGCGCGGCATAGACATGGCCGTGGCGCGCATCGATGGCGGCGAGCACGGCCAGGGGCTCCGCCGCCGCGAGATAGGGTTCCGCCAGCACGGCGAGGGTCGACAGGCCGACGGCCTCGCCGCCCGTGGCGAGGGCCATGGCCCGGGCCGCAGCGACGGCGACCCTCAGGCCGGTGAAGCTGCCGGGCCCGGTTGTCGCGACGAAGCGCCGGCAGGCGCCGGGCGCTATGCCGGCCTGCGCACAGGTCTCGGCGGCGAGCGGGATCAGCCGTTCCGCATGGCCGCGCGCCATGGGCTCCGACAGCGCGGCGAGCACCCGCCCCGACGCAGTGTCGAGGACGGCGACCGCACAGGCGCCGAGCGCCGTATCGAGGGCGAGAACCAGCATCCGCCGGTGCTACACCGTCCGCGGCAGAGCGGAAAGAGCCTGGCGGCGGATCGGCCGCGTCAGATGGACTGGACTTCCCGCACGTCGGGAAGGAAGTGGCGCATCAGGTTCTGGATGCCGTGCTTGAGCGTCGCGGTGGAGGACGGGCAGCCGGCGCAGGAGCCCTGCATGGCGAGATAGACGATGCCATCCTTGAAGCCGCGGAATGTGATGTCGCCGCCGTCGGCTGCGACCGCCGGGCGTACCCGCGTCTCCAGGAGTTCCTTGATCGTCTCGACCGTGCCGGCATCAGCCGGGTCGAAGAACTCCTCGTCGCCGCCGGGGGCGAGCGAGGCATCGCTGCGCACCAGCGGCTGACCCGACATGAAATGTTCCATGATCGCGCCGAGGATGGCCGGCTTGAGGTGCGGCCATTCGGCCCCGCCCTTGGTCACGGTGATGAAGTCGTTGCCGAAGAAGACGCCGGCGATGCCGTCGATGGCGAAGAG
This sequence comes from Archangium gephyra, assembly GCA_943368975.1. Classification (GTDB taxonomy): domain Bacteria; phylum Pseudomonadota; class Alphaproteobacteria; order Rhizobiales; family Phreatobacteraceae; genus Phreatobacter. The sequence goes on from CALRLZ020000002.1 coordinate 10,402, forward strand.
CTTCTCGGCCAGCGGCGACTGGCGCGCCGCCTCGGCATTGGGCATGTGAAGCGTGCCCTCGGGGAGCACGGTGCGGCCAGGCAGGAACTTCAGGGTCGCCGGATTGGGGGTCGCTTCCGTCTGGATGAACATGCGTTTCTCCACGCGCTCCGGTTCAAGGCCGGGCGGACTGGAATGATTCAAGCGAATTCTTCCAAACATCATGTGGCGATGCTAGGGGCTGCCGTCAACCGCAAAGACCCCGCGGCCGGGCGGTCCGGCCGCCGCGCATCGCCGGATCGGGAGACCATCCATGCCGACACGCCGTACCATCCTTCTGGGCGGATCCGCCCTGGCTCTCGCCGCCACCGGCCCGCTGCGGGCACAGTCTGCCGCGCCCGTCCCCATCCTCTTCGTCCATGGCAACGGCGATCATGCGGCGCTGTGGATGACGACGCTCTGGCGCTTCGAGACCAATGGCTGGCCGCGCGACCGGTTGCACCCCTTCAACTTCACCGATCCCTTGTCGCGCAGCGACGACGCCGTGGCCCAGCCCGGCCGTTCGGGCACCGCGGACCAGCTGCGCGAGCTCGCCGCTGCGGTCGAGGCCCTCTGTGCCCGTACCGGGGCGGCCCGCATCGCCCTCGTCGCCAGTTCGCGCGGCGGCAATGCGGTGCGCAACTACGTGGTCGAATCCGGCGGTTCCGCCCGCGTCAGCCATGCCGTCCTGTGCGGCACGCCGAACCGCGGCGTGTTCAACTGGGAGGCCAGCCCCGGCAGCGAGTTCAACGGCCGCGGCCCCTTCCTCACCATGCTCAACCGCCGCGACAGCGACGTCGTGCCCGGGACGGCCTTCCTCACCCTGCGCAGCGACGGCAACGACAAGTTCGCGCAACCCGACGGACGTCTCATCGGGCGGCCGGGGGTGGCGACGGGCATCTCTGCCGAGGGCCCGGCGCTGCGCGGCGCGACCAATATCACGCTCGGCCAGCTCGACCACCGCGAGGTCGCCTTCCACCCGCGCGCTTTCCGCGAGATCTATCGTTTCATCGCCGACCGCGAGCCCGCGACCCTGGCGGTGGCGCCGGAACCGCGCGTCCGGCTCTCCGGTCTCGTGACCGGCAATGCCGGCGGCGTACCCAGCAATCGCCCGGTTGAGGGCGCGACCCTCGAGGTCCACCGCGTCGATCCGGCGACCGGCGAGCGCCGGGGCGAGGCCCTGCTGAAACGGACCACGGGTCCTGACGGCGCCTGGGGCGAAGTCGTCGCGGGCCCGGACGATACGCTGGAATTCGTCCTCTCCGTGCCCGGCCATCCCGTGACGCATCTCTACCGCTCGCCCTTCCCCCGGTCCTCGCAGGTGATGCATCTGCGTCCGGCGCGACCCCTGTCGGAGGCCGACCGGGCCGCCGGCGCCGTCGTGCAGATGACGCGGCCGCGCGGCTATTTCGGCATTCCCCGCGATGTCGTCCTCTTCGACGGCAAGGAACCCGCAGACGTGACGAAGGGCGTGGCCACCGATTCCACCACCACCGTCCGGCTGCCGGCTGCAGAGATCGGGCGGACGGTCGTCGGCCTGTTCAACGAGGAGCGGATCGCCCTGCGCGCCTGGAGTGCCGCCGAGAACCGTGTTGCGATCGCCGAACTGACCTGGTGAGGCCGGCTCAGGCCAGCGCCTCGATCTCGTCGTCGGAGAGCTGGCCGGGCACGATGGCGACGGGGATCGGATAGGACCCCGCCGTGCGGGAGAGGCTGGAGACCAGCGGCCCCGGCCCATCCTTGCCGGCGCCGGCGGCAAGGATCAGGATCGAGATGTCCGGGTCGTCCTCGATCTGAGCGAGGATCGCCTCAGCCAGCGTCCCCTCGCGCACCACCAGCTCCGGCTCGACGCCGACGAGCTTCATGGCGCGGTCAGCGGCCGCGTCGAGCTTGGCGCGGGCATCGGCATGGGCTTCCGCACGCATCACGTCGGCGACGCCGAACAGCGCCTGGCCGTCGCCGATCCGGGGTTCCACCACGGCGAGCATCTGCAGCCTGTGGCCGGTGCGGGACGCCCGGCGCGCTGCGAAGACCACAGCGCGGTCGCATTCCTGCGAATCGTCGACCACCACCATGAATTTCGGCGTGTGGCCGGATTGATAGGCTTCGCGTTTGCGGGTCATCGGGGCCTCTCTCTGCACCGCAACAGGCGCTATGTCGCACCCGGCGATCGGGCTTGGCAAGCGGCTGGGGTCGGGATCGCCGGTTCCCGCCGCGGCCCGCGGCAGCGCACCCCACCCATCAGGTGAACGTTAGTGTCGCAATCCTTCCAAACCGGCCGCTTCGCTGCTATGTGCGGGCCATGACCGACACGCCGCTCGACCTCATCCGCAACTTCTCGATCGTGGCCCATATCGACCACGGCAAATCGACCCTCGCCGACCGCCTCATCCAGGTGACCGGCGGTCTGACGGCGCGCGAGATGACCGAACAGGTCCTCGACAACATGGATATCGAGAAGGAACGCGGCATCACCATCAAGGCGCAGACCGTGCGCCTCGACTATCCGGCCAAGGACGGCAAGACCTATGTCCTCAACCTGATGGACACGCCCGGCCACGTCGACTTCGCCTATGAGGTGTCGCGTTCACTGGCTGCCTGCGAGGGCTCCATCCTCGTCGTCGACGCTTCGCAGGGCGTCGAGGCGCAGACCCTGGCCAATGTCTACCAGGCGCTCGATGCCGGTCACGAGATCGTGCCCGTCCTCAACAAGATCGACCTGCCGGCCGCCGAACCGGAGCGCGTCAAGCAGCAGATCGAGGACGTCATCGGCCTCGACGCGTCCGACGCCATCGAGGTCTCCGCCAAGACCGGTATCAATATCGAGGGCGTGCTGGAGGCCATCGTCACCCGCCTGCCGCCGCCGAAGGGCGACCGCGCCGCGCCCTTGAAGGCCATGCTGGTCGACAGTTGGTACGACCCCTATCTCGGCGTCGTCGTGCTCGTCCGCATCATTGACGGCGTGATGAAGAAGCATCAGCGCATCAAGATGATGGGCACCGACGCCGTCTATGACATCGACAAGATCGGCGTCTTCACCCCGAAGATGAAGGACGTCAGCGATCTTGGCCCCGGCGAGGTCGGCTTCATCACCGCCTCGATCAAGGAGGTCGCGGACACGCGCGTCGGCGACACGATCACCGATGACAAGAAGCCGACCGAAAAGGCCCTGCCCGGCTTCAAGCCGGCCCAGCCGGTGGTGTTCTGCGGCCTTTTCCCGCAGGACGCCGCCGATTTCGAGGACCTGCGCGCCGCCATGGGCCGTCTCCGGCTCAACGACGCCAGCTTCTCCTTCGAGATGGAGAGTTCGGCTGCCCTCGGCTTCGGCTTCCGCTGCGGCTTCCTCGGCCTCCTGCACCTGGAGATCATCCAGGAGCGGCTGGAGCGCGAGTTCAACCTCGACCTGATCGCCACCGCCCCCTCGGTCGTCTACCAGATCCTGCAGCGCGACGGCACGCTGCTCGAGCTGCACAACCCCGCCGACATGCCCGATCCGATGAAGATCGAGATCATCTCGGAGCCGTGGATCCGCGCCAAGATCATGACGCCGGACGATTATCTCGGCTCGGTGCTGAAGCTCTGCCAGGATCGTCGCGGCGTCCAGATCGACCTGACCTATGTCGGCTCGCGCGCCATGGTCACCTATGACCTGCCGCTCAACGAGGTGGTATTCGACTTCTACGACCGGTTGAAGTCGATCTCGAAGGGCTATGCCTCCTTCGACTACCAGATCACCGACTATCGCGAGGGCGATCTCGTGAAGATGTCGATCCTCGTCAATGGCGAGCCGGTCGACGCGCTCTCCATGCTGGTCCACAGGAACCGCGCCGAGAGCCGCGGCCGCGCCATGTGCGAGAAGCTGAAGGACCTCATCCCGCAGCACCTCTTCAAGATCCCGATCCAGGCCTCCATCGGCGCCAAGGTCATCGCCCGCGAGACCATCTCGGCCCTGCGCAAGGACGTCACCGCCAAGTGCTACGGCGGCGACATCTCCCGAAAGCGCAAGCTTCTCGACAAGCAGAAGGAGGGCAAGAAGAAGATGCGCCAGTTCGGCAAGGTCGACATCCCGCAGGAAGCCTTCATCGCCGCCCTGAAGATGGACGCGTGAGAGGCCGGTGCAGTTAACGCGCGGTGGGCGACCATCGCGCGTTCCGACGCGTCACTTCATCGTTTCTTCGCGGCTCCCGTTGTTCAGTGCGGGGATGACAGCTCCCGCTGACCTTCCAGACGACCTGCGCCGTGCCGTGAGCAGCGAATTCGCCGGAGAGCCCCTCCGCTGGGCCGGACAGCCGTCCGCCCGCATGGCGTTCTGGCGGTCGGCCGGCATATGGCTCTTTGCCGTGCCCTGGACACTCTTCGCCCTGTTCTGGGAAACGCTGTCGCTGGGCGGCTTTCTCGGCTTGGGCGGACCGACGGGTCAGCAATGGTCCTGGTTCGGCGCCTTTTTCGTCCTCTTCGGCCTGCCTTTCGTCGCGATCGGCCTCGGCATGATGGCCGCGCCGTTCTGGTTCTCCAGCCGGGCCGCCCGCAGCGTCTGGGTCATCACCGCCCGCCGCATTGCCTGCCTCACGCTGGGCCGGCGCGGCGTCACGGTGCGCAGCATCCTGCCCCAGGCCGTGTTCGCCATCGAGCGGACCGAGAAGGCCGACGGTTCCGGCTCGTTGAAGCTGATCTTCGGGGAGGGGCGGGATTCCGACGGCGACAAGGTCGAGCGTTCGGAGACCCTCCAGGGCATTCCGGACGTGCGGCGGGTCGAGGACATCATCCGCCGGCTGATGGACGAGTGGACGGTTCCCGCCCGCTGATGTCTCAGCCCCGCCCGCGCCGGCTTTTCGTCGGCCGGACCATGGTGGCAATCCAGTTGGCGATTTCCGTCCGGCGCCGGCCCGTGTCGAGCAGTTCGCCGTCGAGGCCATGGCGCCAGGCGATGGTCCGGTTGGCGGGATCGGCATCGAGGGCGACGAGATCCGCGCTCCATCGCATCACGGCTGCCGCGTCCTCGAAGAACCCCTCCTCCGTCAGCCGCGGGCCGATGGCCCGGCCGATCGCCGCGACCTCCGCCAGTGAGAATTCCGGGTGATACTGCACGGCCCAGGCCACCGCCTCGCCGACGCGGATTTCCACGGCCTGCACGTCGCTCATGGCATTGGAGGCGAGGAGCGTTGTCCCCGGCGCCATGGTCTCCACCTCATCCTGGTGGACCGCCGGCGCGTCGAAGGCGGCGGGCCGGCCCGCCAGCATCGGATGGCTGCGGCCGGCTACCGTTGGCATGATCTTGCGGGCGAAGCCCATTTCGCGGCCCTTCGGATTGCGCCTGACGACCCCGCCGGCCGCCGTCGTCAGCACCTGCAATCCCCAGCAAGAGCCGAAGACCGGCGTGCCCGAGGCGAGGACCTCGCGGGCCAGATCGACCTGGGCGCGGATCTCCGGCGTCATGTCGTAGAGGTTCAGGGAGGACCCGGTCAGCGCTACGCCGTCATAACCGGCGAGCCCGCCGGAATCCGGCAGGTTGGCGCCGGCATCGGCCGGGAAGGCGATGTCGACCACGGCGTCCGGCGCGAGGTCGCGCAGCACGTCGGCATAGGCCTGCGACGGGGTGGCGCCGCGGCTGCCGGCATGGCGGGCGCGGTCGGAGGCCGTATTGCCTTCGACGACGAGGAGGCGGAGGGACATGGAGGGCCTGCGGCGCGGGGGGTGACGATCGGCCCTGAAATGGCACATCGCGGCGCGCAGGAAAATGGGGCGCGGCCATTGCCGGCATGGCAGGAAGGCGCGACACTGTGCGGTGACCGCACAAACATGTGAGCCCCCGTGCCTCCCTCGGATCCGCCGGCCCCCCCGTTTCGCCAGATCGACCGCGATCACATGCTCGGCCTCGAGAAGGGCCTGGCCTGCATCGCCTGTTTCGACGGTGCCCATTCCCGCCTGACCATCGCCGACGTGGCGCGGATGACCGGTCTGACGCGGGCCACCGCCCGCCGCTGCCTGATCACCCTTGTCCGCATCGGCTATGCCGAGACCGACGGGCGCTTCTTCACCCTGACGCCCCGCGTCCTCAAGCTCGGCTATGCCTATCTCGCCGCGACCCCGCTCACCGCGGTGCTGCAGAGCGCGCTGGAGCGGCTGAGCGAGACGATCGGCGAGAGCTCTTCCGCGTCGATCCTCGACGGCGGCGAGATCGTCTATGTTGCCCGCGCCGCCACCAAGCGCATCATGTCGGTCGGCCTTGCCGTCGGGGCGCGGCTGCCGGCCTATTGCACGTCGATGGGCCGTGTCCTGCTCGCGGCCCTGCCCGAGGCGGAGGCGCGGGCCCTGGTCGAGGCCGCTGACCGGCGGCCGCTGACCGCCCGCACCGTCACCAGCGTCGAGGCGATCATGGCGCGGCTCGCCCGCGCCCGCGCCGAGGGCCATGCGGTCATCGACCAGGAACTGGAGATCGGCCTCACCTCCATCGCCGTGCCGGTCGCCGACCGCGCCGGCCGTGTCCTCGCGGCGGTCAACATCGGCACCCAGGCGGCGCGTTTTCCCCCCGATGCCCTCGTCCGGACGTTCCTGCCGCGGTTGCAGGCGGTCCAGGCGGACCTCGCGCGCATCCTGTGAGGGGGGCGCCCCATCGGGCCCCTCACCCTCCCTCTCCCCGCCCTAAAGGGGCTCCCCATCACCTCTCCCCGGCGGGGAGAGGTCGACCGAAGGTCGGGTGAGGGGGCAGGAAGTCCCTCGGCCGCTCTCCCCCTCACCCGCCTCGCTTTCGCTCGGCGACCTCTCCCCGCCGGGGAGAGGTGATGGTTGCTCCCTGCAACGGCCCGAAACACGCCCGAAGGCCGATCCCTGACGCGGAAGCCTGTGGGCTTTGCGCCGCGGCGGTTGAATTCGAAGGCCCCACCTGCGAGCGTCGCCGCCGATGCCCGACGCCCCTGACCACCAGCCCGCGCCGACCCCGCCCGCCGAGCCGGACGGCCGCGTCACGCCGCTGATGGAGCAATATATCGAGATCAAGGCGGCGAACCCGGATTCGCTCCTGTTCTACCGGATGGGCGATTTCTACGAGCTGTTCTTCGACGATGCGGTGGCCGCCTCGCGCGCCCTCGGCATCGCGTTGACCAAGCGCGGCAAGCATCTCGGCGAGGACATTCCCATGGCCGGGGTGCCCATCCACGCCGCCGACGACTATCTCCAGCGTCTCATCCAGCTCGGCTTCAAGGTCGCGGTCTGCGAACAGGTCGAGGACCCGGCGGAAGCCAGGAAGCGCGGCTCCAAATCGGTGGTGAAGCGCGACGTCGTCCGCCTCGTCACGCCCGGCACACTCACCGAGGATTCGCTGCTGGAGCCCCGCCGCAGCAACTACCTCCTCGCCGTCGCCCGCGCCCGCACCGCCTCGGTCGGGAGCGGCGAGGGCTACGGGCTCGCCTGGGTCGACATCTCCACCGGCGAGTTCCGCGTTGCCGAGACCGATGGCGGCCGCCTCGGCGCCGACATCGCCCGGGTGGATCCGCGCGAGATCGTCGTCTCCGACGCGCTTCACGCCGATCCCGCCCTCGCCGATTTCTGGCGCGGCTTCAAGGCGGTCTCGCCCACCCCGCGCGACCTCTTCGAAGGGGCGAGCGCCGAGCGTCGGCTCGCCGCCTATTTCGGCGTCGGCACGCTCGACGGATTCGGTGCCTTCTCGCGGCTCGAACTCTCGGCGGCCGCGGCGGTCGCGACCTATGTCGAACGCACCCAGATCGCCACCCGCGCGCCGCTCTCGCCGCCGGTGCGCGAGCCGGCCGGCGCTGCCATGCTCATCGACGCGGCGACGCGCGCCAATCTTGAACTCGTCCGTACCCTCGGCGGCGAGCGGCAGGGCTCCCTCCTCGCCGCCATCGACCGGACGGTCACGGCGGCCGGCGCCCGCCTGCTTGCCGCCCGCCTCGCCAGCCCCCTGACCGACCCCGTCGCCATCGCAGCCCGCCTCGATGCGGTGGACGCTCTCGTCCAGGCGCCCGCGCTGCGCGCCGAGATCCGCGCCCGCCTGCAGAACGCGCCGGATATGGCCCGCGCCCTGACCCGGATCGCCATGGAGCGCGGCGGCCCGCGCGATCTCACCGCCATCGGCCAGGGCCTGGTCGCCGCGGCGAGCCTCGCCGATCTCCTCGCCGGGGCCTCCGCCGGCGAACTCGCCCTTGCCGCCGAAGGCCTCGCCTGCCCGGACGGGGCGCTGGCCGCCCATCTCGCGGCGGCGCTGGCCGACGACCTGCCGCTGCTCAAGCGCGACGGCGGCTTCGTCCGCCCGGGGTTCCGCGAAGGCCTCGACGAGACGCGGGCCCTGCGCGACGAGAGCCGCCGCGTCATTGCCTCGCTGCAGACCCGCTACGCCGAGGAGACCGGCATCCGCGCCCTCAAGGTCAAGCACAACAATGTGCTCGGCTATTTCGTCGAGGTCGCCCAGCAGCACGGCGAGACCTTCCTGAAGGCGCCGCTCAACGAGACCTTCATCCACCGCCAGACCATGGCCGGAGCGATGCGCTTCTCCACCACCGAACTCGGCCAGCTCGAGGCGAAGATCGCCGGCGCCGCCGACCGGGCACTGGGCATCGAACTCGACATTTTCGGCGACCTTGCCCGCGCCGTGCTCGACAGCTCCGAGACGATCCGCGCCGCGGCGGCGGCCATCGCCGTGCTCGACGTTGCCGCCGCCAATGCCACGCTGGCGGCGGAAGAGGCCTGGTGCCGGCCTCTGGTGGACCATTCCCTCGCCTTCGCGGTGAAACAGGCGCGCCATCCCGTGGTGGAACTGGCGATCCGCGGCCGCGCGCCCTTCGTCGCCAATGACTGCGACCTCTCGGGCAGCGAGGCCAGGGGCCATGAGCCGCGCGGCCGCATCTGGCTCGTCACCGGCCCCAACATGGCGGGCAAGTCGACCTTCCTCAGGCAGAACGCCCTTGTCGCCGTGCTCGCCCAGGCCGGCGCCTTCGTGCCGGCGGCTTCCGCCCATATCGGCATCGTCGACCGGCTGTTCTCGCGCGTCGGCGCAGCCGACGACCTTGCCCGCGGCCGGTCCACCTTCATGGTCGAGATGGTCGAGACGGCGGCCATCCTCAATCAGTCGGGGCCGCGCGCCCTCGTCATCCTCGACGAGATCGGCCGCGGCACGGCGACCTTCGACGGCCTCTCCATCGCCTGGGCGGCGGTGGAACATCTGCACGAGACGAACCGCTGCCGGGCGCTCTTCGCCACCCATTTCCACGAACTCACCGTGCTGTCGCACCGCCTCGACCGCCTCTCCAACGCCACCATGCGGGTGAAGGAATGGCGCGGCGACGTGATCTTCCTGCACGAGGTCACCGAGGGGGCGGCCGACCGCTCCTATGGCATCCAGGTGGCCAAGCTCGCCGGCCTTCCCGCCGCCGTGGTCGAACGGGCGCGGCAGGTGCTGGCCGAACTTGAGGCAACCGACCGGTCGGCGCCGGCACGGCGCATGGTGGACGACCTGCCGCTCTTCGCGGCGGCGCCGCGGCCTGTCGCCGCCCCGCCCCCCGACCCGGTGCTCGATCTCCTCGACGGCATGGACCCCGACGACATGACGCCGCGCGAGGCACACGAGGCGCTCTATGCGCTGAAGGCGCGGCGGATCAGGGCGCCCTGACCCGGTTGAACATCAGCAGCAGCGCCGACCAGGCGAGCGGAATGGCGAGGCCGATCGCCATGCCGGCCCAGACCTCGCCGCGCAGCGCGAAGAGATGCATCACCAGCAGGTAGCCGGTGAAGCCGAAGATCATGGTCATGCCGTTGATGAAGGCGGCGGCGACCGCCGGGCCGCCGAGGCGCCGGTGCATCAGCAGGATGAAGCTGGAAAAGCTCGCCGGGAACAGCGCCGCCAGGCCCGTCGCCGCCGGCCCGACGCGCTCCGAGACGAGGATGACGCCGACCACCACCGTGACGACGATCGCCGCGCGCAGCGGCACGTCGTACCAGCGCCGCCGTATGGCCGGCGGCTTCTCGCCGCCCCGCCACGACCAGGTGATCGCCCCCGCGGCGGCGAAGACGACCAGGTTGAGCACCAGCGCCGAGACGATGGTCCAGTCGAAGGCCTTCACCGCCAGTGCAGCGGCCAGCCAGGCGGCCAGCATGCCGGCATAGGCCGGGACGAGGCCGGCGCCGCGGCGGGCGAGGACCGCATAGGCGAGCGCCGCCGGGACGATGGCGACATTGCCCGCGAGGCTCGACAAGGCCGCATCGGCGATGAAGGCGGCGTCGTGATCGAGCGCCAGCAGCACATAGGCCGGCCCGGTCGAAACCGGCAGCGCCAGCACCAGGGCGGCGACGAAGGGCCTGGAGCGTTCGGCGACGAGCGAGGCGGTGACGACGATGATCGCCGTCGTCGCAGCCTTCAGAATGAGGGAGAGGAGAAACACGGGATAAGCACGCGCCGGCCGGAGGGAAACGACGTCTAGCCGCTTCCCCGGCCGCGAGGCAGCCGTCTCAGTGCAGGACGCGCCCGCCATTGGCGTGCATCTCGGCGACCAGCGCCGCCACGCCCTCGAGATGCGGGTTCACCGCCAGCGCCGCCTCGAAGGCGATGAGGGCCTCCATCTCGCGGCCATGGCGCAGGCAGATCTGGGCAAAGCCGGACAGCGCGCCGAAATGGCGGGGTTCGCGCCGCAGCGCCTCCATCACGTCGCGCACCGCATAGGCGTCGTCGCCACGGATGAAATTGAGCGTGGCCCGCTTGTTCCAGGCCTCGGACCAGTCCGGCCGTGCATCGACCAGCGCATCGAGCACGAGCTGGGCGACGTCATAATCCTTCACCGCGATGGCATTGATCGCCTGTTCCATCGCCTCGTCGGCATAGTCGTCCTCGTGATTGGTCCAGATCGCCCAGATCAGGTCCTGCAGCTCATAGGCCGGCAGGTGCGGCTTGAACCGCGCGAGGTCGCGGAACAGCGCATCGAGCCGCTTCGGCTGGCCCTTGGCCGGCTTCATGGCGTCGAGCTTCAGCACGAGCTGCAGGCATTCGTCGAAGGCAATCCGGTCGGACACGCTGGCTCCGCTCTGGCATCGGACGAGGGCGATGCGGCCCCTTGAGACTTTATCGCGGCCGGCGCCGCGGGCAAGCCGAGAGTACCGAGGATGCTGGCGGCCAATTGCGGCGCGACCATGCCCGCCGTCAGGGCGACAGGGTGTCGCGGGCCTGCCGGAGCCGCGCGATGGCGGCGAGGAAGCCCGGTCCCGGGCAGACGGTCAGGGCATCCGGCACGACAATCCGCCGCTCTGCGGGATAGAGGTGGACGAGAGCCGGATGGGCCAGGAGGGCCGCGCCCTGGTCTGCGGCACCAATTGTCCCTGACCCGACGATCAGGACATCGGGGCGGCGCGCCACCACCGTCTCCAGACTGACGAAGCCGCCGAGACCGGTGCCGGGGCCGGCATGGCGGAAGCCCGCCCGCCCCATCAGTTCGCCGAGAAGGGACTGCGGCCCGGCGGCATAGCCGCGCCGCTCATAGGGCAGCGCCGAGGGCGCCGGCCCGTCCTGCGGCGGGGGCATGTCCATCTGCCGTGCCAGGGATTCGCCCCGTTCGGGATGGCCGAGCAGCGCTGCCGTCCGGCGCACCAGCGCCTGGGCCTCGGCGAGGGAGGCGGGCAGGGCGAGCCTTTCGACACGAAGTCCCCGTGCCGCCAGCACCCGCCCCGTCCCGAGGCGGTCGAGCGGGCCGAGAAGCACGAGGTCGGGCGCCAGCGCCAGCGCCTCCTCGGCCGTTCCGCCGGTCTGCGGCAGGCCCTGCGCGGCCAGGGCTGCCGCCGAAGCGGCGGGGTCGCGGGCGAGCGCCGACAGGGCGGCGATCTGGCTGCGGTCGGCGAGCGCCAGAAGGAGCTGGTCGGCGCACAGATTGAGGGAGACGACGCGCTGCGGCGTCGCGCCGACAGGGGCCGCGGCGAGGGCCAAACCGGCGGCGAGGAGGGCCGCGGCGATGGCGGGGCGTCTCACGCCGCGTGGGTTTCCGGGGAACTCGCCAGAAGGGTGCGCAGCGTCGCTTCGTCGCGGGCGCTGCGCAGCTTCTGCACATTGGCGGGATCGCGGGTGAGCCGGGCGATGCGGGACAGCGCCTTCAGGTGGTCCGCGCCGGCGCCTTCGGGCGCGAGCAGCGTGAAGACGAGGTCGACCGGCTGGCCGTCGATCGCGTCGAAATCCACCGGTCGCTCGAGCCGCGCGAACAGGCCGAACACCCTCTCCAGCTTGGGCAGCTTGCCGTGCGGAATGGCGATGCCGCTCCCCGCGCCCGTCGAGCCGAGGTTCTCACGCTCGACGAGCGTGTCGAAAATGTCCTTGGCGGGCCGGCCCGTCAGGGTGGCCGCACGCTCCGCGAGTTCCTGGAGCAGATGTTTCTTCGACGTCGCCCGCAGGGCGGGAATGATCGCGCCGTCGGCAATGATGTCTGGAAGCGGCATGGGCTGCCTTCTCGAATAAGGTGCGGACCGATTCGTCAGGCCCGCCATTAATCTCCATGCAATGACGGTGCCATGACGCGATCAGGCGGAGCCGTTCGCCACGGCCGGCGGGTCGATCCAGCCCACATGGCCGTCCGGCCGCCTGTAAACCACATTCACACGACCGTGAACAGCGTGGTGGAAGACCAGTGCGGCGGCCCCCGTGAGGTCGAGTTCCATCACCGCATCGGCCACGGTCATCCGCCGCATCGATGAGGTTTGCTCGGCAATGATAACGGGCTCGAAGGCACCTTCCGATTCGTCCTCGGGTGCCTCCTTGGGCGCCTCGATGACGACGTAGGGCATCTCCATGGCGATCGGATGGGCCTGGTGGCCCGCCCTGTCCTTGAGCCTGCGCGCATAGCGCCTCAGCCGCTTCTCGATCCGCTCCACGCCCAGATCGCAGGCGGCATAGGCATCCGCGGCGAAGGCCTCGGCCTGGAGCGACGTGCCCGTGGGAAGATGCAGGGCTGCGATCGTGCGAAAGCCGTGGGCTTCCTTTTCGACGGTCACATGGCCCGTCACCCGCCCGTCGAGATAACGCTGCGCCGCTTCTCCGACCCGTCCCGCGATCCTCTCTCGCAGGGCTTCGCCGATGTCGAGATTCTTGCCGGAAATGCGCAGAGCCATGGGGCTCCTCCGATTGTCTGTTCGATCCGGCGCCGCCGAAGGGCAGCACCCCGAAGCCGTCTTCTTATGGTCACAACGGGTAAGGTCTGCCTTGGGACAAGTCAATGCGACCGGCGGCCGGAGCCATGCTGCGCCTGCGTCCTGCGCCGGCCTCTGCGGAGGTACAAGCCATTGAAATCGCGCCGAATCGTCGACGGGGACAGCGCCGGTGTCGCGCCAGCGGGAGCCGGTGACGGCGCGGCCCTCAGCGGTCGGGGACGAAGGGCGCGCCGAGGGATGCCGGCGCCTGCGCATCGCCGCGCCGCCGCACGCTGATGACGACAAGAACCAGGATCGTCGCCAGATAGGGAAGCGCCGACATGGCCTGGCTCGGGATGCCCCAGCCGCGCGCCTGGGCATGGAGCTGCAGCACCGTGACGCCGCCGAAGAGATAGGCGCCGATGACCGCCCGCAGCGGCAGCCAGGAGGCGAAGACGACGATCGCCAGTGCGATCCAGCCGCGCCCCGCCGTCATGCCCGGCGACCAGAAGGGCGTATAGGCGAGTGACAGATAGGCCCCCGCGAGGCCGGCGCAGCCACCGCCGAACAGCACCGCCAGAAAGCGGATCTTCAGCACCGAATAGCCGAGCGCATGGGCCGCGCCATGGCTTTCGCCGACCGCCCTGAGCACGAGGCCGGCCCGGGTCTTCCACAGGAACCACCAGACCCCGACGGCGAGAAGCGCCGACACATAGACGAGCGGGTCCTGCCCGAAGAGAACCTTGCCCACCACCGGCAGGTCGGTGAGCCAGGGCAGGTCGATCTTGGCAAGGGCGTCGCGCCGGGCGCCGACGAAGGCGCTGCCGATCAGCCCCGAGGCGCCGAGGCCGAGAATGGTCAGCGCCAGGCCCGTCGCCACCTGGTTGGCCGCCAGACCCAGCGCCAGCGCGGCGAAGATCGCGGCGAGGATCATGCCGGCGCCGATCCCCGCGAGGATGCCGATGACGGTCGAGCCGGTCAGGATTGCCGCCGCGAAACCGGTGGCGGCCCCGACGATCATCATGCCCTCGACGCCGAGATTGAGGACGCCCGACCGTTCGACCACCAGTTCGCCGAGCGCGGCGATCAGCAGCGGTGTCGCCGCGGTGATGATGGTCAGCAGGATCGCTTCCGTCATGCCCATCAGGCGGCCCTCACGCTGGGGACCCGGCGCAGCCGGTAGAGAAGGAACGTGTCGCAGCCGAGCACGAAGAAGAGCAGCAGGCCCTGGAAGACTCGCGTCACGTCGAGGGGGATGCGCATGGCGATCTGGGCATTCTCGCCGCCGATGAAGGTGAGCGCCAGGAACAGCCCGGCGATCAGCGCGCCGATCGGGTTCAGCCGGCCGAGGAAGGCGACGATGATGGCGGTGAAGCCGTAACCGGGCGAGATCGAGGGCTGGAGCTGGCCGAGCGGCCCGGCCACCTCGATGATGCCGGCAAGGCCGGCGAGGCCCCCCGAGACGGCAAAGACCAGGAGCGTCGTCCGCGCCGTGTCGAAGCCGGCGAAACGGGCGGCGCGCGGTGCCTCGCCGGCGAGGCGGATCTCGAAGCCCTTGAGGCTGCGCGCCATCAGCAGCGCGGCGATGAGCGCCACGACGACCGCGATGGCGAAGCCGACATGCAGGCGCCCGGCGCCGAACAGGATGGGCATGGTCGCTTCCGGCTCGAAGCTCACCGATTGCGGGAAGTTGAACCCCTGCGGATCGCGCCAGCGGCCGCGTACCAGATAGTCGAGCAGGAGTTCGGCGACATAGACCAGCATGAGGCTGGTCAGGATCTCGTTGACGCCGAGCCGCGCCTTCAGGAGCGCCGGGATCAGCGCCCAGGCCATGCCGCCGAGAACGCCGAGGAGGAGCATGGCCGGCAGGACCCAGGGTCCGTTCGCCGACCCGTGGGTGGCGAGCGCCAGCCAGGACCCGAAGACCGCGCCCATGACCAACTGGCCCTCGGCGCCGATATTCCAGGTGTTGGAGCGGTAGCAGAGGGTCAGGCCGACGGCGATGAGGATCAGCGGCGTCGCCTTCACGGCCAGTTCCTGCAGCGCCCAGCCGTCGCTCAGCGGGTCGAGGAAGAACACCTTCAGGGCGGCGCGCGGGTCCTTGCCGAGCAGGGCGAAGAGCACGGCCCCGGCGATTAGGGTGAGGGTCACAGCGACGAGCGGCGAGGCCAGCGCGAGCCAGGCGGGACGGTCGTCGCGGCGTTCGAGGATCAGCCTCATGCCGCCACCCCGTGAATGCCACCCATCATCAGGCCCACCGTCTCGCGGTCGAGCGAGGGAGTCGGACGCGCCTCGGACAGGCGGCCCTCCGAGATGACCGCCAGCCGGTCGGCGAGGGCGAAGAGTTCGTCGAGATCCTGGCTGATGACGAGGACTGCGGCGCCGCGCGCCGCGAGGTCCAGCAGCGCCTGGCGGATCGTGGCCGCCGCCGCCGCATCGACGCCCCAGGTGGGCTGTGCGACGACGAACAGCTGGGGTTCACGCAGGATGTCGCGGCCGACGACGAATTTCTGCAGATTGCCACCGGACAAGGCGCGCGCCTCTGGGTTCGGCCCGCTGGTCCTGACGTCGAAGGCGCTGACCACCCGGCGGAACCAGGCGGTCACCGCCCCGCGGTCGATCAGGCCGCGCTGGACGAAGCCGTTGGTGGCATGGCCGGAGAGGAGCGCATTGTCGGCGAGCGTGAAGCCGGGCGCTGCGGCATGGCCGAGCCGCTCCTCGGGCACGAAGGCGGCGCCCAGCCGGCGGCGGGCATTGATGCCGAGCGCCCCGACCGGCCGGCCGTCGAGGCTAATGGTCCCGGGGTCGCCCGTCGCCTCGCCCGACAGGGCGGCGAAGAACTCGTCCTGGCCGTTGCCGGCGATCCCGGCGATCCCGACGATCTCGCCGGCACGCACCGTCAGTGCGACGTCCTTCAGCGCCGTGCCGTGGGTGTCGGACGCCGGCAGTGACAGGCCTTTCACCACCAGCCGGTCGGCGCCGGTCGCATGGGCCGTGGCGCGCGCCTCCTTCACCTCCGTGCCGACCATCAGGCGGGCGAGGCTTGCCGCGGTCTCGGCGCGCGGATCGGCGGTCGCCACGACCTTGCCGAGGCGCAGCACCGTGGCGCGGTCGCAGAGCCGGCGCACCTCGTCCAGCTTGTGCGAGATGTAGAGGATGCTGCGGCCCTCGGCCTTCAGCGCCTCCAGCGTGACGAAGAGCTGGTCGGCTTCCTGCGGTGTCAGGACCGAGGTCGGCTCGTCGAGGATCAGGAGCTTCGGGTTCTGCAGCAGCGCCCGCACGATCTCGATGCGCTGCCGCTCGCCCACCGACAGGCGCCAGACCTCGCGCCGCGGCTCCAGCGGCAGGCCATAGGCGCGGGAGAGCCGCGCCACCTCCGCCTCGATCGTCGCCATGGGGGTCGAAGCCGGCAGCGACAGGGCGACGTTCTCCGCCACGGTCAGGGCGTCGAAGAGCGAAAAATGCTGGAAGACCATGCCGATACCGAGCCGGCGCGCCTCCGCCGGGCTGGTGATGGTGACCGGCCGGCCTTCCCAGCTGAGGGTCCCATCGGAGGGTTGCAGCAGGCCATAGAGGATCTTCACCAGCGTCGACTTGCCGGCGCCGTTCTCGCCCAGCAGCGCGTGGATCTCGGCAGGGGCCACCACGAGGTCGACATGGTCATTGGCGACAAGCGCGCCGAAGCGCCTCACGATGCCCGACGCTGCCAGAAGGGCCGTCATCAATAGGCGACCTTGTCGGGCTTGGCGGCCCATTCGCCGAAGACGCGGCGCGCCGCAGCCGAGGGGCGATGCTCCATCTGCGCCATGGTGATGGCCGGTGCGCGCGTCACCTCGTCATAGAAGGGCGCGTCGTCGAAGCCGATGGCGGCGGCGTCCTGGCGCGTATTGCCGTATACGATGCGGTCGACGCGCGCCCAGAGCGCTGCGGCGAGGCACATGGGGCAGGGCTCGCAGCTCGAATAGAGGGTCGCGCCCCTGAGGTCGAAGCGGCCCAGTGCCGTGCAGGCGCGGCGGATGGCGACGACCTCGGCATGGGCGGTGGGATCGTTGGTCGACGTGACCTGGTTCCAGCCCTCGGCCACCACCTGGCCGTCCATCACCACCACGGCGCCGAAGGGCCCGCCATGGCCGGCCTGCATATGCTCGCGCGACAGGGCTACGGTGCGGTCCATGAACAGGGCGTCGAGATCGGGGCTCATCGGCCGATCTCACGCGGGGCGTGGCGGGAAGTCAATTCGGATCGGCAGCGGGGTGAGACGTGCGGGCCGGAAAGGCGAGCTTCGAACGGCGGGTCTCGAACGGTGCCGCTGGGCCTGTTTCCTAGAGCACCCCGCCCTTCCGCATGGCCGCGATCTCGTCCTGTGAATAGCCCGCGGCTGTCAGCACAGCGTCCGTATGCTCGCCCAGCTTTGCCCCGGTCCAGCGGATCGCGCCGGGCGTGCGGGTCAGTTTCGGCACGATGCCCTGCATCAGCATGCGGCCGAGACCGGGCGCGTCGACCTCGACGATCATGTCGCGGGCGCGGAAATGCGGATCCGCCGCCACCGCCGCGGCGTCATTGACGCCGCCGGCCGGCACCGAGGCACCGTCGAGCAGCTGCAGCAATGTGTCGCGCGGCTTGGTGCGCGTCCAGTCGGCGATGATGCGGTCGATCTCCGCCTGGTTGTCCGGCTGGCCGCGCGCGCCATGGGTGGAAAAGCGCGGGTCCTCCATGAGGAAATCCATGCCCATGACGGCGAAAAGCCGCCGGCAGATCGTGTCGGCATTGGCGCCGATGACGATGTGGTGGCCGTCCAGCGTCGGATAGATGTTGGACGGCGCGAAGCCCGGCGAGGTCAGCCCGGTGCGGCCGCGCACATGGCCCGTCACCGAATATTCCGCGACGACCCCTTCGATCGAGGCGAGGATGGCGTCGGTGAGGCCGACATCGATCACCTGTCCCCGGCCGTCGCGGCTGCGCTGGTGCAGCGCTGCGAGCACGCCGAAGGCGGTGTAGATGCCGGCGAGCGTGTCGCCGATCGACAGGCCGGTGCGGGTCGGCAGCCGGTCCGGATAGCCGTTGATGGTACGCATGCCCCCCATCGCCTCGGCGACGGCGGCGAAGCCCGCCTTCTCGGCATAGGGGCCGTATTGCCCGTAGCCCGAGACGCGGGCGATGATCAGCTTCGGATTGAGCGCGTGCAGGGCCTCCACGGTCAGGCCCCACTTCTCCAGCGTGCCCGGTCGGAAATTCTCCAACAGCACGTCGGCCTCCGTCAGCAGCCGGCGCAGGATGTCCTGCCCCTCGGCTTTGCGCAGGTCGATGGTGACGCTCTTCTTGTTGCGGCCGATCACCGGCCACCAGACCGAGGCGCCGTCCTTCTTGGCAAAGCCCCATTGCCGCATCGGGTCGCCCTTGCCAGGGTCCTCGAACTTGACGAGATCGGCGCCCATGTCGGCGAGGAGCTGGCCGCAATAGGGACCCGCGATGAAGGAGCCGAGCTCGACCACCTTGATGTCGGACAGGGGGCCGGTCGCAGGCGTCTCGGTCGATGCGGTCATGGTCGGGTCTCTCGCGGCGATGCCGAGACCTAGCCGCGGCGCGCCCCGCGGGCAACACGGCACAGGCAGGGCACCCGTGCCATCAATGCGTCGTCTTGCGGGCCGCCTCCAGATGCCGCGACCAGCGCGACAGGCCGAAGCAGATCAGCCAGTAGACCGTGCCGGCGAAGGCATAGGCCTCCATGTTCATGCCGACCCACGCGGGGTCGGCGAGCGAGGCCTGGGCGATGCCGAGGAGGTCGAAGATCGACACGATGGAGACCAGCGAGGTGTTCTTCACCAGGGCGATGAACTCGTTCGTCATGGCCGGCATGGAGATGCGCAGGGCCTGCGGCAGCACGACGAGGCCGGTGGTCTGCCAATAGCCGAGCCCCTGCGCGCTCGCCGCCTCCGCCTGGCCCTTGGGAATGGCCTGCAGGCCGCCGCGGACCGCCTCCGCCATATAGGCGGCGATGACGAAGGCGAGGCCGACCAGGGCGCGCACCAGGCGGTCGATGTCCCAGCCCGCCGGCATGACCAGCGGCAGAAGGAGCGAGGCGAGGAAGATGACGGTGATGATCGGCACGCCGCGCCAGAACTCGATGAAGATGGTCGCGACCAGCCGGATCACAGGTAGCTCCGACTGCCGCCCGAGGGCGAGCAGGATGCCGAGCGGTACGGCAAGCGCACCCGCATAGACCGACAGGAAGACGGTCAGCATCAGCCCGCCCCACTGACGGGTCTCGACCCGCGTCAGGCCGGCGCCGCCGGCGAGCAGCCAGGCGGCGATGATGAGGAAACCGGCCCAGAGGAGCGGCACCGCCAGCGCCCGGCGCGGCAGGCCGGGCCAGAAGGACAGCACCGTTGCGGCGATCATCAGGACGGCGGCGAGATTGACCCGCCAGCGCTCGGCGGGCGGATAGAAGCCATACATGAACTGGCCGAACCGGGCCTTGACGAAGACCCAGCAGGCGCCGCTGCCGGTGCAGTCGGCGCGGGTCGTACCGGCGAAATGGGCGTCGATCAGCGCCCAGCGGACGATGGGCAAGGCGATAGCGATGATGGCGGCGATGCACAGGAGCGACACGACCGCGTTCAGCGGCGTGGCGAAATAGTCCGCCTTGATGCGGCGGAGCAGCGAGGCGCGGACCGGTCTGACGCCGAGGGTTCCGGCCGCCGTCATCGCGTCACCAGCCGGGTGCGGGCATTGTACCAATTCATGAAGCCCGAGACCGCGAGGCCGAGGGCGAGATAGATGGCGAGCGTGATGGCGATGATCTCGATGGCCTGGCCGGTATTGGTCAGCGCCGAGCCGACGAAGACGCTGACCAGTTCGGGAAAGGCGATGGCGGCGCCGAAGGACGAGTTTTTCAACACGTTGAGATACTGGCTGGTCAGCGGCGGCACCATCACCCGCATCGCCTGGGGGATGACGATGAGGCTGAGCGCCCGGTTGGGCCTGAGCCCCAGCGCATAGGCGGCCTCCCACTGGCCCTTGACCACGGACTGGATGCCGCCGCGCACGATCTCGGCGATGAAGCCGGCCGTGTAGGTGGCGAGCGCCGCGAACAGCGCCACGAATTCCGGCACCAGCACGAAGCCGCCGCGATAGTTGAAGCCGCGCAGCGCCGGCACGTCCCAGCTGCTCAGCGCCGCGGCGATGCCGAAGGCCAGCGCCGGCAGGGCGATGAAGAGGGCGAGGCCGCTGGCCCAGACCGGGAAGATCAGCCCCGTCGCATCGCGCCGCCGCTTCGCCCAGACGGCGATGGCGGCCTGCGCGACGAAGCCTGCCAGCACGACCAGGGCAGCGATGCGGAAGGCGGTGCCGTCGGTCGGCACCGGAATGGTCAGGCCCCGGTTGTTGAGGAAGGCGACCGCGAAGAAGCCGATGGACTGGCGCGGTCCCGGCAGCGCGGCAATCACGCCGAAATACCAGAACAGCACGAAGAACAGCAGCGGGATGTTGCGGACGAACTCGATATAGGCGCCGGCGAGGCCCGCCAGCAGCTTGTTCGGCGACAGCCGGGCGATGCCGACGACGAAGCCGAGGAGCGTCGCGGCGATGGCAGCCACGAAGGTGATGACCAGCGTGTTGGCAACGCCGACCCACAGGAGGGCGAGGATATTGGCATCGGGCGTATAGGCCGTCAGCACGAAGGACACGTCGATGCCCGACGTGCGCCACAGGAAGTCGAAGCCGGAGGCCATGCCGGCATTGACCATGTTCTGCGAGGCGTTGCGGACGATCAGGATGATCGTGCCGGCGAGACCGGCGACGAGCGCGGCCTGCCAGAAGATTTCGCGCACGCGCTTGTCGTAGAAATAGCGGGTCACGTCACCGGCCGGGATCTTGGACGGAAGAAGGCCTCCCGCCGGGTGGCGGGAGGCCGATCGAAGGACGGCTCAGGCTGTGCCGTTCACTGGAACGGCGAGGTGAACAGGATGCCGCCGCGGGTCCACAGGGCGTTCTGGCCGCGCTCGAGGCCGAGCGGCGAGCCCTTGCCGACGGTACGCTCGAAGCTCTCGGCATAATTGCCGACCTGCTTGATGGCGTTGAACATCCAGTCGTTCGGAAGGCCCAGCATGGCGCCGAAATTGCCGTCGGCGCCGAGCAGGCGGCGGATCTCGGCATTGCGCGAATTGGCGCGCATGTCATCGACATTCTTGCTCGTGACGCCGAGATATTCGGCGGCGATCATGCCATTGAGCACCCAGCGCACCACGGCCTGCCAGCGCTCGTCGCCCCAGCGGGTGACCGGACCCTGCGGGTCGTTGGAGATGGTCTCGGTCATGATGAAATGGTCGCCCGGGGTCTTCAGCTTGATGCGCTGGCCGGCCAGGGCGCCGATGCCGGCGGTGTAGCTGTCGCAGCGGCCAGCGTCATAGGCGGCGATGGCGTCGTCGTTCTTCTGGAAGTTGATGATCGACACCTTGAGGTTGCGCTCGCGGAAGTAATCGGCGGCCATGCGCTCCTCGGTCGATCCGGCGGCGACACAGATCGAGGCATTCTCGAGGTCCGTCGGCTTCTTCGCGCCCGAGGCGGTGCGCACGATGAAGGTCTGGCCCTCGTAGAAGTTGATGCCCTGGAAGTTCACGCCGAGCGAGGCGTTGCGCGAGAAGGTGATGGTGGTGTTGCGCGACAGAAGGTCGACCTGGCCCGACTGAAGCACCGGCCAGCGCTGCTGCACCGAGGTCGGCGTGTAGCGCACCTTGTTGGCGTCGCCGAGGACGGCGGCGGCCACGGCGCGGCAGAAGTCGACGTCGAGGCCGGTCCACTCGCCCCTGTCATTGGCGAAGGAGAAGCCCGGCAGGCCGAGGTGCACGCCGCATTCCAGATGGCCGCGGGCGCGGATCGCATCCAGCGTCGGCGAGGGCGCGAGCTGCTGGGCGGTGGCCGCGCCAGCGCCGAGCGCAAGGATGGCGGCGCCGAGCGCGCCGCGGGCGAGAAGGGTCATGGAACTGGCTCCCGGTAGGCTCCGGCGGGATGGTCCGGCCGGAGAAAATCCTGCGCCACACTCGGAAGGTGGGCGGAAAGAGTCAACTGTCTGATGTGCTGTCGCGCCAGAGGTTTTCCGTCAGCCCCGCACGAAGCCGACGATGTCCTTCACCGAATTCATCACCGGGCGGGCAATGGCCCGGGCCCGCTCGGCGCCCCTCGCCAGGATGCGGTCGATTTCGGCGGGGTCGGCAACGAGGCGCTTCATCTCCGCCGTGATCGGCGAGAGCTTGGCGACCGAGAGGTCGGCCAGCGCCGTCTTGAAGCCGGAGAACTGCCCGCCGCCGAATTCGGCGAGGACGTCGGCCTTGGTCCGTCCGGACAGGGCGGCGAAGATGCCAACGAGATTGTCGGCCTCGGCGCGGCCTTTCAGGCCCGCCTCTTCCGAGGGCAGCGCCTCCGGGTCGGTCCGCGCCTTGCGGATCTTCTGGGCGATGGTGTCGGCATCATCCGTCAGCGCGATGCGCGAATAGTCGGAAGGGTCCGACTTCGACATCTTCTTGGTACCGTCGCGCAGGCTCATGACCCGCGTCGCCGGACCCATGATCACCGGTTCGGTGACCGGGAAAAAGGCATCGCCCAGGCCGAGTTCGGCGATCCGTTCGGCATAGTCGTTGTTGAACTTGATGGCGATGTCGCGCGTCAGTTCCAGGTGCTGCTTCTGGTCCTCGCCCACCGGCACATGGGTGGCGCGATAGGCGAGAATGTCGGCGGCCATCAGGCTCGGATAGGCGAAGAGGCCGAGCGAGGCGTTCTCCTTGTCCTTGCCGGCCTTGTCCTTGAACTGCGTCATCCGGCTCATCCAGCCGATGCGCGCGATGCAGTTGAACACCCAGGCGAGTTCCGCGTGCTCGTGGACCTGGCTCTGGTTGAATAGGATCGAGCGCTGCGGGTCGATACCGGCGGCGATATAGGCGGCGGTGACCTCGCGGATCGCCTTCTGCAGCGCCTTGGGATCCTGCCAGACCGTGATCGCGTGCATGTCGACGACGCAATAGATGCAGTCATGCGTCTCCTGCATCGCCACCCAGTTCACCAGGGCGCCGAGATAATTGCCGAGGTGCAGGTCGCCGGAAGGCTGCATGCCCGAGAAGACGAGCGGCTTGAAGGTCGCCATGGTGGTGGAATCCCAGAGCAGGGGCGGCAGACGGTCGCCCCGAAGGCCGGCTTCCTCGCATGGGCTGCGAGGCGATTCAAGCGGTTGCCGGGTTCACTCGGCCAGCACGCGCGTCGGCGGGAAGACCACCTCCACCAGCGTGCCCTGGTTCGGCGTCGAGGAGATGCCGAAACTCGCCCGGTTCGCCTCGACCAGCGCCTTGGTCAGCGGCAGGCCGAGGCCGGTGCCCTTGGCCGCCCGGGGATTGGAGGTCGCCACCTGACGGAAGGGCTCCATGGCGGCCTTGAGTTCGGTCTCGGTCATGCCGACGCCCGTGTCGCGCACGCGCAGCACCGCCTCCCCCGCGTCCGACAGGCCGGTGGAGACGATGATCTGCCCGCCTGCAGGTGTGAACTTCACCGAGTTGGACAGAAGGTTCAGCACGATTTGCCGCAGAGAGCGGGAATCGGCCACCACATTCGGCAGGCGCGGCTGCAGCGACGAGCGGATGATGACGCGCTCGCGGTTGGCCTGCGGCTGCATGATCGCCACCGTCGACTGCACCATGTCGTTGAGGTCGACGCTGGTGAAGGAGAGTTCCAGCTTGCCGGCCTCGATCTTGGAGAGATCGAGCAGGTCGTTGATGAGGGAGAGGACATGGCCGCCCGAGGCGTGGATGTCCTTCAGGTAGTCGCGGTAGCGCTCGTTGCCGACCGCACCGAAGCGCTCCTCCATCATCACCTCCGAGAAGCCGATGATGGCGTTCAGCGGCGTGCGGATCTCGTGGCTGATCTTGGCGAGGAAGTCCGACTTCTGCGACGAGGCCTGCTCGGCCTGACGCTTGGCGGCGATAAGGTCCTCCTCCGCCTTCTTCCAGTGCGTCATGTCACGGAACACGGCGGCGAGCTTCGGCCTGGCCGCCGGCCCGGTCCGGCCCATGGTCATGTAGAGCGGGATGAGGCCGCCCTGCTTGACCCTTCCGATGATCTGGCGGCCGTCATTGAGGACGCTGGCGACGCCGTTGGACAGAAGCCCGTCGCAATAGTCGAGCGCCGACCGGTGGCTCTCCGGGGCGAAGAGCGTCGTCACCGACATCCCCTTCACCTCGGCCGATTCATAGCCGAACAGGGCCTCCGCCGAACGGTTCATGCTCTCGATTGCACCATCGGCGGTGACGATGACGATGCCGTCGGTCGCCGTATCGAGGATCTGCTCGACCTCCTCGAGACGGCCGCGCAACTCGCTCAGCGTCGTCGATTCATGGTCGCTGGCGACGTCTCCCGCCGGCATCCGCGTCAGCGTGAAGAGGAAGGCCGATTGCCCCGCCCAGGTGACACGCGACAGATGCGCCTCGACCGGAAGCGCGCTGCCCTCCACCGTCGTCAGCGTCACCGCCTCACTGCCGTCGTCCGGCCCGCCGGCGAAGAGGCGCGACACACCGCCCGCTTCCTCCAGCGCCGCCGCATCGGGAAAGCCGATCCAGTCGAGCAGCGTGCGGTTGGCGAAGAGCACCGCATTGCCGCGGTGGATGATGAGGCCGGTCGGCACCTTGTCGAGAAGCGCGGCGAGATCGGCCCCCTGGTCGGGCCCGCTTGCCGCCAGGTCGGCACCGAAGGCGCTTGGCAGCGGACCGAAAGGTGTTCCCGAATCGACAAAGGCGCGGGCCGGCGCCTCCCCCGCCGTGTCGGGGGATCGCGTCTCCGGCAGGCTGTCCCTGCCGCTGAGCGGTTCCGCTGCGACCGGCGCCACCGGCGGCGGGAGCTGCACACCGGGGGCCGTCTGTTCGGCGGGCGGCGGCAGGGGATCGGGCGGGCGCGTGCCGTCCTCGTCCGCGGGGATCGGGTCGCTGGTGCGGGCGCCAAGGGCACGGGCGATCTCGCGGAAGGCGTTGCGTTCGCCTGGCGACAATTGCGGGCGCTTGCTGTCCTGCCCGACCGTGGTCCGGAGCGCGACGACATTGGGCGGATTGGTATGGACGGTCAGGACCGGACGCGTCTCGGCCACAGGCCGCGTCGCATCGGCATCGGGGGTGGGGTCGCCTGACGGGGCCTCGTCGGGCAGTTCTTCCCCGCCGCCGGTTGCCGTCGGCTCGGAAGCCGTGACATCAGGCAGGGTCGCAACCGTCGCTGCCACCGGATCGGCATCCTCCTCCGCAGGCGCGCCGGACAGGGCCGTGTCGTCTTCCGCCCCGGCGAGGTCCGGGGCTTCCGCCGCGCCGGCGGCGTCATCTGCCTCGCTTGCGACGATGGCGTCGTCCGCTGCCGCTGCGGCGATCGGGGCCGTGACCGCGGAATCGTCCTCGGTGGTGACCGCGTCGGAAGGCTCCGACACGTCCTGCGCATCAGCGTCCACGGTTGCGACGGCCTCGTCCAGGGTGTTCGCGGGCGGGACCGCGCCCGCCGGTACGGCGGTTTCCGCGGCAGCGGTGACGGAGACCGGCGCGTCCGGCGACAGGGTCTCGGTTTCCGACGGCGGAGCGACCGGTGAGGCTTCCTCGACCACGAGTCCGAATCCGGAATAGCCCTGGAAGGCGCCGTCGCGCAGCGCCGGGAAGGCGGCGAGCGTCACCGCCAGCCTGCGTCCCGCCCGGCCCAGCGGCCAGAGGGCAGCCACGCCGCTGAACGGCCTGCCGGCGGTCACGGCGGTGGTGAAGGCGCCGTCGGGGTCGATGCCGAAGCGGGCCGTCGCCGCCTCGAGCGTCTCCCCGGCGAGGCCGGCGACCTCATCCGGTGCGATGGTGTGAAAGCGATAGTCCCCATCCATCCGCCAGGAGAACCGCTGCGGCACGGCGAGAACGGCGTCGACCGTCTCGGCCGGCTCAACCTCCGGCATGGCCGCGCTGGCGGGCTGGTCCGGACTGGTTTGCGGGCGAATCTCCCGGGAGACCGTCTCGGGTGCCGCGCCCTGCGCGCCGTCAACGGTTTCCTCGTCATGGCCGCCGGCCGCGAGTCGAGTGGTCGAAGCCGGATCGATGACGACCGGACCGGGCGCCTCGGCTGCGGTCGCCGCCGGGGGCGTCGCAACCTCTTCCGCTTCGGCAAGGAGCATCGTCAGCTCCGCGACGGGTTCCGCCTGCGCGGTTTCGTCGACAGCCTCGCCGGCTGCGAGGTCGGCGATCGGGGAAGCCTCCGCCGCTGCGGCATCCGCGTCAGGCGCTGCGGCAGGTTCGGCACCTCCGGCAACCAGCCGGAGACCGGCTTCCGGGACACTCTTGGCGAGCGGGGCAAGGAGGGCGACCATGAGGTCGGCTTCCGGCAGCGCGACGACCGTCATCGGCCCGTTCACGAGGTCCACCGCGGCGCGGCCCGTGGCACCGACATTGCTGAAGATCGTCTCGGCGACGGGGCCGATGAGGTCGCGCAGCGGCGTCGCCGACAGGGCGGATGCGGCATCGCTCGCCGCCAGCGGCACGCCGGCGCGGTCGAAGGCGAGGGCGGGAATCCGCAACGTCGTGACGAAGCCGAGGGCCGCCTCGCGCGAGGTTTCGCGCCGCAGGGCGGGCAGCCGCACCGCGATGAGGCTGAGCGCGCCGGCCCTGACGCGGCAGGCCTCGGCAACGACACTTTCCGAACCGAACCGTCCCGCGATGCGCAGGCGCTCGCTGCGCGGCGTGCCGTCGGCCGGCAGGGTCGGCGCCAGCCGCCCGATCTGGGCGGCGAAGGCATGGGTCCCGGGATAGTCGCGGTCGAGGGCCGCGGCGAGGCCGCTGGCGCCCATGGCGCGTGCGCCGGTCGTATTGGCAATGACGAGCCGGCTCGCATCTGCGGTCCACAGCCACCACGGGCCCGGTTCCGCCATGAGGCGCGCGACGTCCGGCTCCGACAGGATCGTCGACAGGCTGGGGAACGCGGATGTCATACGGTCGCTTCCGGGCACGAGGCGAGGCGTGCCACATCCGGCACGCCGCATTGGTAAAGGATGTGTTGAGCAATTGTGTCGGAACAGAGCCGAAACGTCCATGTCGCGAAGGGTCTTCCGGAGCGTCAACCCGCAGTTAGGGTTAATCCAGATGCGTGTTCGGACCGTCTGTGCCCGCGCTGCCGTGGCGGCAGTCAAGAGCCCGTGTTAGGCAGGGTTAATTCCCACCCGCGAGACCACCGGCCTCCCCCATGATCGACAAGCTGCGCGCCCTGATCCAGCACCCGCGGTTCGAGACCGCCATCATCGTGCTCATCGTCATCAACGCCATCACGCTCGGCCTTGAGACCAGCCCCACAGTCATGGCCCAGATGGGCGGCCTCCTGCTGACGATCGACAATATCGTCCTGACGATCTTCGTCGCCGAAATCCTCGCGCGGATCGCTGTGAAGCGCGGCGCCTTTTTCCGCGACCCGTGGAGCCTCTTCGACCTCTTCGTGGTCGCGATCGCCCTGGTTCCGGCCTCCGACAGCCTCTCGGTGCTGCGCGCCCTGCGCATCCTGCGGGTTCTGCGCCTGGTCACGGCCGTGCCGGCGCTGCGACGGGTGGTCGGCGGCCTCATCTCGGCGCTGCCGGGCATGGGCTCCATCGGCATGCTGCTCGGCCTGATCTTCTACGTCTTCGCGGTGATCGTCACGAAGCTCTATGGTCAGGCACTGCCGGACCATTTCGGCAGCATCGGCGCTTCTGCCTACACGCTGTTCCAGGCCATGACCTTCGACGACTGGTCCGCCGGCATCGTCAAGCCGCTTGCGGAAAAGGGCTTTCCCTTCGGCTGGTTCATCATCATCACCTTCATGGTGCTGACCACCTTCATGGCGCTGAACCTGTTCATCGGTGTCGTTGTCACGGCGCTCGACGCCGAAACCGATGACGGTCAGCCGAAGCTGACGCACCCGGCGGGTGCAGAGGCCCAGCTCAACGCCCGTCTCGACATCATCGTCGCCGAACTCGCCCTGGTACGCGGCGAACTGGCGCGCCTCCAGCGTCCGCCCGAGACTGGCGGCGCGTGAGATCCAGCCGCCGCCCGAAGGCGTAAATCACAACAGCTATCGCACCTGCCTCGCGGAAGCTTAGGATGGGGTTGCGTGCTCAGCGCGATCGCGATTCGGGAGGTTTGCATGGCCGGCAGGACCCCTGGTGTCTACGAAATTCCCCAGGAAATGCGCGAGTTCGCCGACAAGAGCGTCGAACAGGCGCGCAAGGCCTTCGACGGTTTCGTCGGCGCCGCCCAGCGGACGGTCTCGGCCATGGACGGATCGGCCGGCTCGGTGCAGTCCAGCGCCCAGGATGTCGGCCGCAAGGCCATCGCCTTTGCCGAGACCAATGTCGCCGCCAGCTTCGCCTATGCCCAGCGCCTCGTTCAGGCCCGCGACATGGCCGAGGTGATGGAGATCCAGACCCGTTTCCTGCAGGAGCAGATGAAGGCGATGGAAGAACAGGCGCGCGAACTCGGCGGAGCCCTCGCCCCGAAATCGGCAGCGCGACAGGACTGACGGCTGTCCTACAGTTTGTGCGATGCAATAATTTGTTGCAACGCACCATCTTTTGGCTTATAAAATCGTCGTGATGGTCTGCGAACTCAATGCGGACCGGCGCGTCGTGCCAGTTCCGGCGGGGAAACGGTCGCGGCGTCATACCGTTCAAGCGACCCCGCGAGGAGGCCCATCATGAGCCAGGCTGCAAAAGCGCCGAAAACCGAGAAGCCGGCGACCGCCGCGCAGATCTTCCCCTTCCCGACCTTCGACCTGACCAAGTTCGAGATGCCGAAGTTCGACGCCGCCCCCTTCGACTTCGCCAAGGCCGAGGTGCCCGCCGCCATGCGCGAGGCCGCCGAAAAGGCCGTGGCGCAGATCAAGGACGGCTATGCCAAGATGAAGGCAGCGGCCGAAGAGACCACCGATCTGGTCGAGGACACCTATTCCACCGCGAGCGCCGGCGTGAAGGACTTCAACCTGAAGGCCCTCGAGGCCGCCCGTCTCAACATGAATGCCGGCTTCGACCATGCCCGCGACCTGATGGGCGCCAAGTCCCTGGCCGAGGTCATCGAGCTTCAGACGGCCTATGCACGCAAGATGTTCGAGACCGTCCAGGCCCAGGGCAAGGACCTCTCGGCCGTCGTCCAGAAGACCGCCACCGACACCGTCGAGCCGGTCAAGGAAAAGGTCGGCAAGGTCATGAAGACCGCCGCCATCTGACCATGCCGCCGCCTGCGGGCGGCAGCATGACCTTCCTCCCGACCGCGTTCTTGCAGCTGCGGTCAAAACTGCGAGCCCGGGCCAGTGCCCGGGTTTTTTCTGTTGTGCAGCCCGATCCGGCGACAAAA
Organism: Archangium gephyra; assembly: GCA_943368975.1. Classification (GTDB taxonomy): domain Bacteria; phylum Pseudomonadota; class Alphaproteobacteria; order Rhizobiales; family Phreatobacteraceae; genus Phreatobacter. The sequence continues at coordinate 39,888 of CALRLZ020000002.1, forward strand.
TCCCTCAACGTCGTCAAAGTCTTGCGAAAAGAGGCCATGGCCCGACGAAGGTCGTGTCAGGCGCCTTGCATTGCCCGGACCTTCGGACTAGGTTGCGCGCCGCTCGGGTGGTTTTCCATCAGGTCGGGCATGTGCAGCCGTAGCTCAGTTGGTTAGAGCGCCAGATTGTGGCTCTGGAGGTCCCCCGTTCAATTCGGGGCGGCTGTACCATTCTTCCCCCCTTGAAGGCTTTCGCGCCGTCACCGGCGCAAGCGGGGCGTTCCGGTTTCCCAACGCGAAAACGCCGGAGCTCAGCCCCGGCGTTTGCGTTGGTCAGGTAAAGCCGGCGTCAGAAGTTGCCGGACAAACCCTGGCGGTCGGACTGGACATCCGAGCGGTCGGCGGCGACCGGCGCGTAGGCGATGCGGCGGGCGGTGAACTCGCGCGGCGCCTGGCTCTGGTACTGGGTCACGGTGTTGGCTTCCGTGGCCTCGACCTGGGCCGAGGCGGGCGCGGCGGCGAGGGGCGCCAGCAGCGCGGCGGCGAGAATGAGCTTCTTCATGATAGGTCTCCTGTTGGGGGGCGGCGGGTCAGGTGTGAAGCACGGCGTCAGAAATTGCCGGCCGGGCCCTGACGGTCGGACTGGACATCCGAGCGGTCGACGGCGACCGGCGCATAGGCGACGCGGCGGGCGGTGAACTCGCGCGGCGCCTGGGTCTGGTAGTGAGTCACGGTGTTGGCGTCCGTGGCCTCGACCTGGGCGGAGGCGGGGGCGGCGGCAAGGGGCGCCAGCAGAGCGGCGGCGAGGATGATCTTCTTCATGGTGGGTCTCCTGGAGGGGGCCGGCGGGCCGTGATGGCCCGGCCGGTCATGTCGGGGCGATCCGCGGCGTGGCCGCAGATCCCGGTTGAAGCGCTGTCGTCAGAAATTGCCCGCCGGGCCCTGACGGTTGATCTGGCCCTGCTCGCCACGGTTCAGCGCGGCGGGAACCTCGAGGACACGGCGCGAGGTGAACTCGCGCGGGGTCTCGCGGGCCTGGGTGACGGCGACATTGGCCGAGGCGTCGACCTGGGCGAAGGCGGGTGCGGTGGCGGCGAGGGGGGCCAGCAGAGCGGCGGTCAGGATGAACTTCTTCATGGTCTTAACTCCATTCGAAACCGGGCGGGGAGGGACACGCGCCGACCGGAAGGTGTTGCTGTGTCGGCGGGAGGTGTCCGCCGTCGACAACCCTGAAATGGACCTCGGCCTGTTCACTTGCCAATCACGAACTTGAGAAAATGCAATAAAAATGGCAATCATTCGATTGCATCTATGCACACTCGCATTTTCGTGAGCATTGGTCGCGCGGCTGTGAATGGCGGCCCCTTGCGGATAGGCAAGCCGATACATGGTGCGAGGTTGCAGGGCTTGCATGGAAGCCGCGCGACCGGCTCCCTGCCTCAGCGGGTGACGGTTGGACGCGGCCTGGCTTCTGTCAGGACCTCGCGCCGTGGCGGTCCGTAGCCGCGTCACCGGCGGACACGGCTGGGGATGTCCGCTGGCCCACCACGTCGCGGGTCAGGCGACCGCCCGTGCTGGATCGCCGCGATCAGGGTGTGATCGGTGCGGTCAGGGCCCTGCGACCTCGAACAGCACCTCGTTGCGCCTGAGGAAACCGGGTGTGAAGGGGTCGTTGTAATAGGCGTAGGTCGGCGCGCCGAGGATGGTGAAGCCTCGCCCAGCCAGCCAGCTCCGCAGCGCCGCCTCGTTCGATGCGATCAGTTCATCGGTCGCGACCCCGGAAAAGCGGATCGCGGCACGCCGCGCGGCTGGCACCGGTAGCAGCCTTACATCGTCGCCCGCCGCCTTCGGCAGGGTCTCGAGCGTGTATTTCGACGGCATGATGAAGCGGACGACCCAGGCCTCGCCCGCTTCCGAGCGCGCCGGCATCTGCGTGACCGGCGCCGTCATGGCGATGGTCTCGCGCTGCTGCGTCACCGGCGCCGTCATGGAGACGCTCTCGCCGCCGCGATCCCTGGCGAAGATATAGGCGGCGAGCGGTCTGAAGCCGGCGCGGACCGCACTGCCCCGGTCACCGGCCCGCGTCACCTCCGCCACCACCATGGCCGGATAGTCGCGCACCTCGACAGGCCCGTCGCGCGTGATGAGCCCGTAGCGCGGCTGCTCGACATTGCTCATGACATAGGCCCAGAGGCCGGCGCCCAGCACCCCCAGACCGACAAGCAAGCCAAGGCCGATCACCATCCGTTTTCCGATTTTGCTCATGGCCTTGATGTGGGGATGATCCGCGGGATTACGAGCGACCATGTGACGCCCGGTCCCGTTACAGAACGCGATCGACCGGTACCGGTTCCCAGCTCCGCCGCGTCCCTGCTGAGGCGCACCTTCAGTCGTAGCGCGCCGCAGCCGGCCGCGCGGCGCAGGGCCCCCGTTCGACGGTCCGGCTGCGGGTTGTCGACGAAAAAGGGCGGCCCGAGGGCCGCCCTTCGCAATCAGGGAGGGGTTGCGTTGATCAGGCGGCGCCGTAGCCGACCGTGCCCTTGATCTCCAGGAACTCCTCAAGGCCGAACTCGGCATATTCGCGGCCGTTGCCGGACTGCTTGTAGCCGCCGAAGGGCGCGCCGGCGTCCCAGGCGGGATAGTTGATGTAGACGTTGCCCGAGCGCATCTGCGACGCGAGCTTACGCGCCTTCTCCAGCGAGCCCGACTGGACGTAGGAGGCGAGGCCATAGGGCGTGTTGTTGGCACGCTCGACGATCTCGTCCTCGCTGTCGTAGGGCAGGATCGACAGGACCGGCCCGAAGATCTCTTCCCTTGCGATGGTCATGTCGTCGGTCACGCCGGCGAAGACGGTCGGGCGCACGTAGTAGCCGCGGTTGAGGCCCTCGGGACGGCCGGTGCCGCCGGTGACGACCTCTGCGCCTTCCTTGATGCCGCTCTCGATCAGCTTCTGGATCTTGTTGAACTGCACCTCGCTGACGACAGGGCCCATCCAGCTGTCCTCTGACGAGGCCGGGCCGACCTTCAGCTTCTCGGCGGTCTCCTTGGCGACCTGCTTGGCCTCGTCGTGCTTCGCAGCCGGCACGAACATGCGGGTCGGAGCGTTACAGGACTGGCCGGAATTGCGCATCATGCCCTCGACGCCGAGCTTCACCGCCTTGGCGATGTCGGCGTCGGGCAGGATGATGTTGGCCGACTTGCCGCCGAGCTCCTGATGCACCCGCTTGACGGTGTCGGCGGCGGCCTTGGCCACCAGCACGCCGGCCCGGGTGGAGCCGGTGAAGGACACCATGTCGACGCCGGGATGGCGGGCGATCGCCTCGCCCACCGTCGGGCCGTCGCCGTTGACGAGATTGAACACGCCCTTTGGCACGCCGGCCTCGTGCATGATCTCGGCGAAGATGATGGCGTTGATCGGCGCGATCTCGCTCGGCTTCAGAACCATCGTGCAGCCGGCGGCCAGCGCCGGGGCGACCTTGCACATGATCTGGTTGATCGGCCAGTTCCATGGCGTGATCATGCCGACGACGCCGATCGGCTCCTTGGCGATCAGGGTCGTGCCGCGCAGCTCCTCGAATTCGAAGTTCTCGAGCGTCTCGATCATCTTCGACAGGTGGGCCGTGCCCATGCCGGCCTGGGCGGTGTGGGCGAGCTTCTTCGGCGCGCCCATTTCGCGCGAGAGGGCGTCGGCCACATCTGCGAAGCGCTTGTTGTAAACCTCGAGCAGCTTGCGCATCAGCGCCAGTCGCTCCGCCTTGGTGGTCTGCGAGAAGGTCTTGAACGCCTCGCGGGCGGCCTTCACCGCCTTGTCGACATCGGCCTCGGTGCCGAGCGCGATCTGCGTGAAGGGCTCTTCGGTCGAGGGATCGATCACCTCGAGGGTCGCGCCGCCGGTCGGGGCGACCCATTCGCCGTTGATGTAGAACTTGAGGTTGTTGGACATCGTTGTCGTCCTCCGCGGATGCAAGCGGGCGCCGGTCCCCGCGCGGGACCAGGCCGGGGGCGCAAACTGCCACCGATCACACGCTTCGCGCCAGAGCTGGAGCCCTGTTTTCCGGCAGGGCTCCCTTTCCTCCCCGCCGGGAACCAAACGGAAAGGCCGCGCCCCCGGGGGACGCGGCCTCCTGTCGCCGGTCAGGTGGCGAGGATCAGCGGCCCGTGCGGGCGCGGGCGCGGATCATGAAGGCGTCGTAGGTGAACTCGGCGACCTGCCACCACAGGTACTGCTCGGACCGCGTTGCCTGCATGGCGTCGATGATCTTCTTGAAATCGGCGTTGCGGGCGCTGATCTCGCCATAGAGCTGGTTGGCAGCCGTGAAACAGGCCTCCATCACCTCCTGCGAGAAGGGACGCAGCTGGGTACCGGCGGCCACCAGGCGGCGCAGGGCCGCCGGGTTCTGCAGGTCGTACTTCGCCTGCATCACCGTGTTGGCGGTGGTGCAGGCATTGGTGAGCGCCGCCTGGTAGGACTTCGGCAGGGCGTTCCACTTCTCGATATTCACCATGGCGTGGACGGTCGGGCCACCCTCCCACCAGCCGGGATAGTAGTAGAACGGCGCCACCTTGTTGAAGCCGAGCTTCTCGTCGTCATAGGGGCCGACCCATTCGGCGGCGTCGATCGTGCCCTTCTCCAGTGCCGGATAGATGTCGCCGCCGGCAACCTGCTGCGGCACCACGCCGAGCCGGGAAAGGACCTGGCCGGTAATGCCGGCGATGCGCATCTTCAGGCCCTTGAGATCCTCGACCGTCTTGATCTCCTTGCGGAACCAGCCACCCATCTGGGCGCCCGTGTTGCCGGCCGGCATCGCATGGATGTTGTACTTCTTGTAGAACTCGTTGAAGAGCTCGTTGCCGCCGCCCTGGAACAGCCAGGCGTTCATCTGGCGGGCATTGAGGCCGAAGGGCACGGCTGTACCAATGGCGAAGGTCGGGTCCTTGCCGACATAGTAGTAGGAACAGGTGTGGCACATCTCGACCGTGTTGTTCGACACGGCATCGAGCGCCTGCAGCCCCGGCACGATCTCGCCGGCGGCGAAGGCCTGGATCTGGAACCTGTTGTCCGTGAGCTCGGCGACCTGCCTGGCGATCGTCTCGGCGCCGCCATAGATCGTGTCGAGCGACTTCGGGAAGCTCGACGTCAGGCGCCATTTGATCTCGGGCGAGGACTGCGCGACGGCGGGAGCGGCGACGGCGGCAGCGGCGAGCCCGGCGCCCGAGGCAGCCAGGAAATTGCGGCGTTTCATGCGATTCCTCCAGAAATGGACGGGGCGCCCTGCAAAAAAGGCGCGCCGAGGCCGGCATAAGCCGAAGGTTGGGCCGTGCTGGCAACGCCTTCCGCGCAAGGCTGCTGCCCACTAGCCTTTAGGATAATCGGGGCTTCTGAACGCCGATCGGTCCTGTAACCTGTCTCCTGCCGATTCCCGGCAGCGGCATCAGTGGTGGTGGTGCTCTCCTCCGGGCGCCGCCCGGCCACCGAGACTGCCGATGCGGAAGTCGAGCTCGACCTTGCCGGCCTTCTCGAAATCCAGCGTCACCTTCACGGTCTGGCCCTCCGCGAGCGGGGTCCTCAGCCCCATGAACATGACGTGCAGGCCACCCGGTTTCAGCTCGACCGTCTGGCCCGGCGCGATGGTGAGGCCTGTCGGCAGTGCGCGCATCGTCATGACGCCGTCGCGCGTCGCCATCTCGTGGATCTCCACCCGCTCGGCGAAGGCCGCGCTGCCGCCGATCAGCCTGTCGGGGACTGCTCCCGTATTGGTCACGGTCAGGTAGCCGCCGGCGACCCTCGCACCGCCGGGCGTCGCCCGCGACCAGGGCTGGGCGATGGTCAGGCTGCCGGCCCGCACCGATGCGGCCGCCGGTTGCGCCGGCGGTGCGGCGCCGACGATCCGCAGCGCCGGGGCGGGCGCGGCCAGAGGGCCCGAATTGCCGGCGACCGGGACCTCGACCCAGCGGTTCTCGCCGTTGGCGCAGGTCTGCACGACGGGAAAGAAGATGCGGCCGGCACCGGCCAGCGAGGCGTCGATCTGGCCGACGAAGACGAACTCGTCATAGTGCTCGTTCGGCAGCGTGCCGCCGGACCAGGAGATCTCGGTGACGCCCTCGCGCACCTCGCGGCCGTGATTGACATAGGTCCGATGATAGGGCTGCACGCGCGTGGCCAGCGCCCATCCGGGCTTTGGCTGCGGCTTGACCGAATGGACACCCTCCGGAATGGTCACGGTCAGCCCGGTGGTCGGTTGGCGCCCGCAGCCGTGCGGCACCCGCAGGATGGCCTTGTAGGAGCCAGGGCTCGCCTCGCCGCGCTCCAGCGTGACGTGGGCGAAAGCCGGCGGCGCGATCGCCGAGGCGACAAGAAGGCCGGCGAGGATGGCGTGTTTCATGGGGAGATCTCGGTCAGCGGAAGTTGATGGGAACCGTCAGGGGCATCGAGGCCGGCCCGTATTCGGCCGGCAGGGGCGGGAAGGGCGCGGCGCGCCGGACCATGGCGAGGGCGGCCTGGTCGATCGCCGGATTGCCCGACGAGGCGGCGAGGCCGATGCCGGCCGCCGCGCCGGAACGCTGGATGGAAAAACGCACCACGGCGCGACCCTGCTGGCCCGATCCCGCCGGCTTGGCGCGGTGGAGCTGGGCCATGACGCTCCCGAGATAGCTCGGGGGCGGCGTCGCCGTACGCGCCGACGCCTGCGCGCTCACGCCGCGACCCTCCGAGGCCGCTGAGGCCGGCCGTGGGCTCGGCGGCGGCTGGCGCCTGGGGGGCTGGCGCTCGCTCTGCTGGCGCTGGACGGGCGGTCGTGCCTGGTCCCGCCGCACCGGTGGCGCGGCCCGTGGCGGCGGCACCAACTCGGCGGGCAGGGGAAGGTCGGCGACCGGTGGCGGATCGATGGTGACGGTGGCAGGGTCGATGGCCGGCCGTTCCGGCGGCAGCAGCTCCGGCGGCAGTGGCGGCGTCTCGATGTCCGGCGGCGGAAGGTCGATCGACGGCGGTTCGGCCGCTGCGACCGGCTCGGGCGGGATCAGTTCGGCGGGAAGCGGGAGGTCTTCGACCGGCGGCAGGGCGATCTCGACCGGTGGCGTCTCGACAGGCGACGTCTCGGCCGGTGTTTCAGGAGCCGCGGCCGCCGGCGGTGGCTCGGCATCAGGCTGGACCAGCTCGACCTCGACGGAGGGCTGATCGGACCGCGGCAGGGTCGGGACGGCGAAGGCGAGGAAGCCGGCGAGCGCTGCGCCGTGCAGCAGAACGGAGACAAGGTTGGTCGCCGGTGCGAGCCAGCGGTTCCCCGGCTGCAGTGGTCTCTCCGGCGGCACCGGCACGAGGCCGAGTGGCGGGGGGTCGCCGGCCTGGCCGGTACGGATCAGCACCGGCGGGGCCTGGTACAGCGCCGGCTGCTCCACCGGCCGCAGCGGCGGAGCATGCGGAAACGGCCCGCCATCAGGCGGGTCGCCACGTCTCTCGCGGATGGCGCTGTCGAGCAGCATGGGCCCTAAGGGTTCAGCACGGGTTGGCGGCGACGGCCGGGCCCGAAGGCCCGGCCATATGTAACATCATAACATCAAAACTTCACGCGCAGGCCGCCATAGATGCTGCGGCCCGTGCCCGGAAAGAAGCTCGTGGTCGTGGCCGCATTGTAGAGCACCACTGGTCCGAAATCGGAGATGTACCGCTTGTCGGCGATGTTGCGCAGATCGACGAAGGCCTCGCCGCCATTCGGTAGCCTGGCCGCCGCGCTGACATTGAACAGGGCATAACCGGGAACGCGGAACGTGTTGCGGTAGTCGACGAACGCGCCCTGCGGCACGATGTCGACCGACGGCGTGATCGAGAACCCGGCGGGATGCGCATAGGTCAGCGAGGTCCGCAGCACATGTTCTGGAGCCAGCGGCAGGCGGTTGTTGCCATAGACGGCGTCTCCGACGAAGCGGAAGTCCGACCAGGTCCAGACCTGCTTGAGGGTGAGGCGATCGCCATTGCCGGTGAGATCGCGCGCCAGATCGACGCTGGCGGCGAGTTCGACACCCTGCAACTGCGTTCGTGCGGCGTTGAAGGTGGCGGCGGGGATGCCGACGCCGGTATTGAACTGCAGCATCTGGTTGCGCAGGTCGGCGCGATAGGCCGTCGCCTCCCAGTTGAAGGCGCCGTAGCGGCCGCGCGTGCCGATCTCGAACGTCGTGCCGGTCTGCGCCTTCAGCGGCACGAAGGCGGTGGTTGCCGCCGTCGTCTGCGTCAGGTCGGAGAAGTCCGGCACGTCGGAGGAGCGGGTGACGTTGGCGAAGAGCTGCACGTCGCGGATCGGCTCCCACAGGAGGCCGATGCGCGGATTGACGCCGGAATAGGTGACGCCCGTATCGACGGTGACCGGTGCGGTGTTCATGTTGAGCCGGCCGGCGAAGTCGCGCTTCGCGACATAGGCCTTGAGGCCCGCAGTCAAGGCGAGCTGCGGCAGGATGAAGAACCGGTTCTCGAACCAGGCCTCGTAGTTGGTGGCGACCTGACGGGCGTTTACCGTCTGGGCGCCGCGCACTGCATTGCCGACATTGACGAACTGCAGGGCCTGGTTGTTGCCGGCGAAGATGCGGGCGCCGACGATCAGGTCGTTCCGGTAGCCGCCGAGACTGAACGAGCCGGTGAAGCGCGGCGAGATGCCGTAGGTCCAGCCGTCCTGGTCCAGCACCTGGAAGATCGGATGGTTGAGGTGCTTGTGGATGACCCAGGAGGTGATGTCGAGCTGGCCGATGTCGAACTTGATGCTCGTCACATTGGCGAGGCGCTGCACATAGGTGTTGCGGGCCTGGTCGCCGGTGACGGCCGCCGTCGCGGCCTGGCGGGGATTGGTCATGGCCGCGCCATAGGTGAGCGAGCCCGGCAGCTTCACGTCGGTGTAATAGGCGCCGAAATAGAAGCGCGTCTCCAACCGGTCAGAGATGCGCCGGCCGACATTGGCGTTGAAATGGCCGAGCGTCTGCTGCTCATGGGCGCGCCAGCCGTCGGAATGGGTCACCGTCCCCGAGGCGTGGAAGTCCCAGTCGCCCATGACGCGCGACACCGAGCCGTGGCCGCGGATCGTGCCGAAGGAGCCGGCCTCGAGGCTGAAGACGTTCGGGGCCGTCGCCGTATGGGCCGTCGGCGTGACGAAATTGATGGCGCCGCCAAGGGTCGAGGAGCCGAAGGGCAGGGCATTGCCGCCGCGGAACACTTCGATGGCGCGCAGCGCCAGGGGATCGATCTGGTAGAAGTCGCCGGAGCCGTCGGCGAGATTGGTCGGCACGCCGTCCTGGAGGATCTCGATGCCGCGGGTGTGGAAGGCGCGGGCAAGGCCGGATCCGCGGATCGAGAGGCGTACCTCCTGGCTGTAGCGGTTCTGCACCAGGATGCCCGGCGTGTCCTGCAGCACGTCGCGCAGGTTGGTCGCATAGATGTTGCGGGTGGTCTCGGCGTCGATGTGGGAGACCGAGCCGGCGGTGCCGTTCACCGCGCGGCGCTGTTCGGCGACCGGCGGCGAGGTGAGCGTCCCGCCACCCTGTCCGGATGCGGCCCCCCGGCCCTCGATCGTGATGGTGGGAAGCTGGGTGGTCTGGGCCATGGCCGTGGCGATGGCGATGGCGAAAGGCGAGGCGGCGGCAAGGGCGATCAGCCCGGCGCGCGGCAGGGGAAAGCGGATCATGATGTGGGACTTCGACAGGAGATGACGACGGGCGCAGGCCGTCGGGCCATGCGCCGGGGGAAGGGTCGTGATCAGCTGGCGAAGGGGGGCGCTCGCGGTGACCGCGTGCCGAGCCAGCCCTCGAAGGCGTGGGCCGGCAGGACGGGATCATAGCTGCGGACGGGGGCCCGCGGTGCGGCGGGCATCTCCACCGGCGCGCCGACGGCGGACACCGTGCGCGATGGGTCCCACGGCGTGACATTGCACAGACCGCAATGATGCGCGGCGGCGGCCTTGGTCGTCGGCTGCGCCCCGTCATGGGCGATGGCCTGACCCTCGGTGGTGCAGATGACGACGAAGCCGGACGATTCGAGGCCGCCGGCAGCCCGCGCGACCGAGCCCAGAAGGCCCGTCGCGGCAATCACATAGACCAGCGTCGCAGCGAGAATGCTGCGCGCCGTCCTGAAACGATCGACACGGAAAAGCCACATGCATTTCAGCTACCGCCACCGGCCCGGCGGAGTCAATTGCTGCCGCAAGGTCAGGATTGCAGCCTTGGGAATGGAGAAACGCCGGAGCCGGCGCCGGAACAGGAGGCGGGCAATGATCAGTCAAGGCGAGGGAATGCACCGGCGGCAAGGATGGACCAACCGCCCTTCAGGCTTCAACACATGCGGCGAGCGCCGCCCGCAACGCGTCCGGCTCGATGCGCCCCATCTCGGCGATCAGAACGAGCCGCACGGTCTCGCCGCGTGCCACCGCCGGCGCGGGGCCGAGCGTCGCGCGATCCCCCACGAGCTGGAACAGCATGGGCCGATCGGGCTGGCCGGCGAAGGTCACGAAGCCCTTGGCCCGCACCAGTTGCGGCGCCAGCCGGCCGATCGCCGCCTGGAAAGCCGCCATGCCGAGGGGGCGGTCCGCCGTGAAGGTCGTCGTCTCGAAGCGTGGCGTGACAAAGCGCGCCCGCGCGGCGGCGCGCGGATCGGCGACCCTGGGTTCGTGTCCTCCGCCGGCGAAGGCGAGCTCCGGCGCGATGCGTCCCTCGGCCACGGGGAAGATCACCCTTTCCGGCTTCAGCTTCGCCAGGGCGGCGCGGGCGCGGGCGCGCTCCGCCGCGTCCACGAGATCGGCCTTGTTCAGCGCCACGATGTCGGCGCTGGCGATCTGCGAGCGGCAGAGCGCGTCGTCGAGCAGCGCCGGATCGTCGGAGAGGGCCCGGGCATCGGCCACCGCGATGACGGTCTCCAGCGCCGCATCCCGCCAGATCACGGGATCGAGCAGGCTCCGCACGATCTCCGCCGGGTCCGAAACGCCGCTCGTCTCGATGACGATTCCCTCGGGCGGCGGCGTCCGCCGGAGGAGGTTCGACAGCGTTCGCAGGAGGTCGCCCTGCAGCGAGCAGCAGATGCAGCCATTGGCGAGGCTCACCACGCCATCGGCCTGCTCCGCGATCAGGTCGGCGTCGATATTGATGGCGCCGAAATCATTGACGACGGCCGCGAGCCGCCGCCCGCCATTGGCGGTGAGGAGGTGGTTGATCAGCGTCGTCTTGCCCGCTCCGAGAAAGCCGGTGACGAGGATGACCGGAATGCTCATGCCGGGATCACGCCGCCTTGACCGGCCGGCGCACCGGCCGGCCCGGCCGCGCGTCATGCTCGAGTTCGCCATCGGCGATCACCGCCTCGCCGTTGACGATGACATGGCGCATGCCGTCCGAGGCACGGTTCATCGCCTTGAACTCGGCCCGGTCGGTCAGACTGTCGTAGTCGAAGACGACGATGTCGGCATCGGCGCCGACCTTGAGGCGCCCCTTCGCCCGCATGGCCGGCGTGCTCTCGGCCAGGATCTCGGCGGGAATCAGCGTGCATTTGGCCAGGCCGTCGATGAGCGGCAGCATCGTGCGCTCGCGCACGTACTGGCGCAGGAATCGTGTGAACGTGCCGGACGAGCGCGGATGCGAGCTCGTGCCCTCCGGCAGAGGCCAGTCCGAGCCGTCATAGACGGAGCCGTCGGGATTGGTCCAGGGCATGGCATCCGAGGCAATGGCCCCGCCGGGATAGAGGACCGAGACGTCAAGGAGGTCGCGGTGGCGCGGATTGGCCTCGACGTCGAGGAAATGCCAGAGCACCAGCGAGCCCGGATCCTGCGCCTGTGCCGCCAGCAGTTCGTCGCGGTTGTGGAAGGTGCGGCCGGTATCGACCATCTCGATGGATTCGTAGGGACCGCCGGTGCGCTCGGTAAAGCCGGGATCGGCGAAGAAGGTGGCGCCCAGAACCGTCGAGCCGGTGCCGTAGGGATAGGCCTCAACAGTGATCTTGAGGCCGAGCTCCTGGGCCTTGCGGACCAGCGCCGCGGCGCGCTCCACGTCCTGCAGGCTGGTGCTGTTGAAATGGCAGATATGCATATGCGCGCCGGTCGAGCCGGCATAGCCGACCAGCCGCGTGTAGGCCTCGATCGAGCTCCTGGGGTCGATGTTCGAGGCATAGGCGACATGGGTATAGGTCGGCACGGCATAGTCGGCAGCCAGTGAGCAGACGGCCGACATCTCCTTGACGCCGGCGCCCGGCGCATAGGCGTTGAGGATGCCGATGCCGATGCCGCCCTCGTCCAGGCCCTGCCGCAGGCGCCGCAGGATCTCGCCCATCTCCGCATCGGTCGCGACATTGTCGATCCAGCGCTTGTCGTTGGAATGGCGGCCCATGAAGCCGAGATCGGCCTCCGGCTCGACGCCGATCATCGCCGCGATGCGGGCGAAGGCCCAGTTCGCCGCCGTGCCATAATTGAGCACCCGGCCCTTCCTGGCCTGGTTCTCGTACCAGAGCGCCACCGGCAGCACGCCGGCCTCCAGCTCCAGTGTCGTGGTGACGCCGTCGAAGGCCTGCATCCGGTCGGCGGCGACCGTCTGGCCATGGGCATGGAGATCGACGAAGCCGGGGGCGACCACCAGGCCGCGGGCATCGATCTCGCGGGCCCCCTCGCCGGTGATCGCACCGATGGCGGCGATGCGGCCCTTCGTCACGGCAAGGTCGCAGACTTCGTCGCGCCGGCTGTCCGGATCGATGACGCGGCCGCCGCGGATCACGAGGTCGAAAGGGCCGGCGGCAGGGGCGGAGGTCATGGCGGATCTCGATGCGGAACACGGACGGGGACGCGGCGATCTTAAGGCGCACGCCCCCCGTGTCGAGGCGCCGCCGCGGGGACCAGCTGCCCATCCGCACAGCGGTGAACCTTGTGATCGGCGGCGGGCTTGATCCCACGCCGTTCTCCGCCACCCTGTAGGCTGTACCGCCCAGTTCCGGATCGCCGATGCTTCGCCTGTTTCTCGTCTTCACCGCCCTGATCGCCGCGCCCGCCGTCGCACAGGAACTCAGGGGCCATGGCGGCCCGGTCCGCGCCCTTGCGGCGGCGCCGGACGGGCGTGTCGCCCTCTCCGGCTCGTTCGATACGTCTGCGATCCTGTGGGACATCGAGCGCGGACTGGCCATGGCCGTGCTGCGCGGCCATGAAAGCTCGGTCAATGCGGTGCTGGCGCTGCCCGACGGGCGCTTCGTCACCGGCGGGGAGGACGGCCGCATTCTTCTCTGGCGCGCGGGCCGCCCCGACCCGGAAGGGCGGATCGAGGGCCATACCGGACCGATCGCGGGCCTTGCCCTCTCGCCGGACGGACGGTTCCTTGCCTCCGCCGCCTGGGATGGCACGGCGCGCGTGACGCCGCTGGCGGGTGGAGAGGCCAGGGTCTTTTCCGGCCATCGCGGGCCCGTGAACACGGTCGCCTTCACGCCCGACGGACGCGCCATCGTCACCGGCGGCCACGACGCCACGCTGCGGGTCACGCCGCTCGACGGCGCGACGCCCCGCAGCATCGATCTCGGCCTTCCCGTGGCCGGGCTCGCCGTCGCACCCGATGGTGAAATCGTCGCCGGCGGCGCCGATGGCCGGCTGCGCATCCTCGCCGCCGACGGCACGCGGATCGGCGACATCGCGGCGGCCGAAACGCCGATCGTCGCAGTCGCCCTGTCGCCCGATGGCCGGCGGATCGCCGCGGCCGGGATCCGCGGATCGGTGGCGCTGGTCGATCGGGCGTCGCGCCGGATCGAGCGCGTGCTGGTCGGCCCGGGACTGCCGGTCTGGTCGCTCGCCTTCCGTCCGGGCACCGACGAACTGATGACCGGTGGCGGCGACCGGCTGGTGCGCCGCTGGCTGGCGGCGACCGGCGAACATCTCGGCGCCGTCGTCCTGGCGCGGCCTTCCGATCGCGTCGCCCGCCTCGCCGACCATCCCGGAGCCGAGGTCTTCCGCGCCTGTTCGGCCTGCCACACCCTCGATCCCGACGACGGCAACCGCGCCGGTCCAACGCTGCACGGCGTCATCGGCCGGCGTATCGGCACCGCCCCCGGTTACGACTTTTCGCCGGCTTTGCGCGGCATGGATATCGTCTGGACCAAGGAGACCATTGCGCGCCTCTTCGAGATCGGCCCCAATGCCTATACGCCGGGCACCAAGATGCCAGAGCAGCAGGTGACCGATCCCGACGATCTCAAGGCGCTCGTCGACTTCATCGCCAAGGCGACGGGCGCCGAATAGCTCAGTTCAGCCCGTCCTTGCCGTCCTTCGCCTCGGCGAGATAATCCTCGGCCGTGCGCACCCTCGGCCGCGGCTGGGCCGCATAGGGGTCAAAGCCCTCGTTGACGACGCGCTCGACGCGGCAGTCCTCGCACATGAACAGCGCCTCGCGCCGCCCCGCATTGGCGCCGGAGAACATCCAGTGTCCCTCGAGCTTGGAGGCGATCCGCTCGATGGTGGATTTCGTGCCGAAGGCCTTGTTGCAGGTGGTGCAGTGGAACGGCTCCTCCTCCTTCACGATCCGCCTGGGCTCCTGCCAGGCGACGAAGTCGAGTTGCGGCATGAGGGCGATGGCGTCCTCCGGGCAGGTCTGCTCGCAGAGCCCGCACTGAACGCAGAGGCTCTCGGTGAAGCACAGCATGGGCTTGTCCGGATTGTCGGACAGCGCCGCCGTCGGGCAGGCCGAGACACAGGCCAGGCACAGGGTGCAGGCCGCAAGATCGACCTCCGCCTTGCCGAAGGGCGCCCCCTTGTCGAGGGCGATCCGGTCGACCGGCGTGGGTGCCGCCGCATGCAGTTCGAGGAACGACAGTTCGAGCAGGCCGCGCTTCGTCCCCATCGGCAGGAAGGTCGAGGGCTTGGGCGAGGGCGTGCCGGCAAAGGGTACCGCGAGCGCCTCGGCGAGCCTGTCGGGATCGTCGGTCTCGATCAGCCGGACCACATCCGCGCCAAAGCCGAGCGCCTGGGTGATGGTGCGCGTCGTGTCGAGTGTCCGCGTCAGCCCGAGCAGATCGTGCTTTGGCTTGGCGCGGCCCAGCACCGCCACGCCCGCCGCGCCATAGGCGATGGCAGCGGCGAAGACCTCCGGCCCGGCCTGGGTGATCTCGTTGACCTGCAGGGGCAGGACATGGGCCGGCAGCCCGGCGCCGAACCGCGCCACCGCATCGATCAGCGGCAGGCCGTGGTCGCCGTCATGGATCAGCAGGACGGCGCCTGACCCGCCAGCCGCGGCATAGGTCGTCAGCAGGGCCCGCAGGCGGCGCAGCAGCGCGTCGACCGGCGGCAGGGCATAGGCTGCGGCGCCCGTCGGGCAGGCCGCGGCACATTGTCCGCAGCCGGCGCAGACGGCGGGATCGATGGCGACATGGTCGCCGTCGGGGGTGATCGCTCCGGTCGGGCAGAGATCGAGGCAGCGCGTGCAGCCGGTGATCTTGTTGCGCGAATGGGCGCAGAGATCGGCGGTGAAGGTGACGAAGCGCGGCTTGTCGAAAGTGCCGACGAGGCCGCTCGCCTCGCCGATCAGGCGTTCGACGGCCGCCGCATCGCGCGGGTCGGCACGCAGATAGCCGGGCCGCAGCTCGTGCGCCGGGAAGAGCGGCATCCCGCCGGACAGGTCGATGACGATGTCGGAAGTGGAGGACGCGCCGTTGCGGGGCGCCTGCCACAGATAGGTGCGCCGCGACGACGGCGAGGCGAGGGCATAGTCGTCGACATCGATCGAGAAGGCGCCGAGATGGCCTTGGGCGGCGGTGATTGTCCCCTTGACCACCGGAAAGGCGGTTTCCCGCGGCGGCGTCACCTCGCCGGGCCGGGTGAGAAGGACGGTGACGTCGAGTGTCTCCGCGAGGCGCCGGGCCACCTGGATCGCCTCCTCGTCGCGGCCATAGATCAACGCCACGCCCTTGGAGGTCAGCGACACCGCCTGGATCGGCGGCATGTCCTCGGCTGCCGCGGCGAGGAGCGCGGCGGTCTTCGGGCCGGCCCGCTGCGCCTCGGCCGCCCATCCCGCCTGTTCGCGCACATTGGCGAAGGTCAGGCGGCCGGCATGGCCGAGATCCTCCGCCACCTCCGAAAACAGCGGGGCTTCCTGGGTGCAGGCCACGGTCACGTCACCACCCTGGGCGACCACCGCCTTGAAGAAATCGAGTTCCTTGCGGCAGAGCTGGTCGGCGGTGCGGACCTTCGTCCGGCACGCCTTCGCCACTGTCTCCCCATGCAAGGGCATGGTTTCCTCGCAGGAGCAGAGGAATGTGGTGCCTGCCGTCATTGTGCTCTCCGGTCCACGGCTCTTCCCGCCGCGGGTCGTCTTCATATATTGGAAGCAGTCAAAAGAACCAGACCGGCCTGTTGCCGCGCCCCCTGAACCAAGGGACCCCATGGCCCTCGTCACGCTCCGCGCCCCGTCGTCCCTCGACCTGCCGCCCGGCTTTCGGGCCGTTCCGCTGCGCGAATCGGGTGATGCCTTCGCCCATGCCTGCCGCGTGGCGGCCGACGAGGGCGCAGGCACGCTGGTCTGGGTTCGCCGTTTCGATGTCGCCGAGTTCGCCGTGATCCTCGAGCACGACCAGCCGCTGGCCGAGGCTCGCAAGGCCTTCTTCATCGGCATGAACGCCGCCGCTGACGCCATCGCCGCACTGTGCCCGCCCGAGCGCAGCGTCTCCTTCGGCTTTCCCGACGCGATCCGCTTCGACGGTGGTCTCGTCGGTGGCGGCCGGCTCGGCTGGCCCAAGCGCTGTGGCGAGGACGAGGTTCCCGCCTGGATGGTCTTTTCGGCGAGCATCCGGGTCGCCTTTTCGGGTCTTGTCGAGCCGGGGCAGGCGCCCACCGCCGCCGCCCTCGACGAGGAGGGTTTTGAGGGCGTCGGCCCCTCCATGCTGATCGAGAGCTTCGCCCGCTTCTTCCTGCGTCTCGTCGATGTCTTCCAGCATCAGGGCATTGCGCCGATCCTCGCCGACTATGTGCAGCGCCTCGCCAAGGACCGGCCCGGCGACACGCTCACGCTCTCGCCCGCCGGCGACCTCGTCGTCCGCACCGCGGTTGGCGACACGGAGCGCCGCGTCGGTTTCCTCGACGGTCTGAAGGCCGCCGCCTGGCTCGACCGCGAGACGGGAGGGCCGAAGCTGTGATGATGCTGCGGACCATCCGCCTCGACCCTTCCGACACCTTCGTCTTTCCCCGGGCCGCTGAACCCGGCGAATGGGCGGTGACGGGTACTTTCCTGTTCTGGGGCGTTGATGTGGCCGGCCTCGCCGGCAAGGAGCGCGCCGCCTTCCGCTCGGGCTTCGTCGGCGTTGCCTCGCTCGCCTTCTCGACGCTGGTCGTTGCGCAGCCGATCCGGTCGGAGGAACGCACCGCCGCGATCGACAGCCTCGCCCGCCACCTGGTCGAAAAGCTCGGCGCGCCCGATATGGAGGCGGCCCGGGCCGCGGCGGCGGAGGAGATCGCCTTCGCCACATCCCTCGCCGAGCATGACGAGGGCACGCTGGTGGCCATGCACCGCGCCCTCGAGGACGGCGAGATCCGCGAGCAGTTCCGCACCCTCACCGCGCGCGAGAAGACCGCTGGTGCCGACAGCCTGCATGCGACGGCCCGCGCCTTCACCTTTCACGAGGTCGTGGAGGACGACGGCCCCGAAGAGCGGGTCGACCTGATCGACATGATGGCAGCGCGCAAATGACCACCGAAACCCGCACCGTCACCGAATTCTGGGTCTCCTCCGGCCATCACATGACACGCCGGGTCGACGGCGGCGGCCTCGCCGTCACCGACGAGATGATCCTCGCCTATCTCGCCCGCCCGGAACTGATCCCGCCCGCCGAGGCCTGCGATGCCGAGCGTGCGCTGCACGCCGACCTGATGCGCGACCCGCGCCGGCCGGTGACCGCCGCCATGATCGCCGCCGTCGCGGACGAGGATGCCCGCGAGAACTGGCAGTTCATGATCGGCTTCCGCGACAAGCTGATGGCCCATCCGAGCATCGAGGCGGCCTATCTCGCCATCGTCCGCCAGGGCGCCAGGGGCGTGCCGCCGCTCTTTCTCAACCAGCTCGTCCATCTCGTCCTGCGCAATGCGCTGGACGGCTGCGAGGACCCCTTCGTGCTGCGCGCGGCGGAACTCTTCTTCCGCCCCCAGAAGGGCTCGCTGAAGGACGGGACCCTGCTCCTGGCGGACCAGGAACTCATCGAGGCCTTCGAGGCGGAGCGCCAGGCCCTGCTGCAAACCTCGCCGCTGGCCGCCATGATGGGGACCGACGGCATGGGCGATCTGGAGGTCATGACGGACGAGACCGCGCCGACCTACTGGTCGCGCTCCGATGCCTTCTCGATGGTCTTCAATATCGGCGGCGACCCGCGCTCCCGCGAGGCCCTGTGCCGGGCGCTGGAAACCTGGATCGCCCATATGCTCGGCGTCGAGACGACCATCACTCCGATCGATCGCATCGAGGATGCCGACTGGCGCTGGTTCGTCGGCCTCGATGCCGAGGCCACCGCCCTCGGCAACCGGCTGTGGCGCGGCGAGTCGATCGATCCGGCCGACCAGAGCCGCGTCTGCGGCCTGTTCCGTCTCGACTTCGCCGATGCCCGCATGGTCGACCCGAAGCTCGCGGGAAAGCCGGTCTATGTCATCATGGCGCTGACCGAGGACATGATCCTCCGGATCAAGCCGCAGAACCTGATCGTCGGCCTGCCGCTCGCCGGCCGGCAGGCGGCCTGAGGGAGACATCCATGCCCGTGCAGATCGTGACCGTCGGCATCGTCGCCGTGAAGCGCAAGCTGAACAATCCCTGGGTCGATTTCGAATGGCTTCCCGAGGCCGTCCTGCCGGGCCTGCCTGCCGTCGCGCCGGGCACGCTCATCGGCGCCGAGGGGGCCGTCGAGCGCTGGTATCTCGGCCCGGCGGAGCTGACCTTCCATTCGGGCGAGACGTCCCATTACCGCGACAATCTCGTCTCGGGACGGCCCTCTGTCTGGGTGGCCCTGCGCGAAGCCGCGGAGGGCGGCTGGTTCGTGGCGGGAGCCACGGTCGATCCCTACGAGGGGGAGGCTTTCGTCGATGTGGTGTCGGACAAGGTCGAGCCGCTGGCCATGCCGCACGAGATCGCCGTCGAGTTGCAGGCCTTCGTCGACGCCCACCATGTCGAGGAGCCCTTCTTCAAGCGCAAGCGCGACCGCAAGGATCCCCACGCGGAACCCGATTTCGGTCTCGGCCATCCGGCGCGTCAGGCCCCCGGGAGGCGCTCGTGAGCCGCGGCCATGAAGGGTTCATTGCACGCTGGTCGCGGCTGAAGCGCGAGCCCGAGCCGGCCCCGGCCGAGCAGCCCGCGGCCGCGGAGGCGCCGCCTGCCCTTCCCGAGGGCCGGACGCTGGACGACCTCCTGGCGGAGCTTCCGAAGCTCGAGGATCTCGTGCCCGGCCAGAGCCTGGCCGCGTTCATGCAGCCCTGGGTGCCGACGGGCCTGCGCAACGCGGCGCTGCAGCGCATGTGGCTGCTCGATCCGGCCATTCGCGACTATGTCAGCCCCGCGCTGGACTACGCCTATGACTACAACACGCCGGGCGCCGCGCCGGGCTTCGGACCCATGGAGACGGGCCGGGACGCCATCCGCGAAGTGGCCGAGATGTTTGACCGGGCGCTCGGACGGGATGCGGCAGGCGAACCGGTCGGCACATCGGCGGGCCACGACAATGTGTCGCAAGCGCCCGCCGAACCGGCACCGCAACATGTTGCAACGCAGCAAATCCCGTCCGCCGTGCGGGTTGCCGGGAGCGCGCCGGCCGGGGAGTCCGCCGATGACGCGGATAATCCACGCCAAACCGGTGTTGAACCGACTTCGGGTCGTGCTGCAGCGCACAACAATGCCAGCGAAACGAATGACTTGAGGCCCGTCGCACGGCGTCACGGCGGGGCTCTTCCGGGCTGACGACGGCTTGCCATCGCCGCTCATAGCTTGTACCTATTCTAAGGCAAATGTGGAAAGCCTATGACCGAAGGCGCGCCGACAAGCGCCGGTCAGGTACGGAAAACGGGCACAGCAGTGCGTGAACGGGGACTAGAGGAAGCGATCAAGGCGGTCGGCGGGGTTGGTGCCCTGGCGCGTGCGCTTGGCATTTCGCAGCCCTCTGTTTCGAGCTGGAACCGGGTGCCGCCAGAGCGCGTCATTGCAGTCGAGAAGATCTCCGGTGTCGGCCGCCATGTGCTGCGCCCCGATCTCTATCCCGAAAGCCGGTCGAGCATCGCGGTGGCCATGGAGGCGGCCCAGGATCGTGTCGCCGTCGACGAGATGGACAAGCTGCGGTCGGCCGAATACGGCCTTCTGGCCTTGCTGCTGTTCCGCGTTCCGACCGCCGACGTCCTTAGCCGCGTCGCCGCTCTGAAGGGCGACGTGTCGCCGCTGGGCATGGCCCACCTGGCGCTGGCAAAAGCGGCCGCCGACATCTCCGTCGAGGCGGTCAATCGCGAGTTCTTCGACCTGTTCGTCGGCGTCGGCCGTGGTGAGCTGCTGCCCTATGCCTCCTACTATCTGACGGGGTTCCTGCACGAGCGGCCGCTGGCCGCCGTTCGCCAGTCCTTCGTCGATCTCGGCATCATCCGCGAGGACGATTCGCGCGAGCCGGAAGACCACATCGCCCTGCTGTTCGACGTGATGGCGAATCTCGCCTCACGCGAGATCGGCCAGGGCTACGAGACGGAGAAGGCCTTCTTCGAGGCGCATCTGAAGCCTTGGGCCGGCCGTTTCTTCGCCGATCTGGAATCAATGACGAGCAGACCCTTCTACGCCGCCGTCGGCGCGGTCGGTCGCCTGTTCGTCGCCATTGAAGACGAGGCTTTCTCCTTCGACGCCTGAGGCGTGAGGGACGAACGGGAGGACGCGACCATGTCGGGTAGTGCCAAGAACCAAGGAAACGCCGCCGCTCCGGGCCGCCGCGATTTCCTCAAGGCGATGACGGGGGCGTCCGTCGTCACCGCTGTTGCCGTCGTCGGCGCCGAGCCGGCCGAAGCCCAGACCTCCACGCGCGAAAGCCGGAACGAACGCACCAAGGCCCGCTACCAGGCCAATTCTGCGTCTGTCCAGGCCTTCTACCGCACCAACCGCTACTGAGAGGCGCTCCCCCATGCTCATCAAGCGCAAGTCCCAGGACGCCGCCCGCACCCGACTCGCCGGCCTCGCCGGGGGGCTGACCTCCGGGGTGATGGATCGCCGCACCTTCCTCGCCCGTTCCGGCCTCACCGCCGCCGGCGCGATCGCCGTCGGCTCGCTGACGCTCGGAGCGGTGCGCCGCGCCGAGGCCGTCGCTGCCCCCCAGCCGGGCGTTGCAATTACCGTCAAGAAGAACATGTGCACCCATTGCTCGGTGGGTTGCACGGTCAAGGCAGAAGTGCAGAACGGCGTCTGGACCGGCCAGGAGCCGGCCTGGGAAAGCCCGATCAACCGCGGCACTCATTGTGCCAAGGGCGCGGCCTCGCGTGAGCTCGTCTTCGGCGAGCGCCGCGTCAAATATCCGATGAAGCTCGTCGGCGGGCAGTGGCAGCGCATCTCGTGGGACCAGGCGTTCAACGAGATCGGCGACAAGATGATGGAGATCCGCGGCAAGTCCGGCGCCGATTCCGTCTACATGCTCGGCTCGGCCAAGTTCACCAACGAGGCGGCCTATCTGTTCCGCAAGTTCGCTGCCTTCTGGGGCACGAACAACGTCGACCACCAGGCCCGCATCTGCCACTCCACCACGGTGGCCGGCGTCGCCAACACCTGGGGCTACGGCGCCCAGACGAACTCCTACAACGACATCCGCAATTCCAAGACCATGATCATCATGGGCGGCAACCCCGCCGAGGCCCATCCCGTGTCGCTGCAGCATGTGCTGGTCGGCAAGGAGATGAACCGCGCCAATATGATCGTCATCGACCCCCGCATGACGCGCACCGCCGCCCATGCGACGGAATATGTCCGTATCCGCTCGGGCACCGACATTCCGGTGATCTGGGGCATCATGTGGCACATCATCAAGAATGGCTGGGAAGACAAGGATTTCCTCGCCAAGCGCGTCTACGGCATGTCCGAGGCGCTGAAGGAAGTGGAGAAGTGGGATCCGAAGACCGTCGAGGACGTGTCGGGCGTTCCCGGCGCCCAGCTCGAGAAGGTCGCCAAGCTCTTCGCCACCGAGAAGCCCTCGACCCTGATCTGGTGCATGGGCGCCACCCAGCACACGGTCGGCACCGCCAACGTGCGCGCCTATTGCACCCTGCTGCTGCTCACCGGCAATGTCGGCGCACCCGGCACCGGCGCGAACATCTTCCGTGGCCATACCAACGTCCAGGGTGCCACCGATCTCGGCCTCGATGTCGGTAACCTGCCGCTCTATTACGGCCTCGTCGAAGGCGCCTGGCGCCACTGGTCGCGTGTCTGGGATGTGCCTTACGATTATTTCGTGTCGCGCTTCGATGACGTGCCGGCCAAGGGCGGCCGCGCCGCACGCACCGGCAAGCAGAACATGGAGGTCTCGGGCATCCCCTCGACCCGCTGGTTCGACGCCGCCCTTTTGCCGGGCGAGCAGGTGGACCAGAAGGACAACGTCAAGGCGATGTTCGTCATGGGGCACGGCGGCAACACCATCCCGCGCGTGCCGGGAGCTGTCGAGGGCCTCGGCAAGCTCGACCTGCTGGTGGTGGTCGATCCCCATCCGACCAATTTCGTCTCGCTGCACAACCGGCGCGACGGCACCTATGTCCTGCCGGCCTGCACCAATTTCGAATGCGACGGCTCGCGGACCGCGTCCAACCGCTCGGTCCAGTGGGGCGAGAAGGTGGTCGAGCCGATCTTCGAATCGGCGACCGATTACTGGATCATCTACAAGTTCGCCCAGAAGCTCGGTTTCGCCACCGAGATGTTCAAGAACTACACGATGATCAAGGGCAAGTACGGCGACGAGCCCCAGGCCGAGTCCATTCTCCGCGAGATCAACCGCGGTGGTTGGTCGACCGGCTACACCGGCCAGTCGCCGGAGCGCATCAAGGCGCACATGGCGAACCAGGACAAGTTCGACATCGTCACCCTGCGCGCACCGAAGGAACTGGCGGATGTCGGCGGTGACTTCTACGGCCTGCCCTGGCCGTGCTGGGGCAAGCCCGAACTGCGCCATCCCGGCACGCATATCCTCTACAACACCAATGTTGCCATCAAGGATGGCGGCGGTACCTTCCGCCCGCGCTTCGGACTGGAGCGCAACGGCGAGACCCTGCTGGCGCAGAATTCCTGGAGCCTCGATTCAGCCATCCAGGACGGCTATCCGGAGTTCACCTATGCCATCTTCCAGCGTCTCGGCTGGGATTCGGCCCTGACTCCCGAAGAGAAGGCGCAGATCGAGCGTCAGGGTGGAGCCAATCCCGGTGCCGTGTCCTGGGCGACCGACCTCTCCGGAGGCATCCAGCGTGTCTGCCTCGAGAAGAACGTCTGCCCCTTCGGCAACGGCAAGGCCCGCGCCATCGCCTGGAACCTGCCCGATCCGGTTCCGATCCATCGCGAACCGATCTACACGCCGCGCACCGACCTCGTGGCCAAATATCCGGCCCGCGCGGACGAGCGGACGCTTCGCATGCCCAACCTCCACACGACCTATCAGAAGGGTGCCGTGGACAAGGGGATCGCCCGGCAGTTCCCGATCATCCTCACGTCCGGCCGACTGGTCGAATATGAAGGTGGCGGCGAAGAGACCCGGTCGAATAAGTGGCTCGCCGAGCTCCAGCAGGACATGTTCGTCGAGATCAACCCGCGTGACGCGGCCCAGCGGAACATCGCCGATGGCGGCTGGGTCTGGGTCGCGGGTCCCGAGGGCGGTCGTGCCCGCGTCAAGGCGCTGGTCACCGAACGTGTCGGTCCCGGCGTCGCCTGGATGCCCTTCCACTTCGGTGGCTGGTACCAGGGCGTCGACCAGCGCCGCAATTACCCGCAGGGGACGGATCCGATCGTCCTCGGCGAGAGCGTCAACACCGTGACCACCTACGGCTATGACCCGGTGACGGGCATGCACGAAGGCAAGGCCACGCTCTGCCAGATCCAGGCAGCGTGAGAGGGAGGACCTGATCCATGGCCCGCATGAAATTCCTCTGCGACGCTGATCGCTGCATCGAATGCAACGCTTGCGTCACCGCCTGCAAGAACGAGCACGACGTGCCGTGGGGCATCAACCGGCGTCGCGTCGTCACGCTCAATGACGGCAAGCCCGGCGAGCGCTCCATCTCGATGGCCTGCATGCACTGCACCGACGCGCCCTGCGCGGCGGTCTGCCCGGTGAACTGCTTCTACACCACGGCCGACGCCGTGGTGCTCCACTCCAAGGAGCTCTGCATCGGCTGCGGCTACTGCTTCTACGCCTGCCCCTTCGGCGCGCCGCAATATCCGCGCGTCAGCAATTTCGGCACGCGCGGCAAGATGGACAAGTGCACCTACTGCGCCGGCGGTCCGCTGGCGGACGGTTCGACGGCCGAGTATGCCTCCTACGGGGCGAACCGCCTTGCCGAGGGCAAGCTGCCGCTCTGCGCCGAGATGTGCTCGACCAAGGCCCTCCTGGCGGGTGACAGCGACATGATCGCGACCATCTACAAGGAGCGCGTGCTGAAGCGCGGCTACGGCTCCGGCGCCTGGGGCTGGCAGACGGCCTACAAGGAAACGATCGCTATCTGATCCGCTGCGGCGGCGGGTTCGCCCGCCGCCCTCATCGCCGTCAATTCCGGATGACCGCAGGCGCGGTCCATCCGCAGGGAGGACCACCCGATGCGCTTCTCGCTTCGGTCTCTCGTTGCAGCTTTTGCCGTTGCAACGGCCCTATTCGCCGCCGTGCCGGCCTTTGCCCAGCAGCCGACCTCGGTCAATCCGACCGCGTCCTCGGTGCAGGAGCGCCAACTCCTCGACGCGCTGCGTGCGGGGACTCCGGGACAGGGCACCACGCTGTCGGGCCGCATCACCATCCCCGACGCCAGCGCCGGCAATCTCATCCAGCCGCAGGGCCAGGCCTGGCGGGCCTTCCACCAGGGCACCATGCACTGGATCGGCGCCATCGCCATTCTCGGCATGCTAGGCCTGCTCGCGGTCTTCTACATGACGCGCGGCCGCATCATGATCGAGGCCGGCCGGTCAGGCGCCACGATCCTGCGCTTCTCCACCTTCGAGCGCTTCATCCACTGGCTGACGGCGGGCTGCTTCATCATCCTGGCGCTGTCGGGTCTGAACGTCACCTTCGGCAAGTTCGTCCTTGCGCCGCTCTTTGGTGAGGGCGCCTTCGCCGCCATGTCGCAGTGGGCCAAATATGCCCATAACTTCCTCGCCTGGCCCTTCATGCTGGGTCTGGTGTTCATGTTCGTCACCTGGGTCTTCCACAACATCCCGGACAGCACCGACATCAACTGGATCAAGAAGGGCGGCGGCCTGGTCGGCAGCGAGCATCCTCCGGCGAAGAAGTTCAATGCGGGCCAGAAGGTCATTTTCTGGTCCGTGATCATCGGCGGTGGCCTCCTGTCCTTCTCGGGTGTCTATCTCCTGTTCCCCGAATGGGCGGGCGGGGTCCTCGCCCTGCAGTTCTGGAACATCATTCATGGCATCGTCGCTGTTCTGCTGATCGCAGCCATGATCGCCCACATCTATATCGGCTCGATCGGCATGGAAGGCGCGGCGGATGCCATGACCTCCGGCGAGGTCGACCTCAACTGGGCCAAGGAGCATCACTCGCTCTGGGTCGAGGAGAAGATGGGCAAGGGCTCGGCTCATCCCCACGCCTCGGCCCAGCCCGCCGAATAGGCCTGTCGACCAGGTCATGCGATGCGCGCCCGGCTGAAAGGTCGGGCGTCTTCGTGTCAGGGGCTGGCGGCAGCATGGCCGACGCCCTAGTTTCCCGCCCAGCCGGGACCTTGCCCCGGGCGGGCCGCGGGAGCGTTCATGAAGGTCGTCGGACTTGCCGGATGGAGTGGAGCGGGCAAGACCACGCTGCTTGCCCGCGTCATCCCCGTCCTGACCGCGCGCGGCCTTGGCGTCTCCACCGTGAAACACGCCCACCACGCCTTCGACATCGATCAGCCGGGCAAGGATTCCCATGCCCACCGCACGGCAGGCGCCACCGAGGTCCTGGTCGCCTCGGGACGCCGCTGGGCCCTGATGCATGAACTGCGCGCGGCCGAGGAACCGCGCCTCGGCGCCCTTCTCATGCGCCTTTCACCCGTCGACCTCGTCATCGTCGAGGGGTTCAAGCGCGAGGCCCATCCCAAGGTCGAGATCCATCGCTCCGCCAACGGCAAACCCTGGCTCTTTCCCGACATCTCCCATGTCCATGGGTTGATCTGCGACGCCGATCCGCCGCAATGGAGCGGTCCACGGGTTGACCTCGACGCCGCGGAAGCGGCTGCCGGGCTGCTGATGGACGCCGCCGAGCCGCTCGCTGACGTCATCGCGCGCCTGACTGCCACCGCGCCGCTGGAATTGGCGCGCCAGCCTCGCAAGGCCAGGCGGACGGGATAGGCCATGGCCCAGCTCTCCTCCGACCAGTTCGCCTTCGGCGGCCAGCTTCTCTCCGTCGAGGCGGCGCTGTCCCGTGTCGGGGCGGGCCTGTCGCCCGTCTCCGAGACCGAAGAGGTCGCCCTTCTCGAGTCCGACGGCCGCATCCTCGCCCGCGACCTCGTAGCCCCCGTCAGCCTGCCCCCCTTCTTCAACTCCGCCGTCGACGGCTATGCCGTCCGTTACGCCGACCTGACACCCGGGGCCGAGACGCGCCTCGCCATCGGCTCAAGGGTCCCCGCCGGCGCCGTGGCCGCGGCCTCCCGGCCGGCGGAGGCTGTACGCATCTTTACTGGCGCGCCAATGCCGGAGGGCTGCGACACGGTCTTCATGCAGGAGGATGTGCGGATTGACGCCGACGCCGTCGTTCTGCCGCCGGGCCTCGCCGCGGGCGCCAATTGCCGCCCGGCAGGTGAGGACCTGCCGGCAGGGGGCCTGGCGCTGGCCGCTGGCCGGCTGATGGCGCCGGAAACGATCGCGTTGGCGGCCGCCCTCGGCCTGACCCGGGTCACGGTCCGCCGTCGCGTGCGGGTTGCGGTCTTCTCGACGGGCAACGAGATCGTCTCGCCGGGCTCGCCGCTCGGACCCGCCCAGCTCTATGATTCCAACCGCTTCATGCTGCAGGCACTGCTCCGCCGCCTGGGCGTTGCCGTCACCGATCTCGGCATTCTCGGCGACGACCGGACGGTGATTGCCGCGGCGCTGCGCGCGGCTGCCGCGGACCATGACCTCATCCTGACCTCCGGCGGGGTCTCGACCGGTGAGGAGGACCACGTCAAGACGGCGGTGGAGGCGGTCGGCAGCCTCACCTTCTGGCGCCTCGCCATCAAGCCCGGCCGCCCTGTCGCCATGGGCGTCATCCCGTCGGAGAGGGCCGGCCAGGCCGCCGCCTTCATCGGCCTCCCCGGCAATCCCGTCGCCGTCTTCGTCACCTTCGCCCATGTGGTCCGGCCGTTCCTGGCCGTTCTGGCAGGCGGCACGCCCGCCGCGCCCATGGCGCTGCCGGTGCGCGCCGCCTTCCCCTACAGGAAGAAGGCCGGTCGGCGGGAATATGTCCGCGTCGCCCTGCGCCGCAGCGCCGACGGGCTGATGGAAGCTGTGAAACATCCGCGTGACGGCGCCGGGGTCATCACCTCGCTGACCGAGACCGACGGCCTGATCGAACTGCCCGAACCGGTGGAGCGCGTCGCCCCCGGCGATACCGTCGCCTTCCTTGCCTATGGCCTGCTGCGCTGAATCCTAGGCCTCGGGAAAGCCGGCGAGGATCGCCTCGGCCTCCGCCAGATCCTCCGGGCTGTTGGCGTTGAAGAAGGGGTCATAGGGCCGGGTCGGCCAGGCGGCCTCGGCGATGCCGTGGCGCGCCGTCCAGCGGTCGATCTTGCGCATGTCCTCGACCACCAGGGCATGACGAAGGTCGGCGGCCAGCGATACCGGCCAGAGCCCGACCACCGGATGGACCTGGTCGCCGGAGCGGGCGCAGGCGAGCGCCGTTCCCGCCGTCTCGCGCGCTGCATGCAACCGCTTGACGAGGTCGTCTGGCAGAAAAGGCGAATCCGTCGGGATCGACACGAGCCAATCCGTCCCGGGCCGCTGCGCGGCCATCCATTCGAGGGCTGCCAGAATGCCGGCGAGCGGCCCGGCGAATCCCTCCACGGTATCGGCCACGACCGGCAGGCCGAGGCCGGCGAAGCGCGCCGGGTCGCCATTGGCGTTGACGATGAGACCGTCGCATTGCGGGCCGATGCGGGCCACCGCACGATCGAGGAGGGTCACGCCTCCGACGCTGCGCAGCGGCTTGTCGCCGCCACCCATGCGCCGGGCGAGGCCGCCGGCCAGCAGCACGCCGAGGGTCTCGGGATGGTTCACGCCTCAGTCCTCCGCGCCCTTGCGCCGGTGACGGGCGCTCTCGTCCGCGACATAGGCAAGGTCCTGGTCGAAGACGATGCGGTCCTCGCCGGCCAGCGCCACGAACCGCTTGCCTTTGGCACGGCCGATCAGGGTGAGCCCGCACTGGCGCGCCAGTTCCACGCCCCAGGCGGTGAAGCCGGAGCGCGAGACGAGAACCGGAATGCCCATCCGTACCGTCTTGATGACCATCTCCGAGGTCAGCCGCCCCGTCGTGTAGAAAATCTTGTCGGCGCCGGTCTCGCCGTGGCGGAACATCCAGCCGGCGATCTTGTCGACCGCGTTGTGACGGCCGACATCCTCCATATAGACCAGCGGCTGGTCCTCGCGGCACAGGACGCAGCCATGGATGGCGCCGGCCTCCAGATAGAGCGAGGGCATGGTGTTGATGGCGTGGGTCAGTCGGTAGAGCCACGACGTGCGGAACGCGGAGCGGGGCAGCTTGATCTCGGAAAGGGCCTCCATCAGGTCGCCGAAGGCCGTGCCCTGGGCGCAGCCCGAGGTCTGCGTCCGCTTCTTCAGCTTGGCCTCGAAATTGGTGTGCTCTTCCGTGCGCACCACCACCACCTCGAGATCCTCGTCATAATCGACGCCGGTGACCACGTCGGTGGGCTTCAGCATGTTCTGGTTGAGCAGATAGCCGATGGCGAGATAGTCGGGATAGTCGCCGATCGTCATCATCGTGACGATCTCCTGGGCGTTCAGATAGAGCGTCAGCGGCCGCTCCACCGTCACCGAGGTCTCGATCCGCTCGCCCTTCTCGTTGACGCCGGTGACCCTCTCGGTGAGGCGCGGGTCGGCGGGGTTGGGCACGATTAGCGGGGCGGATTGGGACATGGCACCGGAGGGTCACGATGGAACCCGCGTCCATAGCACGGCGCCGCGGCGCCGTGCCATCGGCCCGTTGCCTCACTCCTTCGCCAGGCCCGAGGCTACGAAGCCGTGCTTGGCGAGGATCTGCTGGCCAGGCGGGGACAGGACGAACAGGGCAAGCCGGTACGCGGCGGGCGAGGCGCCGGCGATGACGGTGATGCCATAATCGGCGCCGACCGCCAGGGTCTCCGGCAGATGCACCATCCGGATGCCGGGCTGTTCGCGCCCGATCGGACCCGCATTGGTGCAATAGGCCAGGAAGAGGTCCGCCTTGCCCTCGGCGAGGACATGGCCATAGGCGTTGCGACCGGCCGGGACCGGCGCGCTGGTTGGTCCTCCCGTCAGTTGCAGTGCCTTGGCCTCCAATGCCGCCCGCGCCCCCGCCCGCACCGCCTCGGCCCGGGCGAAGACCTGATAGGCATAGTCGCCGGCCGGATCGGCCCGCGGCGTCGAGGTGCCGAGCTTCATCGCCGGGTCGAGCATGCGATCGAGCAGGGTGGCCGGTGTCACCTCGAGCCCCGGCCGCACGAAGGCGCAGAGCGCGTTGCGCGCGAAGAGGACCACCGGCCCCGCCTTGCCTGCGCTCGCCAAGGCCTGGGGGTGCGTCATGTTGGCGGAGGCGAAGACCTCCGCGCGCTCGCCGCCGGCGATGGCCTCGCGGATCAGACCGGAGGGGCGATAGATCTGCGTCACCTTCGGCCCGCCCGTCGCCTCGAAGGCCGACGAGACCTCGGTCAGTGCGCCACGCAGGCTCCCCGCCGCGTGCAGGAGGACGGTCTCCTGGGCCATGACCGACCCTGTGCTCAACGCCAGGACAGCCGCAACGATCAGCGTCCGCATCTCAAGCCCCCGTATCCGAGGCATTGGCGAAGAACAGCTGCTGACCGTTGATCTTGTAGTCGGCAATGGCCTTCTGGCCCTCCGGGCTGACGATCCAGTCGATGAAGGCCTGGCCATCCGCCTGTTTCACATGCGGGTGACGCTGCGGGTTCACCAGCATGATGCCGTACTGGTTGAACAGACGGCGGTCGCCCTCGACGAGGATGTCGAGATCGCCGCGGTTGCGGAACGACAGCCAGGTGGCGCGGTCGGACAGGACATAGGCATTCATGCCGCCCGCCGTGTTGAGGGCGGCGCCCATGCCCTGGCCGATCTCCCGGTACCAGGTCCCGCGCGTGGCGGCGAGATCGATGCGGGCCGCCTGCCAAAGGGCGAGTTCGGCCTGATGCGTGCCGGAGCGGTCGCCGCGCGACACGAAGGGCGCTGCCTTGGTCTGGATGGCGGTCAGGGCGGCGGCGATGTCGCGCGAGCCCTTGATACCGGCCGGGTCGCTCTTCGGACCGATGAGCACGAAGTCGTTGTACATGACCGGGCGGCGCGGGCCGCCATGGCCGTCGGCGACGAATTTCTCCTCCGCTGTGCGCGCGTGCACGAAGACGACATCCGCATCGCCCCGCCGCCCGGTGTCGAGGGCCTGGCCAGTGCCCTGACTGATGACCCGGACGTCGATGCCGGTCTTCGCCTTGAACAGCGGCAGCAGATGGTTGAACAGGCCGGAATCGACGGTCGACGTCGTCGAGGCCACGGTGATGAAGCGGGTCCCTGCTTGGGCTGGTGCAGACGTCGTGGCGGCAGGCCGCGCATCCTGGGCCAGCGCGGCGGCTCCAAGCGCCAGAAGCGCCGTCGTGGCGCCCAGCAGATGTCTCTTGGTCAGCATGGTCGTCTCCTCGGGGTTGTCGGACCGGATCACCAGACGAGGTCACCGGCGATGAAAGCGCGGGCCTCGGGGCTGGCCGGGCCGGCGAAGAAGGTGGCGGCCGCGGCGTCCTCGCCGAGGCGGCCGCGGTGGAGGAACAGCACGCGGTCAGCGAGCCGCCGCGCCTGCCCCATGTCGTGGGTGGCCATGACCAGCGTCATGCCCTCGCCCCTGAGCGCCATCAGCATCTCCTCGATCTGGCGCGTGGCGCCGGGATCGAGCTGCGAGGTCGGCTCGTCGAGAAACAGGACCTGAGGGCGCAGCGCCCAGGCCCGGGCGATGGCAAGCCGCTGTTGTTCGCCGCCCGACATGAGCCGCGCCGGGCGTTCGGCGAGGCCGGCGAGCCCGAAGCGCTCGAGTGCTTCCGCGGCGCGCACGGTCCTCTCGCCGCGCGACAGGCCGAAGGCGGCCAGCGCATGCAGGATGTTGGCGCGGGCCGAGCGGCGCAGCATGACCGGCTTCTGGAACACCATCGCATGGCGTTTCACGCCGCCGACGACCCCATCATCCGCTGCCCACGAGACGGTCCCGGAGGTCGGCGTCAGCAGGCCGTGGCAGAGCCGCAGGGTCAGCGACTTGCCCGACCCGTTGGGTCCGATCAGCACCGTCAGACCGCCCTGCGGCAGGGTGAAGCCGATGCCGTCGACCAGCCGGCGCCCGCCGGCCGCGAAGACCAGATCGGTCACCGTCAGCGGCAGGGCGGAGAGGGTGTCGCGCATGCCGCTCATCCCGCGAAGCGCGCGCCGACACGGCTCGCGCCATAGGTGACGGCATTGATGGCGAGGGTCAGCAGGATGAGCACGATGCCGAGGCCGAGCGCCAGCGGCAGGTCGCCCTTGGAGGTCTCCAGGGCGATGGCGGTCGTCATCGTGCGGGTATAGCCGGCGATGTTACCGCCGACGATGAGCACGGCGCCGACCTCGGCGCTGGCCCGGCCGAACCCGGCAAGGATCGCGGTGGCGAGAGCGAAGCGCCCATCCCAGAGCAGGGTGGGAATAGCGCTGCGGCCGGTCAGTCCGATCGAGGCCAGGTGCTCTCGATATTCGCCGTGGAGATCCTCGGTGAGCTGCCGGGTGATGGCGATGACGATGGGCAGGACCAGCAGCGTCTGCGCCACCACCATGGCGGTCGGTGTGAACAGCAGGCCAAGCGGCCCGAGCGGCCCCGAGCGCGACAGCAGCAGGAAGACGAGGAGCCCGGCGACCACGGGCGGCAGGCCCATCAGAGCGTTGACCAGCACGATGACCGCGCCGCGGCCGGGAAATCGCGCGAGCGCCAGCAGCGCACCGAGCGGCAGGCCGATGAGCGCGGCGATGGCCACGGCGGACAGCGTCACGGTCAGCGACAGGCCGACAATGGCGAGGAAGGCCGGGTCGCCGCCGAGGATGAGCCCGATGGCGGCCGCGAAGGACTGGGAGATGTCCAAGGGAGGATAAGGTCCAGTGTCGGAGGCAAACTGTTGCGAACTCTACAAAAAATGCATAGGAATAGGCAAATCAGGAATCAATGCACTTAAGAGCATGTTTATGCAGGATGATGTCTTCCTGACCACGGACGAAGCGGCGGTCTATCTACGCATGAAGGAGCGCAAGCTCTATGAGCTTGTGGCCAATGGCGCGGTGCCCTGTTCGAAGGTCAGCGGCAAATGGCTGTTTCCCCGTGCGGCGCTCGACCGCTGGGTGGCCGCCGGTCTCGCCCGGCCCGACGGTTTCGTCGCCGAGCCGGCCCCGCCCATCGTCGGCGGCAGCCATGATCCCCTGCTCGAATGGACCCTGCGCCAGTCGGGATCGGGCCTGGCGCTGCTCGCCGAGGGGTCCGAGGCGGGGCTCGACCGGCTGGAGCGCAACGAGGTCGCCGCCGCCGCCATTCATCTGCACGACGCCGGCGAAGACGAGGCCGCGAACCGCTCCGGCGTCATCGCCCGGGCGGGCCTCCACGACGCTGTGGTGATCGGCTTCGCCCGCCGCGAACAGGGCTTTCTCGTCGCTCAGGGCAACCCGCTGGCCATCGGTACGCTCGATGACGTGGCCCGGCGCGAGGCGCGCATCGGTCTTCGCCCGGCCGGCGCCGGCGCCCAATTGCTGCTGGCGGCCGTGGCGGCGCGATCCGGCATGGCCCTCGACCGTCTCCGGCACGCGCCGATGCCCTATCCGACGGGGCCGGATCTCGCCCTCGCCATTCGCGGTGACGAGATCGATTGCGGCATCGCCACCCGCGCCGTCGCCGCCATGCATGGTCTCGGCTTCGTGCCGCTGGTCTGGGAGACCTTCGATCTCGTGCTGCGCCGTCGCACCTATTTCGAGCCGCCGGCCCAGCGGCTTTTCGCCTTTCTGCGCGAGTCGGCCTTCGCCCGCCGCGCCGAGGCCCTGGGTGGCTATGATGTCGCGCCAGCGGGCGTCGTGCGGCTCAACCGGTGACATGAACGGCGCGCGCCCCATATGAACCTCATGTCCAGCGGTCCCACGCTCACGCCCCTCGGCGATGCCCTCGCCCGCCTTCTCGCCGGTCTCGCGCCCGTGGCGACCGAAACCGTGCCTGTGAGCGCGGCGATCGGATGGGTCGCGGCCGCGCCGGTGCGGGCCGCGAGGGCCCTGCCTGCCCGGTCGGTCGCGCTGAGGAGCGGCATTGCGGTAGCCAGCGCCGACCTCGTCGGCGCCTCCCCCTATTCCCCGGCACTGATGGCGTCGGCGCCGCGGCGGCTGTTCCACGGTGACGACCTTCCTGACGGCGCCGATGCAGTGCTTCCCGCCGATGCCGTCACCGTCTCAGGGCCTGTCCACGAGATCGGCCAGGCAGCCTATCCCGGCGAAGGTGCGGCGCTGGCCGGAAGCGACCTGTCGCAGGACGCGCTGCTCGTCGCGGGCGGCGTCACGATCACCGCCGAGATGGCCCTGGCGCTGGCGCTGTCCGGCATCACCACCATGGCGATCCGCCGGCCGCGTATCGCGGTAACGGGAGAAAACGCCGGCGCGGCTGCGGTCTGGCTGGCTGCGCGGCTGTCGGCAGCGGGTTGCGCCGTCGTCACCGCGCCGCCCGTCGATCTCACTCTGCACCTCGCGGCGGACCCGGCCGGGATCGCGGTGGACCTGTCCGGCATCGCCGTCCGTCCGGGCGGCGACATGGCGCTGTCCGGCGATGCCGCCGGCCGGATGCTCGTCGTCGCGCCGCGTTTCGATGCCGTCGTCATGGGCTTCTATGCCCTCGTTCTGCCTTTCGTCGCAGCCGCCACGGCGCGGCGGCCCCGCCTTGTCCCCCGCCCGCTCACCCGCAAGATCGTTTCGCAGGTGGGTCTTGCCGACATCGCCCTGCTGCGCCACACCGGTGATGCCTTTGAACCTCTCGGCATCGGCCGTATCACCCTGTCGGCCCTGCTCGCCGCCGACGCCGTCGCCATCCTCGATCCGGCGAGCGAGGGTGCCGCGGCCGGCGCGCCGCTCGCCGCGATCCCCTTCACGGAGCCTTTCGAACCGCTATGACCCCGAACGCCGCCATCGTTCAGGACCAGTTCCTGACAGTCCTGTCCCGCGACGAGGCCATCGCCCGCTTCCGCGCGGCGCTCGACCTGACGCCGCTCGGGGCGGAGCCGGTGGCCCTCGACGGGCTGGTGGGACGTGTTCTCGCCGAAACCATCGCCGCCCCGGTCGACGCGCCGCCCTTCGACCGCTCGGTGGTCGACGGCTTCGCCCTCCGCGCCGCCGATGTGCCGACCGCGTCCGAGGCGGCCCCGGTCTGGCTGCAGCTCAACGCCGAGACCATCGCCTGCGGAACCCCGCCCGGTCTCGCCGTGGCCGCCGGCACGGCCACGCCCATCGCGACGGGCGGTCCCATCCCCCGCGGTGCCGATGCGGTGGTGATGATCGAGCATACCGCCTTCGAGCCGGGACGGGGCCTGTCCGTCCAGCGTGCCGTCGCGCCCGGGCAGAACATCGCCTTCGCCGGCTCCGACATCGCCCGCGGCGAAACCCTCCTGCGCCGCGGCACGGTGATCGGCTCGCGCGAGATCGGCATGCTGGCCGCGGTCGGTGCCGCGGCTGCCCCCGTCTGGCGCAAGCCGCGGGTCGCGGTCATTTCCACCGGTGACGAACTCGTGGCGCCGGGCGAGGCGCTCAGGCCCGCCGCCATCTACGATTCCAACGGCCCCATCGTCGCCGCCGCCCTGGAGGAGAACGGCTGCACCCCGATACGCTTCGGCGCCATCCCCGATGTCGCCGAAGCGCTCGAGACGGCCATTCGGCAAGCGCATGCCACCTGCGATGCCGTCATCCTGTCCGGGGGCACGTCGAAGGGCGCCGGCGACCTCACCTACCGCATCGTCGAGAAGCTCGGCGCGCCGGGCATCGTCGCCCATGGCGTCGCCCTGAAGCCGGGCAAGCCGCTCTGCCTTGCCGTCTGCGAGGGCAAGCCGGTGGTTATCCTGCCGGGTTTCCCGACCTCGGCCATGTTCACCTTCCACGACATCGTCGCCCCGGTCCTTCGCCTTCTGGCAGGTCTGCCGGAGCGGGCGGAAATCGGTGTCACGGCGCGCACCGCGGCCCGCATTCCGTCCGATCTCGGCCGTACCGAATTCGTCATGGTGGCGCTCTCGCAAGGCCCCGAGGGCCTGGCCGCCTATCCCGTCGGCAAGGGCTCCGGCGCCGTTACCGCCTTCAGCCAGGCTGACGGGTTTCTCACCATCGACGCGCTGAGCGAAGCCATGGCGGCGGGCGCCGAGACCAATGTCACGCTCTTCGCCCCCCACATCGTTGCGCCCGACCTCACCATCATGGGCAGCCACTGCACCGGCCTTGACGCGGTGATCGAGCGCCTGGCCGACAGCGGCGTTACGGCCCGGTCCCACGCCCTGGGAAGCCTCGGCGGTCTCGCCGCCCTGAAGCGGGGTGAATGCGACATCGCACCGATCCACCTCCTCGATGCCGCCAGCTCCCGCTACAACGCGCCCTTCCTGACGGAGGGCATGCGCCTCGTTCCCGGCTGGCGCCGCATGCAGGGCATCGTCTATCGGCCCGGCGACAGCCGTTTCGATGGCCTCACCCTGCCCGAGGTGGCTCTGGCGGCGGCATGGGCCGATCCCGACTGCCTGATGGTCAACCGCAATGCCGGAGCCGGCACGCGCATGCTCCTGGACGGGCTCCTCGCCGGCCGCAAACCCCCGGGCTACTGGAACCAGCCACGTTCCCACAATGCGGTGGTCGCTGCGATCGCCCAGGGCCGGGCCGACTGGGGCCTTGCCATCGCCCCGGCCGCCGCGGCCCTCGGTCTCGGCTTCATCCCGTTGGCCCACGAGCACTACGATTTCGCCGTGGCTGCCGTGCCGCGGCGCCCGGCGGCCCTCGCCCGCTTCGAGGCGGCGCTGGCGGCAGCCGGTCCGGCGCTGGTCGTTCTGGGCTTCACGCCCGCCGGCGAGCCCCGGGACACCTGAACTCCCCTGGCGCGGCGGCGGATGGTTTAGGGCTGATTAAGACATCTGCGGCATCCTCCCACCCCAAAGGTCACGGTGGATGACAGCGCAGTTCGACGAAGCCCTGAAGCCGATCAATTCAATGATCGGCGCTCTCGCGCCCAAGCTGCGCGGAGCGCTGGTGGAGGAACTCGTCGACGAAATCTCCCGCGAGCGGCTCAATGCGGATTCGCGCAAGGCCCTCGTGCTCGACAACATCGTGGCCGAGGCCCTGCGGGATGCGCCGATGCCGAGTCGCGTCCGTGCCTCTCCGCGTCTCGCCCGCTGCGCCGCCAGCCTCCCGGAAGCGTCAACGGCCCTGGCCTGCGACGTGATCGCCGTCGCCGAAGCCATCCTCAACGCCCCCGATCTGCCAGACGCGGTCATGCTTCGCGTCTGTGCCACTGATCGGCAGGAACACATGCAGATCATCGCCAGGCGGCAGAAGGTCTCGGCGACCATCTCCCGGGCGATTGTCGAGAATGGCGAGGCGGCCACCGTCCTGACGCTGGTCCGCAATGCCGGGGCGCAACTGACATCCGAGGGTTTCGCCGAGATCGTGGCGCGCCATGGCACCGATCCTGCCGTCCGCTCCACGCTGACCCAGCGTCCCGATTGTCCCGTCGATCTTGCGACGAAATTCGGGGCTGCCGTCTCCCGCGACGTGCCGACCGGCGAGGAGCTGCTGGAACAGTTGCAGCAGCTCGCCGAGGAGCGGCAGATCGTTCCGGCCGTCGACCTGCTGATGCGCTGCATCGGCCGCGATCGCGATGCCGGACGCAAAATTCTCGAGCGTGACGACGAGAAGGCGCTGGGCGCCATCTGCCATATCGCCGGCGTCGACGCGGAAACCTACGAAATGCTGATTACTGCCTGGCGCGTCACCGCCGGCAAACCCATGACCGACGTCCACAAGGCGCCGGTGCGGTTCCGCCTGATGCGTCCCGCCGAGATCGACCGGGTGATCTCCCGCCTGCCGCTCGCCCGCATGCGCACCACCGAGGTCGCGTCCGCCTGAACGGCAACCGCCTATTCGGCGGCGGCCTGATAGCGCTGGATCGGCAGGCCGAGATCCAGCCAGACCTGCAGCAGGGCGCCGGCCAGATCGTCGATCATCGCATCGGTATGGGCCGGGCCCGGGGTGATCCTCAGGCGCTCGGTTCCCTTGGGCACGGTCGGGTAGTTGATCGGCTGGATGTAGATGCCGTGATCGGCGAGCAGCCGGTCGCTCGCCGCCTTGCAGCGCTCCGCGTCCCCCACGAGGACCGGTACGATATGGGTGTCGGACATCATGACGGGCAGGCCGGCGAGCGCCAGCACGCGCTTGGTCCGGGCGGCCTGGCGCTGCTGCATGTCGCGCTCGATGGCTGAACCCTTCAGGTGACGGATGGCGGTTGCCGCGGCACTGGCAATGGCCGGCGGCAGGGCGGTGGTGAAGATGAAGCCCGGCGCATGGCAGCGCACCGCGTCGATCACCGCCGCCGATCCCGCGATATAGCCGCCCATGACGCCGAAGGCCTTGCCGAGCGTGCCTTCGATGACGTCGAGCCGGCCCATCTGCCCGTCGCGCTCGGCGACGCCCGCGCCCCGCGGCCCGTACATGCCCACCGCGTGGACCTCGTCGATATAGGTCATGGCGCTGTGGCGCTCGGCGAGATCGCAGATGGCGGCAATCGGCGCGATGTCGCCGTCCATCGAATAGACGCTCTCGAAGACGATCAGCTTGTTGCGCGCGGGGCCCGCCGCGATCAGCAGCTCCTCCAGGTGGGCGAGGTCGTTATGGCGGAAGATGACGCGCTCGCAGCCGGACTGACGGACACCCTCGATCATCGAATTGTGGTTGAGGGCATCCGAGAGGATGAGGCAATCGGGCAGAAGCTTGGCGATGGTCGAAATGCCGGCCTGGTTGGAGATGTAGCCGGAGGTGAAGACCAGCGCGGCTTCCTTGCCGTGGAGATCGGCGAGCTCGCGCTCCAGTTCGACGATCGGATGCGACGTGCCGGAAATGTTGCGGGTGCCGCCGGCACCTGCGCCCATGGAGCGGGCGGTCTCGGCCATCGCCTCCACCACCTTGGGGTGATGGCCCATGCCGAGATAGTCATTGGAACACCAGATGACGACATCGCGCGGGCCGGCCGGAGAATGCCAGGTGGCCTGCGGAAACTGGCCGACCTTGCGTTCGAGGTCGGCGAAGACGCGGTAGCGGCGTTCGTCCTTGAGCCGCGAGACGGCCTGCTCGAAAAAATGCGCGTAGGTCATGGCTCGTCGATCCGTGCGAGCCCCGGCGACAGGTCGGGGGATGTCAGAATGTGCCGAAGCACGTCCGTTTCGGCCTTGACGTCGATCAAGGACCGCGTCGGTCGTTTAGCACCGTTCCAAACTGGTCCGCCATGCACCGATGGTCGCGGGCCGTCACAAACCGTTGATGCGCATCAGCGCCTGGAAATGCTTGGTCGCCTGGTAGTCGAGGACCTGCATCCACTCCCGCGCGGTCTGCCGCGCCTGGTCGTCGGGGATGATCTTCAGCGGCAGCCCGGTCGACAGCGCCAGAACCTGCTGCCGGCAGGCACGTTCCAGGTAATAGAGGTCGTCGAAGGCGACCGCGACCGTCGGCCCGCCGATGGTCACGCCGTGATGTTCCAGGAAGATCACGTCGGCATGCGGATTGTCCTTCTGCGCCTGGGCGATGCGCTCGCCCTCCTCGGCGTTGAGCGCCACGCCGCCGAAGCCCTGATAGGCGGTCCGGTCGAGGAAGCGGCAGGCCGTCTGGTGCGCCATTTCCAGCCGGCCGCCCTCCACCATGGTCAGGGCGGTGGCATGGGGCATATGCACGTGGAGGATCGCCTGGTGGCGCGGATTGGCGCGGTGGCCGGCGACGTGGATGTTGCGGGCGGTCGCCTCCACCTCGCCCCAGCCCTGGTGGATCGTGCCCTCGCCGTCGATCAGCAGAAGGTCGTCCGGGCGCATCTCGCCCCAGTGGATGCCGTAGGGAT
Organism: Archangium gephyra; assembly: GCA_943368975.1. Taxonomy (GTDB): domain Bacteria; phylum Pseudomonadota; class Alphaproteobacteria; order Rhizobiales; family Phreatobacteraceae; genus Phreatobacter. The sequence goes on from CALRLZ020000002.1 coordinate 79,354, forward strand.
TGATCAGGTAGCGCTCGTCCGCGCCGGGCACCACGACGGAGAAGTGGTTGCAGATGCCCTCGTTGAGGTCGAACCGTGCGGCCAGCCGCAGCGCGGCCGCAAGGTCGCGCCGCAAGGTCCCGATATCGGCGGTGGCGGACATGCCTGTCTCCCGGATCTGATGTGCTCGGGCTGATCCCGAAACGAAAACGCCTGCGATCGGATCGCAGGCGTCGTTGACAATGCAGGGTCGCACCGGAGGCCGGCAAGCCTCATTTCGGCGCGAGCACCATGATCATCTGGCGGCCCTCGAGCCGCGATTCCTGTTCCACCTTGGCGATATTGACCGTATCGACCTTGACCCGGTCGAGAACCTTCACGCCGAGATCCATATGCGCCATCTCGCGACCGCGGAAGCGCAGGGTCACCTTGACCTTGTCGCCTTCCTCGAAGAAGCGCTTCATCGCCTTCATCTTCGTATCGTAGTCGTGATCGTCGATGCCGGGGCGAAGCTTGATCTCCTTGACCTCGACCGTCTTCTGGTTGCGGCGGGCCTCGGCAGCCTTCTTCTGCTCCTGGAACTTGAACTTGCCGTAGTCCATGATCTTGCAGACGGGCGGCACGGCGTTCGGGGCGACCTCGACGAGGTCGAGCCCGGCCTCCACGGCCATCAGGACGGCATCGCGGGTCTGGATCACGCCGCGATTCTCGCCCTCGGCATCGATCAGCTGGACTTCGCGGACACGGATCATGTCGTTGATGCGCGGCCCGTCACGCTCGACGGGGGCGGCGGCTCTCATGGGTCTGCGAATGGGGGCGTCTCCTTGCGACGTTTCTGGGACCGGATCGCCGCAGGCCGCGCCCCTACCAACAGGGAAAGACGCATACTGACCTGCGGATCATCCGGAAGCATGGGAAGATCGGGAGAAACGCCGCGAAAGTCAATGGTTGCCGGCATTTTGTGCGCCGGCCTTGCCGCCGGGTCGCGCGGCCGGGTAGTCAGGACAGCCCCCGGCTTTCCCGCTTCGGAGATCTGCAACCGTGATGACTCTCCCCGAACCGGACTTCCTGACGGTCGGAACCGGCTCTGCCGCCCGCCGCATCGCCTGGCGCCGCGTTCCGGGGCGGGAGCCGACCATCGTCTGGCTGGGCGGCTTCAAGTCCGACATGAAGGGCACCAAGGCCGAGGCGCTCTCCGCTTTCGCCGCGCGGACGGGCCGGGCCTTCCTGCGCTTCGACTATTCCGGCCACGGGGAATCGGAAGGCGACTTCCAGGAGGGGACGATCTCTCGCTGGGCCGAGGAAGCCGCTGCCATGGTCGCGCTCGCCGGATCGCGTCCGGTCCTCGTTGGCTCCTCCATGGGCGGCTGGATCGCCCTCCTGGTCGCCCGTCGCATGGCCATCCCGCCGGCCGCCATGGTGCTGATCGCCCCGGCACCCGATTTCACCGAGGCACTGATGTGGCCGTCCTTCTCCGAGGAGGTCCGGCGAGCGATCATGACCGACGGCCGCTGGATCCGCCCCTCGGCCTATGATGCCGGCGGCTATCCCATCACCCGGGCCCTGATCGAGGACGGGCGCCGCAACCTCGTCCTCGGCGGCCTGGTGGAGACCGGCTGCCCGGTCCACATCCTGCAGGGCATGCAGGACCCGGACGTGCCCTGGCGCCACGCCATGCTGCTCGCCGAAAAGATCGCCCGCGACGACGTGGTGGTGACGCTGGTCAAGGACGGCGATCATCGCCTGTCCCGCGACGAGGACATTGCGCGGCTCGAAGAGGCGGTCGCCGCCGTGGCGCCATAGGCGCCGGCCATCGTTGATTCCATTATCCGGGAATGATACTCTCGGAACATGGACAGCGCCGCGGATTCGACGGACCATCTCGACCAGATCGTCGCCCAGCGCGTGCGCGAGCTGCGGGCTGCCAAGGGCCTGACACTGGATCAACTGGCGGCCCTGTCGGGCGTGTCCCGTGCGATGATCTCGCGGATCGAGCGCGCCGAGGCGAGCGCCACGGCGGTCCTCCTGGTCAAGCTCGGTGCTGCCCTCGGCGTCACCCTCGGGGCGCTGTTCGAAAGGCCGCAGCCGCGGCCCGATCCAGTGCGCCGTGCCGCCGCCACGGCCGTGCGCACCGACCCCGACACCGGCTACACCCGCCGCAATGTCGCCCCACCCAATGCCTCCGGCACCGATATCGTCGAGGTCATGTTGCCGCCGGGCAAGCGTGTCGCCTATGACAACATCGTCGTCATCCCGGTCGAGCAGTTCGTCTGGGTCTTTGCGGGGACGCTGACCCTGACCTATGGCGGCCTGACCACCGATCTCGGACCCGGCGATTGCCGGGTGATGCGGCTCGACACCCCACTGGTCTTCGAGAATCGCACTGACGCGCCGGCGCGCTACTGCGTCGTGCTGGTGTCCCACGCCGCGCCGCCGGGACTGCGCCGATGATCACGATCGAAACGCTCGATGACGCGGCGACCAGGCGCCACCTGCAGGACCTGGCAGCCGTCCTGGTCGACTGTGTCACCCATGGGGCCTCTGTCAGCTTCATGAAGCCGTTTGGCCAGGCGGACGGTGAGGCCTTCTTCACGCGCGTCGCCGACAGTGTCGCCGCCGGGGACACCGTTCTCGTCGCCGCCTTTCTCGGCGACCGCGTCATCGGCACCGCCCAGCTCGGGCTCGACATGCCGCCGAACCAGCCCCATCGGGCCGAGGTGAAGAAGATGCTCGTCCATTCCGACGGGCGCCGGCAGGGCATTGCCGGTTCAATGCTGCGGCGAATCGAGGAGGAGGCGCTCGGACGCGGTCGTCACCTCCTGATCCTCGATACCGCGAGCGAGGAGGCCAAGCGCGTCTATGAGCGCGGCGGCTGGTCGCGTTTCGGCTTCGTGCCGGACTTCGCGCTGCTGCCCGACGGCGGCTTCTGCGACACCACCTACTATCTGAAGGACCTGTCGCCGCCGCGCGGAACGCCCGTCTCGGCGGCAAGCGTGCGCGATGCGACCGCGGCGGACATGCCGGCCATCCTCGCCATCGTCAACCACGCCATCGCTAACAGCACGGCCATCTGGTCGGACGAGCCGGTGGACCTGGCCAGCCGCCAGGCCTGGCTGCGCGACCGCCTGGCGGCCGGCAGCCCGGTTCTGGTCGCGGAGGACGGCGGCGCCGTGGTGGGCTTCGGCTCCTACCTGCAGTTTCGCGCCTGGTCGGGCTACCGCAATGCCGTCGAGCATTCCGTTTATGTGCGCGACGACCGGCGTGGCTCCGGCGTCGGCTCGGTGCTGCTCGCGGGCCTGCTCGCGCGCGCCGAGGCCGCCGGCAAGCATGTGATGATCGGCGGGATCGAGGGCCGGAACACCGCCTCGCTGCGGCTGCATCGGCGCGCCGGCTTCATCGAGGTCGGCCGCATGCCGGGCATCGGCGAGAAGTTCGGCCGCAAGCTCGATCTGGTCTTCGTGCAGAAGCAGATCGCCTGAGCGGCGATCCGGCGGCGCGGCTCAGTCCGCCCCATAGCGGTGCAGGGTCGCCCCGTTGCTGCGCAGCCAGGCCTTGGCTGCGTCCATGCCGGGACACAGATCCCGGACGATCCGCCAGAACCGCACCGAATGGTTCATTTCGCGCAGATGGGCCACCTCATGCGCGGCCAGATAATCGACCACGAAGGGCGGGGCGAGGATCAGGCGCCAGGAATAATTGATCGCCCCCGACGAGGAGGCCGAGCCCCAGCGGCTCGCCTGGTCGCGGATGCCGATGCGGGTCACCTTGACGCCGAGCCGCTCGGCATAGTGTCGCGTCGCCGTCTCGAGATCCTTGCGGGCCTCGCGCTTGAGGAAGTCCTGCACGCGGCGGGACAGGAAGGCCGCATCGCCCGAAACGAGGATGGCGCCCTCCTCCACCCAGACCGTGCCCCGTCGTTCCGGGCTATGGACGACCGTATGGGGGACGCCGCGGAGCGGCACCACGGCACCGGGGGCGAAGCCGAGTGCCTCGGGAATGCGGTTGAGCCGGGTCGCGATCCAGGCGCCGTGGCGCTCGGCGAAGCCGATGGCGTCGGCGAGCCTGGCCCGCGCCGGCATGGAGAGCACGGCATCGCGGCTCGCGGCGCGCACCCTGAGGGTGAAACGGCGCGCCTGCGGCAGGCGGCGCAGTTCCACCGCATAGGGCACACCCTCGTGCGAGACGGTGATCGCCTGCGGATCGGGCTCGCGCTGGAACAGCCTGCGGATGATCGACATGCGATCAGATTAACCGAGTCGGCCGTGCCGAGGCCAGCCGCGAAGACGTGACCGGCCGGTCCCCGCCGCGGGCTGCTGCCAGACCACAGCGGCAGAACGGCGCCCACGGATCCCGTCGGCCGGGATCAGTCGCCCTTCGCCGCTTCCGCGGTGCGCCCGCCGCGGATCATCTTGAGCACCGTCGCCTTGGCGGACGGCTTGTCCTTGGCGGGAACCTTGGCCGCCTGGGCCTTGCGATAGGCATGGGTGCGCATGAAATCCATCACGCGGGGGGCGATGTCGGCCCGGAAACGCGAGCCGTTGAAGACGCCGTAATGCCCGACCGCCGCCTGCAGGTGGTGATGGCGCATGTCCTCGGGAATCGATGTGGCGAGCCCGTGGGCCGCCAGCGTCTGTCCGCCGCCGGTGATGTCGTCCTTCTCGCCCTCGACCGTCAGCAGCGCGACGCGCTTGATCGCCTTGGGATCGACCCGCTGGTTGCGATGCATCATCGTGCCGCGCGGCAGGTGATGCTCGACGAAGACCCGCTCGATGGTCTGCAGGTAGAATTCGGCGGTGAGGTCCATCACCGCCAGATATTCGTCGTAGAATCCACGGTGCTTCTGCGCGTTGTCGCCGTCGCCCTTGACGAGGTTGCGGAACATTTCGCGATGGGCGTCGACATGGCGGTCGAGATTCATCGACATGAAGCCGTTGATCTGCAGGAAGCCCGGATAGACCGGACGCATCATGCCGGGATGCGGGAACGGCACCGTGGTGATGACGTTGCGCCGGAACCAGTCGGTGCCGCGCTCCTCGGCGAGCTTGTTGACCGCGGTGGGGTTGGACCGCGTGTCGATCGGGCCGCCCATCAGGGTCAGTGTCGTCGGGACATAGGGATCGTCCTCGGCCTCCATGCGCGCCACGGCCATGAAGACCGGCACCGCCGGCTGGCAGACCGCCATGACATGGGTGTCCGGGCCGAGGAAATGCAGCATCGAGATGACGTAGTCGACATAGTCGTCGAGGTCGAAGCGCCCGTCCGCCAGCGGCACCATGCGGGCGTCGAGCCAGTCGGTGATGTAGACCTCGTGGTTCGGCAAGAAGGCCTCGACCGTGCCGCGCAGCAACGTCGCGTAGTGGCCTGACATCGGGGCGACGATCAGCACCTTGGGGTCTGGCCGGCGACGCGCCGGAACCGCGCGCTGGAAATGAACCAGGTCGCAGAAGGGCCGCTTCCATACGACAGTCTCGGTCACCGCGACGCGTTCGCCGCCGACCAGCGCCGTCGGCAGATCGAAACCCGGCTTGCCGTAGCGCCGGGTGGCGCGCTCGAACATTTCCGCGCCGGCGGCCATCTGCTTGGCCATCGGCATGTGCGCGAAGGGATTGACCGGGCTGTTCAGGGCCAGCTTGGTGGCGTCGGCCATGGCCCGATAGGGCGACAGCATGGCATGGGTGGCTTCGTACCAGTGGTAAAGCACGCAAATGCCTCCGGGGACGGGGAGGATTGGGGCAGGTCGCTTCAGTCCGGTCGGGCGACCTGTCGGGTCATGGCGTGGGGAAAGGCCTCACGGACCCGCAGAGTTCCAATCTCGATTGCTGCACTGCCAAAATTTGTAGAGGACTTGCTACAGCCCAGGCAACCTCAAGCGTGCAGGGGCAGGCGTTAACCCGCAATGAACGTGGTATTCGAGTGACATCAGACGAAAGACGAGGATCGGAGGGTCACTCGCCGCTGGACAGGAGCGTTCCCGCCTCGCGCGCCCGGTCCAGCAGGGCGGCGAAGGCGAAGGAGGCCGCGACGATCCACACAACGTTGAGCGCGGCTGCGGCCGCCAGCAGGTCGAGGCGCAGCACGCCCTCCGACAGTACCGCCCGCATGCCCTCGAAGACATGGGTCGGCGGCAGCGCCAGGGCGAAGGGCTTCAGCCAGCCCGGCAGCACGCTCAGGGGATAATAGACGCAGCAGAGCGGCCAGAAGACGAACATGATCGTCCAGGCGAGGCTTTCCGCGCCGAGACCGTGGCGCAGGATCAAGCCGCAGACGACCAGCCCGACCGCCCAGCCGGTGACGACGAGCAGCGCAAAGAAGGCGGCAAAGCCGATCCCCAGCCGCGCCAGGTCGAAGCCGAAGAAGGCGATGGCGAGGATCGTCGCCGGGATCATGCCGACCGCGAGGCGGGCGAGGCTCATCACCATCAGCGCCGCGACGAACTCGGCCGGCCGCAGCGGGCTCATCAGGAGATTGCCGAGATTGCGCGACCAGACCTCCTCGAGGAACGAGATCGAGAAGCCGATCTGGCCACGGAACAGAACCTCCCACAGCAGCAGGCCCGATACCAGCGCCCCGCCGACGAACAGCGTGCTGTTGGTCGCGCTCATGGCATAGGTCTGCAGGAAGCCCCAGGTCAGGAGATTGAGCACCGGCCAGTAGACAAGTTCGAGAAGCCGCGGCCAGGACGAGGCGAGCAGATAGATGTAGCGCAGGCAGAGCGCGCCGACGCGCTGGACGGAAAAGCTCATGCGGCCCTCACCGCCGCCATGAAGGCGGCGAGCTTCACCGGGTCGAGATGGCCGTCCGTCCTGACCCCCGTACAGAGATCAACCCCGAACGGGCACACCTTTGCGATGGCTTCGCCGACATTGGCCGGGGTCAGGCCGCCGGCGAGGAAGACGGGCCGGCGCGTCGCCCGGACGAAGGCGCGGCTGACGTCCCAGTCATGGGTGCGGCCGGTCCCGCCGAGTTCGCGCATCGTCCCGCCCGGCTTACCCGAATCCAGCAGGAATGCGTGGACATAGGGCTCGTAGCGCGGGATCAGGTCGAGTGCCGAGGGCCCCTCGACATGAATGACCTGGACCCGCCTGACGGCGGGGAGGGTCACTGCAAGGACGGCGATCTCGCCGGGATCGATATGATCGACGATCTGGATGGTGCTGGCCCCGCAATGCCGCACGTGCTCGGCGATTTCGAGCCCGGTCAGCCGCGAGCTGAGGAGGAACGTCGCGATCGGTGGCGGCACCTCGGCGGTGATCGCCCGGATGGTCGCATCGTCGACCATGCCCGGTCCCGGCGGTGTGGCGGCGACCATGCCGAGCGCATCGGCGCCGGCGGCGATCGCCATCTCGGCCTCGGCGAGCGAGGAAATGCAGCAGATCTTGATGCGGGTGCGGGCGCTCATGCGGCATTCTCCCGGCGGCCGCGCGCGACGTCGAGGAACACTTCCTCGAGGCTGCTGCGGCCGTAGCGGCGGATGAGGTCGGTGGGCGACGCGTCGTCCTCGATGCGCCCCTGTTTCAGCATGATCACGCGGTCGCAGAGCCGTTCGACCTCGCCCATATTGTGCGACGCTAGGAGGATCGCCGCGCCGCGCCGGTCGCGATAGCGCTCCAGATGGCCGCGGATCCAGTCGGCCGTGTCCGGGTCGAGCGAGGCTGTCGGTTCGTCCAGCAGCATGACCTCCGGTTCATTGATGAGTGCCTTGGCGAGGGCCACCCTCGTCTTCTGCCCGGCGGAGAGCTTGCCGGACGGCCGGTCAAGCAGGGCGGCAAGGTCGAGTTCGTCGGCGAGCCTCGCGATGCGGGCGGACAGGTCCGGCACACCGTAGAGCATGCCGAAGACCTGGAGATTCTGCCGGACGGTCAGCCGGTGCGGCATGTCCACATAGGGGCTCTCGAAATTCATCCGGTGCAGCACGTCGTGGCGTCGCCGCACCATGTCCGTCCCGAGCACACGGACCGTCCCGGATGTCGGCAGGACGAGCCCCATGATCATGCCGATCGTCGTCGACTTGCCCGCACCGTTGCCGCCGAGCAGCGCCGTCGTCGAGCCGCCGGCCACGGCAAAGCTCAGCCCGGCCACGGCCCTGACGGGTCCGTAATCCTTGACCAGGTTCTCGACCTCGATGGCGGCTGTGGCGGGGCTCATGACGGAGCACATGGGGCGGTTGCCCGGTCAGGGCAAATGAAAAGCGGTGATGGACGTCCCGCGGCGTGCAAGGCCGCCCTGCTTCCATCGGCTTGACCCTGTGCCTGCCGCAGCGCAAGCCTTGGCTCCCTTCCGCCCCCGCCCGTCATGATCATTGTCTTCGGTTCCATCAACATCGACCTGGTCGCCCGCGTCCCGGCCCTCCCGCGCGCGGGCGAGACCGTGGCGGGACCCGATTATGCCGTGATGCCCGGCGGCAAGGGCGCCAACCAGGCTCTCGCGGCGCGACGGGCTGGCGCCGCGGTCGCCCTGGTCGGAGCGGTGGGTCGGGACGGCTTCGCCGCGCCGGCGCTTTCCCTCCTCGAGACGGCCGGCGTCGATCTGTCCGCCGTCGCCTCCGTCGATGCGGCGACCGGCGTCGCCTTCATCGCGGTCGACGCCGCGGGCGAGAACCAGATCGTCGTCGCCGCCGGTGCCAATGCCGCCGTCCGGGCGACGGCGCTCGATCGCCTCGCGCCGGCCGCGCGCGACACGCTCCTGCTGCAATGGGAAGTGCCCGAGCCGGAAATCCTCGCCGCGGCACGCTGGGCCCGCGCGCGCGACCTGCGCGTCATCCTCAACCGTGCGCCGGCGGGGCCCGTCTCGCCGGACCTGGCGGCGCTCGTCGACGTCATCGTTGTCAATGCCCACGAGGTGCTGGCGCTGGGCGCCGGCTTCGGCCTTGCCGACGGCGGCGCGGATGGCGTCGCCGCTGAGATCTCGGCGCGCCACGGCCTTGCGGTCGCCGTTACGCTCGGCGCGGAGGGTGCCATCTGCTGGGCCGACGGCATCCGCCACGAATCCCCGGCCTATCCGGTAGCGGTGGTCGACACGACCGCTGCCGGCGACACGTTCTGCGGCGCGCTCGCAGCGGTGCTCGACCGCCGGCGCGGCCTGGAAACCGCCCTCGAGTTCGCCGCGGCCGCAGGTTCGCTCGCCTGCAGCCGGGCCGGCGCCCAGCCGAGCATTCCCGATCTCGCCGCCATCGAAACGGCGGCTGCCATCCTGGCGGAGCAGAGAAACCCGCCACACCGGAGGACGACCCCATGACCCGCAACCGCATCAAGCGCCGTGCCCTGGCGGGCGAGAAACTTCTCGGCGCCTGGGTGTTCTCTGGCGCACCAGCGGTCTGCGAGACCTATGCGCTGGCCGGCTACGACATCGTGCTGATCGACGCCGAGCACACGCCGATCGACATGGCGGAGACGCTGGCCTGCGTACGTGCGGTCGAGGCTGGCGGTGGCGATGCCATGGTGCGCGTGCCGAGCCACGATTTCGGCATGTTCAAGCGGATGCTGGATGCCGGCATCCATTCGCTGATGGTGCCGATGATCGACACCGTGGAGCAGGCGCAGGGCATCATCGCCTCCTGTCTCTATCCGCCGCGTGGCCGCCGCGGCTATTCCGCCTCCGTCGCCCGCTCGGGGCTCTACGGCTTCGCTGAGGACTATATCGACACCGCCCATGAGGACACGTTCCTCGCCCTCCAGGTGGAGAGCGACCTCGCCTCGCGGAATGCCGCGGCGATCGCCGCGCTGCCGGGCGCTGACTGCCTGTTCATTGGTGCCAACGATCTCGCCGGCTCGCTCGGCAAGCTCGGACGCCTGACCGAGCCGGATGTGCTGGCGAGCATCGACCGGGCGGCGGACGCGACGCTCAAGGCCGGCAAGGTGCTGGGAACGATCCCGATTCCCGGCCGCGATCCGCTCATGCTCGCCGAGCGCGGCTACGGCATCGTCATCGGCGAATGCGACATGGCCGCGGTGCGGGCCGGCGCCCTCGCCGATCTCGCCCGCAACAGGGCGCGGTTCCCCGGCCGCCGGCGCTGACCTCAGGCGGCGAGGCGGGCGAGGATCGTCGCGACGATCGCTTCCGGATCGTCTTCGATGGGGACGGTCACGGCCTTCTCGTCGGGCGCCGGCGCTTCCAGCGTCGCGAACTGGCTCTCCAGCAGGCTCGGCGGCATGAAATGGTCGCGCCGCGCCCGCATGCGCCCGCCGATCAGGTCGAATGAGCCGTCGAGATGGACGAAGCGCAGCCGCGCGCCGCCGGCCCTGAGCCGGTCGCGATAGGCGCGCTTCAGCGCCGAACAGGCGATGACCACATGGCCGCCGCCGTCCTCCAGCCCCGCGACGTGGCGGCCGATGGCGTCGAGCCAGGGCCAGCGGTCGTCATCGGTCAGCGGCGCGCCGGAGCGCATTTTCGCGACATTGGCAGGCGGATGGAAGCTGTCGCCGTCGCGGAAGTCCCAGCCGAGCGCCCGTGCCAGGCCGAGGCCGATGGTCGACTTGCCCGAGCCCGACACGCCCATGACGATCAGTGCCGTGGCAAGGGGCGGATGTGCGGCTGCCGCTGCCGAAAGGCCGGCCTTCATTTCGGCTCCTGGTGGCCGCCGAAGCCCTTGCGCATGGCGGAGAGGACCTTTTCCGCAAAGGTGTGGTCCTGCCGCGAGCGGAAGCGCGTGTAGAGCGCCGAGGTCAGCACCTCGGCCGGCGTCGCCTGCTCGATCGCCGCCTCCACGGTCCAGCGGCCCTCGCCGGAATCGGCGACATGGCCCGAAAACTGCGCCAGGGCCGGATCGGCGGCGAGCGCCTCTGCGGTTAGGTCGAGGAGCCAGGAGGTGACGACCGAGCCGCGCCGCCAGACCTCGGCGATGTCGGCCACGTCGAGATCGAGGCGCTGGTCTTCCGGCAGGCGCGGCGAGGCGGCATTGCGCAGGATGTCGAAGCCCTCCGCAAAGGCCTGCATCATCCCGTATTCGATGCCGTTGTGGATCATCTTGACGTAGTGGCCGGCGCCGCTCGGCCCGCAATGGAGATAGCCTTGCTCGGCGGTGCTCTCGCGCCCGTCCCGATGGCGTGTCGCGGGAATGGCGCCCCGGCCGGGGGCGAGCGCCGCGAAGATCGGATCGAGCCGCTGCACGGCCTGCCGCTCGCCGCCGATCATCAGGCAATAGCCACGTTCCAGGCCCCAGACGCCGCCGGAGGTGCCGATGTCGAGATAGGTGATCCCGCGCGCTGCCAGCGCCTTGGCGCGGCGGATGTCGTCCTTCCAGAACGTGTTGCCTCCGTCGATCACCGTATCGCCCGGAGACAGGAGGCCGGCGAGTTCCGTGATGGCGGTCTCGGTGGCATCGCCGGCCGGCAGCATCACCCAGACGGCCCGCGGCGCCGCCAGCGCTCCGCACAGCGCGGCGAGTGACCCAGCGCCGACCGCACCTTCTCCTGCCAGCGCCTCGGTGGTCGCCGCCTGCGCGTCATGCACCACGCAGGCATGGCCTGCCCGCATCAGGCGGCGCGCGATATTCGCGCCCATCCGCCCGAGCCCCACCACGCCGATCTGCATGCACGTCCTCCGCGCCCGTCTTTTTCTTCCCGTCGAAGCAACCGAACTTCGCCGAGAAGTCAATGGCGCGCCGTTGCCGGATGGCGCCCCAGCGTGTAGAGGGCGCCAGAGTTTCGCCGCGAGAGCCCTTCATGTCCCAGACCCGCTACGACGTCGCCGGAATCGGCAATGCCATCGTCGATGTGCTCGCCCGCACCGAGGACGATGTCCTCGCCCGCCTCGGCGTCCCGAAAGGCGCCATGATGCTGATCGACGAGCCGCGGGCCGAGGCGATCTATGCGGCCATGGCCCAGACGATCGAGATGTCAGGGGGGTCGGCCGCCAACACCATCGCCGGCATCGGCCTGCTCGGCCTGAAGCCGGCCTTTCTCGGCAAGGTGCGCAACGACCATCTCGGAGCCTCCTTCCGCCACGGGATGAAGGCCGCCGGCATCCACTTTCCCACCGCCGATGCGACTGAGGGTCCGGCCACCGCCCGCTCCTTCATCCTGGTAACGCCGGACGGCGAGCGCACCATGAACACCTATCTCGGCGCGGCGCAGAATCTGTCGCCCGCCGATGTCGACGCCGAGACCATCGCCGCTTCGGGCATCACTTATCTCGAGGGCTATCTCTGGGATCCGCCGGAGGCCAAGAAGGCCTTCCTGAAGGCCTCCGAGATCGCCCATGGCGCCGGCCGCAAGGTGGCCCTGACGCTGTCCGACGCCTTCTGCGTCGACCGCTATCGCGACGAGTTCCTTGGCCTGATCCGGGGCAAGACCGTCGACATCGTCTTCGCCAACGAGAGCGAGCTGAAGTCGCTCTACCAGACCGCCGATTTCGCCACGGCGCTCGACGCGCTACGCGCCGATGCCGCTCTCGCCGTCGTCACCCGGTCGGAGCAGGGCGCCGTCGCGGTCGAGGGCGCCACCCTCGTCGCCGCGCCGGCCGTCCCGGTCGACAAGGTGGTGGACACGACGGGTGCCGGCGACCTCTTCGCCGCCGGTTTCCTCGCCGGCCTGTCCCGTGGTCTGCCTCACGAGACCTCGCTGCGCCTCGGCGCGCTCTGCGCCGCCGAGATCATCAGCCATATGGGCGCCCGCCCCGAGGCCAATCTCAAGGCCCTCGCCGCCGAGAACGGCTTCGCGCTCTAGGCGCGAAGACCCGGCACCTCGGCCGCTCAGAGAATGAAGCGGCTGAGATCGGCGTTCCGGGCGAGATCGCCCACCGTCTGGCGGACATAGGCGCCGTCGATCGTCACCGTCTCGCCGGCGCGGTCGGCGGCGGTGAAGGAGATGTCGTCGAGCACCCGCTCGATGATGGTCTGAAGACGCCGTGCGCCGATATTCTCCACCGAGGCGTTCACCTCCACGGCGAGGTCGGCGATGGCGTCGATGGCGTCGTCGGTCAGCACGAGGTCGACGCCTTCCGTCTTCATCATGGCGATGGACTGCCGCGTGAGGCTCGCCTCGGTCTCGGTGAGGATCGAGCGCAGATCCTCCCGCGTCAGCGGCTTCAGCTCGACGCGGATCGGCAGACGGCCCTGCAGTTCCGGCAGCAGGTCTGAGGGTTTGGCGACGTGGAAGGCGCCCGAGGCGATGAACAGGATATGGTCCGACTTCACCGGCCCGTGCTTGGTCGCCACCGTCGTGCCCTCGATCAGCGGCAAGAGGTCGCGCTGCACGCCTTCTCTGGATACCTCGCCACCGCGATTGCCCTCGCGGGCGCAGATCTTGTCGATCTCGTCGAGGAAGACGATGCCGTTGTTCTCGACGAGGTGGATCGCCTCCTGCACCAGGTTGTCCTGGTCCACCAGCTTGTCGGCCTCCTCCTGCACCAGCGGGTCGTAGGCCTCCTTCACCGTAGTGCGGCGCTGCTTGGTGCGCCCGCCCATCATCTTGCCGAGCATGTCGTTGAGGTTGGCGATGCCGATCTGGCCCCCCGGCATGCCGGGAATGTCCATCATCGGCAGGCCCTGCGGATTGCCCGCCGCCACCTCGATGTCGATCTCCTTGTCGTCCATCTCGCCGTCGCGCAGCTTCTTGCGGAAGCTCTCGCGGGTGGCGGGCGAGGCGGTCTTGCCGACCAGGGCGTCGAGCACGCGCTCTTCGGCGCCCAGATGCGCCTTGGCCTGCACGTCCTTGCGCTTGCCCTCGCGCACCAGCCCGATGCCGACCTCGACGAGGTCGCGGACGATCTGCTCGACGTCGCGGCCGACATAGCCGACCTCGGTGAACTTGGTCGCCTCGACCTTCAGGAAGGGGGCATGGGCCAGCTTCGCCAGGCGGCGGGAGATCTCCGTCTTGCCGACCCCCGTCGGGCCGATCATCAGGATGTTCTTCGGCAGCACCTCCTCGCGCAGGCTCTCGTCCAGCTGCAGGCGGCGCCAGCGGTTGCGCAGGGCAATGGCCACGGCGCGCTTGGCGTCCTTCTGGCCGATAATGTGCCGATCGAGCTCGGAGACGATTTCGCGGGGGGAAAAGTCGGTCATCGGGACCTTGGACTGAGGGGCTTGGACGAGCGGAGAGATGGCGATTGTCGCCCTGCGATCAAGGACTGGCGCTAACCGCCACCCTGCTGCCACAGCCGGATCGCCTCGACCGGATGGACCAGCATGATGATATTGAGGATGAGGTTGTCACGGATCACCGCCGCGAGGCCCACTTCTAGCGCGATCGCGAGGCCGAGCGTCGCCCAGGCCGGCAGCAGCGCGGCGACGAGGAAGCCCGCGACCATGGCGAGCGTGTCGGCGATCGAATTGACGATGGTGTCACCGTTGTACCCCAGCGAGATGGTGGTCGCCCGGTAGCGCTCGATGATCATCGGCGTGTTCTCGGCGATCTCCCAGGCGCCTTCGATCACGACGGCGAGCACCAGCCGGGTCCATAGCGAGCTTTTCGGCAGCACCAGCCAGGCGAGGAAATAGAACAGGAAGCCGTGGACCACGTGGCTGAACGTGTACCAGTCGGCGAGGTGCTGCGAGTTCTCCGAACTCAGGACGAGGCCGTGCCAGAGCTTGATGCTGCCGCAGGCGCAGATCGGCAGGCGCCCCATGGCGTAGAGCACGCCGGCCTGGATCGCCAGGAGAAGCAGGATCAGCGGCAGCGCCTGCCACCAGGGAAAGCCGCCGGCAGGGCCGCTCGGGCGATAGGACGAGCCGTGGGAGGCAGAGATCGGCTGGAAGGGGGAGGATGTCATCGTCATGGGGAAAGTCTAGCCGCGGGCGCGTCGCAAGTCATGACGTGGCCGGGACCGAAAACGCGTGGCCCGCACATCCGTGTCCAGGCTGCTGTCAGCCGATGCTCTCGAGGACGAGGTTGCCGTTGGTGTAGACGCAGATCTCCGAGGCGATGGTCATCGCCTTGCGGACGATGGCCTCCGCGTCCTGGTCCGTGTCGGCCAGCGCCCGCGCGGCGGCGAGCGCATAGTTGCCGCCCGAACCGATGGCGGCTATGCCGTTTTCAGGTTCAAGAACATCGCCGGTGCCGGTGAGGATCAGCGACACGTCCTTGTCGGCGACGATCATCATCGCCTCGAGCCGCCGGAGGTAGCGGTCGGTGCGCCAGTCCTTGGCGAGTTCGACCGCGGCACGGGTGAGCTGACCGGGGAACTGCTCGAGCTTGGCTTCAAGCCGTTCGAACAGGGTGAAGGCGTCGGCCGTGGCGCCGGCGAAGCCGCTGATCACGTCGCCGCGGCCGAGCCGGCGCACCTTGCGCGCATTGGCCTTGATGACGGTCTGGCCGAGGCTGACCTGCCCGTCGCCGCCGATCACCACCTTGCCGCCCTTGCGGACGGTGCAGATGGTCGTGGCGTGCCAGCCGGGAAAGGCGTCGTTCTGCGAAGACATGGAACCTCCGGAAAGCAGCAGATGTAGGCCGATTGACGAAGGACGCAAGGCGGGCTCCGCCGCCCGCCGGACCGCTCCGCCTTTCAAACCGCCGCCGCCGCTGTTAGAAGTCCGGCCAACCGCCGGAGAAAGCCATGCGCAAGGGCCAGATCACCCGCACCACCAAGGAAACGGACATCACGGTGTCCGTGGATCTCGACGGCTCCGGCCGCGCCGAGGTCGCGACCGGTGTCGGCTTCTTCGACCACATGCTCGACCAGATCGCGCGTCATGGGATGATCGACATCTCCATCCGCGCAAAAGGTGACCTGCATATCGACGACCACCACACGGTGGAGGACGTCGGCATCGCCTTGGGACAGGCGGTGCGCCAGGCCCTCGGCGACATGAAAGGCATCACCCGCTACGCCGACGTCCATCTGCCCATGGACGAGACGCTGACCCGCGTCGCCGTCGACGTCTCGGGCCGGCCCTTCCTGGTCTTCCGCACAGAGTTCCTGCGTCACAAGATCGGCACCTTCGACACCGAACTGGTGCGCGAGTTCTTTCAGGCCTTCGCCATGAATGCCGGCATCACCCTGCATGTCGAGACGCTCTACGGCGACAATGCCCACCATGTCGCCGAGAGCTGCTTCAAGGGTCTCGCGCGCGCGCTACGCGCCGCCTTCACCATCGATGCCCGGCGGGCGACCGAGATCCCCTCCACCAAGGGAGTGCTCTGATGGCGCGCCAGACGAGCTACACCGTCCATCTCCCCCCGGCGGGACGGACCGGCGACGACGCCGTCCAGTTCGTGCCGGATTCCTTCGCGCCGCTCGCCTTCCTGTTTCCCTGGGCGTGGTTTCCGCTGCAGCGCATGTGGCTGGTGACTCTGGCCTATCTCGCGCTGCTGGGTCTGACGCTGCTGGCACTTTCCTTTGCCGGCCTGTCGCCGCTGCTGCGGACGATGATCACCACCGCCCTCAGCCTGCTGATCGGGCTCGAGGCGACCAACCTGAAGCGCTGGACGCTGCGCCGCCGCGGCTGGCGCGAGGTGGCGGTGGTCGTCGCCGGATCGCAGGACGAGGCCGAGCGGCGCTATTTCGCCGAGCGCGGAACCGTTCCCCCCACCCGCCCGGAATCGCTCTTCGCGGCATCGCAGCCTGCGGTCGCCGCCCCCATGGGCCCGCAGCCCGTTCTCGGCCTCTTTCCGGAGGCCGATCCGAGCGCGCGGGGCCGGCGGTGAGCGTCGCCATCGTCGATTACGGCTCGGGCAACCTTCATTCGGCCCAGAAGGCCTGCGAGCGCATGGCCCGCGAGCGCGGCCTCAATGTTCCGGTTCTGGTGACCGCCGACCCCGACAGCGTGCGCCGGGCCGACCGCATCGTCCTGCCCGGCGTCGGCGCCTTCGCCGACTGCAAGGCGGGCCTCGCCGGTGTCCCCGGCATGATCGAGGCCCTGACGGAAGCGGTGCGCGGCCGCGGCCGGCCTTTCCTCGGGATCTGTGTCGGCATGCAGCTCATGGCCGGCCGTGGCCTGGAAAAGGACACGACGGCAGGTCTCGGCTGGGTGCCGGGTGATATCGACCTGATCCGCCCGGCCGATCCCGCCCTGAAGATCCCGCATATGGGCTGGAACACGCTGAACGTGACGCGCGACCACCCGGTCCTCGCCGGCATACCCACCGGCCCGGACGGTCTCCACGCCTATTTCGTCCATTCCTATCACCTCACCGCAACAGCCGATGACGTGGTCCTCGCCGAGGCCGATTACGGCTCGAGGGTCACGGCCATGATCGCCCGCGACACGATGGTCGGCACGCAGTTCCACCCCGAGAAGAGCCAGACCCTGGGTCTCGCTCTCATCGGCAACTTCCTGGAGTGGCGGCCGTGAGCGGGCCTGCCCGGCCGGCGCGACCTGTCCTTCACCTCTCTGCCGAGACCGCATCATGAGGCTCTTCCCCGCCATCGACCTGAAGGACGGCCGCTGCGTGCGCCTGCGCCAGGGCGACATGGCCCAGGCCACCATCTATGCCGACGATCCCGCCGCCCAGGCCCGCGCCTTCGAAGTCCAGGGCTTCGACTATCTCCACGTCGTCGATCTCGACGGCGCCTTTGCCGGCAAGCCGGTCAATGCGGCGGCGGTGGAGGCCATCCGCGCGGCGACCGCCTTCCCGGTCCAGCTCGGCGGCGGCATCCGCGACATGAAGACGGTCGAGGGCTGGCTGGCCAAGGGCGTCTCCCGCGTCATCATCGGCACGGCTGCGGTGCGCGATCCGGACTTCGTCAGGACAGCCGCCAAGGCCTTTCCCGGACAAGTGGCCGTCGGTATCGATGCCCGCGACGGCTGGGTCGCGGTCGAGGGCTGGGCGGAAACCTCGACGCTCGCTGCCCATGACCTCGCCCGCCGCTTCGAGGATGCCGGCGTCGCAGCCATTGTCTACACCAACATCGCCCGCGACGGCATGCTGACCGGCATCGACTGGGACGGCACGATCGCGCTGGCCGAGGCCGTCGCCATCCCCGTCATCGCCTCCGGCGGCCTCGCCTCCCTCGACGACGTGCGCCAATTGCTCACGCCGCGCGCCGCGAGGCTGGAGGGCGCCATCACCGGCAAGGCGCTCTATGACGGCCGGCTCGATCCCGCCGAAGCCATGGCCCTGATCCGCGGAGTGCGTGCCGCATGACCTTCAAGGTCCGCATCATCCCCTGCCTCGATGTCAAGGACGGCCGGGTCGTCAAGGGCGTCCAGTTCGTCGACCTCATCGATGCCGGCGATCCCGTCGAGGCCGCCAAGGCCTATGACGCGGCCGGCGCCGACGAACTCACCTTTCTGGACATCACCGCGAGCTCCGACGACCGCCGCACCATGTTCGACGTGGTGACGCGCACGGCGGAAGCCTGCTTCATGCCGCTGACCGTCGGTGGCGGCGTGCGCACCGTCGAGGACATCCGTGCGCTGCTCGTCTCCGGCGCCGACAAGGTGTCGATCAACACCGCGGCGGTGAACGACCGCGCCTTTGTCGGCCGCGCCGCCGACAAGTTCGGCAACCAGTGCATCGTCGTCGCCATCGACGCCAAGCGGGTATCGGCGGCGGGCGAAGCGGACCGCTGGGAGATCTTCACCCATGGTGGCCGCAAGCCGACCGGTATCGACGCGGTGGCCTATGCCCGTGAAGTGGTGGCGCTGGGGGCGGGCGAGATCCTCCTCACCTCCATGGACCGCGACGGAACCAAGTCCGGCTTCGACCTCATGCTCACCCGCGCCGTTGCCGATGCTGTGCCGGTGCCGGTCATCGCCTCGGGCGGTGTCGGCACGCTCGATCATTTCGTCGACGGCGTCGCCAGGGGCGGCGCCACCGGCGTTCTCGCCGCTTCGGTTTTCCATTTCGGCACCTTCACCATCGGTGAGGTGAAGCGCCACATGCAGGCTGCGGGCCTGCCCATCCGCATGGACGGAATCATGGGCTGAGCGCCGCCTTGTCGTCCTGCCCGGGACAAGCCCGGCTATGACGGATAGGGTGCCGCGGGAAATGCCCAGGCAACGGACACCATGTCGCCCGCCGATACCCTCCTCGCCCTCGCCGGCCTCTGGCTCGTCGCCGTCCTGACGCCCGGCCCGAACATGATCCTGTTCATGGCGGTGGGCCTGTCCTCGCCGACTGCGTCCATCATTGCTGTGGCGGCCGCCATCGTGCTCGGCACGTTCCTGTGGGGGCTCGCCGGGCTCTTTGGCCTGTTCTGGCTGTTCGAGATCTTTCCCGCCGCCGCCATGGCAATGAAGGTCGCCGGTGGGCTTTATCTCGCCTGGATGGGCTTCGGACTGATCCGGCGAAATCTCGCCCCGGCGCCGGAAACCGCGCGCGAGCCTGCGGCGATGCTGACGCCGCGGCGGGCCTTCCTCACCGGCCTTGCCACCGCCCTCGGCAATCCGAAGAGCCTCGTCTTCGTCTCATCGCTCTTCGCGGTGACACGCCTCGCCGAGCAGCCGCTGGCGATCGGCCTCGCCGGCGTCGGCGTGATGATCGCCATGTCGACCCTCTACTATGTCGCTCTCGGCGTGGCGCTTCGGACCCTGCCCTTCGCCCGTCGGCCTGGCGCCACGGGGCGTGTGCTCGCCATGGGCACGGGTCTTGTCATGATGGCCTATGGTGGCAAGATGGCCTGGGAGCGTTAGGCCCCGCCGATCAGTTCCGGCCGATATTCGAAATGCATGGTGTCGTAATGATACCATTTGCCGCCCCAGATGAAGCGCTGGGCCTCGAAGACCTCGGCGATCGCGAAGGGAATGCGGTTGCGATAGGGGATGTCGCCACGGGCCCGCGCCCAGGACCAGTAATCGGAATGGGCGACATTGAGATCGATGGCCGCGGCATAGGCATGCATGCTGAGGAGCCCGGTATCGGCCACGGTCCGGCAGTTGAACGTGCCGGCCGAGGGCACGAGATAGGCCTTCAGCCGGTCGGGCAGGCGCTCGAGTTCGGCGATGACGCGCTCCAGCCGCGTCGCCACATCGTTCTCCATGGTCACCGGCAGGGGCTGGGGCCGCGTCTGCGGCATCCAGGTGACGGTGCGGTGGCGTCTGTCTGCGCCGCTCCGCCGGCAGTCGCCATACATCTTGACGAAGAAGGCCGTGCTCCTGATCCGGCCCGGGCTGTGGTTCCGACCGGGTGGCCCCGCCGGAGGGCCGGCCGGATAGGCCTGGCGCATCTGGTCGGCGAGGGTCGCGTCGCGCAGCATGACCTCGAAGGGCCGCTCCGGGCGGCCCGCTCCGGTTTCCATGCGCGTGCCGTCGGTCCAGACGAGGACGTCGCCGTCCAGCCCGGCGAGATGGTCCGGATAGGCGGCGACGAGGCGGGCAAGGCCCGCTTCCGCAGCTGCAGGACGCGGCAGGATGACCGGCGCCAGCACAGCGCCGAGGACGGTGCGCCGCGAGACAGCCACGGTCGTCAGTCTGAGCAGCCGTTGAACCGTTCGGCCCGGATGATGGCCTGGATGATGCGGCGCTGGGTGTTCGACAGCGGCACGTCACCCTGCCGGTCATAGACGCAGCCGGCATTGCCGAATGTGCGGATGGCGCGCGGCGTGGAGAAGCAATAGCCCGCGTCCTTGTAGATCTGGTTGCGCTCCATCCAGAGGTCGCGACACGACCATCCGCCATAGTCCTGGGCGGCGAGGCTGGCCGTCGATGCGGCGAGGATGATCGCGGCGGCGGCGATCTTTGAAGGGGCGACCCGTGGTGACGCAGCGAACATGGCATTCCCTGTTGGTTCAGACGGGCGAACGCCGCCACCCTAGGGCAGCGGCGTGCGGCAATCTATGAGGGATGCTGCGGAGTGCTTCAGCGCGCCGCGTGGGTGGCGCGCGACAGATGGGTGGCGGCGCCGTCCGGCACGCCCCGCACCGGCATCCGCGCACTGGCTTCGTGGGCGGTGATGAAAGTAGCGATCGCCTGGGTGCGGCGCTCCACGCCGAGCTTCCTCAGGATCGAGGAAACATGCGACTTGACCGTCCCCTCGGAGATCCCGAGGTCGTAGGCGATCTGCTTGTTGAGCCGGCCGCGGCTCATCAGGTCGAGCACCTTGAACTGCTGGCCCGACAGGGCGTCGAGCTTGCGCGACGACGACAGGTCGCCGTCGGGATCGACGGCGGTCACGACCGGCCACCACGAGCGGGCAGACAGGACGCTCGCCAGGGCGGCGCGCAGATGGTCGGCGGGAAGATCCAGCGGAATGGCCGCAACGGCGCCGCGGGCGCGGGCCTCCTGGACCGGCCGCCGGTCGGCGTGGTCGATGAGGACGACGACGCGCGTTCCCTCCGCGAGGTCGAGACCGTCGAGATCGGCGAGGGTAGCGATGACCAGGCTCGCCTTGCCCGGATCAGTCGCCAGGGCGCCGGGATGGCTGGCGCGGACCAGCGCCTCGACCGTCTCGGCGACGATGGGGAAGGCGTGGCGCACGGCGAACGGCAGGGGTTCGCGGTCGGAGCTGTCGGCAGTCATGTTCGGTTCCTCCAAGTGCCATCTGGCGCGTCGGTTGTTCCGATCTTGCTTGGGACAGACGCTAGCACCGGGTTTGCCTGCGTCAAAATGCGAAATGTCATGCTGCGAAATTGCAAAATTTTTGCATCTACACCTAATGGCCAATGTGGTTTAGGCTAAGCCGAAAGATCAGTCCTCCCGGGTGGGCTCATGTCGCGGAAAGTCTTCGTCGGTCCGGCGCTGCGCAGATTGCGCGAGGAGACCCGCCTCACGCAAACCGCCTTCTCCCAGCGGCTCGGCCTGTCCGTCAGCTATCTCAACCAGATCGAGAACAACCAGCGGCCGGTGACGGCGAGTGTTCTCGTCGCGCTCGGCCAGACCTTCGGCGTCGACCTCGCGACCTTCGCCACCGACGACACCGACCGCCTCGTCACCGACCTGCGCGAGGCTGCCGCGGACCCCCTTCTCGCCGACACCGCCCCCAGCCTGCAGGATCTCAAGCGCGTCGCTTCCGACAGTCCCGCCTTCGCGCGCGCCTTCCTGAGGATGCACCAGACGGCACGGCGGCTCGGCGAGCGCCTGCAGGCGGCAGGGGACACGCCGATCCTGCCGCCGTCGGGAGTGGAGACGGCCGGCGCCCTGCTGCCCTATGAGGAAGTGCGGGACTATTTCCACTACGTCGACAATTATGTCGATGATCTCGACCGTGCCGCGGAGGACCTCGCCGAGCGGCTCGGGCTCGCCGCCGCCAGCGACCGCTTGCAGGTGCTTGCCGGCTATCTCGCCGCCCGCCATGGGCTCAATGTCGACGCCAATGCCAGTCTCGGGGACGATACCCTCGAGCGCTATGAGGCGGGCCCCAATGTCGTCGCCCTCGACGGCTCGCTCGATCCCTCCACGCGGGCCTTCCTGCTCGCCAACCGCATCGCCCGGCTGGAACAGGCGGACACCATGTCCGCGATCGTCTCGGCATCGGGTTTCCGCTCCCGCGCCGCGGCGGATATCGGGCGCGTCGCGCTCGCAAATTACTTCGCCGGGGCGCTGCTGCTGCCATATCGCCGCTTCCTCGCCGCCGCCAAGGAGACGCGCCACGATCTCGACTGGCTCGGCCGCATCTTCGGGGCGAGCCTCGAACAGGTCTGCCATCGCCTGTCGACGCTGCAGCGTGCCGGCCAGCGCGGCATCCCCTTCTACTTCGTCAAGGTCGACCGCGCCGGCAACGTCATCAAGCGCCACTCCGCGACGCGCTTCCAGTTCGCGCGGTTCGGTGGCGCCTGCCCGCTCTGGAACGTCCACGAGGCCTTCGAACAGGCGGGGCGCACCTTCGTTCAGGTCGCCGAGATGCCCGATGGCACGCGCTATCTCTCGCTCGCCCGCGCCGTCACCAAGGGCGCCGCCCATTGGCGGGCGCCGGTCAGGCGCTACGCCTTCGGTCTCGGCTGCGAGATCTCCTATGCCGGCGAGATCGTCTATTCCGAGGGAATCGACCTGAAGGCCGAGGCCAATGTCGCCAAGATCGGCGTCTCCTGCCGGATCTGCGAGCGCACCAATTGCCACCAGCGCGCGGTCCCGCCCATCGACCGCGAGATTCGCGTGCCGACCGACCGGCGCAAGGTGGTGCCCTTCGATCTCAGCTGAGGCGCGACGTGGCCCGTCAGCGCCGAGACAGCGTGCGCGCCACGGCATCCTTCCAGCGGGCGAGCTTGTCCTGCCGGACCGTCGCATACATGGCGGGCGTGAAGCGATGCTCCAGTGCCCAGCTGCCGGCGAAGTCGGCTGGCGGCGGACAGACGCTCCTTGACAGGCCGGCGAGATAGGCGGCGCCCAGCGCCGTCGTCTCCAGCACCTTCGGCCTGTCGACCGGCGCGTCGAGAAGATCGGCGAGGCGCTGCATGGTCCAGTCGGAGGCCACCATGCCGCCGTCGACGCGCAGAACGGTGCCCGAGGCGCCCGCGCCCGGCCAGTCCGCCTGCATGGCACCAAGCAGGTCGGCGGTCTGGAAACAGACGCTCTCAAGGGCCGCCCGCGCCATTTCCTTCGGGCCGGTCGCCCGTGTCAGGCCGAAGATGGCGCCGCGGCAATCGGCGTCCCAATAGGGTGCCCCGAGGCCGACGAATGCCGGGACCAGGATGACCTCCTGGTTCGGATCGGAGGCGGCGGCGAGCGCCCCCGTCTCGCCGGCCATCCTGACGATTCCCAGCCCGTCGCGCAGCCATTGCACCGCCGCCCCCGCGACGAAGATGGAGCCCTCGAGCGCATAGGTGCGCCGACCGTCGAGCTGATAGGCGATGGTGGTGAGCAGCTTGTTGCGGGAGACAACGGCCTCGGTGCCGGTATTGAGCAGCGCGAAGCAGCCGGTGCCGTAGGTGGACTTCATCATGCCCGGTGCGAAACAGGCCTGGCCGACCGTCGCCGCCTGCTGGTCGCCGGCCATGCCGCCGATGGCGATGGCGCCGCCGAACAGGCCGGGCTCCGTCGTGCCGAAGGCGGCGGCGCAGTCCATCACCTTCGGCAGGAGGGCCATCGGCACGTCCAGAAGCCAGCAAAGGTCGGCGTCCCAGACGCCGCGGTGGATGTCGAACAGCATGGTGCGCGCGGCGTTGGTCGCATCCGTCGCGTGAACCTTGCCGCCGGTCAGCCGCCAGAGCAAAAAGGAATCGATGGTGCCGAAGGCGAGTTCCCCACGTTCCGCCCGCGCCCGCGCGCCGGGGACACGGTCAAGGATCCAGGCGAGCTTGGTGCCGGAAAAATAGGGATCGATGACCAGGCCGGAGCGGGCCTGTACCAGCGCCTCGTGGCCTTCGCCGCGCAGGCGGGCGCAGACAGCCGAGGTGCGCCGGTCCTGCCAGACGATGGCGCGATGGATCGGCTCGCCCGTCGCCCGGTCCCACACCACGACAGTCTCCCGCTGGTTGGTGATGCCGATGCCGGCGACATCGGCGGCGGTCACGCCCGCCTTCGCCAGCGCCTCGCGCGTCGTCTCTACCACGCCGGACCAGATCTCCTCCGGATCGTGCTCGACCCAGCCCGAGGCCGGGAAATGCTGGGTGAACTCCCGCTGGGCGACGGTGACCACCTCCAGCCGCTGGCTGAAGACGATGGCACGGGAGGAGGTGGTGCCCTGGTCGATCGCGACGATCACGGGCGGGTGCCGATCGGAGGGCATGCGTGTTTCCTCATGCAAGGCGCGGCTCGGCCGCTGCCGGATTGGGTCCACTGTGCCACCGTGCAGCCTTGCGGCGGAAGCCAAAAGGCGTCAGACGGAGGGCTGACGCGGCACTTGGGGAATAGCATGTCCGGGACGACGGTCGACCTTCTGGTGGTCGGCGGAGGCATCAACGGAGCCGGCATCGCGCGCGATGCGGCCGGCCGCGGCGTCTCCGTCATGCTGGTCGAGCAGGACGATCTCGCCAGCGCCACCTCGTCCTGGTCGACCAAGCTGATCCATGGCGGCCTGCGTTACCTCGAGCATTACGAGTTCCGCCTGGTGCGCGAGGCCCTGATCGAGCGCGAGGTGCTCTGGGGCATCGCGCCGCACATCATCCGGCCGCTGCGCTTCGTTCTGCCGCATCACGCGGGCCTGCGGCCGGCCTGGCTGCTGCGCCTCGGCCTGTTTCTCTACGACCATCTCGGCGGCCGCAAGCGTCTGTGGGCGACCCGCACGCTTGACCTCGCGACGGACGCCGCCGGCAAGCCCCTGAAGGCCGGCTATGGCAAGGCCTTCGAATATTCCGACTGCCGTGTCGACGATTCGCGCCTCGTCGTCCTCAACGCCCGCGACGCCGCCGACCGTGGCGCCGTCATCCGCACACGGACCCGGGCCATCGCCGCGACGCGGGTGGACGGCCTCTGGCATGTCACGCTCGAAGATCGGATCAGCGGCGCCACCGAAACGGTCTCGGCCAAGGCACTGGTCAATGCCGCCGGACCCTGGGTCGAGACCTTCCTCACCGGTGTCGCGAAGACACCCACGCCGGCGCGGGTCCGGCTGGTCCAGGGCTCGCACATCGTCGTGCCAAAGCTCTTCGATCACGACCGAGCCTATATCTTCCAGAATGCAGACGCCCGGATCGTCTTCGCCATCCCCTATGAGCGCGACTTCACCCTGATCGGTACGACCGACCGGGACTATGGCGGCGACCCCGCGGCGGTGACCGCCAGTCCGGCCGAGATCGCCTATCTCTGTGCGGCCGCGAGTGAGTATTTCCGCGATCCGGTGACGCCGGCGGACGTCGTCTGGACCTATTCCGGCGTCCGCCCGCTCTATGACGACGGCGCCTCTGCCGCCCAGGAGGCGACGCGCGACTATGTGCTGCACAAGGACGGCGGTGGAGCGGTTCCGCCGCTCCTCTCCATTTTCGGCGGCAAGATCACGACCTATCGCCGGCTCGCGATCAGCGCCCTCGGCGAACTTGTCGCCGACCTGCCGGCCCTGGGCGGGGGCATCGGCTGGACGGCGATGGCCGCGCTGCCCGGCGGCGACAGCGCCCCCGATGCTCCGGTCAGCCTTGCCGAGAGCCTGCGGCGTTCCCATCCCTTCCTCGATCCCCAGGTCGCCACCCGTCTCGCCGCGGCGTACGGTACCCGAGCCGCGGTCATCCTCGCGGGCGCGACCGCGATGGCCGATCTCGGCCGCGATTTCGGCGCCGGTCTCACCGAAGCCGAGATCGCCTATCTCAAGCGCGAGGAATGGGCCCTGACCGCCGACGACGTGCTGTGGCGCCGCTCCAAGCTCGGGCTGCGGCTCGATGCCGCGCAGCGGGCGGCCGTGGCGGCCCATTGCGGCGGATGACCCGGCCGCCGGCCGTCGTCATCGTTGGGGCCGGTCCGGCCGGGCTCTTCGCGGCCGAACGCCTGGCGGCGGCGGGAGCGGCGGTGACGGTCTATGACCGGATGCCTTCACCCGCCCGCAAGCTGCTCCTTGCCGGCCGCGGCGGCCTCAACCTTACCCATTCCGAGCCGCGCGCGGCCTTTCGCGCGCGCTACGCGACCCTGTCGCCGCATCTCGCGGCGGCGCTGGACGCCTTTCCGCCGGCGGCCCTGCGGGCCTGGGCGGCCGGGCTCGGGGAGCCAACCTTCGTCGGCACCTCCGGTCGCGTCTTTCCCGAAGCCTTCAAGGCCTCGCCGCTGGTGCGCGCCTGGCTCGCGCGTCTCGCCGGCCTTGGCGTCAAGCTGGTGATGCGCCATCGCCTCGTCGGGATCGACGCGCCGGGCGCCCTCACCCTTGAGGGGCCGCAGGGGCGGGTCGACGTGCCCTGCGATGCGGCGCTGCTGGCACTCGGCGGCGCCAGTTGGCCGCGCATGGGCTCGGATGGCGGCTGGACATCGCTGCTGGAGGCGCATGGCGTTATGCTCACCGCCCTGAGACCGTCCAATATGGGCGTTGAAGTGGACTGGACGGCGGATTTCGCCCGGCGCTTCGCCGGTCTGCCGCTCAAATCCGTCGCCCTCCACATCGACGGCCGCAGCGCGCGCGGCGAGGCGGTGATCACCGCACAGGGGCTCGAGGGTGGGGCGATCTACGCACTGTCGGCCGTTATCCGCGAGAGCCTCGCAACGCAGGGTTCGGCAAGGCTTTGTCTCGACCTCAAGCCGGACCTCGATGGCGCTGCGATCGCCCGGCGGCTTGCCGGCGCACGGCCGAAGGATTCGCTCTCCGCGGTCCTGAGGAAGACGCTTTCCCTCAGCCCCCAGGCGGTCGCGCTGCTGCGCGAAGCGGCCGGCGGCCCGCTGTCGCGCGATCCCGTCGCGCTCGCTGCCCTGATCAAGGACGTCGCCCTGCCGGTGACGGGCGTGCGCCCGCTCAACCGGGCGATCTCGACGGCGGGCGGGGTGCGTTTCGATGCGCTTGGGGAGGGGTTCGAACTTGCGCGCCTGCCCGGCATCTTCGTCGCCGGCGAGATGCTCGACTGGGAGGCGCCCACCGGCGGCTATCTGCTGCAGGCGACCTTCGCGACCGCCGCCGCCGCCGCCGCCGCCATGGCGATCCGGCTCGGTCTGCCGCCGCCGCTCCCGGAAGCCGGACGCTGGTAGGTCAGATGCAGCCGGCACCCTGGCTCGGCGTCCGGCTCACCGATTCGCCGATGCGCGGGCGGGTATAGAGCCGGTCGGAGAGAAGGATCGAGCCCGAGATGAGATAGGCCACCGTCGGCGTGTAGGTGTATTTCACCTCAGCGAGGACGAGGAACCCGGTCGTGCCGATCAGCGGCTTCAACTCGGCCGGCACGGTCATCGTCTGGCCGCAGGTATAGCGTGAGGCGTTGCGTGCATCGCTCCACACGGCCCGCGAGACGCCGAGAATGTCGGTCTGGATGCCGGTCACAACGATCTGCGCATTGGCGGCGGCGAAGGGGGCGATGATGTCGGCCGTCGCATCCATGATGTTGCTCATGTCCGTGTTCGAGATCACGGTTGCCTGCGACGCCAGATCGGAGAGGGCCCGCGAGGCGAGCGAGACCTTGCGGTCGGCCTGCAGGCCCTGGGTGGTTTCGACGGTGGCGAGGAACAGGGTCACCATCAACGGCAGGACGAGGGCGAACTCGACGGCCGAGACACCCCGGCTGTCGCGGCGAAGGGTCCTCAAGGCGCGGACAGTGCGCCGGGCCATGACGCGGGTTCGGCGGAGGGACGTGACGGCGCTCATGTCGGCTCCTCTCAGAACGGCTCGTTGCGGAAGGCGGCCGTCGCCATCAGCAGGCGCTTGCCATTGGAGAGATTGCCCACGGTCAGGCCGAAGGTCGGCATCAGGACAGGCCATTCATAGACGGCCCGCACCACCACGATGTCGCCGCCGGTGCCCTGGGCATAGGTCATGCCGGCGTAATTGACCGCGCCGCCGCTGACGGGCTGGCTTGTGCTGGCGCTGCTGAAGTTCGAGTAGGTGCGCACGTCCACCGCAATGCCAGCGCAGTTCATCAGCGCGTTGGTCTTGTTGCAGATTTCGTTCTTGAAACTGGCCTGATTGAAGTTCTGCGTCTGGGCCTGGCCGGTCATGATGAGGCGCGAGGCGCTGGCCGTGGCGGTTTCCAGGACCTGCCCGGCGAAGAACACCATCGCCAGTTCGATGATGGCGAAGAGCAGGAACAGGAATGGGCCGGCGACGAGGGCAAATTCCACCGCTGCGACGCCGTCCTTGTCACGCCGGAAGCGGCGCACGATGCGCGGCTTTGTCATTGCGGCGCGCAGCAGCCCCCGAAATCCGGAGTAGCGCGAACCGACGCGCCGAGAGCTCTCCCACGCAGCAGACATGCCCAAACCTCCAAGGGTCCTGGACGCCGAATGGACGTCCCCGGAAGCTTGTCTTAGCGGAAACGTCTTGATGAACCCTTGCCCGGACCAACTGACTTTGTCGCGAAGGTGCGACCAATCGCCTTCCGTCCTTACCGGGGCGCGGCGCCGCCGGCCGAGGCCGCCCCGTCGCGCGTCCGCGCATTGCCGAGAGCTGTCTCGAAGAACGCCTTGGAATCACCGACCGCGATGGTCCGCTCGCAGGTGGGGGAGCAGGAATAGGTCTCGCGGTCGACACCGCGATAGACCTGGACCACCGAGTCGTTCTGCACGCGCACGCGAATCTGAATCGTCAGAAGCGGTTCGCCGCGCCCGTCGAGGGCGATGAGATTGGTCGCGCCGACGCTCTTGCCGGTCAGAACCATCAAGCCGCCGCGCTGAACGGATGCGTCGGCGATCAGTGGATTGCCGATAACGAGGGTCGAGACATTCGCCGGCAAGCGTAGCACGCGCGCCTGATCCATCGTCACGGTCATGCCCTGGGCAACGACGCCGGCGAGATCCGCTGAGATCGCACCGGCGAGCGGGGTCTCGGCTGCCCGAGCGGCCCCGCCAGGGATCAGTACCATCAGGGCGGCAACCGCCATCACGGCGCTGCGGGCGCAAAGTGGGATCGAGTCGGTGAGCCTGACCATCGTTTTCATCGAAGCTCTCGTTCGGGGGCGGTCCAACGTGCTCCCGCAGAAAAACAGGAAATGGTGAATGAATTGCCAATGCGCGGATGGCGTGCCGTCGCGGTGACCGCGCCGATCGGGAGGTTAGGCGGGCGGTCCCGTCGGGAGAGCCGTGGTCCGACCGCATCACCACCCGAGGCAATCATGCTTGCATCCGGCAAAAGGCATCGACCTGGCCGGCATTTGCCCCCGTGAAGCGGGTATCCGCTCAAATGTTCTACGTGCTGTTGTGCGTCAACGCTGCTGTTTCTTCGAAGCAGACCAGCGGCGCAAAAACATTCCCGGGGGCTAACCCAAGGGAAGATCGAAAAATGCAAACAATAAATGGCGTATAACTTTTGCTTTTGTCGGCCAAAAGTGCCGTTAGTTGAAATATTAATATCGTATACACCGCAGAATTGCATCTCAATGCTGCAGGTATATCGATTCAATTTTTCCGTTAAATGAGCATTTAACCACGTTCAATACGTTACGAAAATTCAGATTTTGGCGAAATTGATTTAACGGTGCAGCAAGAGGTGTTCGGTAGCGTGAAGCCAGTTCGAACGGATCATATCAACTTGACCGGCGGACCGCGCCGCTCCCGAGAGGGCGCATCGTGGACAAACAGGAGTCAGCCATGAAGAATCTTTTCGCTCGTTTCGCCCGGGACAATTCCGGCGCCACCGCCATCGAGTACGGCCTGATCGCCGCCGGCATTGCCGCCGTCGTCATCACCGCCGTCTACAACCTCGGCAGCAACGTGAACTCGAAGTTCGAGGCCATCAACACGAACCTGAAGTAAGAAGCGCACTGCCTGCGTCTTCGCGCCTCATCGACGGCCCTGCACCACCGTGTGCAGGGCCGTCTTGTTTCGTGGCCCCGCCGCGCGGCAGAACTCCAACAAGGCATCGCAGCCCACGAGTAGCAATAAGAAAAAAGTAGACGCTTCAAATTATCAAACAAGCAGAAAATTAACTACAATAGACACACTATCTCGCATGAGTAAATTTTAATAACTCACGAATTAAATATGTTTTTAACCGCGTTGTATTCAGCCATGAAATTAACCCGATCCGAGTTGTGACTTAACGAAAGGGCAAGGGCTTCTCGGTAAGGTCGGATCAGTTCGAACCGATCATCGCAAATTGACCGGCGAACAGCGCTCTTTCGGCGCATCGTGGACATCTAGGAGTCAGCCATGAAGAACCTCTTCGCCCGTTTCGCCCAGGACAACTCGGGCGCCACTGCGATCGAATACGGCCTGATCGCCGCCGGCATCGCCGCTGTCGTCATCACCGCCGTCTACAACCTCGGCAGCAAGGTCAACACGACCTTCACCAACATCAACACCAACCTGAAGTGATCGCGGCGTCCGGCCGCCCCTGCGATGGCCCGCCACCGGCGGGCCATCGGTTTTTCCGGAATCCCGATCCATGCACGCCATGACAGGACAGGCCGCCCCGCGCGCGCCGAACCATCGTCCCGCCCTCGACAGGACGGCCTTCGGTGCCCTGCGCGAGGACTCGCGCAGCGATATCCGCTGGGTAGTTGCCGTCCTGCTCGTCGCCATCACCACCGGCCTGATCGGCCTCGTTCATTCACTGTCCTGAAACCGGGCCTGCCCTATCGTCCGGCCATTACCTGACCGGAAGGGATGCCATGTTCGAGTTCGCCATTCTTCTCATCTTCCCGGCGATGATGGCCTTCGCCGCGGCCAGTGATCTCTTCACCATGACGATCTCGAACCGCGTGTCGCTGATCCTGGTGGCGGGGTTCCTGGTGATGGCCTTCCTTACCGGCATGAGCTGGCCGGTCATCGGCATGCATCTGGCGGCCGGATTCCTGGTGCTCAGCATTGGATTCGTCTGCTTCGCCCTCGGCTGGATGGGCGGTGGTGACGCCAAGCTCGCAGCCTCCACGGCACTCTGGCTCGGCTGGGCCCAGCTTCTGGATTATGCGGTCTATGCCTCGTTGTTCGGGGGCCTCCTGACCATCGGGCTCCTCGCCCTGCGCGGTGTTCCCCTTCATCCCCCCTTCCTGCTGCGCGAGGGCTGGTATGCCCGCATGACCGATGCCAAGACCGGCATCCCCTATGGCATCGCGCTGGCCGCTGCCGGCCTCATGCTCTACCCCTCCAGCTTCTGGATGACTGCGGCCCTGCGCTGAAAATCGGTGACGCGCCGGCAGGTCATCGTTCGTTAAGTCAACTTGCTCACCGGCAGTTAACCATAAGTTGACCTTTCCCTGATCGAATCCGGGTTGAGACGAGGCGAGTTGCGCCTGGTCGCGCCGAGGGTTCGTGGGATGCGTTTGAAGCCTGCACAGATCGTGGTCATCGCCGTGGCGCTCGGAGCGGGCGGTCTTGCGGCCATGATGATGGGGAGCCGCCAGACGGCCGTCCCGGCGCCGCAGCAGGCCGCTGCGCCCGCGCCGCAGATCCCGACTGTCGAGGTCCTGGTCGCCAATGCCGACCTTCCGCTCGGCAAGATCATCCTGCCCAACGACGTTACCTGGCGCCGCTGGCCCGAAGAGGCCGGTACCGGCAGCTTCGTTGTCCGCCGCACGGGCGACACCGGCGCCGCTGCCCTCGACGAGGTGATCGGCTCCATCGTGCGCACCACTTTCGTCCCCGGCGAGCCTATCCGGCCCACCCGGCTGGTGAAGGGCAATCGCGGGTTCATGTCAGCGATCCTCACCCCCGGGATGCGCGCCATCGCCGCCCCGATCGACGACCCCTCGCGCGGTGCCGGCGCCTTCATCCTGCCGAACGACCGCGTCGACGTCATCCTCGCCCGCCGCAATAGCAACACGGCCGCCACGGCCGAGGGCCTCACCCACACCACCGCCACCGTCCTGCGCAACGTCCGCGTTCTCGCCGTCGACCAGACGGTCGAGGAGCGTGGCGGCGAGAAGACGATCGTCGGACGCACGGCGACGCTCGAACTCACCCCGTCCCAGGCCGAGACCCTCGCCCTCGCCCGCGAACTCGGGACCCTCTCGCTGTCGCTTCGCAGCCTGGCCGACGCGTCTGTTTCCAACCTGGCCGGCGAGGGCGCTGGCACCGGTGATGCGCTGTTCGGCCAGGAGGGCCGCATCGCCATCGTCCGCCACGGCGTGCGATCCGTCGTCGGCAGTCAGGGACCGGAATGATGACGCAGCGTCGCCCCACGCCCCATGATCTGAAAGAGGCCCCCATGTTCGCCCGGCTGCGCTGCACGATGATGTCCGGCCGTCACCTGGCTGCCATGCTGGCTACTCTTGCCGTTCTCGGGCTCGCGATGCCTCCCGCGGTGGCGCAGCAGAGCACTGTGCAGCGCCAGCAGCGACCGGCCTCCAGCAACACCATCACGCTCGGTGTCGGCAAGTCGCTGCCCGTCGAGCTGCCGCGCGATGCGCGTGACGTCATCGTCGCCAACCCGGCCATCGCCAATGCGGTCGTGCGCTCGGCCCGCCGCGCCTTCCTAATCGGCGTGGCGGTCGGCCAGACCAACGTCTTCTTCCTCGATGCGGAGGGGCGTCAGATCGCCTCCTACGACATCGAGGTCGGCCGCGACCTTGTCGGCCTGCGCCAGACCCTGCGTTCGGCGTTGCCCCATGCCGGCATCGAGGTGCGCTCGGTCGCCGACGCCGTCGTCGTGTCCGGCCAGGTCATGACGCCGCTCGAGGCACAGCAGGCCATCGACATCGCCACCAAGCTGGTCGGTGACGAGAAGAAGGTGGTCAACGCCATTTCCATCCGCGGCCGCGACCAGGTCCACCTCAAGGTCACCGTCTCGGAAGTTCAGCGCACCGCCATCAAGCAGCTCGGCGTCAACCTCGCCGCCTTCGATCCGACCTCCACCCTGACGGGCGCGTCGGGCAACCTCGGCAATGCCGGTGGCTTCGTCTACGGCCTGCTCACCTCCGGCCGATACAATGCCACCGGAACTTCTCCGTCCAACACTGCCGTCATCGGCACCCGGGTCGGCAACAATGTCTTCAACAGCACCATCCAGGCCTTCGAGGAGCACGGCCTCGTGCGGACCCTCGCCGAGCCGACACTGACCGCCATTTCCGGCGAGCAGGCGAAATTCCTCGCCGGTGGCGAGTTCCCGGTCCCGACCGGCCGCGACCTCACCGGCAACGTGACCATCGAGTTCAAGCCTTTCGGCATCGGCCTTGCCTTCACGCCCGTCGTGCTGTCGGAAGGCCGCATCAGCCTGCGTGTTGGCGTCGAGGTCAGCGAGATCGACAACCAACTGACCGTGCAGCTCTCCAACGTCACCGTCCGCGGCCTGCGCACCCGCCGCGCCGACACCACGATCGAACTGCCATCCGGCGGCACGATGGTCATGGCCGGCCTGTTGCAGGAACAGACGCGCCAGAACATCTCCGGCACGCCGGGCCTTCTCAACATGCCCGTCCTCGGGGCCCTGTTCCGCTCGCGCGACTATCAGCGCGGCCAGACCGAACTCGTCGTCATGGTTACGCCCTACATCGTGCGGCCCACCTCGGCGAACCAGCTCGCCCGTCCCGACGACAATCTCCAGGACGCTTCCGATCCGGCCGGCATCCTGATCGGCCGCCTCAACCGCATCTACGGCTCCGGCCAGCCGCCGGCCGCAGGTGGACGCTTCAACGGACCGGTGGGGTTCATCCGTGACTGACCGCGCGTACCTCAAGAGGGATAGGACCATGTCGTTCGGCACCACTGCGAAGCTGACCCTGGTCGGTCTGGCGCTCGCGCTCGGCGGTTGCAAATCGGTCGCGACGATGAACGACCCCTATCCGCACGACTATCGGATGCGCCACCCGATCGTCGTCGGACCGCAGGGCGCCTATGTCACATCGCAGTGTGGCCAGTGGCCGGAAGACCTCGGTGTCGGCCCCGGCAACGTCAGTGCGCTCAACCGGCCGAACTGGAACCACGGTTGCGCCACCCAGCACAATCTGGCCGCCATCGTCGCCAATCCCAATGACCTCCTGCAGCCGCGCGCCGAGAGCGGGCTCGATGCTGCCCGTCGCCAGACGGTCATCGGCCGCTATCGTCGCGGCGATGCGCCCGGGCCCCACACCGTTCATACCCCCATCCAGCCGCTCACCGACATCAAGAGCGCCGTGCGGGGCGGAGGCTGAGCCCGTGACAGACGACGCCAACCAGATTGCCGACGGCGGCGGCGAACAGATCGCCGCAGTTCCGCGCATCTCCCTGCAGGCCTTCTGCGAGACACCGGAACTCGCTTCCGTCATCGCAGATGCGGCTGAGGACCGGCGCATGGACAAGGCCCATGTCCGCGTCCAGATGGGCGGCGCCCCAGGCGCCGTCGAGGCCTATCGCTCGGCGCCGACCCCAAATGTCGTCATTCTCGAGACGCTCGGCCGCAAGGGCGAGATCATCGGTCATCTCGATGAACTCGCCGAGGTCTGTGATGCCACGACCAAGGTCATCGTCATCGGCCAGGTCAACGACATCGTTCTCTACCGCGAGCTGATGGCCCGCGGAGTCAGCGAATACATCATCGGTGCACCCGGCGTCCTCGACCTCATCCGCACCGTGTCGGGTCTCTATGCGAACGAAGGCGCCAAGCCGGTCGGGCGGACCATCGCCGTGATTGGCGCCAAGGGCGGAGTCGGTGCCTCGACCATCGCCCACAACCTCGCCTGGGCCATTTCGCGCGACATAGGCACCGATACCTGTATCGCCGACATGGATCTTGCCTTCGGCACCGGCGGCCTCGACTTCAACCAGGATCCGCCGCAGGGCATCGCCGATGCGATCTTTTCGCCGGACCGTGTCGACACCGCGTTCATCGATCGCCTGCTGTCCCGCTGCTCGGACAAACTGTCCCTGCTCGCCGCGCCGGCGACCCTCGAGCGGGTCAGTGATCTCGGCCCCGAGGCTTTCGATCCGCTTTTCGACATCCTCAAGGCGACGGTCCCCTCCATCGTCATGGACCTGCCGCATACCTGGACCGGCTGGACACGGCGCTGCCTCATCCAGGCTGACGACATCCTCGTTGTCGCGGCCCCGGACCTTGCCAACCTGCGCAACGCCAAGAACCTGATGGACCTCCTGCGCGCCTCGCGACCGAACGACACGCCGCCGCGCTACATCCTCAATCAGGCGGGCCTTGCCAAGCGCCCCGAGATCAAGCCGGCCGATTTCGCCAAGGCTCTCGAATCCGAACCCATCGCTGTGATCGCCTTCGAACCGCAGCTCTTCGGTACCGCCGCCAACAATGGTCAGATGATCGCGGAAATGGAGCCGGGCCACCGGGTCGCCCAGCAGTTCACCGATCTCGCCCTGGCGCTGACCGGTCGTCACGACACCAGGCGGGCGCGCCCCGGGCTTCTCGGCCCCCTGTCGCCCCTCCTCGAGAAACTTTCCCAGTTCCGCAAGAAGGCCTGAGGGTCGGTCGCAATCATCTGAGGCAGCATGTTCGGCAAGCGCGGCAATTCCGGATCTGGCATCGGACGGCAACCCCCGCCGGGAGTTGGCACGCTCGAACGCTCTCCGTCGCCTGCAGCGGTGCGTGCGGCCGAGCCTCCGCGCGCCGCCATCGCCTCGCCACCGATCGCGCCGGTCGCGGCACCGGTCGAGGATCGCCAGCGCTCGTCCTCCTTCTACGAGACCAAGAGCCAGGTCTTCGGCGCCCTGATCGAGGCCATAGATCTCTCGCAGCTGGCCAAGCTCGACGCCCAGTCGGCGCGCGAGGAAATCCGCGACATCGTCAACGAGATCATCACGATCAAGAACATCGTGATGTCGATCGCCGAGCAGGAGGACCTGCTCGAGGACATCTGCAACGACGTTCTCGGCTACGGACCGCTTGAGCCGCTTCTGGCCCGCGACGACATCGCGGACATCATGGTCAACGGCCCCAACACCGTCTACATCGAAGTCTCCGGCAAGATCTCCAAGACCGGCGTCCGCTTCCGCGACTCGGCGCAGCTGATGAATATCTGCCAGCGTATCGTCAGCCAGGTTGGCCGTCGCGTCGACGAATCCTCGCCGATCTGCGACGCTCGCCTGCCCGACGGCTCCCGCGTCAACGTCATCGCGCCACCTCTGGCGATCGACGGCGCCGCCCTCACCATCCGTAAGTTCAAGAAGGACAAGCTGACCCTCGAGCAGCTCGTCAAATATGGCTCGATCTCGCCCGAGGGTGCCGAGATCCTCAGGATCATCGGCCGTGTCCGCTGCAACGTCGTCGTGTCCGGCGGCACCGGCTCCGGCAAGACGACGCTGCTCAACTGCCTGACGCGCTACATCGATTCCGACGAACGCATCATCACCTGCGAGGACGCGGCCGAACTGCAGCTGCAGCAGCCGCACGTCGTCCGCCTCGAAACGCGCCCGCCGAACCTCGAGGGCGAGGGCCGCGTTACCATGACCGACCTCGTCAAGAACTGCCTGCGTATGCGCCCCGAACGCATCATCGTCGGCGAGGTCCGCGGACCCGAGGTCTTCGACCTTTTGCAGGCGATGAACACGGGCCATGACGGCTCGATGGGCACCATCCACGCCAATTCGCCGCGCGAGTGTCTCTCGCGCATGGAATCCATGATCGCCATGGGCGGCTTCTCGCTGCCGGCCAAGACCGTACGCGAGATCATCGTCGGTTCCGTCGACATCATCGTTCAGGCTGCCCGCCTGCGCGACGGCTCGCGCCGCATCACTCACATCACCGAAGTGCTCGGCCTGGAGGGCGAAACGCCCATCACCCAGGATCTTTTCGTCTACGAGATGGTCGGCGAGGACGAGGACGGCAAGATCGTCGGCCGCCATCGCTCGACGGGCATCGGCCGGCCGAAATTCTGGGATCGGGCCCGCTACTACAACGAGGACAAGCGCCTGGCTGCCGCACTGGATGCGGCGGAAGTCGGCGAGCCGATGAGGTGAGCCCATGCCGGAACTCGACACACTCGCCATCGTCGGCCTCGCCGTCATCTGTGCCGGCGGCCTCGCCTATGCGCTGATCTATCCGCTTCTCTCCGGTGAGGTGAAGGCGGAACAGCGCCGCGAGGCGGTGGCGCAGATTACCCCGCGCCCGGTGCGCACCAAGGTCGAGGAAGCCTCGGCCAAGCGCGTCAGCATCGAGGACACGCTGAAGGAGATCGAGCGCAAGCAGAAGAAGTCCTCAAAGCCGCCGCTCCAGGTCCGGATCGCTCAGGCCGGACTCACCTGGACGCCGCGCCAGTTCTACATCATCTCCGGCGCCCTGGCGCTCGGTGCCGCCCTCGCCACCCTGGTCATGGGCATGCCGCCATTGGCGGTTCTCGCGGCGGCCGTTGTCTTCGGCCTCGGCGTGCCGCAATGGATCCTGAATCACCTGAAGAAGCGCCGCATGACGGCCTTCCTCAACGAACTCGCCAATGCCGTCGACGTCATCGTCCGCGGCGTCAAGGCCGGTCTGCCGCTCGGCGACTGCATCCGCATCGTCGCGACCGAGTCCCAGGAGCCGGTCCGCACCGAGTTCCGCCATATCATCGAACAGACCACGCTGGGCATTCCCCTGCATGAGGCGGTGATGAAGCTGTTCGATCGCATGCCTGTCGCCGAGGCGAATTTCTTTTGCATCGTCGTGTCGATCCAGCAGAAGGCCGGCGGCAACCTGTCCGAGACCCTCGGCAACCTCGCCAAGGTGCTGCGTGACCGCAAGAAGATGAAGTCGAAGATCGTCGCCCTGTCGCAGGAGGCCAAGTCCTCGGCGGCGATCATCGCCTGCCTTCCGCCGGCGGTGATGTTCTTCGTCTATCTGTCGACGCCGCAATACATCTCGCTGCTGTGGACCACCGACATGGGACGGCTGCTGATGGCCGCCTGCCTGTTCTGGATGTTCACGGGCGTCATGGTCATGCGCAAAATGATCAATTTCGATTTCTGATGGGGCGACGGACACCATGCTGAAGCTCATCATCGAGAAGCTCCACGATCCCGATTTCATGATCCAGGCGCTGATCGCCATTGCGGTCTGCGCCACGGTCCTCACCTTCGCCATGCCACTTCTGGCGGGCGACAATCTTGGCCGCCGCATGAAGGCGGTGTCGGTTGAGCGCAACAAGATCCGCGAGCGCGAACGGGCGAGGCTGGCCAATGGCGACCGTGTCACGGTGCGGCGCACGCCGAAGGCCTGGGTGAAGTTCATCGTCGACCGGCTGCAGCTCGGCAAGCACCTCGCGCAGGAAGAGGCGCGCGATAAGCTCGTCCAGGCCGGTTATCGCGGCCAGGCGCCCTACATCGTCTTCCTGTTGTTCCGCCTGATCGTGCCGATCGTGACGGCGCTGGCGGCGCTCGTCTATCTCTTTGCCGTCAATGACCTCGGCCAGCCGGCCATCGTCCGCATCCTGCTCACGCTCTTTGCGGCCTATATCGGCCTGCAACTGCCAATGCTCTATCTCAAGAACAAGATCGAGCACCGCAAGACCTCGATCCGCCGGGCCTTCCCCGATTCCCTCGACCTCCTGCTGATCTGCGTCGAGAGCGGCATGTCGATCGAGATGGCGTTCAAGCGGGTCAGCGTGGAGGTGGGCACCCAGTCGATCGCCCTGGCGGAGGAGCTCACCCTCACGACGGCCGAACTGAGCTACCTGCAGGACCGTCGCATGGCCTATGAGAACCTCGCCAAGCGAACCGACCTCGACGGTGTCAGGGCCGTCACCATGGCACTCATCCAGGCCGAGCGCTACGGCACGCCACTGGCCAACACGCTGCGGGTGATGGCGCAGGAAAACCGCGATATGCGCATGTCGGAGGCCGAGAAGAAGGCGGCATCGCTGCCACCCAAGCTCACCGTGCCGATGATCGTCTTCTTCCTGCCCTGCCTTTTCGTCGTGATCATGGGCCCGGCGGCGATCCGCCTGACCGGCGCCAACTGACGGTTCAATTGCGATCGGCGGCGATCGGCATGGTGTCGAGGGGCGCGACCTCGTCTGCCGCCGCCGTCCGCTCGCCGAGATCGGCGGCCTCGACGGTCGCGGTCGCCAGCCGGCGGTAGAGGTTGCGGGTGCGGCGCACCGGCCACCAGTCGTAGAAGAGAATTTGCGCCGGCCGCCAGTTGGCCACCCAGCCGAAGACGGAAATGCCGTCGCGCAGCCCCTCGCGCCAGCCGCCCGGAAGAGCCGAATTGTCGACGGCACGCGACAGCACGGTGCAGAAGGCGAGCACGCACAGGCCGATGGCGAGCGAGATGAGGCCGGTGCGGATGAGCTGGCGCAGATTCTGGTGCTCGCTGTTCGCCATCCGGCTGAAATGAACCCTGACGACCTCCTCGAGCTTGGCGGCCTGAACCGCCGGGGCGGGCTTGCCGCGGATGCTCAGGGCGATCACGAAGGCGTCGTGTCGCGGCGCATACCAGGCCTGGGATGCGATGTACTGTGCGGCGGTGCTGTTCAGACTGAACGCGTGGAACGGCGATGGGTCGAAGGTGGAGAACAGCTGTTCGACGTCCCTGACGTCGAGGGCGATGCGGGTCTGGTCTCTCATGCAAGCCCCTTCTGAAAGGCGGGCGCCGCAGGATGCCGCGTCGGCCGGCGGGCGTCGGGAGCCTCAGGCCTTTGCCAGCCTTTCACGCCGCAGCAGGAGCCATCCAACGATCGCGAGGTTCACCAGGTTCCATAGAATGCCGTTGATGAACGCGGCCTGATAGGACTGGGTGATGTCGAAGATGACGCCCGAGATCCAGCCTCCGAAAGCCATGCCCAGCAAGGTCGCCATCAGCGCGATGCCGACGCGGGTGCCCGCCTCGCCCGGCGCGAAATATTCCCGCACGATGATGGCGTAGCTCGGCACGATGCCACCCTGGAACAGGCCGAACAGGATCGAGAAGATATAGAGCGGCGTCAGGCCGTCCGAGGTCAGGAACAGGACGAGGGCCAGGCCCTGCAGCGTCGAGCCAAGGAGCAGCGTCGCCAGTCCGCCGATGCGGTCCGCGACGAAGCCGGAGGCAACGCGGCTGATGATGCCGAAGGCGAGCATCAGCGACAGCATTTCCGAGCCGCGCGCCACACCGTAGCCGAGGTCGGCGCAATAGGCGACGATATGGACCTGCGGCATGGACATGGCCACGCAGCAGGAGATGCCGGCGACGGCGAGCAGCACCATCAGCATGTTGGGCGAGAGCCCGAGCGCCGCGGGACTCGCCGATCGCGCGAGGCTGACCGTCCCGATCTCGGCGGTCGGCGGCCTGCGGCGGAGCAGCAGCGCCAGCGGCACCATGAGCACAACGACGGTGACGGCGATGATGAGATGCGTCGTGCGCCAGCCGACACTGTCGAGGGTGAACCGCACGATCTGCGGCCAGACCGCGCCGGCGAGATAGTTGCCCGAGGCGGCGATGGCCACCGCAATGCCGCGCCGCCGGTCGAACCAGAACGACACATGGGCGAGGAGCGGGCCGAAGACCGCCGCCGATCCGAGCCCGATCAGGATACCGTGGACGAGGGCGAAGACGATGATCGAGGGTGAGACGGCCGCAAGCGCATAGCCCGCCCCGAGCAGGATACTGCCGCCGATGACTGGTGCCATGATGCCGAAACGGTCGGAGATCCGGCCCATCAGCACGCCGCCGCCGGCAAAGCCCAGCATGGCCAGCGTGTAAGGCAGGGCGGCCTCGCCCCGGCCGATCCCGAAATCGGCCTGTACGGCGGGCATCACCACGACGACGGACCACATGCCGACGCCGCCGATCGTGCCGAGAGCCAGGGCCACGGCGAGGCGGATCCAGGCCGCCCGTCCATCGATGTCGGAGGCCGGTGACGGGGAACGGTCGTGGGAAAGCTGCTGCACGGGCGCCTGCCTGCCAGAGGAAGGCCGAGGCTAGCATTGGCGATCTGCACAAAACAGCGGCAGCGGCGCTGGGCATCCGTGCAGCGGCCGCAGCCACCGTCGGATCAGACCGCCCGCCGGCCGCCCAGCGCTCCGGCCAGGGCCACACCGATCCAGGCGGCGATCATCGCCATGCCGCCGAGGGGGGCCGCCATGGGAAACAGGCCCGTGCCGGTGAAGACGCGTAGCGCAAGGTCGCCGCTGAACAGTACGGTCCCCGCCGCGAGTCCCCAGGCGGCGATGCGCGAAACCGTATCATGGAGGAGGTTTGCCTTCCGGCCGATCGCGACCGCGATGATCGCCGGGGCGTGCAGCGAAAGCATGGTCGCCGCCACCGCGAGGCTGGTGAAGGCATAGGCGTGGCTGGCGAGGGCGGCTAACGCCACGCCCGTGGCTCCCATCAGTCCGGCGGCGAGGATCAGTAGGCGCGTGGCGGTCATGGCGTTCCAGCGCGCGGCCGATTGGCCTGCGCGTCCCTCCAGCGGACATGGTGGCCGCTGCCCCGCCCGTCAATGCGGCGGCGGACGCGTCAGCCGAGCGGGACGGGGATCGACAGGCGCTCGGCGGTCTGGGCATGGGGCCGGGGCTGCTTTTGCACATAGCCCCGCAACAGCGTCAGTTCCGCATCGATCTCCTTGTCGGTCAGCATCCGGTAGCGGCGCAGCAGGCCGCGCGGATCGGGCGCCGGCTTGCGCCAGCGGCGGCAGAACGACCCGATGAGGGAGGCGTAGACGTTCTCGTCGAGGGCGACGGCGCGGGCCATGGCCTCGAAGGGCTCGATACGCCCACGCGCCAGGGCGGTGATCAGCGCCTCCCGCTTGATATCCAGGGTGACGCCCAGCATTTCCACGGCGGGGATGACCTGGTCGGTCGCCGCCAGCAGCGTCAAGGCCTCGGCGAGCGACTTGCTGCCGTCCTTGACCTGCCGGCGCAATTCATCGGCGCTGTCTGTGCAGTCCTTGTGCAGGCGAATGCGCCTGACTTTGGCGATGATCGCCTCGGAGGCGAGTTTCTGCGCTTCTTGCACCGCATCGCGGTCGAGCTTTTCGAACAGGGCCGCCTTTAGGCTGTCGGGTACGACCAGGGCGAGGCGCAGCGCCTCCTCGGGGCCGAGTTCGGGCCGGCCGCACAATTGGCCCTGGAGCTGCGGGTCGTGCGAGGCGCGCGTCACGAGCCGCCCGAACGCCTTCGGCGTCAGGGTCACATAGGTGTTGCCGGCGAGCGTACGCACCGTGCGCGCATCCCCCACCTCCGCCAGC
Organism: Archangium gephyra; assembly: GCA_943368975.1. Lineage (GTDB taxonomy): Bacteria > Pseudomonadota > Alphaproteobacteria > Rhizobiales > Phreatobacteraceae > Phreatobacter. The sequence goes on from CALRLZ020000002.1 coordinate 121,654, forward strand.
GCCTCGGCCGCTTCGTCGGACAGGTCTTCGCGCTCCGCCATGATCCGTGTGTCGACGAACCGGCGATGCTTGCCGAGGTTGAGGATGGTGGCGGGCTCGGGTGTGACATGGCCGAGGGAAATCTCCGCGACCAGTTCCTCGTCCCTGTCGATGGCCGCGAAAGTCCGGGGCAGGTCCAGATCGAGGGCGCCGAAGCTGCGGGCGAAATAGACGCGCCGGTCGATCGGCATCGGCGGCAGCAGATGGGCGACGATCCGGTCCAGCCTTTCCTGGGCTTTGGCGGAGGGACGCGGTCGATCGGGGCCGAACTGTCCGAGAATCCCCGTGACCAGCGCCTGCTGCGCCGCCGGCGGCAATTGCTCCACGGCGGCGAGAACCTGTTCGACGGGATTTTCGAGCGAGGGAAGCATGGTTATCGATGACCGGCCTGAGAGGTAAGACAATGCCTCCCATTTCGATAACGCTGCGTAAACAGGAGGCCGGCGCCATCGTCGCATAAGACACGACTTTCCGATGTGGATTTAGCCGGATTATCGGCCACTGCTACCCGGCGATGCGCGTGGCCCGGCAGCGCAGCGTGGTCAGCCGCCAGCGCCCCAGCTTGCGGGTCAGGGCTCTCTCGCTGTCCATGCCGGGCCGGTGCCCGCCGAGTGCCTGGTAATGGTTGCGCGACAGGAGCAGTCCCTGATGCGGGTCAGCCCCGCCGCCAAGGAGAAAGGTCAGCTGCGCCCGCGCCAGCCCGGCTTTCGCCGCCAGCCCGTATTCGTCGACGCCCAGGGCGAAGGCGGCGGCCCGACGATCGGTTTCCTGGCGGCGGGTCACCATTTCCAGAAAGCTGTGGACTTCGCGGATCCAGCCCTCGTCCAGCACCACCCCCGGACGGATGAACATCAGCCAGGGCGCCTTGGCTATCCCCGACGCGGCGGCGAGCCGGGCGCCACGATCGACCGGGCCGACCAGGAACCGGCAACCCGCGACATCCGCCACTGCCTCCGTCCCGTCCTGCGAGCCGCCATCGGCGATCAGCGCCTCGATGATGATTCCGTCCGCCGCTCCCGAGACGAGAGAGGCGAGCGTCGGCACCAGCCGCCGTTCGTCGTTGTGGGTAGGGATGATGACGCTGATCACGGGGGAGCAATCCTCTCGCAATGCAGTATAGTCGTGCCGCACCGCATTCATCCAGCCTTCATCGCGGCGTCATGAAAGCGCCCTTTGGGCCGGAAGAATGGGGTCGCGGTTGAAATCAAGCCGCGAAAGCGCCTAAAGAAACGCGCCGCAGCAATCGGCTCCCTCCGGTGTCGGTGCCGCGCATGACAAGTCCGGGAATTCGACCATGACGCAATGGGTCTTCACCTTTGGCGACGGCAAGGCCGAGGGTCAGTCGAGCATGCGCGACCTCTTGGGGGGCAAGGGCGCCAATCTCGCGGAAATGTCCAATATGGGGCTGCCCGTTCCCCCCGGCTTCACCGTCACCACGGAAGCCTGCATCTGGTACTATGCCAACGGCCGTTCCTATCCTGCGGAACTCGCGGCACAGGTCGAGGTCGGCCTCGCCCAGATCGGCGCCCTCACCGGCAAGGTCTTCGGTGATCCCGCCAATCCGCTGCTCGTCTCCGTCCGGTCGGGCGCCCGCGCCTCCATGCCGGGCATGATGGACACCATCCTCAACCTCGGCCTCAACGACGTGACCGTCGCCGCCCTCGGCCGCGGCTCGGGCGACGAACGCTTCGCCTATGACAGCTATCGCCGCTTCATCCAGATGTATTCGAACGTCGTCCTCGACGTCGACCATCACAATTTCGAGGACATCCTGGAGATCTACAAGGAGCGCAAGGGCCTGACCCTCGACACAGACCTCACCGCCGAGGACTGGAAGCATCTCGTGGGTGAATACAAGCGGCGCGTCGAGGAGGAGACCGGCAGCCCCTTCCCCCAGGACCCGCGCGAGCAGCTCTGGGGCGCCGTCGGTGCCGTCTTCTCATCCTGGATGAACCAGCGCGCCATCACCTACCGCCGCCTCCATGCGATCCCGGAAAGCTGGGGCACGGCGGTGAACGTCCAGGCCATGGTCTTTGGCAATATGGGCGAGACCTCCGCCACCGGCGTTGCCTTCACCCGCAATCCCTCCACGGGCGCCAAGGAGCTCTACGGCGAGTTCCTCATCAACGCCCAGGGCGAGGACGTCGTCGCCGGCATCCGCACGCCGCAGAACATCACCGAGGTCGCCCGCATCAATGCCGGCTCCGACAAGCCGTCCATGGAGACGGCCCTGCCGGAAGTCTACCAGCAGTTCATCGCCGTGGCGGCGACGCTGGAGAAGCATTACCGGGACATGCAGGACCTGGAGTTTACCGTCGAGCGCGGCAAGCTGTGGATGCTGCAGACCCGCAACGGCAAGCGGACGGCCAAGGCGAGCCTCAGGATCGCCGTGGAACTGGCGAACGAGGGCGTGCTGACGCGCGAGGAAGCGGTTTCGCGGGTGGAGCCCGGCTCCCTCGACCAGCTGCTACACCCGACCATCGATCCCAAGGCCGAGCGCCGCGTGCTCGCCACCGGTCTGCCGGCCTCGCCCGGTGCCGCCCAGGGCGAGATCGTCTTCAACTCCGACGAGGCTGAGGCGATGAAGGCCGGCGGCCACAAGGTGATCCTCGTGCGCGTCGAGACGAGCCCGGAGGACATCCACGGCATGCATGCGGCCGAGGGCATCCTGACGACGCGCGGCGGCATGACCAGCCACGCGGCCGTCGTCGCCCGCGGCATGGGCAAGCCCTGCGTCTCCGGCGCCGGCACCTTGCGCGTCGACTATCAGGCCCAGACCATGTCGATCGCCGGCAAGGTGCTGAAGAAAGGGGACGTCATCACCATCGACGGCTCGACCGGCCAGGTCCTGCTCGGCGAGGTGGCCATGCTCCAGCCGGAGCTTTCCGGTGAGTTTGCCACCCTGATGGGCTGGGCGGACGGGTTCCGCCGCCTCAAGGTGCGCACCAACGCCGAGACCCCGGCCGATGCCCGCGCTGCGGTGGAGTTCGGCGCCGAGGGCATCGGTCTCTGCCGCACCGAGCATATGTTCTTCGACGAGGAACGGATCGTCGCCATGCGCGAGATGATCCTCGCCGACGACGAGAAGGGGCGTCGCGTCGCGCTTGCCAAGCTCTTGCCGATGCAGCGCTCCGACTTTGTCGAGCTGTTCGAGATCATGGCCGGCCTGCCGGTCACGATCCGCCTGCTCGACCCGCCACTGCATGAGTTCCTGCCCCATACCGATGCCGAGATCGCCGAGGTCGCCGCCGCCATGGGCGCCGATCCCAAAAAGCTCAAGGCGCGCGCCGAGGATCTGCAGGAGGTCAACCCGATGCTCGGCTTCCGCGGCTGCCGCCTCGCCGTCGCCTATCCCGAGATCGCCGAGATGCAGGCGCGCGCCATCTTCGAGGCGGCGGTGATCGCCGGACGGAAGAGCGGCAAGCCCGTGGTGCCCGAGGTCATGGTGCCGCTGGTCGCTACCAAGGCTGAACTCGATCTCGTCAAGGCGCGCATCGTGGCCATGGCCGAGGCCGTCATCAAGGAGACCGGCACGAACCTCGACTATATCGTCGGCACCATGATCGAACTGCCCCGCGCCGCCCTCCAGGCCGGCAAGATCGCCGAGAGCGCCGAGTTCTTCTCCTTCGGCACCAACGACCTGACGCAGACGACCTTCGGCATTTCCCGCGACGACGCGGCGAGCTTCCTCAATCCCTATCTCGCCAAGGGCATCATCGCGGTCGATCCCTTCGTCTCCCTCGACCAGGAAGGAGTCGGCGAACTCGTCCAGATCGCCGCCGAGCGTGGCCGCAGGACGCGGCCCGACATCAAGCTCGGCATCTGTGGCGAGCATGGCGGCGACCCCGCCTCCATCCACTTCTGCGAGATGGTGGGGCTCGACTATGTCTCCTGCTCGCCCTTCCGCGTGCCGATCGCCCGCCTCGCGGCGGCGCAGGCGGCCCTCGGCAAGGCGGCGGCGGGGCAGGCCTGAGGCCGGTCAGCACCTTCGTCGCGGTTGGCGGGGCGCGGCCCTTGTGCAAGGCTGCGCTTCCCGCGCCGAGACCTCGCCGAGCCCTGATGACTGACGCAACCCGCCCGAACCTGCCGCTGCCCGGCCTGGTCTTCGTCGCCGTCATGCTGGTCGCGGGCGCCGTGCTGGCCTTCGTCTTCAAGGCCGAACCGGCCTTGGTCCAGGCCATCCCCGGGCTGATGTGGCTGCTTGGTGTGGCCCTGGTCTTCGATATCGGAGTCAATGTCCTCGCCATGCAGGGCCGGCTCGAAGGGGCGTTGCCGATGGCGTGGCGGGCTGGCGGGTTCATCGCCGGCGGCCTTGTCCATGTTGCCACGACGGCTCTCCTGGGGTGAGCGCGATGGTTCCCGCCTCGGTCGAGGCCGTGCGGGCCGGCGGCAAACGCGCGCTGGCCGCGGCCCTCGCCGCCATCGAGACGGCCGCCGGCACGGCCGAACTTGCGCGCTTCCTCGACGAAGCCTGCCGCGCGGCCCGCGGCGCGACCCTGGGGCTCACCGGCCCGCCCGGCGTCGGCAAGTCGACCCTGACCAACGCCCTCGTGTCCGGTTGGCGTAGGGCCGACGACACGGTCGGCGTCATCGCCGTTGATCCCTCATCGCGCCGCACCGGCGGCGCGCTGCTTGGTGACCGGGCCCGCATCTCCACGGACCCGTCAGACCGCGGCGTCTTCGTCCGTTCCATGGCGGCGCGTGACAGGCTGGGCGGGCTCTCAGACCAGACGGTTGCCGCCATGGTGCTGATGCGGGCGGTCTATGACCGCGTGCTGATCGAGAGCGTCGGCATCGGCCAGTCGGAAGCCGACGTGGCCATGGTGGCCGACACCGTCGTACTCTGCATCCAGCCCGGCTCCGGCGACAGCCTGCAGTTCATGAAGGCCGGCGTCATGGAACTGCCCGACGTGATCGTCGTCACCAAGGCCGACATGGGCGCGCCGGCGCAGCGCGCCAAGGCCGATGTCGAGGGGGCCCTGACCCTTGCGGCGCGTGAGGCCGATGACTGGACCGCGCCGGTGGTGCTGGTCTCCGCGGCGACCGGGGAGGGCCTCGATTCCCTTGCGGCTGCACTTGCCGCCCATCGCACCTGGCTGCAGGCCGGCCGCCTGGCGGCCCGCCGCGCCGCCCAGGAACGGCTCTGGGTCGAGGAGGCGCTGCGTACGCGCTTCGGCACCGCCGGCCTCGCCCTCGTCGCCCGTGAACCGGCGCCCGCCGCTCCCGGCCCCTTCGGTCGCGAGCATTGGCTTGCCGGCCGCTTGAAGGCCCGTCTCGCCTGAAACGGCGCGCCATTAACCCGCTCTCAACGTTACCTGGGCGATAAGGTTAGCGGTCGATGACCGTGCTGTGCGGTTGCGGCCTGTTCGGGTGGCGTGTGCTCGTCGGCATCCGCCTTGTGGCGTTCGTGTTGCGTTTGCGTGGAGTGCGTGCCTATGCGTGCGTTGCGTTGGCCTTCGTCGCCCTCGATCAAGGCGGCCGTGCTGGTTCCGGGCATGGCAGCGTCCTTTCTCCTCCTCTCCTCCCAGCCCGTCGCCTATCAGGATCTCGTCAGCCACATGGCGCTCCGCGCCGGCGTCGACCAGACCTGGCGTCGCCATGTCGCGAGCCTCGTGCGCCCCTCGACGACGGTCGCCGGCTTCGTCTTCAGCCGCCCGATCCTCCGCGAGCCCGAAGCGCCCCGCCTCGTCATGGCCAGCCTGTCCATGACGCCGACGGACGACCTGCGCCGTGCCGGGCCGCGTCCGGGGCCTGCCCTTGGCGCCGGCATGGACCGCGCCGTCATCTATCCCATGCCCAACCGCGAGGCGAAGGGTGACCTTTTGCTCGAGCGCCCGAAGCTGCGGCTGAGCATCGGATCGCTGCAGAACGATCCCTCCATCCTCGCACCCCCGGCCGACCTTTCGGAAACCGCCCGCTTCATGCCCGCCACCCCGGGCGAGGGCTCGGACACCGAACATTCGCCGCTCGCCATCGGCGGCCTGCAACTGGCCGCCGTCGCGCCTTCCGTCATCCTCGATGACCGCGCCCCGGCCGCGCGGTTCGGACTGGTCGTGCCGCCTGTGGAACTGGTCGAGGAGGAGGCGCTCGACGGCCGCCGGTTCGCTGCCACCCTCGACGAGGACAGGGCCGGCATCGCCATCGGCGGCGAGGGGCCGATCGCCCGTGCCGGCGCCGGTTTCGGTGCTCCCTCCATGCCCCTCGAGAGCGCGCCCTTCCGCGTCACCGCCACCCACGACGCCGTGCCCGGTTTCGATCCCGTCCTCGGCCCCTTCGCCACCGACACCCGCGGCGACCGTCCGGATTCGCTGCTTGCCCGCCTGCTCTCCCAGCCCGTTGCACCACGCCTCGATGCGCCCGTCGAGGACCGTGTCCCGACCCGTGGCGGCTCCGTCGTCCATCCGGCCCTCGCCCTCGCGCTGACGGGCCCCGCCCATTCCCGCGCCGAGCGTTGCCTGGCGGAGGCAATCTACTGGGAGGCGCGATCAGAGCCCGAGCGGGGCCAGATGGCCGTCGCCCAGGTGGTCCTCAACCGTTCGGTTTCCGGCTTCTATCCCCGCGACGTTTGCGGCGTCGTCTACCAGAACGCCCACCGCTATCTGGCCTGCCAGTTCACCTTCGCCTGCGAAGGGCGGCGCAGTCTGGTGCCGACCGAAGCGGGCCCCTGGACCCGCGCCACCACCATCGCGCGGGACATGATGGCCGGGCGGATCTGGCTGCCGGAAGTCGGTCACGCCACCCACTACCACGCCACCTATGTGCGGCCGTGGTGGGCGCGCTCCATGAACCGGTTGCAGCAGATCGGCATCCACGTCTTCTACCGGCCGCGCAACTGGGGATCGGGGCCGCAGGTGCAATTGGTCCGGACGACACCCGGCGAAAGCTGACCCGGCGCCGGGCCCCGCCCGGCCATTGCTGACACCCGGCGTCATCGGGAATTGGTATGGGAGCCATCACGGCTTTTGGCTACCGGATGCGCCGCGCCGGCACTAGAGTGCCGGACGTGTAGCTGCACGACGCAGGGCCGGAGCTCCCCCGATGACCGCAACGACCTCTCCCGATCGTCCGGACAGCTGGCGCACCCCCTTCGTCATCATCCTGTGCGGCTGCCTGATCGGCCTTCTGTCCTTCGGGCCGCGGTCGGTCGTCGGCATGTTCCTCATGCCGGTCTCCACCGAGAACGGCTGGACGCGCGACATCCTCTCGCTGACCATCGCCATCCAGAACCTGATGTGGGGCGTCGGCCAGCCCTTTGCCGGCGCCATCGCCGACCGCTTCGGCACGCTCAGGGTCTTCTGGGCCGGTGCGATCATGTACGGGCTCGGCCTCGCCTGCATGGTTCTGCCCTTGCCACCGCTCGCCATGCATGTCCTGTCGGGGACGCTGGTCGGCCTCGGCCTCGCCGGCGTGTCTTTCAATCTCGTGCTCGCCTGTTTCGCCAAGCTGCTTCCCGAGAGCCGTCGCGCCTCGGCCATGGGCATGGGGACCGCCGCCTCGTCCTTCGGCCAGTTCGTTTTTGCACCGCTGACGCCCTTCCTCATGGATCTCGTCGGCTGGAAGGCGGCGCTTCTCATCTTCTCCTGCGTGCCGGTCCTGATCATCCCCCTGTCCTTCGCGCTGGCGACCCGCCCCTCATCGGGCGTCGGCCAGGGCACGGGCGCCGAGATGAGCATCGCGGCGACGCTGAAACAGGCCTTCGCCCATCCGAGCTACGTCTATCTGGTCATCGGCTTCTTCACCTGCGGCTTCCAGCTCGCCTTCATCACCACGCATTATCCGACCTATCTGAAGGACCTGAACATCGAGGCCTGGGTCGCGGGCGTCGCCCTGGCGCTGATCGGCCTGTTCAACATCGTCGGCTCGCTGGGCGCCGGCTGGCTGGCCTCGCGCATGTCGAAGCGCTGGCTGCTGGTCTGGATCTACTTCTCCCGTGGCGCGGCGGTGATCCTGCTCCTCGTCTTCCCGCCGAGCACCGCCCTCGCCCTCGTCTTCGCTGCGCTGATGGGCCTGCTCTGGCTCTCCACCGTGCCGCCCACCTCCGGGCTCGTCGCGCTGATGTTCGGCACCCGCTACATGGCGATGCTCTACGGCTTCGTCTTCTTCTCCCACCAGGTCGGCGGCTTCCTCGGCGCCTGGCTCGGCGGCGTCATGTACGTGCGCACCGGATCCTATGAGATCATGTGGTATCTCAGCATCCTGTTCTGCATCGGCTCGGGCCTGATCAATATCCCGATCAAGGAGCGCCCCGTGGTACAGTCGGCGACGGTTCCCGCGGAATAGGGCCGGCGGGCCCCGCCCACCGCCCTAGCGTGCCACGAGCACCTCGCGGCAGGCCTCCGGCAATCCGGCCAGGGTCACCGGCGGCGGCGGGCGCCAGTCCGGGTTCGGGCGCGGGTTCAGCACCGCATCGGTAAACCACCAGTCGAGCTCGGCGCCGCAGCCGTCCTGCGACGGCGGCGGGTCCTGCGGGCGGCACCCGGGGCTGCCCGCCGGGCAGCGGATGCGGATGTGCATGTGGAAATTGTGGCCCGGGACCGGCCTGACCCGCGACAGCCAGGAACGGTCGGTTCCCGCTTCCCGGCACAGCGCCTTCTTGATGGTGGCATTGACCAGCACCCGTTCCACCACCGGGTCCTGGGCCGCAGCCTTGATCACGTTGAGATGGTCGGACGTCCAGACCGCCGGATCGATGTCGCGCCGGTCGGCGCGCACCATGTTCACCGCCGAGGTCATCTCGCGCTCCTCGGTGGTCAGCCGCCGCCGCGGCATGGGCGTCAGCCAGATGTCGGCGTCGAGGCCGATCTGGTGCGAGGCATGGCCGGTCAGCATCGGACCGCCGCGGGGCTGCGAGATGTCGCCGACGAGGATCCCCGGCCAGCGCGACACCTGCGGCACCTTGCGGGCAAAGCGCTCCAGAAAAGTCATCATGTCCGGGTGTCCCCACATCCGGTTGCGTGACAGCCGCATCACCTGCCAGGTCTCGCCATTGACGGGCAGCGCCACGGCACCGGCGACGCAGCCGCGCGAATAGAAGCCGAAGGCGCGAGCCTGCATCGGCGCACCGGTCGTCGCGCGGCCGAAGAGTTCCTTGGCGGGCAGGTTCGGATCGTTGGGATTGGCCAGCGGCGGCAACGGGCGCGGATTGACCGTGCCGGGGGTCTGCGCCGCGGCCGGGCCTGATAAGCCGGCCCCCGCGGCGATGATGGCGGCGCCGAGGGCGGCGATGAGGAGGGGGCGGGTCATGGTCGCGTCTCGGTGGCGGGAATCTTGGCAGCTCACCCTAGGCAGGATTGCATTAACCATTCCTGTCCGCCGCGGCGGTGCTTTGCCGCAGACGCGGTCCTGCCTGACCTTGAGGAAACACCGGAACGGCGTCGTCGGATCTTAAGGTTGACGCCGCAGCGGTCTTTACACGGCCCGGTCTTTTCGGAATCACTGGAAGAAGGCCCGCGAGGGACGCTCTGTTGGTTCCGCGTCGGAGGTGACATCCATGCGTGCATTCCATGGTGCGATCGCTCTTGTCGCCGGCCTCTTGCTCTGGAGCGCGGAGGCGGCCGCCTCCGTGGTCGTCCGGGTCGACAAGACCACCCAGACCATGCGCGTCATCGTCGACGGCGAGCATCGCCACACCTGGGCGGTCTCGACGGGACGCGCCGGCTACAACACGCCCAACGGCTCCTACAGGCCGCAGCGCCTCGAGCGCCGCTGGCATTCCCGCAAGTACGGCATGGCCCCCATGCCCTATTCCATATTCTTCCGCGGCGGCTACGCCATCCACGGCACCACCATGGTCAGCCGTCTCGGACGCGTCGACAGCCATGGCTGCATCCGCCTCGCCCCCGGCAATGCCCGTACCCTCTTCGAGATGGTCGCCCGCCAGCGCGGCGCGACGCGCATCGTCATCGAGGGCGCCTCGCCGCGGCAGGACCCGCCAGCCCTCGTCGCCAGCCGCGCGACGCGCAGCGCCGCCACCGCGCCGCGGGCGGCCCAGATGCGCCTCGCCCAGCCCGGCCGCCAGGTGGCCGCCGTTCCCGCTGGCATGCGCACGGTACAGGGCGCGCCGCGGACAGCCGGCGCCCGCACCGCCACCTCCGGGGCCGTGCCGAGGGCAGTGGCGTCGGCACCGCGCGACGACAATCGGCATTTCACCGAGTGGTTCCTGCGCCGGTAGAAACCGGCCCCTGTCGGCCGTACGCGGCTCGTCCGTCACATCGTCACGGCCATGCAGGCCCGGCCTGCGGCGGTGATGCCGGGGAAACGTCCGTCGCGCCTTGCAATTGTCCACCGGCGCCTTTATGCAGCGCCTCTCGTGGACAGGTGGCCGAGTGGTTGAAGGCGCACGCCTGGAAAGTGTGTATACGGGGAACCGTATCGCGGGTTCGAATCCCGCCCTGTCCGCCATCCCAAACGTAATCGGTGCCTGACAACGCAGGTTCGCTCGTCTAGGGCCTGCGCCGGCCCGCCTCAGGTCCCAACCAAGCCGGCCTACCGGTAGCGGTGACGGTAAACCGACCGCGCGGGGAAGATCCCCGCGAGCTCGCGTGTCAGCGGCAGGAGCACGATCCTCCCACACCTCCAAAGTTGGAACGCGCGAAGCTGTCGGCGCTGGAGCGTGAGCCGAAGCGTCGGAACTGGCAGGCGCCCTGGTTGGAGCGCATCTGGTCTTCGGAACGGGAATCGATGACCACGCGTCCCCGCGCACAGAAGACACCGTAACTCTCCGTCGACTGGGCTTCGGCCGGCACGGTCCACCAGACCAGCAGCAGGGAGAGCAGGGCCGAAGGGATAGCCGTCATCGCGCGGTCAGCCATGGAGCCTCACTCCGTGTTCCGGAAGCCAATGCCTGATGAAACATTGCCGGCGGGCTTCTGCCAAGACCCGGACGGTCACCGGATCAGCCCTGATGCGCGCCGGCGCGGGGTGGATGCCCGTGACGGCAACGTGGGTCCGGAGGCCGCCGCAGTGAAGCTCGCGGGTCCCGTCAGTCCGCGGGGCCGAGCGCCCGGCCGTCCGCGTCCACATGGGTCACGTCATAGGCCCAGACGCGGAAAGACTTCAGCACGTGCGGACCGAAGGAATTGATCAGCGGAACGTCGGCCGCGTCTCGGCCGCGCGCCACCACGATCCGGCCGATGCGCGGCATGTTGTTGCGCGGGTCGAAGGTCATCCAGCCGCCGTCGAGATAGACCTCGATCCAGGCGCTGAAATCCATCGGGTCGACGATGGGTACGCCGATGTCGCCGAGATAGCCGTTCACATAGCGGGCCGGGATGTTCATGCAGCGGCAGAGCGTGACGGCCAGGTGGGCATAGTCACGGCAGACGCCGATCCGCTCGTCATAGGCTTCGGCTGCGGTGCGCGTCGAGCGCGCATCGAGATAGCCGAAGCGGATATGGCCGTGGACGAAGTCGCAGATGGCCTGGACCCGGCCCCAGCCTGACGCAATCTGGCCGAAGCGATCCCACGCCATCTGGCTCAGCTTGTCGGTCTCGCAGTAGCGGCTGCCGAGGAGATAGATGAGGCAGTCGTCGGGGAGTGCTTCCACCGGCACCTCGCGGGCCTGCGGAAAGGCCATGTCATGGGCGCCGCTGTCGGCGATGGTGCCGTCGGCCCAGAGCGCCAAGTCCCCCGCCGGGGCGGTGAAGCGACGGCACAGATTGCCGTAGAGATCCACATAGGTGCGGCTGTCCACCGGCGGCGTCGTCACCAGCTCTTCCGCCTTGCGGATGTCCTGCGCCCGGTCGGCATGGGCGGTCAGCAGGCAGACCATCGGTGTCGGCGCCGTGCAGGTGACGGTGATATCGTAGCCATAGCGGATCAGCATGACGTGGCCGCCGGGCAAGAGCGACGTTGGGTCACCGCGCTCACGAAGCCTCTGCTTTCTCGGGCGCCCGGGCCGGTGCGCTGCGGGTGGACGTCTTCGCGGCTGCCTTGCGCGTCTTCTTTTCCGGCTTGGGCGTTTCCAGCGCGACCCGCGCCGATTCAGCCGCCTCTGCGGCTTCCTTGTCGAGGCGCAGCGCCCGAAGCCTCGCCATATTGGCCATCCGGGCCAAGCGCAGCTTCTCCTCGGCGGCGACGGCCTCGCGCCGACGCCGCTCGGCACTGTCGATCCCGACATGGGCGTTGGCGCGCGCGCCTTCGAGGGGCGGTTTGCGATAGGCCATCAGAGCGTACTCCCGTGAAATCTCCGGGGCTCCGGGCCCCATACTGGTCGGACGACCTGGCCTCCCCCGCCCCGGAGGCGCGGCAGAGGCGACCGCGGCGGGCCGGTGGTGGTGTCGCAGGTTCCAGTCCGCCACGACAGCGGCCGGTCCGGATGGCCGCTACTTCTTTCGGCTGGCCGCCGCGTCCAGAATCTTCTTCTGCACCGCCGCGAAGCTCGTCACGGCGGCGGGGGCCACCTCTGCGGCTTTCGGCTTCTTCGGCTTCTTCGCCTCGCGGCTGCCGCGGTTGTCACTTCTGGCCATGGTGGCCTCCCTCTCGAATGATCAGAATGCCGCGGCGGACAGATGGTAGAGGGTCTGCCGGCCGCGGGCATGGGCAAGGCCGGCCGCCGCCTCGATGCGGGGCCGGTTGGCGTCGAAGGCACGCAGCAGCGAGGTCTCGTCGTCGGCGCTCTGGGGGCTCAGTCGCCGGAGCGCCTCGGCATCCACATCGAAGGTGAACTCGAACTGCGATTCGTGGCCCCAGAAGCGGATCGTGCGCTTTGCGGCATCGAAACTGCGGGCGGCATTGGGAAAGGCGATGGTCACGCACGACTCCGGTCCAGAGGGGCGATGCGTCCTGGAGGTTGCGCTCCATCGGTGCATCGACACCGAGCCGGCCGGCATGGATGCCGGAAGTGGGGGCGGGTCGACGGGTCGATCCGCATGCGGCCTGGACCGCGCCGTCGTCATGATTCTGTGGCCCCACCCCGTTGAACGATGGCAGGGCCCTCTTCACGAGATAGTGGTTGAAGTTGAAAACGCGAGGGGGCACCCCGGCTTTATTTCATCGGGCACCGGCGAGGACAGAAAACCGCTGCCGACGCAGGTTTCTCGGCGGTCCGGCGATCCGATCGGCCCGCCGGGCTGTATGCGGGAGGACGCCGGCAATCGCGCCGCCGAAGGAGAACGCCCATGCTCGCAGGAGCCAAGCGGATGACCGCCACCGTCTGGGCCTATTTCGACGGGACGACGCCGCGCAGCGCCATCGCCGCATCGGTCGCCTTCATCGTCGTCTCCAATCAGCCCTTCTACCCCTTCTATCTCTACCTGCTGCTCGGCGGACGGGCCTGGCCGGCCCTCCTCACCTGGTTCTCGGCCCCGCTCTTCGCCGCTGTTCCGCACGTCGCGCGGGGCAACGAGGCGCGCGGTGGCGCCTTGCTGGTGACGGCCGGCATGGCCAACACGACCCTGTGCACCGTGGCGATGGGGCCGGCCTCAGGCGTCGAGCTCTTCTATCTGCCCTGCCTCGCGCTGGCGCTGCTGCTGTTCACCGATCGCACGCGCCATCTGGCGGTGGCGGCCACCCTGATCGCCGTGGCCGTCGCGATGGGTGTCGTCCGGCTCGCGGGCGCCGAAGGACTCGCGCCGATCACGGCGGACGAACTGGCCTCGCTGCGCCGGATCAACGCCTTCAGTGTCTGCGGCCTTCTCGCCGTGATGGCCTATCTGTCGCGCCGCCTGTGGTGGCGCGCCGCGCCGGTCACGCCGACGGACGGACGCTGATGCGGCGGGCCACCACCACGCCGATGACCGCGGCGGCGGCGGTCAGGACGGTGCCCCACAGCGTGTCGATGATGACGAGGTTCCAGGCCCACAGCCGCATGGTCGCATGGTTGGTCAGCTCATAGGTCATGTAGGCGAAGAACCCGAAGGCCCCGCCGTTGATCGCCGCCGTGGCGAGCGAGCCGTCGGCGAGAGCCTGCCGGCTGGCGAAGAACACGATGCCCGCCGGGAACAGCAGGTAGAAGAGGATGGCGGGGGCGAGCCGCGGCTCCTGGAGGAGGACTTCACCGAGCACGGTCCGGAACATCGGCACGCCCACCGTCATCAGATAGGGGACGTCGATCAGCACGAAGGCGAGGAAGGTGACGCCGTAGGCGGTGACGAGGCGGGCGGTCATGGGGCAGGCATCTCCTGGTGATGACGGGCATGAGGGTGGCGTCGGCGCAGTCGGCGAGGGAGAAACCGACAGCTTCGACCGTCGTTCCTCCGGAAGTCCAGGCAGGTTACGAAACGCGCGCCGCGGCAGACCACCCGCGGGAGGCTCGGCGGGCCCGCGCGGCGCCCGATACAGGCAGCCGGAAAGAACTGCCGCGCCGTATCCGGCGTAGACGATATGTCAGCCTGCGAGGCTGACGCTCCCTGGATGTCGCCCGATGCACCCCCCTTCCGACAAGTCGACCGTCTTCTTCGACGGATCCTGTCCGCTCTGCCGCGCCGAAATCGACCTCTATCGCCGCCAGGACGGCGATTCACGGCTCTGCTTTGTGGATGTCTCGACCACCGATGCGGCGCCCGCTCCCGGGCTGACAGCGCGCGAGGCGATGGCCCGTTTCCATGTCCGGGGGGCCGACGGGACCCTGCGTTCGGGGGCGGCCGCCTTCGTTGCGCTCTGGTCGGAAATTCCCGGCTGGCGCTGGCTCGCCAGGTTTGCCCGCGTGCCGGGCGTCACACCGGTTCTGGAAGGGGCTTACCGCCTGTTCCTGCCGGTCCGTCCGCATCTGTCGCGTGCCTTCGGCCGCTGGGCGGCCCGCCGCTCCCCGCCCGACGTCAGGGCCTGATCCGACCGGCCACCTGCCAGCCGTCCCCGTCCCGTATCAGGACGATGCCCTCGCCCGAGACCGGGACAATGCCCGTCAGGGCGGTGATATTGACCTGGTGGGTGACGACGACCAGGGCCTGCGGCCCGGTCCAGCGGGCGAGGATCGCGCGGGCCGCCGCTGTCTGTGCCGGCCCGGCGCCGCGGTCGCTGAAAAACGAGTTGAAGGCTGTCGCATCCTCGGCCAGTCCCGGAAAGGCAAGGGCGGCGGTCTCTCGCGTGCGGCACCATTGCGAGGTTAGCACCGCGCCCACGGCGATGCGGCGCGCCGCGAAGGCCGCGCCGATCCGTCGCGCCTGATCCCGGCCGACCGTGTCGAGATTGCGCTGGGTCGCGCAATCGCCGATCCGCATGCCCTGGGGATCGCCGCCGCCCGGTGCATTGGCGTGCCGGAAGAGGGCGACGCCACCGCTGGCGAGCACCTCCCAGGCCCGGGCCTCGCTCCCCTGCGCCCTGGCGCCGGAAGACAGGGCCGGCAGGACCGCCAGCAGCAGCGCCGCGCAGAGGAAGGTCGAAAGGGTCCTGCGCCGATATCCGAAGGTCATGGGTCACGTCCCGCCGTGTCGCAGTGGATACGGCAGTCGCCGGCGCCGGGATCCGCCGGACACGCGGAGGTGATGCGGCGTCAGAACCGCTCGGGCCTGACGACCTCGACATCGGTGACCCAGACCAGCAGCCCGTGCGAATTGAGCAGCGGCGTCAACGCCTCGACGAGTTCGCCCGCATGGGCCTCCGTCGTGATGGTGAAGACCAGCGCCTTGGCCGAGGCGCCGGCGATCTGGTCGTCCGACCAGGCATTCAGCCGGCCGCCGCCCGCCGCTACCGGCAGGACCGTGTAGCCGGTGACGCCGCAGCGTTTCACCACCTCGACGATCCGCCGCACCAGCGGCTGGTCGGCGAGGATCTCAACCTTCTTGCGTCGGGCCGTGCTGTTCATGACGCCAACCATCGTGCGAAGAGCGACACGGCGGGAATGCCGAGCGCGATGTTGAAGGGAAAGGTCACCGCCAGCGACATGGCCAGCGACAGGCCGGCATCCGCCTGCGGCAGGGCGAGGCGCATGGCCGCGGGTACGGCGATGTAGGAGGCACTGGCGCAGAGAATGCCGAGGGCTGCCGCCGAACCGGCATCGAGACCGATCATGTGCCCGACCAGCGTGCCGACCGTGCCGTTGACCACCGGCATGAGGATACCGAGCCCGGCGAGCCGCAGGGTCAGTGACCGCGTCTCGCGCAGCCGGCGGATGGCGATCAGGCCCATATCCAGAAGGAACAGGCAGAGGATGCCGCGAAAGCCGGAGTCGAAGACGGGAGCGATCGCCGCAAAGCCGTTCTTCCCCACCACCAGTCCGATGACGAAGCTGCCAAGCAGCAGCACGACCGTGCCGTTCAGCAGCGTCTCGCGGAGGAGTTCGCCGCGTTCATGGGTGTCGGAGGCGCCGGTGCCCTTGGCCAGGATCAGGCCGGCGATGATCGCCGGGGTCTCCATCAGCGCGAGCACGGCCACCATGAAGCCGGCCGGCGCCATCCCGGCCGCCGAGAGCATTTCGCTGCCGGCCACGAAGGTCACCACGCTGACCGAGCCATAGTGGGCCGCGACCGCCGCCGCATCGATCCGCCCGAGCCGCCCGACGCTGCGCAGCAGGCCGAAGGCCGCCACCGGGATAATGCAACTGAGCAGGAGACCCGCGACGGCGGCCGTGGCCATCAAGGGTGAGAAGCCGCCTTCCGCCACCTGCACGCCGCCCTTCAGGCCGATGGCGGCCATCAGGTAGAGCGCCATCCCCTTGGCAATAGGCTCGGGGATGGCGAGATCGGAGCGGGCGGCGGCGGCCAGCGCGCCGAGCACGAAGAAGAGGATGACTGGCGAGAGAAGGACTTCCATCCCCCTGTCTTACATGGCCCGGCCCGCCGTGTGATCCGCCTGGCCGCGCGTCTTCCACAGGCTGTAGAGGACGCCGCCGGCGAGCAGCCCGAAAGTGACCGCCAGCGAGAGGGCCGGCGGCACCTTGTCGATGCCCAGGAGGTCGGCCGCGAACACTTTCGAGCCGATGAAGATCAGCACCAGGGCCAGCGCCGTCTTCAGGTAGTGGAAGCGATGGACCATGGCGGCGAGGGCGAAATAGAGGGCGCGAAGGCCAAGAATGGCGAAGATGTTCGACGTGTAGACGATGAAAGGGTCGGTGGTGATGGCGAAGATGGCCGGCACCGAATCGACCGCGAAGATGACGTCGGCGATCTCGATGAGCACGAGCGCCATGAACAGCGGCGTCATGAACCAGACCATCCGGCCACTCGCCGGCGCCTTGGGATCCGGCAGCTTCACGAAGAACTTCTCCCCGTGATGGCTGTCGGTGACGTTGAAACGCCGCCGCATGAAGGCCAGCACCGGATTGGTCGCGATGTCCGTCTCGCCTTCCTTGAAGACCAGCATCTTCACGCCCGTGGCGATGAGGAACACGGCGAAGACCGAGAGAACCCAGGAGAACTGGCTGACCACGGCAGCGCCGACGCCGATCATGATGGCGCGCAGGACGATGACGCCGATGATTCCCCAGAACAGCACCCGGTGCTGGTACTTCCGCGGCACCGCGAAAAACGAGAAGATCATGGCGATGACGAAGACATTGTCCATCGCCAGCGCCTTCTCGACGGCGAAGCCGGTGAGGTAGTTCATGCCGGATTCCGCGCCGAGCGCCCACCAGACCCAGGCGCCGAAGGCGACGCCGAGCGTGATGTAGAAGGCCGAGAGCAGCAGGCTCTCCTTCGTCTCGATCTCGCGGTGCCCCTTGTGGAGCACACCGAGGTCGAGGACGAGCAGAACGACAACGATGGTGATGAAGGCGAGCCACATCCAAACCGGCTTGGTCAGCCAGACGGAAAACAGAAAATCAGAGAGGAGTTCCATGATCGGACCCGTATCTCGAGGTTGCGAGATGATCCGACATCATGGCGCGAGCCATCAGAGGGGCCCGGATCGGGGGGAGAAAAGCCCGCCGATCTTGGCGATAATGCGGCCGATTCAGGCCACATGCGGTGACTGGCGGCCGATGCGACCAACCGCCTCAGCCCGCGCCGCGGTCAGCGGTCGCGATGCTCGAAGCGCTGACGCAGGGACTCGGAAATGCCGGTGCAGGTCTTCGCCGCCGGCCGGCGGAACGTGCCGGTCGTCGCCTTGGCGGGTTTGAGGGCGGCCAGCGCCTCGGCCTGTTTCACCGCCGCCTGGATGCCGTCGACCAGCGGCACAGGCACCCGCGCGCGTACGGTCTGGGCGAAGCCCGACAGGGGCGCACCGGCGAGGATGACGACATCGGCCATGTGATCGGTGACGACGCGGTTGGCGAGATCGACGAGGGCGGCTTCCTTCTCCTCTTGCACGTCGGCGAGCGAGGTGAAGGCGCCCTGCAGCGCGAAGATGCCGGCACAGCGGCCGCGCAATCCGTTCCAGTCGAGGCACTCGTGATACCAGGGCACCAGGCCGCCGGAAAAGGTGACGATGGCGAAGGAGCGCCCCAGCATGCAGGCGGTGAGCATCGCGGCCTCGGCCATGCCGACGACAGGGATGTCGAAGAGTTCGCGCGCTCCGCCGAGGCCTGGATCCCCAAAGGCGGCGACGACCGCGGCATCGACGTCCTGATGGGCTTCCGCCAGCATCTCCAGCGCGACCGCTGCGCCGACCACGGCATCGGCGCGGGTGGCGATATAGGGCACGCCGCGCGGTGCGGTCATGGCGACCAGCGCGGTGTCCGGCGCCTTCACCGCCGCGGCGGCGGCCATCAGGCGATCGGTGACCGCCGCGGTCGTATTGGGATTGGCAATCAGCAGGCGCATGGATAACGGCTCGACGGAGAGAGAGCGGCGCCGGGCATCGCCGGCGCCCAAGCCGTAGTCCTTAGCCGCTCGCTTCGCCGGGGTCACGCTCCGCGTGGCGCTTGCAGCCGGCGCCGTTGACCCGACAGGCTACAACGAACGTAATCAAGGCTGACCGTGCCGAGGGCCGGTCGCGACGCAGCAACGGGCAGGCGGAACAGGATCGATGACGGCGGATATGAGAGACGACCAGGACGCGGCGATGCCCCCCATTACCCTCTGGCTGGGTATCGGAGGCCTGGCGCCTTTCCTGGTGCTGGCCGTTGCCCTCGTCGCCGGAACATCCCTGCCGCTGATCGGCGGCGATGTGGCGATTCGCGCGGCCCTGATGGCCTATGCCGTCGCCATCCTGTCGTTTCTCGGTGGTGTGCGCTGGGGAATCGCCATGGGCTACAGCGATGGCAAGCTGGCGGTGCGTGACTTCATCATCGCCGTCATCCCGGCTGTCGTCGGTTGGGCGGCGACCCTGCTGCCAGCCACCGCGGGCCTGTGGGCGATGACGCTCGCCTTCGTGCTGCTCGGATTGATGGATTACGGTCTCGCCTGCCGCACGGTGGCGCCCGAATGGTACGGACGCCTGCGCCTGGGCCTGACCGCGGCGGTTGCGGTGGCGCTCGGCGTAGCGGCCATGACCTGACAGCCATGACCTGACAACAATGGCCGGACGGTCCGGCGACCGCCAGGGGCGCATGCATTGCTTGTGGCTGCCGTAGGCTCAGGCGGCTTTCGGGCGGCGGGCGCGGGTCTTGGGAAGTGCGGCGGCAGCGGCGCGATCGATCGCGTCCTTCTGCTCCCGGGCGAGCCGCAATTCGCGCAGCTTGTTCATGTTGGCGGTGCGGGCGCTGTTCGAATCCGCGATGTCCGAAAAGATGCGGTCACGCGTGATCGACTGCTTCTGCACCTTGAGAAAGGCGGCATTGGCCTTCTGGTGCGACGGGGACAGGTCACTCATGGAAAAGGACTCCGATCGGGTCTTGGCCGCCGTGGCAGCCGCAGGAACAAAAAAGGCCAGGCGTGAGCCCGGCCTTCCCTATCAATTCGCCTTGTCGCTGGTCCCAGTACATCCGTGGCAACCGGACTGAAGGCGAAGTGCAATCAAGCAGCCTGAAGCTGTTCGGCCGCCATCTTGCCCGACTTGCTGTCGCGCATGACTTCGTAACCGAGCTTCTGGCCCTCGACGATGTCGCGCATTCCGGCGCGCTCGACGGCAGAGATGTGGACGAAAACGTCGGCGCCGCCGTCATCCGGCTGAATGAAGCCGAAACCCTTGGTGGCGTTGAACCATTTCACTGTGCCGGTGGTCATGAAGAACCCTCCCTTTTGGCAAAAGTCGACCGCCGCGCGGATGCGCGTCGGGGTAGCACGATTTTCGAAGGGGGAAGTTCGTCAGAAGCGCGCCGAAGCGGCAATAAAACAAAGTTCAGCCGAGCAAACATCGATGACGACTTGTAGGACGATTTCGCAGTGACTGCAAGGAAAATCTTCTCGATATCTTTTTGTGTCGTCGCTGGACGATCCGGATACGGGCGAAGACAGACCGCGATATTCAGTCGGAGAGCAGCCTTTTCCTGCGCCCGCGCGCCCGCTGCGGGAGAACCGGCATCGCTCCGCCAGGCTGTGATCAGCGGGCCTCAGGCGGCCCCTGGTCGCCGACCCCGAGAGGTCTCTGCATCAGCACGCAGTCGACCCAGCGGTCGCGCTTCCAGCCAATGGACGGCAGCACGCCCACGACGGTGAAGCCGCAGGCACGGTGCAGCGCGATCGAACCGTGATTGCCGAGATGGCCGATGACAGCGATCATCTGCCGGTAGCCGCGCCGGGTGCATTCCGTGATCAGGCTGGTGAGCAGCGCCTTGCCGACGCCGCGCCCCATCGCGGCCGGCGCCACATAAACGGAGTTCTCGCAGGCGAAGCGGTAGCCGGGGCGGCTGCGATAGGCGCTGGCATAGGCGTAGCCGACCACGGTGCCGTCGATCGTGGCCACGAGATAGGGATAGCCGGCCTCCAGCACAGCCGCCTGGCGCCGCGCCATCTCGGCCGCATCAGGCACCTCATATTCGAAGGAGGCGATCCCCTCGGCGACGTTCGGCCCGTAGATAGCGGTGATGGCGGGGATGTCGGCCGCGGTGGCGGGACGGAGGATCGGCGTTGAGGCAGCGGACACGATGAACCTGGTGCGATGGGCGACAGGGTTCATTGTCCGCGCCCGCGCCGACGATACAAGATGGCTCAGCCGGCGCCAGCCATCGAAATCCGGAGGATCGGAAAGTCTCGCGCTCAGCTCACGCGCACGAAGCGGCGGATGCGCGAGCGGGGCTTGGCGACGCGGCGCGTCACGGTGACGCCGCGGGTCGAGACCTCGATGCGGCGGTCCTGCGTCGGCACGAAGAACCGGGCCGTCTCGGATGCGCCGTCCACTTTCAGGAAGTCGGCATCGGCAGCGCGCATGATCGATTTCACCGAACCGAAGGTCATGCGAAACTCCCCGCCACGAACGGACGACCGTCTTGAAGAAAAATGGAGCGGGAGAAGGGATTCGAACCCTCGACCCCAACCTTGGCAAGGTTGTGCTCTACCCCTGAGCTACTCCCGCATCCGGGTACCCGCCAGCGCCTGGGCACCGGGGGAGGGCGGTTCTATGCCAAAGGACGCGGGCGATTGCAATGGCCTGTTCCGACTTTTTTCAGGCCCTGCCCATGGCCTCGTGCGCCTCCATGCTTTGACGGTTTGCGGGAGGACCGCTATCCCCAAACGGTGCCGCAGGCGCGGCGATGCGGGAGCAGGGAATGGGTTCGGGATTTCTCGCGCTACCGGCGGCGGCGCAGTTTCGGCTGATGGGCGCCACAGTGCCGGCAACGCTGCTGGATCGCCTTGCGGATGGGCCCTTGCGCGACGATTGCCTCCGCGCCGACATCCTGGTGGTTGACGGCCTCATCGCCGCCGTCGACCCGGCAGGTACGGTGCCGACGCCGCCGGGCGTGGCGCCGGTCCTGCTCGATGGAGCCATGGTCTTTCCCTGCTTCGTCGATGCCCATACCCATCTCGACAAGGGGCATATCTGGCCGCGCACGCCCAATCCCGACGGCACGTTTCCGGGCGCGCTCGCGGCCGTCGGCGAGGACCGCGCCCGCTACTGGTCGGCGACCGATGTCGAGGCGCGCATGACCTTCGCCCTGAAGGCCGCCTTCGCCCACGGCACCGCCGCCATCCGCACCCATATCGATTCCCTGCCCGCCCAGATGGACATCTCCTGGCCGGTCCTCGCCGCGCTGCGCGAGACCTGGCGCGGCCGCATCGACCTGCAGGCCTCCTCGCTCTGCGGCATCGACATCGCAGTCGAGGACGGCTACCTGCCGCGCGCCGCGGCGACCGTCTCCCGCTTCGGCGGCGGCCTCGGCTGCGTGACCTATATGTCGCCAAACCTCGCCGGTGGGCTTGAGGCCATCTTCCACACCGCCCGCGCGGCGGGCCTGCCGCTCGATTTCCACGTCGACGAGACCATGGACCCCGGCGCCCATTCCCTGCGCCTCATCGCCGAGGCGGCGATCCGCCACCGCTGGAGCGAGGCGGGCCTCGGCCGCATCGTGGTCGGCCATTGCTGCTCGCTGTCGGTTCAGCCGGAGGCCGAGGTCGCACAGACGCTCGATCGCGTCGCGGAGGCCGGCATCGCCGTGGTGTCGCTCCCCATGTGCAACATGTACCTGCAGGACCGCTCCGAGGGCCGCACGCCGCGCCGGCGCGGCGTCACCCTGTTGCACGAAATGAAGGCCCGCGGCATTCCCGTCATGGTGGCGAGCGACAACACCCGCGATCCCTTCTATGCCTATGGCGACCTGGACATGCTGGAGACCTATCGCGAGGCGACCCGCATCCTGCATTTCGACCATCCCGTCGGCGACTGGCCGCGCGCCGCCACCGCGACGCCTGCCGATGCCTGCGGCTTTGCCGGCCGCGGCCGGATCGCGCCCCGCACGGCGGCCGACCTGATCGTCTTCCGCGGCCGGTCCTGGACCGAGCTCCTCAGCCGGCCCCAGTCCGACCGCACCGTCATCCGCGCCGGACGCGCCATCGACACGACCCTGCCCGACTATCGCGACCTCGACAGGCTTTGGAGCTGACCCCATGACGACAGGCGAGACGCCATCCGGTGCTGCCGCGGGCGAGGCCCGTGTGCGCTACGACATCGACGGGCTGAAGGCCAGGCTCGCCGGCATCAAGACCGAGGACAATGCCAATCTCGTCCGCCAGAAGAGCCGCGACTTCTACTGGTACTCGCCGACCCTGAAGCGCCAGCTCGACCACGTGGTCGGCGACATCATCGTGGCCCCGACGAGCGAGCAGGAAGTGGTGCGCGTGCTCGCCGCCGCCCACGAACTCGGCATTCCCGTGACGCCGCGCGGCACCGGCACCGGCAATTACGGCCAGGCCATGCCGCTGGCCGGCGGCATCGTCCTCGACCTCTCCGGCCTGAACAAGGTGCTCACCGTCCAGCCCGGCCGCTTCGTCGCGGAGGCGGGCGCCATCGTCGCCGACATCGACAAGGTGGCGCGTCCGCAGGCGCAGGAAATCCGCATGCACCCCTCCACCTATGCCACGGCCTCCGTCGGCGGCTTCATCGCCGGCGGGTCGGGCGGCGTCGGCTCGATCACCTGGGGCGGATTGCGCGACGCCGGCAATGTGATCCGGCTCAAGGTCGTGACCATGGAGGCGAAGCCCCGTGTCCTCGATCTCACCGGCGACGATCTGGCCAAGGTCGCCCATGCCTATGGCACCAACGGCATCATCACCGAGGTGGAGATGCCGCTTGGGCCCGCCTATCCCTGGACCGACCTGTTCTTCGGCTTCGACACGTTCGAGCGCGCCAGCGCCTTCGCCAATCTGCTGGGTGAAGCCGACGGGATCGCCAAGAAGAACATCGCGGTGATCGCCGCTCCGGCGCCACAGACCTATTTTCTCCGCCACCAGGACTACATGCGCCCCGGCCAGCACGTGGTCATCGCCGTCATTGCCGACTTCGCGGTGGACGCGGCATTGAATCTTGCCGCCAAGGCCAGGGCGGAACTGCTCCTGCGCTCCGACAAGCTGAGCGACGACGAGCGCCGCAAGCTGCCTCCCGGCTTCGAGCTGACCTGGAACCACACGACCCTCCGGGCCCTGCGGGTCGATCCCGCCATCACCTATCTGCAGGTGCTTTATCCCTTCCCCGACCAGGTGAAGCTCGCCGCCGCCCTTGAGGAGCGCTTCGGCGACGAGTTGATCAGCCATCTCGAATATGTCCGCTTCGACGGCAAGGTGACCTGCTTCGGCCTGCCCATGGTGCGCTTTACCACGGAGGAGCGGCTCGAGGAGATCATGAAGATCCACGAGGACATGGGCGCGCCCATCTTCAACCCGCACCGCTATACGCTGGAAGAGGGCGGGATGAAGCAGACCGACGCGGTGCAACTCGCATTCAAGAAGGAGGCCGATCCGCAGGGGCTGCTCAATCCGGGCAAGATGATCGCCTGGGAGGATCCTGCCTACGACTATGCCGCGGGGGGCACCTTCCTGTTCAAGGGACTGGCGGCCGAAGGGGGCAAGGCGTGACGCTGCGGCGAAGGAGCGGGGCCTCTCCCGCCACGCGGGCGTCCTGATGCGCATCCTCGTCCTCTACTGCCACCCGAACCCGGAAAGCTACGGGGCGGCCCTGCACCAGGCCGTCATCGCGAGCCTGACCGCCGCCGGCCATGTCGTCGATGATTGCGACCTCTATGGCGAGGGCTTCGATCCCGTGCTCTCCCGCGCCGACCGGCTGGGCTATCACGACCTCGCCGCGAACACCCGGCCGGTCCAGGCCCATGTCGACCGCCTGAAGGCGGCCGAGGCGATCGTCCTTGTCTTTCCCGTCTGGAATTTCGGCTTTCCGGCCATGCTCAAGGGCTACTTCGACCGGGTGTTCCTGCCGGGAATCTCCTTCGGCCTTGTCGACGGACGGACCCAGGGCATGCTCTCCAACATCCGCCGGATCGGGGTCGTGACCACCTATGGCGCCACCTGGACCAAGGCGACACTACTCGGCAACCCGCCGCGCAAGTTCTGCACCCGCTCGCTCAGGGCCGTCACCGCCTTCAAGGCGTCCGTCACCTATCTGGCCCACTACGACATGAACCGCTCGACGCCGGCGACGCGGCAAGCCTTCCTGACCCGGGTCCAGTCCGTCTTTTCCCGTTGGTGAGCCGGCTCGCGTGTGTCACGCTCTCGTCACCATTGAGGGCGAAACATGCGCCGGCTGCACATGCGCGGTCGCCGGGGCGCCCGCGTCCCGCTGAGGGGGGAATAGCATGACCAGGCTGAAGGACTCCGACAAGGGTTCGCGCGAGCCCTACCGCAAGACGATCGGCGCCCATATCCAGCACGCTGCGCGGCTCCACCGCACGCTGGTGGCGCGCAAGCTGACCGTCCTCGGCCTCTATCCGGGCCAGGAGCAGGTGCTGAAGATTCTCGCCGATGGCGGCGACATGACCATGGGCGAGCTTGCGGCCGCCCTGCGGGTCCGCCCGCCGACGGCGTCGAAGACGGTCGGCCGCCTCGCCGCCCAGGGCCTCGTCGAGCGCCGCAACGGCGGGTCGGCGGACGGCCGTCTGGTCCAGGTCGGCCTGACCACCGCGGGGGTGGAGAAATCCGCCGCCATCGACGACCTCTGGTTCGCCGCCGAGGACGAGATGCTGGCCGACATGGACGGCAAGGACGTCAAGCGCCTGCGCAAACTGCTGCGCCGCATGGAAAAGACCCTGCGCCCCCACGCCGAGGAACAGCCGGACGACGAAGACGAGGGCGAGGAGGCCTGACGGGCGTCAGGCCTTGGGGCCGAGGGCGCGATAGGCCTCGATGACCAGCGCGTCGTCTGCCTTGCCGAGCCCCATCCCGGAGGCGGCCAGAAAGAGCTGATGGGCCGCAGCGGCGAGGAACAGCGGCGCGCGGGTGGCATGGCCCGCATCCAGCACGATGCCGAGATCCTTGACGAAGATGTCGACCGCCGAGGTCACCGGCGGGTCTTCCATCAGCATGCGCGGGCCGCGGTTGTTCAGCATCCAGCTCCCCGCAGCGCTCGAGCCATAGATATCGAGCAGCACCTGGGGGTCCAGCCCGGCTCGCTCGCCGAGCGCCAGCGCTTCCGCCGCAGCGGCGATGTGCACGCCGCATAGCAACTGGTTGATGGTCTTCACCATAGCGCCGTCGCCAGCCTTCTCGCCGACACGGAACAGGCGCGAACCCATCACCTTGAGGATTGGCTCCGCGGCATCCAGCACGGCGGCCGGACCCGAAGCCATGATGGTCAGCGAGCCGGCTTCCGCACCCACCACGCCGCCGGAGACCGGGGCATCAATGAAGCGGCGCTGGCTCGCCTCCACCCTGGCCCCGATGGCCGCGGCGCGGGCCGGAGCGCAGGTGGCGCAGAGGACCACGACAGCATTGGGCGCCAGCGCCGCGAGGCCGCCGGCCTCGAACAACACAGCCTCTGCCTGGTCGGCGTTCACCACCATCAGCACCAGCATCTCGGCGCCGACTGCCGCTTCCCTGGCCGACGAAAAGGGCATGCCGCCGTTCTCCTTCAGCCAGGCCAGCGCAGCGGGGTTCACGTCAGTCCCGCGGACGGCGTGGCCGGCCTTGACGAGATTGGCCGCCATGGGGCGGCCCATGGCTCCGAGGCCGGCAAAGCAGATGGTGGTCATGGGCAAGGTTCCAGGATGCACGGTGGATGGGTTCGCCCGATCCTCATGCCCGGCCGCGCGCCGGGCATCCATATTTTTTCTCGCCTGCGGGGCCTATTCCTTCACCGCGCCGGTCATGGCCGAGACGTAGTGCTCGACGAAGAAGGCGTAGAGGATGACCAGCGGCAGCGAGCCGACCAGCGCGCCGGCCATCAGCGAGCCCCAGCGGAACACGTCGCCATCGACGAATTCCGAGACGATGGCGGTCGGCACCGTCTTGTTGGGGTTCGAGGAGATGAAGGTCAGGGCGTAGATGAACTCGTTCCAGCACAGGGTGAAGGCGAAGATGAAGGCCGAGATCAGGCCCGGGATCGCCAGCGGGATGATGATCTTGACCAGGATCTGCCAGCGGCTTGCCCCGTCGATCAGGGCACATTCCTCCAGTTCGTAGGGAATGGTCTTGAAATAGCCCATCAGCAGCCAGGTGCAGAACGGGATGAGGATGGTCGGATAGGTCAGGATCAGCGCGAAGGGCGTGTCGAACAGGCCATAGACATGGATGATGGTCGACAGCGGGATGAACAGGATCGACGGCGGCACCAGATAGGCGAGGAAGATCAGCCCGCCGACCGTCTGCGCGCCCTTGTAGCGGATCCGGGTGATCGCGTAGGCGGCCAGTACCGAGGCGACAATGGACAGGAAGGTGGCGCAGACGGCCACGAACATCGTGTTCCACAGCCAGGTCGGATAGTTCGATTCGAACAGCAGCTTGTAGAAGTGGCGGAAGGTTGGCTCGCTCACCCAGAGCGGGTTGCCGCCATGCAGGTCGAGCAGGTCCTGGTCTGGTTTGATGGAGGTGATGAACATCCAGTAGAACGGGAACAGCAGCACGACCACGATGATGAATAGCGGGATATAGACCGTCACCGTCTTGCGCGGCAGGCTTTCCAGATAGCTCATGCCCTCGGAATGGTCGTCCTTGGCGGCCGAGCGGCTGAAGGCGCCGCTGGCCGCCGGGTTCTTCAGGTCGGTTCCGGCGGTAGTCGTCATGTCAGGGCTCCGTCGGCGGGGGTCAGGCGGGCGGAATGGGGGTGATGCTCAGTCATTGCTCTCGCCCTGCTGCCACTTCCGGCGCTGCAGCCCGAACCACGAGAACATGATGGCGGCGAGCAGGAAGGGCACCATGGAGATGGCGATGGCCGCGCCCTCTCCGAGATTACCGCCGAGAATGCCGCGCTGGTAGGACAGGGTCGCCATCAGATGGGTGGCGTTGACCGGCCCGCCGCGGGTCATCGCCCAGATCAGCTGGAAGTCGGTGAAGGTGAAGAGCACCGAGAAGGTCATCACCACGGCGATGATCGGCGTCAGCAGCGGATAGGTCACATAGCGGAAATTCTGCCAGCGGGTGGCCCCGTCCAGCGTCGCTGCCTCGTAGAGCGAGGGCGAGACGGTCTGCAGGCCGGCCAGCAGCGTGATGGCGATGAAGGGGATGCCGCGCCAGATATTGGCGAAAATGACCACACACTGGGCCATGAAGGGGTCGCCCATCCAGTTGATGGGGGAGCCGCGATCAATGATGCCCAGTTTCACCAGCCCCCAGGTGATGACCGAGAACTGGGTGTCGAAGATCCACCAGAAGGCGACCGCCGAGAGCACGGTCGGCACGATGAAGGGGATGAGCACCACGGAGCGGATGAAGGCCTTGAACGGCAGGTTGTTGTTGAGCAGCAGCGCCAGATAGAGGCCGATGGCGAACTTCACCGCCGAGGCGACGAAGGTGAAGACGATGGTGAAGATGAGCGCCCTGATGAAATCGCTGTCCTCGCTCAGCCATTCGAAGTTCTCGAGGCCCACGAACCGCCCCTCGCGCCCGATGCGGGCGTCGGTGAAGCTCATCCACAGGCCCTTGCCGAGCGGATAGACGAGGAACAGCACCAGGAAGGCCATGGCGGGAACCATGAACCAGAAGCCCAGCCAGTTGCGGTTGACCTTGAGCTGTTGCCAGGCCGAGGGCTCGCCCGGCATGGGGCGGGCTTCGGTGCGTGCGGCGGCGGCATCGGCCATGGGGTTCTCCGGAAAACTGTCGGGAACGGGGGCGGCAGGCCGCCCCCGTCCGGAATGCGTCGGGCGGCTGTGCCGCCCGGTCGTCAGCGGTAGATGCGGCGCAGCTGGCGTTCGGCGAGGCGGATGGCGCCCTCGACATCCTCCTTGCCGGTGCAGTGGTTGGCGAAGAGGTCGACCACGATGAAATCGGCGATGGCGGTCGCCGCCTTCTCGTTGATCGGGCCCCTGTAGCCGGCGGGGAAGGAACGCTTCGCCGACTCACGGAACACCCGTGCCTTGGGGTCGCGCGTCCAGACCGGATTGTTGTCATAGGCATTGAGGACGTGCGTCAGGTAGCCCTCGGCCGCTTCCAGCCACGGATTGAAGTTCTCCGCTTCGAGGATGAAGGCCATGAAGGCCTTGCAGGCGTTGGGGAACCGCGAATACGTCATGCCGAACATCGGGAAGGCGAGCTGGATTTCTGCCGGCTTGCCGATCGGGCCGATGGGCCAGAAGGCATGGTCCATGTCGGCGGCGATCTCGCGCTGCTTGGCATCCTGCGAGACGCGGGCGGCGGCATAGATCGAGATGCCATTGGCCGTCAGAGAGATTTCCCCCGAGAGGAAGGCGCGGTTGTTGTTGGAGTCGTTCCACGCCGCCGTGCCGGGAATGAAGGTGTCCCACAGTTCCTTGGCATAGCGCAGGGCCGCACGGGTCTCCGGCGAGTTGATGGTGATCTTCTCGTTCTCGTCCACCTGGGCGGCACCGTGCGACCAGAGCAGCCAGTGGGCGAAGGCATTGCCGTCACCGGTGGCGCGTCCCAGCGGGAAGCCGGAGGGCGTGCCCTTGGCCTTCAGGGCCTTGCAGAGTTCGAGGAAACCCTTCGTGTCCTGCGGCACCTCGTTGAAGCCCGCGGCCTTGATCATCGAGGTGCGGTAATTGATGTAGCCACCGTTGACGGCGACCGGGATGGAGATCCACTTGCCCGCGGACTTGCCGTAGGCCTCGGCCAGCGGCACCCAGCCACCATATTTCTTGCCGAGATAGTCGGCGACGTCGGTCACTTCCAGGCACTTCTGCGGGAAGAGATGCGGCACGGAATAGAGCGACCAGATGAGGTCGGGACCTGTGCCGGTATTGGCGGCGACCGAGGCCTTCGGCTGCACGTCGTCGAAGCTCTCGCTCGAGACGTTGACGCGGCAGCCGGTCGCCTGGGTGAAGGCCGCCACCATGCGGTTGAACTGGGCGTCTTCGGCTTCGACGAAGCGGCGCCAGCGCAACAGGTTCAGCGTGGCACCGGTTTCCGGTCTGAACGGCGAGGTCTGCGCCCAGGCCTTGGCCCAGTCGGTGAGGCCGGAGCCGGTGAGAACGCCCGCGGCGGCGGCGCCCTTGACGAGGGTACGACGAGTGAAGGCAGTCATCAGGTTATCCTCCCATAAGGATCCGGAGCCCATCTTCGCCGTGGACCTTGCCGGTTTTTGTCGAAGCGGGTTTGCCCCGCCTGTTGGTTCAGGCGCGCCGGTGCTCTACTGGCGCGCCAGGGTCTTTCCCGACTGCGCATCGAAGAGATGCGTCACCCGGCGATCAGTGCCCAGTCGGATCTTGTCGCCGGGCTTGAAGTCGTGGCGTTCGCGGAACACGGCGATGACCTCCTGGCCATCGAGCCGGGCGACCACCTGGATTTCCGATCCCGTCGGTTCGACGACTACGACCTCGGCCTCGGCGCCGGCTTCGTTGTCGATGAGAAAATGTTCGGGCCGGATGCCGTAGATCGCCGGCTGGCTGGCCGAGGCCGAAGGCGGCGTGCCGAGCGGCAGGCGGGCGCCGCCCTCCAGCACGAAAAACTGGCCGTCGATCTTGCCGCGGAGGAAATTCATCGCCGGCGAGCCGATGAAGCCGGCGACGAAGAGATTGACGGGGTTGTCGTAGAGATCGAGCGGCGCGCCCATCTGCTCGACGATCCCGTCATGCATGACCACGATCTTGTCGGCCATGGTCATCGCCTCGATCTGGTCGTGGGTGACATAGACCGTGGTGGTCTTCAGACGCTGGTGCAGTTCCTTGATCTCGGTGCGCATGGCGACGCGCAGCTTGGCGTCGAGGTTCGACAGCGGCTCGTCGAACAGGAAGACCTGCGGGTCGCGAACGATGGCGCGACCCATGGCGACGCGCTGGCGCTGGCCGCCGGAGAGCTGGCGCGGGAACCGGTCGAGTAGGGCACCGAGATTGAGGATCTCGGCGGCGCGCTTCACCTTGGCGTCGATCTCGCTCTGCGGCGCGTTCCTGAGCTTCAGCGAGAAGCCCATATTGTCGGCCACCGTCATGTGCGGATAGAGCGCGTAATTCTGGAACACCATGGCGATGTCGCGCTCTTTCGGCGGAACATTGTTCACCACGCGGTCACCAATGGCGATCTCACCACCGGTGATGTTCTCAAGGCCCGCGATCATGCGCAGCAGGGTGGACTTCCCGCAGCCCGACGGACCCACCAGCACGACGAATTCGCCATCGGCGATCGGAACGGAGACGCCATGGATGATCGCGGTCGAGCCAAAAGACTTGCGCACGTCGCGGATGTCGACGGATGCCATTCACATTCCTCCCGTGGGTCCCTCGACCCTGCCTTCCGCCGCCGGCCCTTGACCTGGGCTCTGTGATCCGGTCCCGTGGGGCCGGTGCGGCACATGGCTTCTTTCGAAAGTCAGTGTGGCATGCCGAAAACGGAAATCAAGTGTGATCACGGCCCGGCAGGGCTGAAATTCAATCGGTTGAATGCGGTAAATTTTCTGCCGTATCGACTGATATTCATCGCGCCGGCGCCTGAGGGAGACGACCCATGACGAAGCCCGACCTGCTCATGACGGGCCCCATGATGCAGACCATCCAGGACCAGTTGGCGCAGCGGTTCACGCTGCACAAGCTCTGGGAGGCGGCTGACAAGGAGGCCTTCCTGCGCCAGCTGGCGCCCAGTGTCGTGGCCTTCGCCTCGGGCAGCCATGTGCCCTGCGATCCCGCGCTGATGGGGCGGTTTCCCGGCCTCAAGATCGTCTCGTCCTTCGGGGTGGGCTATGACCATGTCGATGCCGCCTGGGCCGGCCAGAACGGCATCGTCGTCACCAACACTCCCGATGTCCTCAACGAGGAGGTGGCCGACACCGCCCTCGGCCTGCTCCTGTGCACGATGCGCCAGTTTCCCCAGACCGACCGTTATCTGCGCGGCGGGAAATGGCTCGAGAAGCCCTATCCGCTGACAGGCACGCTGCGCGACCGCAAGGTCGGCATTCTCGGCCTCGGCCGCATCGGCAAGGCCATCGCCCGGCGCCTCGAGGCATTCGGGCTGCCGGTCGTCTATCACGGCCGCTCGGCCCAGCCGGATGTCGCCTACCGCTATTACCCCTCGCTGGTCGAGATGGCCCGCGACGTCAACGTCCTGATGATCGTTGCCCCCGGCGGTGCCGCCACCAGCAAGATCGTCAACCGTGAGGTGCTGGAGGCGCTCGGTCCCGATGGCGTCGTTATCAATGTCGGCCGTGGTACGGTCATCGATGAGGCGGCGCTGGTGGAGGCGCTCCGGAAGAAGACCATCCTCTCCGCCGGCCTCGACGTCTTCGAGGACGAGCCGCGCGTCCCGGCGGAGCTGATGGCGATGGACCATGTCGTCCTGTTCCCCCATGTCGGCTCGGCCTCGGTTCACACCCGCAACGCCATGGCGCAACTCGTCGTGGACAACCTGGTCTCCTGGGCCGACGGGAAGGGGCCGCTCACGCCGGTGGCCGAGACACCCTGGCCGCCGAAGATGTGAGGCGACCGGAGGCGGTCAGGCCGCCTCCACCACCAGGACCGCGCCCTGGAAGGCGGTGACGCGGACCCGGGCGCCGGTGGCGAGGTCCGGTCCTGTCACCAGCCAGACGGAATCGGCGATGCGGACGCGCCCGCGGCCGGCCTGGATCGGCTCCTCCAGCACGAATTCGCTGCCGATCAGTGCCTCCAGGCGACGGTTGAGGTCGGGCTTGTCGCTGGTCGTGCCGTTGGTGGACTTCATCACCTTTACCCAGCCAAAGAGGCATAGCAGCGACAGCACCGCGAAGACCAGGAGCTGGATCTGCCAGGGTCCGGGCAGGACGAGGAAGGCGATCCCGGTCAGCGCCGCCGCCGCCCCCAGCCAGATGAGGAAATAGCCGGGGACGAGGATCTCCGCCGCCATCAGCACTGCGGCAAAGGCGATCCAGCTCCAGGCGCCCCAGCTGGCAAGCGTTGCGACGATCATCTCAGCCTCCCGTGCTCGGGACGCTGCCGCCGCGTCCGGGCGGGCGCGGTGCCGGGCCGTCCGGGCCGAAAGCGGCCTTGGCGATCTCGCCGATTCCGGCGAGCGAGCCCAGGATCTGGGTCGTCTCGATCGGCAGGATCAGCGTCTTCTGGTTCGGCGACAGGGCGAGACTCTCCAGGGCCTTCAGATATTTCTCCGCGATGAAATAGTTCACCGACAGCGCATTGCCGCCGGCAATGGCGGCCGAGAGCATCTCGGTCGCCTTGGCCTCGGCCTCGGCCTGACGTTCGCGTGCCTCGGCATCGCGGAAGGCGGCTTCCTTGCGGCCCTCGGCCTCGAGGATCTGCGACTGCTTCTCCCCCTCGGCCCGCAGGATCTCCGACTGGCGCTGTCCCTCCGCCTCGAGGATGACGGCGCGCTTCTCGCGTTCGGCCTTCATCTGCCGGCCCATGGCGGCGACGAGGTCGGCAGGCGGCGCGATGTCCTTGATCTCGATGCGGTTCACCTTGATGCCCCAGGGCGACGCCGCCTGGTCGACGACGCGCAGCAGGCTCTCGTTGATCGTGTCGCGGTTGGACAGCAGGGCATCAAGGTCCATCGACCCCATCACCGTGCGGATATTGGTCATGGCGAGGTTCATCAGCGACAGTTCGAGCCGTGTGATCTCGTAGGACGAACGCGCCGCATCCAGCACCTGGAAGAACAGCACGCCGTCGACGGTCACCTTGGCATTGTCCTTGGTGATGACTTCCTGGCTCGGCACGTCGAGCATCTGCTCCATGACGTTCACCTTGTGGCCGATCCGGTCGACGAACGGCACGATCAGCTTCAGGCCGGGATGCAGGGTTCGGACGTAGCGCCCGAACCGCTCCACCGTCCACTGGTAGCCCTGCGGCACCGTCTTGATGGCGGCGAAGAGAAACAGGATCACGACGAGGGCGACGGCGATCAACGCGATGTCGCTACCAGCGAAAGGGAACATGATGTCTCTCCGTTGCGAATGGGGAAGCGGGACGCCTCGCACGCCGGCGACCAAAGCCCGGCGTCATCCCGCGAGCGGCAATCTGCTGCGCACCGCAGGACCGCCGATCATGATCCGGCGCCTTGACTAGGCCTAACACGACCCGTGCAGGGAACCACGCACATATTGCAACGCCATGGCGCCGCCTCGGCCGGGCTGTTGCGCCTGGTGCGACATTGTTGCGAATGCCTCGCAACTGGCTTGACACGGCCGGTCCCGGCCCTCATCTTATTGCAAATGACTTGCAACAGCGACGTTGCCATGAGACCTTGGTTCTGAGCAGGTGATGCGATGATCGTCGATTTGAGCCGCCGTACCCTTCTCGTCTTCGCCGCGGCCGCCGCCGCACCCTGGCCCGCTCTCGCCCAGGGCGCCCGCAAGCCGTCCGTCGTCACCACCACGGCGATGCTGGCCGATGCCGTCCGGATGCTGGCGGGCGAGCAGGTTGCCGTCGAGGCGCTGATGGGCGAGGGGGTTGATCCGCACCTCTACCGGCCGACCCGCGCCGACATCGTCAAGCTGACCCAGGCCGACCTCGTCATCGCCCACGGCCTCGGCCTCGAAGCCCAGTTCCGTGAGACCTTCCTGCAACTGGCCCGCCGCCGCGCTCCGGTGATGGCTGCCGAGGCGATCGCCCGCGACCGGCTGCTCAAGGACTCCGAGGTGGCGGACAAGCCCGATCCCCATGTCTGGATGGATCCTTCTCTCTGGGCCGTCGTCGTGCGCACCATCTCCGACGGCCTTGCCGGGCTGGACCTGCCGGGCCTTACCAAGGTGGCGCCCGATCTCGCGCCGGCACTCGCCCGGATCGAGGCGCTCGGTGCCTATGCCGGTCAGGCGCTCGGCTCGATCGCGAAGGAACGCCGCGTCCTCGTCACCGCCCATGACGCCTTCGGCTATCTGGCCCGCGCCTATGGTTTCGAGGTTCACGGCATCCAGGGCCTGTCGACCGAGAGCGAGGCGGGGCTCCGGGCCATCGAGGCGACCGTCGATCTCGTGGTCACCCGCGCCATCCCCGCCATCTTCGTCGAAAGCTCGGTCTCCGACCGCAACATCCGCGCTGTCATCGAGGGCGCCGCCCGCCGCGGCCGCCGCGTCGTCGTCGGCGGCGAGCTCTTCTCCGACGCCATGGGCAAGCCGGGCACCTATGAGGGCACCTATATCGGCATGATCGACCACAATGTCACGACCATCGCCAGGGCGCTCGGCGGAGCGGCTCCCGAAAAGGGCATGTCCGGCCGGCTGACAGGCTGAGGGGCGTGGACATGCTCGCCATCACGCCACCCGAGGCCCTCGCCCCCGCCATAGGCCGTCTGGCCGTCGAGGGGCTCTCGGTTGCCTATCGCGGCGTGCCCGTTCTCACCGACGTCACCTGGAGCGTGCCCGTCACCGGGCTCACCGCCATCGTCGGGCCGAACGGGGCGGGCAAGTCCACCCTGATCAAGGCGATCCTCGGCCTCGTGCCCTCTACTGGCCGTGTCACCATTGGCGGCCGGAGCGTCGATGCGATGCGCGACGCCACCGCCTATGTCCCGCAGCGGGCGACGGTGGACTGGGATTTTCCGGCGACGGCCCTCGACGTCGTCCTGCAGGGCATGGTGCGCGAGCCCGGCTGGTTCCGCGGCTATGGCCGGGCCCGCC
The DNA here is from genome assembly GCA_943368975.1 of Archangium gephyra. GTDB lineage: Bacteria > Pseudomonadota > Alphaproteobacteria > Rhizobiales > Phreatobacteraceae > Phreatobacter. The sequence continues at coordinate 157,030 of CALRLZ020000002.1, forward strand.
GGGAGCGGGCGCTCGCCCTCCTCGACCGGGTCGGCCTTGCCGATCTCGCCGGACGCCAGATCGGCCAGATGTCCGGCGGCCAGCAGCAGCGCGTCTTCCTTGCCCGCGGCCTTGCCCGCAATGCCGCCATCCTCTTCCTCGACGAGCCGCTGGCCGGCGTCGACGCCGCATCCGAACGCATCATCCTCGACGTCTTCGATGCCCTCGACCGGGACGGGCGGCTGGTCGTCTGCGTCCACCACGATCTCGGAACGGTCTCCGAGCGCTTCGCCGACGTGCTGGTGCTGAACAAGACGGTCATCGCCGCCGGGCCGGTCCCGCTGGCCTTCACCCCGCAGAACCTCGCGCGCGCCTATGGCGTCCCGCTGACGGTCTGAGGCATGGACGCAGTCCTCGCCCAGCTTGTCGCCGTCGTAACCTTCCAGGCCGGTTTCAACACGACCGTGGTCATGCTGGGCGCCGCCGCGCTCGGCTGCGCGGCCGGGGCGGCGGGGACCTTCGCCATGCTCCGGCGGCGGGCCCTCGTCTCCGACGCTGTCGCCCATGGCACCCTGCCCGGCATCGCCGCGGCCTTCCTTCTCGCCGCCCTGCTCGGCCGGGCCCCGCGCGAAGCCGGCTGGCTGATGGGCGGGGCGGGCATCGCGGCGCTCGTCTCGCTTCTCGCCATCGAATGGCTTGGCCGGCGGCCAAGGGTCGGCCACGACACCGCCACCGCCGCGGTGCTCGCCGCGGGCTTCGGCCTCGGCCTCGCCCTGATGTCCGTCGTCCAGACTCTCGCTATCGGCCGCCAGGCGGGACTGGAATCCCTTCTGTTCGGCTCCGCGGCGGGCATGCTTCCCGGCGAGGCGCAGATGATGGCAGGCCTCGCCTTGCTTGTGCTCGTCGTCATCGCGCTGCTGCTCAAGGAATTCTCGGCCGTCGCCTTCGATCCGGATTTCGCCGCGACCGTGGGCCTGCCGGTGGCCCGTCTCGACGCCCTGGTCGCGCTCGTCTGTGCCGTCGTGGTCGTGGCCGCACTGCCCATCGCCGGCTTCGTCCTCGCCGTCGCCCTCGTGGTCATCCCGCCCGCCGCCGCCCGCTTCTGGTCCGACCGCGCCGGTACCGTCATTGCCGTCGCCGCCACTATCGGCGCCGTCTCGGCCTTCACCGGTGCGGCGCTCTCGGCCGTCTTGAAAGACACGCCGACCGGCCCCGCCATTGTGCTGGTCGCGGCGGTGCTGTTCACGCTCAGCCTCCTGTTCGGGCGCGCTCGCGGCCTCCTCAGGGGGGCCGCGTGATGGCCGAGTTCTGGACCGTCGATTTCGTGCCGCTGCTCGCCGCCGGCCTCTCGGCGCTCGCCTGCGCCCTCGTTGGCAACCTCCTGGTCCTGACCCGCCGCGCCATGGCCGCCGATGCCCTGAGCCATGCCGTTGTCCCTGGCGTCGTGGTGGCGGTCGCCGTCACCGGCCTGTCCGGCAGCATCGTCGTGCTCGCCGGGGGCCTCGCCGCCGCCTTCGCCGCTTCCGGCCTCGTCGCCTTCCTCATCCGCGCCGGCCGGGTTGAGCCCGGCACGGCGCTCGGCGTCGTCTTCACCACCTTCTTCGCCTTCGGCATCCTGGTGCTCGAATGGACCGGCCTGTCGCGCACCGGCTTCGACATCCACCATGTGGTGACCGGCTATCTGGAGGGCCTCATCTGGGTGAGCCGCGATCCCGGCGGGGCGGCCGGGCTCGTCCAGGCGTTCATGGATCTGCCGCAGGTCGTCTTCGAACTCGCCCTGGTCCTGGTCCTTGTCGTCGCCATCCTCGCCGCCTTCCGCAAGGAATTCGCCCTCCTCGCCTTCGATCCGGTCTTTGCGCGGGCGAGCGGCCTGCCGGTCGGCCTGCTCGAGGCCGCGCTGCTAGCCGCCACGGCGCTCGCCTGTACCGCCGCCTTCAAATCGGTCGGCGTGGTTCTGGCCGTCGCCATGATCGTCTGCCCGGCCGCGACCGCCCGTCTCCTGACCACGCGGCTCTCGCACCAGATGGCGCTGTCAGCCGCCATCGCGCTCGTCACGGTCCTCGCCGGCTATGCCACCGCCGTCTTCGGACCGCGGCTGTTCGGCTCCGCGCTGGCGCTGAACGCGGCTGGAACCATCGGCGCCATGGCGGGCCTGGCGCTCGCTGCCACCGCCGCATGGCGGGCCCGCGCCTGAGCCGGCGCAAATCCATCGGACCTGTGGCCGCGTAACAGCTTTCAACCTTGACCATTCAGGCGTATCACCCGCGCCCATGAGACAGATCCACCGCGAGTCCCCATGCGCGAGATGAAACTTCCGGCCGGCCACGTTCCCGTCAAGACGGGCAAGATCGGCGTTCTGCTGATGAACCTCGGGACCCCCGACGGCACCGACTATTGGTCCATGCGCCGCTACCTGAAGGAGTTCCTCTCCGACAGGCGCGTCATCGAGACGTCGCGCGCCATTTGGTGGCCGATCCTCAACCTGATCATCCTGCAGACCCGGCCGCAGAAGAAGGGCAAGGACTACGCGACGATCTGGAACACCGAGAAGGACGAGAGCTTTCTCAAGACCATCACCCGCAACCAGGCGGACAAGCTCGCCGCCCATCTCCAGGGCGTCAGCCCCGACATCCATGTCGAATGGGCCATGCGCTACGGCAACCCCGCCATCAAGCCGGCCATCGAACGGCTCATGGCCCAGGGCTGCGACCGCATCCTCGCCTTCTCGCTCTACCCGCAATATGCCGCCGCCACGACCGCGACGGCCAACGACCATGTCTTCCGCGCCCTGATGGAGATGCGCTGGCAGCCGACCCTCCGCATCGCGCCGCCCTATCACGACGAGCCCGCCTATATCGCCGCCCTCGCCCAGTCGGTGCGCGACCATCTCGCCACGCTGGATTTCGAGCCGGAGGTCATCCTCACCTCGTTCCACGGCATGCCGAAGAGCTATCTCCTGCGGGGCGACCCCTATCATTGCCAGTGCGCCAAGACCTGGCGCCTGCTGCGCGAGGAACTCGGCTACACGACCGACCAGATGATGATGAGCTTCCAGTCGCGCTTCGGGCCGGACGAATGGCTGAAGCCCTACACCGACGAGACGGTCGAAATGCTCGGCAAGAAGGGCGTCAAGAGGCTCGCCATCATCGCTCCGGCCTTCTCCGCCGACTGCCTGGAGACGCTGGAGGAACTCGACGGTGAGAACCGCCACATCTTCGAGGAGCATGGCGGCGAGAAGTTCACCTACATCCCCTGCCTCAACGAGTCGGATCTCGGCATGAAGGTGATCACCACCGTGGTCGAACGGGAACTCCAGGGCTGGATCTGAGGCCCGGGCGTCCGGCGCCACCCCCGTCAGGGGGCGCCGTCACCCCACTGGCCGCGTGTCCTCGATGACCTTGCCGTCATTGGGCAGCGAGCCGGGTTTGACCGGCTCCACCGCGCCTTTCAGCTTCAGGATCGCCTGCACGCTCTCGCCGACGGCGAGAACGAATTCGGGCGAGCGTGCGCGCGATTCCACCTTCAGTGTCATGGCGTCGGTTTCGCCGTTCCGCGCCACCACCAGCCGCGCCCGGGCGATCTCGGGATGGCGCCGGATGACCTCCGCCACCTGTTCGGGGCGCACGAACATGCCCTTCACTTTGGCGGTCTGGTCGGCCCGACCCATCCAGCCCTTGATGCGGGTGTTCGTCCTCCCGCAGGGCGAGGCACCGGGGAGGATGGCGGTTAGGTCGCCGACGGCGAAGCGGATCAGCGGGTGGTGCGGGTCGAGCACGGTGATCACCACCTCGCCGACCTCGCCCGGCGCCACGGGGTCGGCGGTCCCCGGCCGGACGATCTCCAGGATGATGTCCTCGTTGAGCACCAGCCCCTCGCGCGCCTCGCTCTCGTAGGCGATGACGCCGCATTCGGCGATGGCATAGGTCTGGTAGGCGTCGACCCCACGGGAGGCGATCTCCTTCTGCAGCGACGCCGGGAAGGCCGCCCCGCCGACCAGCGCCCGCTTGATCGAGGAGGCGTCGCGGCCCTTCTCCTTGGCGGCGTCGAGCAGGATCTTTAGGAAGTCGGGAACGCCGGCATAGGCGCTCGGCCGATAGGCCTCGATGAGGTCGAGCTGGGCTTCGGTATTGCCGGGCCCGGCGGGGATGACGGCGCAGCCGACCGCCCGGGCGCCGGAATCGAAGCACCAGGCCCCCGGCGTCAGGTGGTAGGACAGCGTGTTCAGCACGATGTCGCCGCGCTTGAAGCCCGCCGCCGCCATGGCGCGCCCGACCCGCCAAACGTCATGGCCGACTGCCTCCGGTTCGAAGATCGGTCCCGGCGACATGAACAGACGCCCGAAGGCGCTGGGTTTGCCCGGCACGAAACCGCCGAAGGGCAGCACCGCCTTCTGCAGGGCCGGCAGGTCCGACTTGCGCTGGATGGGTAATTCCGCCAGGGCCGCCCGCGACGTGACCCCCCGCGGGTCAATCTTGCCGAGGTGACGCCGCCAGGCCGAAACCTTCATGGCGGCGGCCAGAACCTGCGGCAACCGCTTCATCAGGTCCTTCTCGCGCGCGCCGTCGTCGCGCGTTTCGCGCTTGTCGTAATGGCCAGCCATTGTGGTCTCCCTCACGCGCGAGTATCGGCGCTGGCCGCAGCCGCGCCAAGTCCAACCTTGGTCCGAAGGAACCCGGAGGTTGCAGAAAATCTGTTTCGTCCAAGAGCGGCACGAGAGAACTGACGTAGCGTTAGCTGGTCCAGCCGCAGCCCTTCAGCGCGGCCTCCATCGGCGGCGGCGGCGGCGCCTCCGCCACCACGGCCGGGCGCTTCGGATCGAAGGGCAGCACGATGGACCGGGCGAGGAGATGCAGTCCGGGTCCGCCGACCCGCGGCGCCGTGCCGTAGATCGTGTCGCCGAGAATGGGAAAGCCGCTCTCGGCACAATGGAGCCTTAGCTGGTGTGTGCGCCCGGTGACCGGTTCCAGGGCGAGCCAACTGCGACCCTCGCCCCGCCCGAGCACCCGGTAACGCGTCAGCGCCGGCTGCCCCTTCGGATCCGCCTTCATCCACCAGCCTCGCTTCGGATCGCGCGGGCTCATGGCGATGGCGATCTCGCCAGAGGCATCGGCGGGGCCGCCCTCCACCACCGCCCAGTAGGTCTTGGTCACCTCGCCGCGTTTGAACATCAGGCCGAGCCGCTCCAGCGCCCGCCGATGGCGGCCGAGCACCAGGCATCCCGCCGTGTCCTTGTCGAGCCGGTGGGCGAGTTCAGGCGCCCGCGGCAGCCCGAAGCGCAGCACGTCGAGATGGTCGGCGAGCGTCTCGCCGCCGCCGGGCCCCTTGTGCACCGGCAGGCCGGCCGGCTTGTTCAGGATCAGCAGGCTGGCGTCGCGGTGGAGCAGGCGCGGGATCAGGCCGAGCGGATCGTCGGGGATCGGATGGGAGGCCAGGGTGGTCATGGCCCTTGATAGATGGGCGTCGCCAGTCTCGCCAGCCTCCCCGGCCTAGCCATGGCGGGCCATCCGGCCTAAATGCCGTTGACGCCTCCTGCACTTCTATGCCCCGTTGCCAGTGAGATTCCTTGCCGATGTCCGATCAGCCGAAGCCCGACGAGCCGAAGCGGCCCGGTTTCTTCAAGCGGCTGTTCGGCCAGGACGAGCCGGCCCCGCCCCAACCTGCGCCACCGGCCGTGCCCGCGCCCGCCGAATCCACGGCGCCGGCCGAGCCGCGAAGCTGGTGGCGCCGGCTCACCGAAGGGCTGTCCCGCACGTCCTCCAAGCTTGGCACGGGGGTCACCGACCTCTTCACCAAGCGCAAGCTCGATCATGCGACGCTTGAGGAGCTCGAGGACCTCCTGATCCAGGCCGACCTCGGCGTCGAGACCGCCGGACGCATCGCCGGCGCCCTCTCCAAGGGCCGCTTCGGCAAGGACATCGCGCCGGAGGAAGTGCGCGCCGTGCTCGCCGGCGAGATCGAGGCCGTTCTCGCCCCCGTCGCCCGGCCCCTGGTCGTCGATCCCGCCGCCCGGCCCTTCGTCATCATGGTGGTCGGCGTCAACGGTGCCGGCAAGACCACCACCATCGGCAAGCTCGCCGCCAAGTTCCGCGCCGAGGGGCGCTCGGTCATGCTGGGCGCTGGCGACACGTTCCGTGCCGCCGCCATCGAGCAGCTGAAGATCTGGGGCGAGCGCACCGGCGCTCCGGTCGTCACCCGGCCGCAGGGGTCGGATGCGGCGGGCCTCGCCTTCGACACGGTGAAACAGGCGCAGGAGACGGGCACCGACGTCGTCATCCTCGATACGGCCGGCCGGCTGCAGAACAAGTCGGAGCTGATGGCGGAGCTCGAGAAGGTCGTGCGCGTCATCCGCAAGGTCGATGCCGCGGCGCCTCACGCCGTGCTCCTTGTCCTCGACGCCACGACCGGCCAGAACGCCCTGACCCAGGTCGACGCCTTCGCCCGGACCGCCGGCGTGACCGGCCTGGTCATGACCAAGCTCGACGGCACCGCCCGCGGCGGCATCCTCGTCGCGGTCGCGGCGAAGACCGGGCTTCCCGTTCATTTCATCGGCGTCGGCGAGGGCATCGACGATCTCGAGCCCTTCGCTGCGCAGGATTTCGCCCGCGCCATCGTCGGACTCGACGAGGGCTGACGGGCCTCAGTGCGGCAGGCGATGATGGCGCCCGTGGCGATGGTGCCGATGGTGCGGCGCGGGAAGCATCTCCGCCGTGGAAGCCGGGGCGAAATAGTAGGTGCGCGGCGTCACGATCGGCCGATAAACAACGGGCCTCTCGGTGGCGAACCAGCCGGTCCAGAACGGGCTCGCCGCGGCCGGGGTCGTCGGCGCGAGGAGGGTCACCAGGGCACTGATGGTGAGCACGAGCGTGATCGACGGGCGGCGTGACATGGCGATACTCCGGATACTGTCAGCGAGAATGCCGCAACAGAGTCACCAATCCGTTTCTACCTGCGACGCCCGGACCGGGTGCCGCCGCGCCCGTGATCGGCTAGAACCTTGCGCATGAGTGCCAACAACCCGAGACCCGACGACGACGCGAAGCGACAGGAGGAGGCGCGGCGCATCCTGGAGCGCGCCCACCGCGATTCCGCGCCCATCCTCGAATCGGCCTTGCGGCGCAGCGGCGATTTTCTCACCGCCCGCGGCGAATCCGAGGATCCCGCGGAGATCTGCGGCAAGCGCATCGGCCGGGGCCTCGCCATCGCCATCGGCATCGGCTGCCTCATCTATCTGGGCTTGACCTATGGCCGCTGACAGCGCCGCAGCCCTCGCCGACCTGAAGGCACCGGATCTCGAGGCCTTCGAGGCCATTGCCGCCGCCGCCTATGCCGGCCTGCCCGAGGACTTCCGTGCCCTGTGCAAGGGCCTCGTCATCCGCGTCGAGGATTTTCCCACCGAGGAGGTCCTGAAAGAGATGGAGGCCGAGAGCGATTTCGATCTTCTCGGCCTGTTCCAGGGCACGGGCATGCCGTTTCAGTCCGTCCAGCATTCGGGTGCCATGCCCAACATGATCTGGCTCTACCGGCGGCCGATCCTCGACTACTGGGCCGAACATGACGAGACGCTTGGCGCCGTCATCGCCCATGTGCTGATCCATGAGATCGGCCACCATTTCGGCCTGTCGGACGCGGACATGGAGGCGATCGAGCGGCGCGGGGAGTGAGGGACAGGGCTTCGACGGCGCGTCAGCCCTTGCCGAACTTCCACCACTTCTTCTTCTCCTCGGGCATCTCCTCGCCGGGGGCGGGCGGGGCGACCACCTTGGAGAAGCTCTCGAAGAATTCACCCGCCAGCTTCTTGGCGGTGGCATCGATCAGCCGCGACCCGAGCTGGGCGATCTTGCCGGAAATCTGGCTCTTCACGTCATAGGTGAGGAGCGTCACCCCTTCGCTCTCCTCCGTCAGCTTCACCGTGGCGCCGCCCTTGGCCATGCCGGCGACGCCACCATTGCCCTCGCCGGAAATCGTGTAGCCGTTCGGCGGATCGATGTCGGAGAGGGTGACGCTGCCGGAGAAGCTCGCCTTGACCGGCCCGATCTTCAGCACCGCCTTGGCGGCGAAGCCATTGTCGCCGGTGCGCTCCATGCTCTGGCAGCCGGGAATGCACTGGCGCAGCACATCGGGATCGTTGAGCGCGGCCCACACCACTTCCCGCGGGGCCTCGATACGCTGGGTGCCGGTCATGTCCATGGGATGAGGCCTTCGATTGGGGCGATTTCGGAGCGGAGACTAGGACCGGCGGCGGGCGGCTGTCGAGCCCGTCTTCGGCAGGGTGCCCGGTCAGCCGCCCGGCTTCTCGCCGGCGGGCCATTCGACCGCCTTCAGCGCGTCGGCCAGCCGGGTCTTGGCCGAACCCGGCCGCAGCGGTTTCTGCTGGCTGTCATGGGGCGCCCAGCCCGACAGGGTGACGACCTGGAAGGTGGCGCGGATGCGGCCGTCGGGATCGGCGAAACGCGCGTGGTAGATGGCGGCCATGCGCAGCAGCGTCGCCCGTTTCAGGGGCACGCGGCGGCGGGCGACGAGCGGGTTGGTGGCGCCCATGGCGCGCAGGTCCCGCATCAGCGCGAAGACATCCCGGTAGCGCACCGTCAGCCGGTCGGAATCCGTGACCGGCAGTGCGAAGCCCGCCCGTTGCAGCAGGCCGCCGATGTCGCGCACGTCGGCGAAGGGGGCGACCCGCGGTGACAGCCCGCCGTCCAGCTCGCTCTCCGCAGCGGCGAAGGCCTGGCGCAGTTCGGTCAGGGTATCGCCGCCGAGGAGCGCCGCGAGAAACAGGCCATCGGGCTTCAGCGCCCGGCGCACCTGCACGAAGAGACCCGGCAGATCGTCAACGAACTGCAGGCCCAGTGCCGAGACGGCAAGGTCGAGGCTCTGCTCGGCGAAGGGCAGCATGTCGGGGGCGGCGACGACGACCGGCGCGGCACGCCGCTTCGCCAGTTCTTCCACCGCCTCGGTTGCGAGGACGACGGGCCATCCGCGCGCCGCCAGGGCGGCCCGCAGCGCGTCGGTCGGTGTGGCAATGTCGGCGAGGGTGGTGAAGGTCCGCTGCACCAGCATCAGCCGGTCGGCAATGTCCTCGGCGACGCCGGTCAGCAGAAAGTCCGCCACCTCGCCCCGCGCGGCACGAACCCGGCGCCGTCAGGCGAGGGGGTTGTCGAAATGCTGCATTGTCATCGGCGGCATATGGTGCATGGCCCATCCTGCGTCAAATTCGCGGTGAGCCTTGCCCTTCATCGTCTTTGCCGCGAAAGATCGCCCGAGAAGAAGGATCACCGATGCTCAAGGCATGGCGCGTCACCTGGGACGCAGTCGACCGGTTCCTGGCCAACGACGGCTGGGCGACCGCCAGCCACATCGCCCTCAACGGGCTGATGTCGCTGTTTCCGTTCCTCATCCTCGTCACGGCCCTGGCGAGCTTCGCCGGCGTGCGGCCCTATGGCGACGAGGTCACACGCATCCTGCTCGAGGCCTGGCCGGAGGTGGTGGCCCGGCCCATCGCACGGGAGATCGAGACCGTGCTGACGACGACGCGCACGGACCTCCTCACCATCGGCGCCCTGCTTGCGGTTTACTTCGCCTCCAACGGCGTCGAGGCCCTGCGAACATCCCTCAACCGCGCCTACGAGGTGCGCGAGAGCCGCTGGTGGTACATGTGCCGCCTGGAATCCATCGCCTATGTGCTCGTCGGCGCCCTGGCCTTGCTGGTGGTGGCGGTTCTCGTGGTCCTCGGCCCGCTGATCTGGGCGACGGCAGTGCGCTTCGTGCCGGGCCTCGCGCCACTCGGCTGGGTGGTGCTGTTCCTGCGCGTCGCGGCGGCGTCCCTCGTGATCGTCATCGCCCTGACCCTGGTGCACCTGTTCCTGCCGGCCGGGCGCCGACGGTTCATCGACGTGCTGCCGGGCATCGTCATCACCCTGGTCCTGTGGCTGGCTGCTGGCACCCTGTTCGGCACCTATCTCGCGAGCTTCGCCCAGAATTACGTCAACACCTATGCCGGCCTCGCCTCGGTCATGGTCGCGCTGGTGTTTCTCTACTACTCCGCGGCCATCTTCGTCCTTGGCGGCGAGTTCAACGCGGCGATCGGGCGCGCCAGCGGCCGCATCGTTTGACGCGGCTCACACCGTCCGCAAGGCCGTGATCGGGTCAAGCAGGCTCGCCCGCTTGGCCGGGTACCAGCCGAAGAAGACGCCGACAAGGCCGGAGAACAGGACGGCCCCCAGGATCGACTGCGGCTCGACGAGCAGCGGCCAGCCGAACCGCGCGGAGACCGCGAAGGCGGCGCCGAGCCCGACCAGGATGCCGATGACGCCGCCGATGGCGGCGAGGGACGTCGCCTCGATGAGAAACTGGCGCATGACGTCGCGCCGCCTGGCGCCGACCGCCAGCCTCAGCCCAATCTCGCGCGTGCGTTCCGTGACGCTCACCAGCATGATGTTCATGATGCCGATGCCGCCGACGGCGAGCGATATCGCGGCCACCGCCGCCAGCAGCAGCGACAGGGTTGTGGCGGCGCCCGCGGCGGTGTTGGCGATCTCCGTGAGGTTGCGGATCTGGAAATCGTCCTCCTGGCCGGGCTGCAGCCGGTGACGCTGGCGCAGCAACTGACGGATGTCATCTTCCGCCTGCGTCATGCTCTCGCCCTGGCGGATCTTGACGTGGATGACCCCGACCGAGCGGGCATTGGCGCGATTCACGCCGACCAGCCTCTGCCGGATCGTCGGTAGCGGCACGAAGCTGGTATCGTCCTGGTCCTGGCCCATCATCGACTGGCCCTTGGAGACCATGACGCCGATCACCGTGAAGGGGACGGCGCGGATGCGGACGGTCTCGCCGATCGGGTCGACGCCCTCGCCGAAGAGGTTGCGCGCCACGGTCTGACCGAGAATGACCACCTGGGCGCCGCGGGCGGTTTCCTCCGGCTCGAACAGGCGGCCGGAGGCGATGGGCCATTCACGCGCCTCGAACCAGCCGAGATCGACGCCCACCACCTCGGTGAACCAGTTGTTGCCGCCGGCGACCACCTGCGTGCGGGTGCGGCTGTTGGGGGCCGTGACCTGGACGCTCGGCACCTCCGCCTCGATGGCGCGCGCATCGTCTTCCGTCAGCGAGGACGAGGCGCCAAGCCCGAGGCGCACACCGCCCTGGGTCACGTTGCCGGGCAGGACGATGAACAGATTGGCGCCGAGCGACTGGACCTGCGCCAGCACGCGGTCGCGGGCGCCGCCGCCGATCGCCACCATGGCAATGACCGCGGCAACGCCGATTACCATGCCGAGCATGGTCAGGGCCGAGCGCAGCTTGTGTGCCCGCAGGGCCGACAGGGCTTCGCGTATCGCTTCCATCATGGTCATGCAGCCATGATAGCAGACCGGCGTCGCCGTACACATGAATAGCCCGTAAGGGAGATGTTCCGTTGAGGAATATTAATGCACGAAAGGTCTGTGTGTTTCCCCAATGGTAAGGTATGTCTGCTCTTCGTGAGGCAATGACACTCTTGACCGATTCGGCCCGACATGACGGTGAGCATGCGGCGCAGGCGAGCAGCGGGTCGGTCCGTTTTGCCCTGAACTGGTATCTCGCCGGCCTGGTGGTCGTGGCACTGGTGCCGATGATCGTGGCCGCCGCCCTCGCCCTGCTGCAGGCCGGCCGTGCCTATGAGACCGCCGCCGCCGCCCGCCTTCTCGATACGGCCCGCACGCTGGCGCGGGCAGCCGAGGGCGAAATCGCGGCCGGGGCGACGCTGCTCGACGTGCTCGTCCGGGTCCCTCATCCGGTACCGTCGACGGAAGGCGTCGATCCCTGGGCCGCCGCCGCGGAGCAGAAGATCGGTGGCCGGCTGGTGGAAGAGGTGTTCGCCACCCTGACCGGCATCCCGGATCGGCAGGGCCTGTCGCCGCAGGGCATTCCGCTGGAGGTCCTGCGGCGGGCGATGCACACGGGCAAGGCCGCCGTCTCCGACCTCTTCACCGATCCTGGCTCGAATTCGCAGCGGATCGCCATCGCCGCCCTCGTGGCTTTCGACGAGGCCACCATCCGCTTCGCTGCACTCGTGATACCGCCCGGGCGCCTCGTCCACGTCCTTCAGCAGTCGGATCCGACCGAGACGGACCGCGTGCTGGCCGTCGTCGACGGTCAGGGTCATTTCATCGCGCGCTCACGCGATGGCCCCGCCTTTGTCGGCCAGCCGGTGCCGGAATTGGCCCGGCTCAAGGCCGTCGGCACCGAAGCTGGCATTTTCGAAGGCCATACGGCTGACGGTCGCTCGGTCGTCTTCGCCTTCCAGACGCTCAAGGGTACGCCGGGCTGGATTCTGGGCGTCGGCGAACCGCTCAGCGTCTTCCGCGCCCGCAACCAGGCTCCCCTGATCGACCTTGGTGTCGGCGCCATCGGGGCCCTTCTGCTCGCCCTGCTCGCTGCCGCCTGGATCGGCAAGACGGTCCTCCGCCCGGTCCAGACCCTCGTCGCGCGGGCGAGGCAGGTCGCCGCAGGGAATGACGGAGCCGCTCCCGCCGTGGTCGCGCCATCGGGAATTGCCGAGTTCGAGGATCTGCGTCGCAGTCTGGAAGTGTCGGAACGCGTGCTGCGTGACCGTGCCGAGGCGCAGGGACAGGTCGCCAGAAGCCTCGCCCTGAGCGAGAAGCGCTACCGTTTGCTCGCCAGCACGGGTGCTCTGGTCTTCTGGCGTCGGGACACGGCCGGCGTCGTCAGCGCCACCGGCTGGGAACGGCTCGCGGGCTCGTCCACCGACATCGAAGCCCCCTGGGGCGCCGTGGACGCCTCCTGGTACGACAATCTCCACCCCGACGACGCGCCGCTCGTCCGCGCCGCCTGGATCGAGGCCCAGCAGAGCCGCGACCAGTTCGACATCGAGTACCGCATCCGTCGCGCCGATGGCACCTGGCGCTGGGTCCGCTCGCGCGGCACGAAGGTCGACAGTGAGGACGGCACCGGCGAGGAATGGATCGGCGTCATCGAGGATGTCGATGCCCGGCGCGACGCCCAGGCCCGCATCGCCTATCTCGCCCAGCATGACCCAATGACCGGGCTCGGCAACCGGCTGTTCTTCCAGGACCGTCTCGCGGCTGTCTGCGGCAGCGGCCCGGCGGCAAATCAGGCGGCGGTGCTGTGCATCGACCTCGACCGGTTCAAATGGGTCAACGACGCCCTCGGCCATGCCATCGGTGATGCCGTCCTGGTGATGGTCACGGAGCGTCTGAAGGCCTGCATCCAGCCGGGCGACATCGTGGCCCGGATCGGCGGCGATGAGTTCGCGGTCATCCAGGTCAACGGCGCCCAGCCCGAAGCGGCCTCATCCCTTGCCCTTGCCATCGTCGAGGCGGTCGCTGTCGCCATGCCGATCGGGGACCACTCCGTGGCGATCACGGCCAGTGTGGGCATCGCCCTGCCGGATGAGGAAGGTCCCGTTGCCGTCCTGCGCAATGCTGACATTGCCCTGGATCGCGCCAAGATGGACGGGCGCGCCCGGTTCGCCTTTTTCGAACAGGCGATGGACGCCTCCATGCAGGTGCGTCTTCGCCTCGAACGCGACCTCAGGACGGCCGTCGCGCAGGGCCAGTTCGCCCTGCATTACCAGCCCATCGTGGCGGTCGGCTCCGGCGCGCTCGTCGGGTTCGAGGCGCTCGTCCGCTGGCACCATCCCGAGCGCGGCATGGTGCCGCCGGGCGATTTCATCGGCCTCGCAGAAGATATCGGGCTGATCGGCGCGCTCGGCCGTTGGGTGCTGGAAAAGGCCTGCGCCGACGCCGCGCTCTGGCCGCGCCCGGTCAAGGTCGCCGTCAACGTATCCCCGAAGCAGCTTGCCGACAGCAACTTCCCCGATATCGTCGACGCGACATTGAAGCGTTCGGGCCTCGCGCCGGCGCGCCTGGAACTGGAGATCACCGAAAACGCGCTGCTGGACGATGTCGAGGGCGCCATGAACGCGCTCCTCCGCCTCAAGCAAACCGGCTGCGCCCTCGCCATGGATGATTTCGGCACCGGCTATTCCTCGCTCGGCTACCTGCGCACGTTCCCCTTCGACAAGGTCAAGATCGACCGGTCATTCGTCAAGGATCTGTCGGGGACCAAGGAGAGCAGCGCCATCATCCGGGCCGTGACGGGCATGTGCGACAGCCTCGGCATCATCAGCACGGCCGAAGGTGTGGAAACCGAAGAACAGCTCGCCTTCCTGCGCGAGGAGCGCTGCACGGAAGCCCAGGGCTATTTCTTCGGACGGCCTGTGCCCGCCGAAGACGTCCCCGCCGTTTTCGAGCGGTTCCCGGGCGGCAATGTCCTGACGCTGGACCCCTTCGCCAGGACCGGCGGCGTGCGCGCATGACGCGGCGATGATCCATGCGTGGTCCCCACCTTCCCGTCTCGCCGGGCTTGGGTTAAGGGCTTGGCCGACCTGAACCTCATTGCGGCAGCCCGAGGATCGCCATGGCCAAGTTCGTGCCCCCCGTCTCCCCTCTCGCACCAAAGACGGTGCCCTCCATGCCGCCCATCGACGGCGTGACCCTGGCCACCGCCGAGGCCGGCATCCGCTACAAGAACCGCACCGATGTCCTGGCCGTGGGCCTGGCTGCCGGCACGACGGTCGCCGGTGTCTTCACCCGGTCGAAATGCCCCTCGGCGCCGGTCGACTGGTGCCGCGCCAATCTGGCTGGCGGACGGGCGCGTGCCCTCGTCGTCAATTCCGGCAATGCCAACGCCTTCACCGGCCGCAAGGGCCGCGACGCCGTGGCCCTGACCGCGAAGATCGCGGCCAAGGCGGCCGGCTGCAAGCAGTCCGAGGTCTTCCTCGCCTCCACCGGTGTCATCGGCGAGCCGCTCGATGCGACGAAATATGATGCCGTGCTCGACGGGACCTTCGCCGCCGGCCGGGCCGATGGCTGGCTCGACGCCGCCAGGGCCATCATGACCACCGACACCTTCCCGAAGGTCGCCACGGCGACGGCCAGTCTCGGCGGTGTCACGGTCACCATCAACGGCATGGCCAAGGGCGCGGGGATGATCGCCCCGGACATGGCAACGATGCTCTCCTTTGTCTTCACCGACGCGCCGATCGATGCTCCCGTCCTGCAGGCGCTCCTGTCGAAGGGCGTCAGGACGACGTTCAACGCCGTCACGGTGGACAGCGACACCTCCACCTCCGACACCTTGATGCTGTTCGCCACCGGCGCCGCCGAAAAGCGCGGCGCTCCGCGCATCGCGGAAACCGGCGACCGCCGGCTCGCCGGGTTCCGCAAGGCCCTTCTGGCCGTCCTCGCCGATCTGGCCGAACAGGTCGCCCGCGACGGCGAGGGCGCGCGCAAGCTGGTCCATGTCGTGGTCAAGGGCGCCGTCTCCGGCGCTTCGGCCTTCCGCGTCGCCAAGTCGATCGCCGACTCGCCGCTGGTCAAGACCGCGATCGCCGGCGAGGACGCCAATTGGGGGCGCGTCGTGATGGCCGTCGGCAAGGCGGGCGAACCTGCCGAACGCGACCTTCTGTCGATCTCCTTCGGCGATATCCGGGTCGCCCATCGCGGCGAGCGGGATCCGGCCTATGACGAGGCGGCCGCCAGTGCGGTGATGAAGGCGGATGTGATCACCGTCACCGCCGACCTCGGGCTCGGGCGCGGCACCGCGCGGGTCATGACCTGCGACCTGACGAAAGACTATGTCGCCATCAACGGGGACTACCGCTCCTGACAAATCCGTCGCGCGATGGGCCACAATGCGCATATCGCCCACCGCAAACGTTAACTTCTCTGGGCTAGAACAGGCATCGCCATGACCTTGAGGCTGGTTTTCGTCGCCGCCTGCGCCCTGGTCGATCCGGACAACCGGGTCCTCCTGGCGGAGCGGCCGGCAGGCAAGCCTCTCGCGGGTCTTTGGGAGTTCCCCGGCGGCAAGGTCGAGCCGGGCGAGAGGCCGGAAGAGACGCTGATCCGCGAGCTTCGCGAGGAGCTCGGGATCCGCGTCGAGGAACCCTGCCTCGCGCCACTGACCTTCGCCAGCCATGCCTACGAGACCTTTCAGCTGTTCATGCCGCTGTGGGTCTGCCGGAGGTGGGAGGGGAGCGTCCAGGGTCGCGAAGGGCAGCGGCTTGCATGGGTCAAGCCCGGCCGGCTGAGGGATTATCCGATGCCGGCGGCCGACGAACCCTTGATCCCCTTCCTCACCGAATTGCTCGGCGAGGCGCGCGACTGAGAGGAGACGCCAGGATGGCCCGCAGCTTTCGGCACATGACACGCCTGATCGGGCGCTTCACTTCGGACAGCTCCGGCGCTACGGCGATCGAATACTCGCTCATCGCCAGCGGCATTGCCGGCGTCGTGGTCCTGGCCGTCTATACGCTCGGCGACACTGTCAACGAGACGTTCTTCAACAAGCTGGTCAACGCCTGGAACAAGTGACGGTGGCCGGCATCGTCGCGCCTGCCCGCGACGATGCCTCATGGCTTGTCCGCCTCAGGCGACGTACTGGCCGCCATTGATGGACAGCGTCGCGCCGGTGATGAAGCCGCTCTCCTCGGAGGCGAGGAAGACGACGGCCCGCGCGATCTCTTCCGGCTCGCCGAGGCGACCGACCGGGATCTGCGGCAGGATCCGCGTCTTGAGCACCTCCGGATCGATCGCCGCCACCATTTCCGTGCCGATATAGCCGGGACAGATGGCGTTGACGGTGATGCCGGCGCGGGCGCCTTCCTGAGCCAGGGCCTTGGTGAAGCCGATGTCGCCGGCCTTGGCCGCCGAATAGTTCACCTGGCCCGCCTGGCCCTTCTGGCCATTGATCGAGGAAATGGTGATGACGCGCCCGAACTTGCGGTCGCGCATGCCGTTCCAGACCGGGTGGGTCATGTTGAAGACACCGGTCAGATTGGTGTCGATCACCTCCCGCCACTGGCTGAGGGTCATCTTGTGGAACATGCCGTCGCGGGTGATGCCGGCATTGTTGACCAGAATCTCGACCGGTCCGAGCTCGGCCTCCACCTGCCGGATGCCGGCCGCGCAGGCCTCGTGGTCGGCGACGGACCACTTGTAGACCGGGATGCCCGTCTCGGCCTTGAACTTCGCGGCCGCCTCGTCGTTTCCGGCATAGTTTGCCGCAACCTTGTAACCGGCGTCCTTCAGGGCCCGCGAGATCGCCGCACCGATGCCGCGCGTGCCTCCCGTGACCAATGCCACTTTCGCCATGAATGAGCTCCCTCGCTGGCGTTCCCTTGAATCAACGATTCGGTGTTCCCGTCGTCTTGTGGGACGGGTTGTATCATCACTTCATCGGGGGAGATGAAGACCCTTCCGGAGGCGGCGGCCGCCTCCGGCGAAGATTGTCGGCCGCAGCCTTTGGCGGGCTCAGCGCTCGACGCACATGGCGACGCCCATGCCGCCGCCGATGCAGAGAGTCGCGAGGCCCTTCTTGGCGTCGCGCCGGGCCATTTCGTGAAGGAGGGTGACGAGCACGCGGGCGCCGGATGCGCCGATCGGGTGACCGATGGCGATGGCGCCGCCATTGACGTTCACCTTGTCCGTATCCCAGCCCATGTCCTTGTTCACCGCGATCGCCTGGGCGGCGAAAGCCTCGTTCGCCTCGATGAGGTCGAGATCCTTCACGGTCCAGCCGGCCTTCTCCAGGGCCTTGCGCGAAGCCGGGATGGGCCCCGTGCCCATGATGGCGGGATCGACGCCGGCCGTCGCCCAGGACCGGATCGTGGCGAGCGGCTTCAGGCCGCGCCTCTCCGCCTCCGACCGCGTCATCAGCACGATGGCGGCGGCACCGTCATTGATGCCCGAGGCATTGCCGGCGGTGACGGTGCCGTCCTTCTTGAAGGCGGGCCGCAGCTTGCCGAGGGCGTCGATGGTCGCGCCGTCGCGGATATACTCGTCCGTGTCGACGACGATGTCGCCCTTGCGGGTCGAGATGGTCACGGGGACGATCTCGTCCCTGAAGCGGCCGGCCTTCTTCGCCGCTTCCGCCTTGTTCTGCGAGGCGACGGCGAACTGGTCCTGCTCGTCCTTGGTGATCTGCCACTTCTCCGCGACGTTCTCCGCGGTGATCCCCATGTGATAGCCGTGGAAGGCGTCGATGAGGCCGTCCTTGAGCATGGTGTCGACCATCTCCATGGAGCCCATCTTCGTGCCGTTGCGCAGATGCGCCACGTGCGGGGCCATCGACATGCTCTCCTGGCCGCCGGCAACGATGATGTTGGCGTCGCCATTGGCGATCTGCTGCATGCCGACAGCGACCGTCCTGAGGCCGGAGCCGCAGAGCTGGTTCAGCGCCCAGGCGGTCTTCTCCGCCGGAATGCCGGCCTTCATCGCGGCCTGGCGGGCGGCGTTCTGCCCCTCGCCGGCGGTCAGGATCTGGCCGAAGACGACCTCGTCGACCTCTTCCGGCTTCACCTTGGCGCGCTCCAGTGCGGCCTTGATGGCGACGGCGCCCAGTTCATGGGCGGCAAGCGACGAGAGCGCTCCGTTGAACGAGCCGACGGCCGTGCGGGCCGCACCGACGATGACGACGTCCTCGGACATGAAAACCTCCTGAATGTGCCTGGCGCCTGCCGCCACCGGCGGCGACCTTCGCTCTGACCTTGTCTATGGCGGCGCGTCACTGTCAACCGCGCCAAACTGCCAATGCGCTGGGCTGTGCGCGGCGCACGTGAGCGGCGCTGCACAAAACCGTGGCAGCACCGCAAAAAACACCCTATCGTGACGCTCTCATGGCGTTGTCGGGGGAAGAGCGCCGCGAGCAGTCCAGGGGGAACGATGGCTAAGAATGATCCGGTCACGATCAAGAAGTACGCGAACCGGCGTCTCTACAATACGGGTACCTCGACCTACGTGACGCTCGAGGACCTGGCCTCCATGGTCAAGGCGGGTGAGGACTTCCTCGTCTACGACGCCAAGTCGGGTGACGACATCACCCGCTCGGTGCTGACCCAGATCATCTTCGAGCAGGAGAACAAGGACGGGCAGAATCTGCTGCCGGTCTCCTTCCTGCGCCAGCTCATCCGCTTCTACGGCGACAGCATGCAGTTGCTGGTGCCGCGCTATCTGGAACTCTCGATCGATACGCTCTCCAAGGAGCAGGACAGGCTGCGCCAGCAACTGTCCACCGCCGTCGGCGTCAACCCGCTGGTGGCGCCCTTCGAGCAGCATATCCGCCGCAACATGGACCTGTTCGAGAAGGCCTTCTCGATGTTCACGCCCTTCGCGCGGCGCGAAGACAACGAAGCGGCTGCCGCCGAGGCCAAAGCGAGTGGCGAGACCGGGGCGCCGGCCGCGCCGGTGGCGGCGACGGCCGCCGGCGAGCTCGACGAGTTGAAAAACCAGCTCTCCGCCATGCAGAAGAAGATCGAGAGCCTGTCGCGGAAGTAAGGCGGCGGGTCCCGCAGTCGGCCTGCGTCAGGCGCTCTGCGCGAGCGGTGCGACAGTGGCCGTCAGCCACGGCCGTTCGTCGCTCGCAGGGCCCGTATGGTCGCCCTGCAGGTAATTGCAGCCGAGTTCGGCGAGGGTGACCGCGACCTCTTCGCTCGGAACCCATTCCGCGATGGTCGTCAGGTTCATGTGACGCGCCAGGTCGAGCAGGGCCTGGACGAAATGGCGGTCGTCGGGATTGGCGTGGAAGCTCGCGACGAAGGCACCGTCGATCTTGACGCAATTGATCCCGAGCTTCCGCAGGTTGCGGAACGAGGTATGTCCGGCACCGAAATCGTCGATGGCCACCCGGCAGCCCAGCCCCTGCACGCGCGCGACGAAGCGACGGGTGTCCTCGACATCGGCGATCGCCGATGTCTCGGTGATCTCCACCATCAGCCGCTCGACGGCCGACGGATGTGTCCGGTGATAGGCCTCCAGCGATCTCAGCCAGCTCATGTCCATGGTGGTCGACGGGGAGACGTTGACCGACAGCCGCAGGTCGGGCGCGGCGATCAGCTCGGCCATGGTGAGTTCGAGGACGCGTGCATCGACCAGGCGCACAAGCCCGAGCTTTTCAGCCAGCGGCACGATGGCGCCCGCCGGCAGCAGCGTTCCGTCGGCGCGACGAATGCGCAGCAGGCACTCGTAATAGGCCGTGCGCCGGTCCGGTGTCGCGGTGACGATCGGCTGGAAGGCCAGGCCGACGCGCCGGTCATTGAGGGCGGAGACGATCTCGTCGGTGGTCTTCAGGTTCTCCTGGCGGGCGCGTTCGCGCTCCAGGCTCGGCGCATAGATGTGGAACGCTCCGCGCCGACGGGCCTTGATGCTGTCGAGGGCCTCCTGCGCGCGTCCCAGCATGGCCGCGAGGCTGTCCGCGTGGCGCGGCGCGATGATCCCGCCGATCGTCACCGTAATGGCGACCGGGCCGGCCCGGGTGAGGAAGACGTCGTCGCGCACCGCGTTGAGGATGCGTTCGGCGGCGATCTCCATGTCCTCGGGCTGGCAGTGGCGGATCAGCATGCCGAACTTGTTGCCCGAGAGCCTGCCGAGCAGGTCGCCGCCGCGCAGCCGGGTGCGGATGCGCTTGCCAACCGCGGCGATGATCTCGTCGGCGATGTCGAAGCCATAGGCCTCGTTGACATGGGCGAGATTGTCCACGGCCGCGACGAGGAGCCCGATCGAGCCGCGCACCTTGACCGCGTCGGCGAGCGCGGTTTCCAGCACCTCGCAGAAGCGATGGCGGGAGAGCTGTCCGGTCATCGGATCGATCTCGCTCGCCTCGATCAGGCGGCGCCGGGTCTCGTAGCTCTCGGTGATGATGCGCACGGCACCATGGGCCCGCAGCGGACGTCCGTCGGACGAGGCGAACCAGCGCCCGGAATCCTCGACCCAGTGGGTGGCGCCCCCTTCGGTCTGGATTGCATATTCGATCGCGTAGGCGACGCCCTCGCCACGGTCCACATGCGGTGAATTGACGATGGCCTCGTAGCGGCCGGCCGGCGATTCCTTCGCCAGCATCTGGGCATAGGTCCGGCCCGAAGCCAGATGGCGGGCAGCGATCCCCAGCACACCCGATGCGTTGTCGCTCCAGGTGATCCGGTCGGATGGGATGGCCCAGTCATAGGTGGCGGTTCCGACCGAAGACAGGATATCGGCAGCCGCCGAGGCCTCTGGATGGGCGGGATGCGTCCCGTCGGGGCCTGTGCTGATGATGTCGGCCCGATCCACTACGTTTCCGCCTGTCGCTATTTGATTGCCTCCAATAGGCCGCAAAACAATGAAGGAAATCTTGTGAATCCTCCGTCGTAGCGAGGAAAATGACCTAACGTCATGTCGGGGATCGTTTTTCCCGATCCGTCGCATTGTCCCGATATGGAACGCGACCCGCGGCACGCGCGTTGCACACTTCATCCCGTCGATCGGCCATGGCCGGTCAGCCACCACGGAGCGGGTCATGACGATGGTCAATCCAGCAGGATCCTCCCAGCCGCTGCGCTGGCGCCGCCGCGACGACGACCGCTTCGGCGCCTCGCGTCGCCCGATGGGCAGCTTCGGCGATGCGCTCGCGGCTCTGCCCGTGGCGCCCCGGTCCGACCGCTTCGACCAGGGCCGGACGCCCAGCACCCGTCCCGCCGCCGCCTTCATCACCCAGCTGCTCGCCGCCCGCCTCAATGTGACGCCGGCTCCCCGCCGCCGGCGCGCCGACCGGGAAGAGGTGGATGCGCGCTATCAGGCCGCCGATCCCGCCGCGCAGCCGACCGCCAGCGGCTCGCTGGTCCGCCGCGACGTCTGAGCGGCGCGGTCCGTTCTCAATAGCCGAGGGCGAGGCCGTCCTTGCGGGGGTCCGATCCGCCGACCAGGAAGCCCGACGGGTCGATATGGATCATCTGGCCGCCGCCGATCGGCTTCACCGTCACGTCGACGTCATGGCCCATGGCCCGCACCTTCTCGATGGTGGCGGCCGGCCAGGTCGGCTCGACCGTGGTCTTCTCGCCCTCGAAGAAGGCCCGCGGGGAATCGATCGCCGCCTGCGGGTCCATGCCGTAATCGACCGTGTTGCAGACCACATGGGCATGGCCCGACGACTGGTAGCTGCCGCCCATGACCCCGAAGGTGCTGGTGACCTCGCCCTTCTCCAGCATCATCGCCGGAATAATCGTATGCATCGGCCGCTTGCCCGGGCCGATGCAGTTCGGATGACCATCCTCCAGATTGAAGCTCGAACCGCGGTTCTGCAGCAGGATGCCGGTCTCGGGCGTGCAGATCTTCGAGCCGAAATGGTGGAAGATCGAGTTGATAAATGACACGGCCATCCGGTCCCGGTCGACGATCGAGCAGTAGATCGTATTGGTGCCCGGCGGCGGCGGGATGAGGCGGGCGGTCCGCTTGCCCGGATCGATCATGCCGGCGAGGGTCCTGGCGAAATCCTTGGAGGTGAGCTGCGCGACGGTGACCTTCATCGCCGCGGGGTCGCCGATATGGCTGTCGCGCAGCGAATAGGCGAGGCGCGCCGCCTCGATGCCGAGATGCAGGCGCTCCGGCGAGGTCGGATCCATGCTTCGGATGTCGAACTGCTCGAGGATGTTGAGGATGATCAGCGCCGTGATGCCCTGGCCGTTGGGCGGCAGTTCGGCGACGCCCGTCCCCTTGTAGTCACCGATGACCGGCGTCTCGACCGTGCCGCGGTGGGAGGCGAGGTCCTCCAGCGTCAAGAGGCCGCCCTTGGCCTTCAGC
The DNA here is from genome assembly GCA_943368975.1 of Archangium gephyra. Taxonomy (GTDB): domain Bacteria; phylum Pseudomonadota; class Alphaproteobacteria; order Rhizobiales; family Phreatobacteraceae; genus Phreatobacter. Next base: position 179,640 of record CALRLZ020000002.1, read on the forward strand.
GTGGCGACGATGTCGGCGGCGACCCGGCCTTCATAGAAGCCCTTGGCGCCCTTGGCGGCGATCTCCTCCAGGGTGGCACCCAGCGCCGCGCTGGTCATGCGCTCGCCGGCGGTGGGCGCGCGTCCGTTGAGGAGGTAATGGCGCGACGCTCCGGCATCCTTCGCCAGCGCCGCAGCATCCGTCGGCCAGTCGAAGGCGACACGCGGCGTCACCGGCCAGCCGCCCTTGGCGTAGCGGATGGCATGCTGCAGCACCCGGCCGAGGTCGAACCGGCCATGGGTTTTCAGGATCGTTTCCCAGGCTTCGATGGCGCCCGGCACGGTGACGGCGTGAACCGAATCGGTGGGAACGGACTTCAAGCCTTCCGACCGGAGCCTGTCGGCCGTCGCCGCCTTGGCCGCACGGCCCGAGCCGTTATAGCCCCAGATCGGCTGGCCGGGCTTCGAGATCAGCGTGAAGCAGTCGCCGCCGATCCCGGTCATGTGCGGCTCGACGACGGCCATCACGCCGACCGCCGCGATCGCCGCATCCGCCGCCGTTCCGCCATCCCTGAGGATGTCGATGGCCGCTGCCGTCGCGAGCGGATGGGAGGTCGCCGCCATGGCCTCCGTGGCATAGGCGGGCGAGCGTCCGGGCTTGTGGAAGTCACGCGTCTGATAGGTCACCGGGGCATCCTCCCTCGCCCGGGACTTTCGCCGGGACTGAAAAACTGTCATCACCGGCTTGCGGCCGCATTCTTGTTCTAAGGATAACACAAGAACGCGGTCGCCCGCCACGATCCGGGTGGGTCCGGCTTGTGCACGGGGCGCAGGGCTTCACGCAAGCACGCTCCGGCCGGGCCGCCCATGCGCGATTGCCGACACCCCTTCACGGAGCCGACGATGAGCCTGACCCTCGACATCTGCCGAACCCTTGCCGACGCGGCCCTCGCCACCGGCCGCGAGAAGGGCATGAAGCCCCTCGGCGTGGTCATCGTCGACGCCCGCGGCGCCGTCCGCCTGACGCTCGTCGAGGACGGCAATGCGCCGCTGCGCGCCGACATCGCCCATGGCAAGGCCTTCGGCTGCGTTATGGTGGGCGTCGGCGGCCGTGCCCTGGAGCGCATGGCCAAGGACCGCCCGCATTTCGTCACCGCCCTCGGCGGTCTGACCAAGGACCGCATCACCCCGGTGCCCGGTGGTGTGCTCATCCGCGATGCGGCCGGCGCCGTGCTGGGCGCCGTCGGCATCTCCGGCGACACATCCGACAATGACGAGGTCTGCGCCCTCGCCGGCATCGCCGCCGTGGGTCTCAAGGCCGATACCGGCGCCTGATCCGCCAACGGAAAAAGGCCGGTCGCGAGACCGGCCTTTTTCAGATGCGACGCGACCCGCGCGATCAGTCGTTGGTCGTGGTCTTCGGCTTCAGGATCTGCTTGCCGCGATACATGCCGGTCTTCAGGTCGACATGGTGCGGGCGGCGCAGGTTGCCGGAATCCTTGTCCTCGACATAGGTCGGGGCCACGAGGGCATCATGCGAGCGGCGCATGCCGCGACGCGAGGGCGACGTCTTTCTTCTCGGAACGGCCATGGAACTCTCTTCTTGCGGGGCCGCAGGGGCAGCCCCCGGGCGAAGGATGAAATCGTGAGACGCGGGCCTATACACGCTTTCGGCAGGGCGTGCCAGAGGCCGGCACCAGTTTTGTGAATCGGACCGGGATCGCCTGCAGTGAGGCGGTGCGTCCTTCGAGGCTCGCTATCGCTCGCTCCTCAGGATGAGGATGGCGGTGACTGGCGCTCCGGTAGGTCAGGATTCTGTCCCTCGACGCTGCCATGCTCGACCTCCTCATCCTGAGGTGTGAGGCCGGGACGGCCGAGCCTCGAAGGACGCACTCCCCCCTGTGCAGCCCTACCCCCGATAGGCGAATTGCAGCAGCAGCGTGCGTTGCAGGAACGAGAAATTGTTGTCCGACACGAGGGTGACGATGGTCTCGCCCTCGCCGTTCCGGTGGACGGCGATGCCCTCCATATTGTCGACCTGCGAGGACATGTCCGCCGACAGCACGATGGGGCCGTCGAGGGTCGCTCCGGCGCGGATCGTATCGCTGGCGATCCGCCTGATACGGAAGGCAACGCCCCGCCAGGCCGAGAACCAGCGCTCCAGCAGCAGCATGTCGCCGCCCGGCAGGAAGGCGAGGTCGGTGACGTCGAAATCATTGGTCCGCCGGACGAAGATGTCGCGCGCCGGCCCCGGGCCGATCAGGAACCCGCGGATGTCGCCCTCGGGACTCAGTGCCCGTTCCGAAATGGCAAGCAGCGTGCCGGCGAGCGGCGAGGGGCGCGGCAGCATGCCAAGGGCCTCGATGCCGCGGTTGGCCGGCATCCGGTTGGCGCCCATCGGGACCGGCGACGGCACACCGCGGGCAAGGACTCCCTCGCGGCCGAACGTATCGAAGCGAAAGATGCGATGGGTGCGCTCCACGCCGACATAGGCCGTGCCGCCCTCGATCCACAGGCTCTCCGTGTCCCAGTTGCCGGTCTCGGCGAGCGGCCGGCCGCCGGGGCCGAGCACCGCTGCCATGCGGGCCTTCGACAGACCGGAGAGGCGGCCGCCCTCCAGGTCGATGCCGGCGGTGAGCCACTGGCCCTGGTCCGACAGGGCGGTGAGGCGCTGGCCCGTCGCATCGGTGCGCAGGGACGACAGCCCGCCGAAGCCGCCATAGTCCGATTGCAGTTCCAGCCCGCCGCGAAAGGCGAAGGCGCCGAACTCCTGCTTGTCCGGCTCGCGCGGGGTGAAGGCGTTGATCGGGAAGGAGCGGATGTCGATGTCGACCGGCGTCCGCGGCACGGGATTGCGCGCCGCGGCAGGATGGGCGAGCGCGGGCAGGGCGGCGAGGCCTCCGGCGAGGGCGAGGATCCCGCGCCGTGTGGGCGGGAGCATCAGGCGACCCGCCGGCGCTTGACGCCGCCCGAGGCGCCTTCGCTCGCATGTTCGTCGAAGAGCTCGGCGAGCTTCTCGGTCATGGCGCCACCCAGCTCCTCCGCATCGACGATGGTCACGGCGCGGCGGTAATAGCGCGTCACGTCATGGCCGATGCCGATGGCGATGAGCTCCACCGGAGAGCGGGTCTCGATCTCCTCGATGATCCAGCGCAGGTGCCGTTCGAGGTAATTGCCGGGATTCACCGACAGGGTCGAATCGTCCACCGGCGCGCCGTCGGAGATCATCATCAGGATCTTGCGCTGCTCGGAGCGGGCGAGCAGGCGCTTGTGGGCCCAGTCCAGCGCCTCGCCGTCGATGTTCTCCTTCAGGAGCCCCTCGCGCATCATCAGGCCGAGATTCTTGCGCGCGCGCCGCCAGGGCGCGTCCGCCGCCTTGTAGATGATGTGCCGGAGATCGTTGAGGCGGCCCGGATTGGCCGGCTTGCCGTTCTGCAGCCAGAACTCGCGCGCCTGCCCGCCCTTCCAGGCGCGGGTGGTGAAGCCGAGGATCTCGACCTTGACGCCGCAGCGCTCCAGCGTGCGGGCGAGGATGTCGGCGCAGGTCGCCGCCACGGTGATGGGCCGGCCGCGCATCGAGCCGGAATTGTCGAGCAGCAGCGTCACCACCGTGTCGCGGAAATTGGTGTCGCTCTCCTGCTTGAAGGAGAGCGCCGCCATCGGATCCATGATGACCCGCGGCAGACGGGCCGGATCAAGGATGCCCTCCTCCAGGTCGAAGTGCCAGGAGCGGTTCTGTTGCGCCATCAGGCGGCGCTGCAGGCGGTTGGCGAGCCGGGAGACTACCGGGCCGAGATTGGACAATTGCTTGTCCAGATAGGCCCTGAGACGGTCGAGCTCCTCGGCATCACACAGGTCCGGCGCGTCGATGATCTCGTCGAATTTCGGGGTGAAGGGCTTGTAGTCCGGTCCCTTGCGCTCGGCGGTTTGGCTCTTCGGCCGCCACGGCTCGCTGGCATCCTCGGAATCGCCGAGATCGTTCTCGTCGGGCAGTTCGGCGGTCTCGGCGTCGGAGGCCTCCTGGGCGCCCTCCGGCGACTCGTCGGCCATCTCCTGGGCATCCTCCATCTGCATGCCTTCGGAGGATTCCTCGTCCTGGCTGTCCGGGCTCTCGCCCGATTCCGGCGTTTCCTGCTCCTGGTTATCGGCGCTGTCGTCGTCATTGTCCTCGTCGGAGCGGCCCTGCTCGTCACCCATGTCGAGCGAGGTCAGGAGGTCGCGCACCGCCTTGCCGAAGGCGCGCTGGTTGTTCTCGAGGCCGACCAGCGCCTCGAGATTCTTCCCCGCCTTGGTCTCGATCGTCTCGCGCCAGAGGTCGACGATCTTCGCCGCCTGGGCCGGCGCCGCCTTTCCTGTCAGCTTCTCGCGCACCATGAGGGCGAGGGCATCCTCCAGCGGCGCATCGGCCTTGTCGGTGATCTCCTCGTACTTGCCCATGCGGTGGTAGTGGTCCTCGAGCCGCGCCGTGAGGTTCTGCGCCACGCCCGCCATGCGGTTGGAGCCGATCGCCTCGATGCGGGCATTCTCCACCGCCTCGAACACGGCGCGGGCCTGCTGGCCGTCGGGCGTCATCTGCCGGTGGACCTTGGCATTGTGCACGGCGAGGCGCAGCGCCATGGCGTCGCCATGGCCGCGCACGATGGCGGCGTCCTTGGCCGAAAGCTTGCGTGGCGGCTCGGGCAGGCGCGCCTTGTCACCGGCCAGCCCCGGCTTGTCGGCGGCATAGGTGACCTCGAGGTCGCGGCGGGCGATGGCGCGCATGCAGGAGGCGACGGAGCGCTTGAACGGCTCGGTCGGGCTTTCCTTGGTGTTCGGCTTGGCCTTGGAATTGGAGCTCACGAAAGGTCCTTTTTCAGCCAGATGCGGCGATGGCCGGGCGGAAAATCGCCGAGCTCGCCATAAACCTCGTATCCCAGCTTCTGGTAGAAGCCGTCGCCCTGGAACGAGAACGTGTCGAGATAGACATGGCGTGCGCCACGCTTCGCCGCCACCGCCTCGGCCCTGGCCATCAGGTCCGTGCCGAAGCCGGTGCCGCGCAACGCCTCGTCGAGCCACAGGAGCTCGATGAAGCACCAGTCCCACAGCGTAGAGCCGACAATGCCGCCCTTGATGGTACCGGCCTCGTCGCGCACCGAGACGGCGAAGCGCTTCCACTTCGACGGCCCGGCCTGCGCCGCGTTATAGGCGACGAGGCCCTTGACCACGGCCCGCGCCGTCTCGGCGACGCGGCTGTCCTCGGCGATGCGGAGCGTAGTGTAGCTCACATCGAAAGCCCTCCGCGCGCCGCCAGAGCCTCAGCGCGAAGCTCCTCTGATATCGAAGGATGGGCTTTAAGCCATTCATCGATGACCTTCGACGCACGGGCGCTCTTGGAAGCCTTGTGGTTCAGTCCGTGCAACGCGCTTTGGGTGCAGGCGACATTCTCCATGGCCAGAATGGCGGCCAGCACATCTAGGAGATCCTCGCCGATATCCGACATCTGCTCATCGGTGAGATCGAAGCCGAATGCCGCCATGTCCCAGAGCATATAGAGACAATCAGCCAATGGCCCGCGGCGATCGTCCAATTGCCCCGTCGGGAACCGCACTGCGAAAAAGTCGCGATAGAGGATTGGCAACGACCTAATCGCCGCGACGCGCAAATCGCGCTCGACCGTCTGCTCTGTCAGAGCCTCGCTCATCCTCGAACAGGCATTGGAAAACGTAAAATACAGACCGTAACCGGCGGCTTGGTCTGAGTAGCGGGCGAGATCCTCGCCCGCGCGCTGGCACAACGCTCCGAGTAGGAAGCACCGCTCTTCGTCCGGCCACCCATTGTCCGGATAGTCATCCGGGTCGCTGTCGCCGTGCTGCCAGCCGGTCGAGATGCTGCCCTCAAATGTCAGTTTGAGCCACGCGCGATAGGCGTCGCTGCCCTCACGAAACCGCTGCATCCATGCATCTTGCCGGCCGGCCTGCACGCCCGTCATGACGCCGGATCAACCTCGAACGGTCGGGTCTGAATCTCGTCCCAGGAATAGGGGCACTCGGGCGGAAAATCAGCCTCCGGCAGCAATGTCTCGACCGCGGCCCAGCCCCGACCATCCTCGTACGCTTCGGCAAGGATGCCGCTCAACCGTGCTTTGAGCCCGGGGCTTTTCCCAAGGACCCGAGCAATCCGTCGCCGCTGCTCCCGGATGGTAGCCTCCCCGCTGCGCGATCGCCTCTCGGGTTTCTGGTCCCACTTCAGCATATGCATGAGGAGCACCTTGAGCGCGCTTTCCAGCCTGCTCTCCTCCGAACGCCCCACGTCGGCTAGCTCCTCGGCAATGTTGGCCACGTCGATTTCAGCTACGCGGCCAGCCTTCAGGAGCGCAACCTGTTCGAACACCCAGGTGTAGAGGTCCTCCTCATAGCGGGTATGGGCCTTAGTCGCGGGCCGGGCCTTCTCAGCCTTGTCCTTGACGATCTGGCCCATGCCCGCTCCCCTCCTGTTAGCTCAGCGCCACGTTGACGGCGCTTTCCGGCAGTTCCTGGCCGAAGCAGCGCTGGTAGAACTCGGCAACCAGCGTCCGCTCCAGCTCGTCGCACTTGTTCAGGAAGGTGAGGCGGAAGGCGAAGCCGATATCCTTGAAGATGTCGGCATTCTCGGCCCAGGTCAGCACGGTGCGCGGGCTCATGACGGTGGAGAGGTCGCCGTTCATGAAGGCGTTGCGGGTGAGGTCCGCCACGCGCACCATCTTGTTGACCTGGTCGCGGCCCTCGGCGGTCTTGGCGAAGTTCTTCGCCTTGGCGAGGATGATGCCGACCTCGTTGTCGTGCGGCAGGTAGTTCAGCGTGGTGACGATGGACCAGCGGTCCATCTGCGCCTGGTTGATCTGCTGCGTGCCGTGATAGAGGCCCGTCGTGTCGCCGAGGCCGACCGTATTGGCGGTGGCGAAGAGGCGGAAGGCGGGATGCGGGCGGATGACGCGGCTCTGGTCGAGCAGCGTGAGGCGGCCTGAGCTTTCCAGCACGCGCTGGATGACGAACATCACGTCCGGGCGGCCGGCGTCATACTCGTCGAAGCAGAGCGCGACATTGTGCTGGTAGGCCCAGGGCAGGATGCCGTCGCGGAACTCGGTGATCTGCTTGCCGTCCTTCAGCACGATCGCGTCCTTGCCGACGAGGTCGATGCGGCTGACATGGCTGTCGAGGTTGACGCGGATGCAGGGCCAGTTGAGGCGGGCGGCGACCTGCTCGATATGGGTCGACTTGCCCGTGCCGTGATAGCCCGAGACCATGACGCGGCGGTTGAAGGCGAAGCCGGCAAGGATGGCCAGCGTCGTCGGCTTGTCGAACAGATAATCCGTGTCGAGGTCCGGGACATGGTCGCCGCCCTGGGAATAGGCGGGAGCCACCATGTCGGAATCGATGCCGAACACCTGGCGCACGGAAACGGTCGTATCCGGGAGCCCGGACACATTGTCAGTCTGCACTGTCACGAAAGAACCTCCGATGCCGCGTTCGGCGCAGCGAGCCATGTCCACATGATGGCGGCGACCTTACCAGATCGCATCCAAAGCCCGGAAGGGTGCCCTTCGCGGGAATGCCATTCGAAATTCTGATGCGTCGCATCATGGTGCCGACCATCCGGGATCAGCAGAAGCCGACGGATTTGAGATAATTATAGGCTTGGATGATCTCGCGCAGCTTGTCCTCGCGCGAGCGGTCGCCGCCATTGGCGTCCGGATGCAGGCGCTTGGCGAGCTCCTTGAACCGCGCCTTGATCTCGGTCGCGGTGGCATGGATGTCGAGGTTGAGCGTGTCGAGCGCCTTGCGCTCGGCATTGCGGATCATCCGCCCTTCGGGCTCGACCGTGCGCTCGCTGGCCTGCCGCCAATCGGCGCCGTCAAACATGCCGAAGGGGTCGGCGGCCTTGCGCGGGTCGAAATGGGGCTTCGGCTCCTCGCGCCGCCCGGATTTCGTCCAGGAGTTGACGCCCATGCTCCAGGTCGGCCGGTGCCCGGTCAGCGCATCCTTCTGATAGGCCGCCACCGCCGCGTCGTTCATGCCGGCGAAGTAATTGTAGCTGGCGTTGTATTCCTTGACGTGGTCGAGGCAGAACCAGACGAATTCGCCCTCACGGTCCCGCCCCAGAGGGGCCCGGTGCGTCGCCTCGCAAGGACAGCCGTTGAACCCGCACACGCGCATGCCCGGCCGGGCACGGGTGCGCCGGTCGTCGCCGGGCTTGACCCGGATGCTGTCGAAATAGGGCGAGTCGATCTTCATGATGTCCAGCGAAGCAGAAGGCCGATTATGGGGGTGGCGGGCTGCCGCGGCAAGGCGAGCCGCCGGGCAGCGGGCCTCCGCAGGCCGGCCTTGACCCAGGGTCGCGGCGCTGCGAAGGGTCGGCGATCCCGCCACCGAACGGTTCGGAAAACGCCGCCATGACCATGACCCTGCACTCCTCAGCCCTTTCCCCCTTTGGCCGCAAGGTGAAGCTGGCGCTGCACCATCTCGGGCGCTTGGCCGATGTCACCGTCGTCACCACCGATACGATGAATGCGGAAGATCCGATCCGTCGGGCGAATCCGCTCGGCAAGATTCCGGCCCTCGTCCTTGCCGACGGCACGGTCGTCTATGACAGCCGCGTCATCATCGAACATTTCGACCTCGCGGCCGGCGGCAAGCTCATCCCCGCGGAGCCGAAGGCCCGCATCGCGGCTCTGACCGTGCAGGCGCTCGCCGACGGCATCATGGATGCGCTCATCCAGCAGCGCTACGAGGCGATGTTCCACGAGGAGGCGGCGCGCTCGGAAAAGTGGCTCGCCCACCAGCGCGGCAAGGTCGAGCGCGCCATGGCGGCGCTTGAGGCCGCGCCCCCGGCTCTCGCCGTCCATGTCGGCACGATCACGCTGGCCTGCGCCCTCGGCTATCAGGACATCCGCTTCGAGGGGACCTGGCGCCAGAGCCATCCGCGCCTCGTCGCCTGGCTCGATGGCTTCACCGCCCTGATGCCCGAGGCCTGGGCTGCAACCTCTGCGAAGGGCTGAGCCTATTCCAGACCGAAGCGCAGCGCCGCCGCGGCGGCGATCGGCCCCAGCACCAGGCTCATCAGCGACAGCGCCACCAGGATCATGAAGGGCTGGCCGAAGGGCAGCGGTCCGATGATGGCGGCGTTCGTCGCCGCCACGCCGAAGATCAGCACCGGGATGGTCAGCGGCAGCACGAGGATGGCCATCAAGAGACCGCCGCGCCGGAGCGACACCGCCAGCGCGGCGCCGACCGCGCCGATGAGGCTGAGGGCCGGCGTGCCCGCGCCAAGCGTCAGCGCGACGGCGCCCATGGCCTCCGGCGGCACGTTGAGGAAAAGCCCGAGCACCGGGGCCGCCGCCACCAGCGGCAGGCCGGTCGCCAGCCAATGGGCCGCGGCCTTGGTGGCGATGACCAGCGGCAGGGGTGTCGGCGCCATCATCATCAGGTCGAGGGACCCGTCATCGGCATCGGCCTGGAACAGCCGGTCGAGGCCGAGCAGCGTCGCCAGCAGGGCGCCGATCCACAGGATGGCGGGGCCGATCCGGGCCAGCAGGTTCATGTCGGGCCCGACGCCGAAGGGCACGATGGTGACCACCGCGAGGAAGAACACGACGCCGACCATCGCTCCGCCGCCGATGCGCATGGCGAGAAGCAGGTCGCGGCGGAAGATGGCGGCGAGCGGTCCCGTCATGCCGCCCGCCCGATGGCCAGTTCCCGCGTCGGCAGGCCAAGGGGCCCATGGGTGGCGGCGAGAATCAGTCCGCCGGACGCCACGTGGTCGGCCATGATGCCGGCCAGCACCCTCTGGCTGGCGAGGTCGAGGGCGGCGGTCGGCTCGTCGAGGAGCCAGATCGGACGTGTGACCGTCAGCAGCCGGGCGAGCGCCAGCCGGCGCCGCTGGCCGGCGGAGAGATAGCCCGCCGGAAGGGCTGCGAGATGGCCGATGCCGAGCCTCTCCATGGCTGCCTCCGGGCCCTGGCCGCCACCGCCGAGATAGCGGGTCCAGAAGGCGAGGTTCTCGGCCACGGTCAGCGATCCCTTGAAGGCGTCCTGATGGCCGCAATAGTGGCACTGTTCGCCGATGCTCGCCTCGGGGTCGCCGCCCTCCAGCGTGAGGTGGCCCTCCTCGATGCGCACGAGTCCGGCGATCAGGCGCAACAGGCTCGACTTGCCCGCCCCGTTCGGCCCGGTCACCTGCACGGCCTCGCCGGCATCGACGGCAAAGCCCAGGTCGGCGAAGACGATTCGGCCGCCGCGCTGGCAGGTCAGGGCATGGGCGGTCAGGCGCATCATGCCGCATTCCTACGCGACGAAAGGGTGACCTGCGAGAGGCGATAAGCGCTTCTAACCATATGGCGGGCTGATTGGAATCCCTCTATAACGCCGCCGATCGGCCGCCGCCTCTCATGCGTGTATCGAGGGCCCAGGGTTTCAGGGCGCGACGTCGGCCTCCAGAACGAGGGGATCATCGCCACATGTCGCTCGACAGCTTCAAGGCCCGCAAGACGCTCAAGGTCGGCTCCAAGTCCTACGTCTATTACAGCCTGAAGGAGGCCGAGAAGAACGGCCTCGCCGGCATTTCGGCCTTGCCCTTCTCGATGAAGGTGCTGCTCGAGAACCTGCTGCGCGCCGAGGACGGCCGCTCCGTCACCAAGGCCGACATCGAGGCGGTCGCCGCCTGGATCAACGACAAGGGCAAGGCCGGCAAGGAAATCGCCTTCCGCCCGGCCCGCGTGCTGATGCAGGATTTCACCGGCGTGCCCGCCGTCGTCGACCTCGCCGCGATGCGCGACGCCATGAAGGCGCTCGGCGGCGATCCGCAGAAGATCAACCCGCTCGTCCCCGTCGACCTCGTCATCGACCATTCCGTCATCGTTGACGAATTCGGCTCGCCCAAGGCCTTCAAGAAGAACGTCGATCTCGAATATGCCCGCAACGGCGAGCGCTACCGCTTCCTCAAGTGGGGCCAGCAGGCCTTCAAGAACTTCTCCGTCGTGCCGCCCGGTACCGGCATCTGCCACCAGGTGAACCTCGAATATCTCGCCCAGACCGTCTGGACGAAGAAGGAAAAGGCCGTGAAGACGGTCAAGGGCAAGAAGACGACCGTCACCTACGAGGTCGCCTATCCCGACACGCTGGTCGGCACCGACAGCCACACGACCATGGTCAACGGTCTCGCCGTCCTCGGCTGGGGCGTCGGCGGCATCGAGGCCGAGGCCGCCATGCTCGGCCAGCCGCAGTCCATGCTGCTGCCCGAGGTCATCGGCTTCAAGCTGACGGGCCGCCTCAAGGAAGGCGTCACCGCCACCGATCTCGTGCTGACCGTCACCCAGATGCTGCGCAAGAAGGGCGTCGTCGGCAAGTTCGTCGAGTTCTACGGCCCCGGCCTCAACAACATGACGCTGGCCGACCGCGCCACCATCGCCAACATGGCCCCGGAATATGGCGCCACCTGCGGCTTCTTCCCGGTCGACGAGGAGACGCTGAACTACCTGACGACGTCGGGCCGCAAGCCGGCCCGCATCGCGCTGGTGGACAAGTATTCGAAGGCCCAGGGCCTGTTCCGCACCAAGGCCTCGCCCGATCCGGTCTTCACCGACACCCTGGACCTCGAACTCGACTCCGTCGTGCCGTCCATGGCCGGCCCGAAGCGTCCCGAGGGCCGCGTTGCGCTGGAGGCGGTCGGTGCCGGCTTCGCCGATGCGATGGAGAAGGACTACAAGAAGGCCTCCGAGATGAGCCGCCGCGTCAAGGTGGAGGGCCGTGACTTCACCCTCGGCCATGGTGACGTCGCCATCGCCGCCATCACCTCCTGCACCAACACGTCCAACCCGGCCGTGCTCTTTGCCGCCGGCCTGCTCGCCCGCAACGCCGTCGCCAAGGGCCTGAAGACCAAGCCCTGGGTGAAGACCTCGCTCGCCCCCGGCAGCCAGGTCGTTGCCGAGTACCTGTCGAATTCCGGCCTGCAGAAGGACCTCGACAAGCTCGGCTTCAACCTCGTCGGCTTCGGCTGCACCACCTGCATCGGCAATTCCGGCCCGCTGCCGGCGGAGATCTCCAAGGCGATCAACGATTCCGGCCTGATCGCCGCCGCGGTGCTTTCGGGCAACCGCAACTTCGAGGGCCGCGTCTCGCCCGACGTCCAGGCGAACTACCTCGCCTCGCCCCCCCTCGTCGTGGCCTATGCGCTGGCCGGTTCGGTTACCATGGACCTCACCAAGGAGCCGCTCGGCACCGACAAGAAGGGCAACCCGGTCTATCTCCGCGACATCTGGCCCTCCTCGCAAGAGATCAACGCCTTCATCGCCAAGAACGTCACCAAGAAGCTCTTCAAGGAGCGCTATGCCGACGTGTTCAAGGGCGATGCCAACTGGGCCAAGGTGAAGGCGCCGACCGGTCAGACCTATGCCTGGGACGACGGGTCCACCTATGTGCAGAACCCGCCCTATTTCGTCGGCATGGGCATGAAGCCCAACGCCATCAGCAATATCGAGGGCGCCCGCGTTCTCGGCCTGTTCGGCGACAAGATCACCACCGACCACATCTCGCCGGCCGGCTCCATCAAGGCGGCGAGCCCGGCGGGCAAATATCTCATCGACAACAAGGTCGATGTCGCCGACTTCAACCAGTACGGCACCCGCCGCGGCAACCATGAAGTGATGATGCGCGGCACCTTCGCCAATATCCGCATCCGCAACCACATGATGGGCCCGAACGGCAAGGAAGGCGGCTTCACGATCCACTATCCCTCGAAGGAGGAGATGTCGATCTACGACGCCGCTATGAAGTACCGCGCCGAGAAGGTGCCGCTGGTCGTCTTCGCCGGCATCGAATACGGCAACGGCTCCTCGCGCGACTGGGCGGCCAAGGGCACCAACCTGCTCGGCGTGCGCGCCGTCATCGCCCAGTCCTTCGAGCGCATCCACCGCTCGAACCTGGTCGGCATGGGCATCGTCCCCTTCACCTTCGAGGAGGGCACGACCTGGGCCTCCCTCGGCCTGAAGGGCGACGAGACCGTGTCGATCAAGGGCCTCGAGACCGTCAAGCCGCGCCAGAAGATGACCGCCGAGGTCACCTTCGCCGACGGCAAGGTCAAGAAGGTCCCGATCCTCTGCCGCATCGATACGCTGGACGAGATCGAGTACTTCAAGAACGGCGGCATCCTGCAATACGTGCTGCGCGATCTTGCCGCCTGACATGTAGTCAACGGCGTTCCGTTCCGACCCTGGCGGCGGCTTGGTATGTGCCAAGCCGCCGTTGTCTTTTTGGGGATGTCGCGGGCACTCACGGCCGTTTGCGCTATTTTCACCCAACCGTGAGTAGCCTCGGGACGGGTCGTGGGCGTAGACAACCCTCGCGGAACCGAATGGGTTCCCGAAATCGGGGCGGATTTCGATGTTGCTTGGCAGGATCTGCGGCGCGCTCGCGTGCGCCTTCATCGCTTTGGGAGGAGCGCAGGCATCGCCGCTTCAGCGTCCGACCGCCGTGGTCGAACTCTTTACAAGCCAGGGCTGCTCGTCCTGCCCGCCGGCCGACCGCTTCGTCTCGGACCTGGCCGATCGTCCCGACGTGATCGCCCTGACCCTGGCCGTCGACTACTGGGACTATCTCGGCTGGCGCGATACGCTCGCCCGCCCGATCCACGCCAAGCGCCAGAAGGCCTATGCCTATATGCGCGGCGACCGGCAGATCTATACGCCGCAGATGATCATCAACGGCATCGGCCATGCCATCGGTTCCGATCGTCCCGCCGTCGAGCGCGTGATGGAACAGACCCGCGGCCAGTCCGGGGTCCTCGCCGTGCCGGTGACGCTGCGCATCAGCGGTGACACGATCACCATCACCCTGCCGCCCTCCAATGTCGCCCTTGGGACCGACAATCCCGCCACCGTCTTCCTGTTCGGCGTCTCGTCGCGCCAGCCGGTGGAGATCACGCGCGGCGAGAACCGCGGCCAGACGATGATCTATCGCAACGTGGTGCGCTCCCACGCCATTCTCGGCGAATGGACCGGTGGCGAGCGGACCTTCACGGTCTCGCGCCGCGAACTGGTGTCGCCGGAATGCGAACGGCTGGCGGTTCTCGTCCAGGCCGGGACACCGCGGCGCCCGGGGGCCTTGGTCGGCGCCGCCATGATCGAGATGCCGGCGCTCGCCAGTCACTGAGCGATGGCGGGCTCAGGCCCGCGCCATCCACACCATGTCGGGCGCGACGATGCCGGGAACGTCTTCCTCGTCGATGCGGCGGACGGCATCCACCGAGACCATCTTTTCCGCATTGAGCGGGCAGACACCCTGACGAACGAGTTCGCGGCCGAGGCTCTTGCGCACATGCGCCGCCGCCGTTTCCGCGATATCGGCCTCAATGAAACGGGTCGCCGCAAAGCGCGATCCGGTCGCGCTGTCGGTCTCTCCACGGGCGTCGCAACGATACCAGGGCATGTTTCCGTCCAATTTCCTGTTCAAACCTCTCCCAACCACATCGACGTTGAGAGAGCGTTGATAAGTTTGCTTAACCATTCATGCGCATCCATGCGCCTGATGGGCATGGGTGGTCCCGGGTAAGGAAAAGGTTCAATGGCTGAATATGACCTGAAGGGCGGCAGCGACGAGCTGCCGCGCCGCATGCTCCTCGTCGGCGGCGGCGCCTCGCTCCTTCTCGGAGCCTGCTCGGCGCCTCCGGTGGCCGCGCCGTCCCAGCCGAGCTTCTACCGCAACCTCGCGCAGGCGGGCGCGCGCGTCGATGCCGCCATGGCCGCCGAGATGATCTCCGGCTTCCGCCGCAACAACGGCCGCGGCGCCCTGACCGTCGATCCCGTCCTGATGGCGGTGGCGGAAGCCCAGGCCTCGGCCATGACCCAGGCGGACCAGGTCGGCGTGCGCACCGGCGCCGTCGGCACCAGGCTCACCACCGCCGGCTATCGCCACCGCGCCGTCGTCGAGAACACCTCGGCCGGCTATCTCACCCTCGCCGAGGCCTTTTCCGGCTGGCGCGATTCCCCGCCCCACCGCGCCAATATGCTGAACCCCGCCGTCACCCGCCTCGGCATCGCGACAGGCTTCCGCCCGGGCTCGCGCTATCGCGTCTTCTGGGCGCTCGTTCTGGCCGAGCCGACGGCCGCCGCCTGATCAGGCCGGGTCGCCCGAGGCGAGATACCAGTCCATGATCTCGCGACCCTGCATGAACACCAGTTCGGGCCGGGAGGCGAGCTCGGCGAGCAGCGTCTCCAGGACACCGATCCGGTGCGGCACCCCGAGAATGAAGGGGTGGAGGGCGAAGGCCATGACCTTGGGCCCGCCCATCGGCCCGGGCTTCCGCGACTCGGCGATCAGCCGATCGGCCTGCGCGAGTGTCCGGTCGAGATATTCGCGGGCCGCATGGTGCTGGATCATGATCATCGGGACGTCGTTGAGCTCGACCGAATAGGGCATGGTCAGCACCGTCCCCGACGCCGTCCTGAGCCGGCAGGGCAGGTCGTCCACCACCCAGTCGGCGATATAGCCGATCCCGGCGGCGGCGAGATGGTCGGCGGTCTCCAGCGTCTGTGTCAGGCCCGGGCCGAGCCAGCCTGCGACGCGCTCGCCGGTGAAGGCCGACAGCATCTCCACGGAGCGGGCGATCATCGCCTTCTGGTCGTCGATCCGGTGGGTCGGCACCTGGTGCCAGCCATGGCCCATGAACTCCCAGCCCGCATCGCGCGCCGCGCCGGCAAGCCGCGGATAGTCGACCACCACCGAACCATTGATGGCGAGGGTGGGGCGGATGCCGTGCCGTGCGAAGGCCTCGGCGAAGCGCCAGAAGCCCACCCGCATGCCGTATTCGTGCCAGGCCCAGTTGGCCATGTCCGGCTGCAGCGCGGCGCCGGTGGGCGCCACCAGGACCTGCCGCGGCATCGGGTTCTCGATGCGCCAGTTCTCGACATTCACCACCGGCCAGACGGCGACGGACTTGCCGTCGGGCAGCGCGATGCGCGGCCGATCGATGGCGGCCGTATAGGCGAGGCGTTCCTCGGGGCGCAGGGGCTCGGTCATGGTCTCGTCTCGCAGCGAGGTCAGGCCGCCTTCTTGCCGTGGTGGCTGTGCAGCTTGGCGCTCATCACGCGACGGATGTCGTTGAACTCGGGGCTCGCCACGTCGCGCGGCCGCTGCAGGAGAAGCGGATTGTCGCTTTCGATGCGGCCGGGGCCCGGCGTCATCACCACCACGCGGTCGGCAAGGAAGATCGCTTCCTCGATGGAATGGGTGACGAAGACGACGGTGAGGCCGGTGCGCTGCCAGATATCGAGCAGCTCGTCCTGCAGACGCTCGCGAGTCATGGCGTCGAGGGCGCCGAAGGGCTCGTCCATCAGCACGACCTCCGCGTCATTGGCCAGCACGCGGGCGATCGCCACGCGCTGCTTCATGCCGCCGGACAGCTGGTGCGGATAGGCGCTGGCGAATTTGCCGAGGCCGACGAGATCGATGAACTTGTCGACCGTCTCCTTCACCACCGACTTGGCGAGGCCGCGCGAGGCCGGCCCGAAGCCGATATTGTCGCGCACCGACAGCCAGGGAAAGAGCGCATAGTCCTGGAAGACCATGCCGCGCGTCGGGTCCGGCCCCTTGATGGGCGAGCCCCACATCAGCGCATCGCCCGTCGTCGGCTGTTCGAAGCCCGCGATGATACGCAGCAGCGTGGACTTGCCGCAGCCCGACGCACCGATCAGGCAGACGAACTCGCCCTTGCGGATGGAGATGTTGGCGTCGTGCAGGGCGTTGATCGTCTGGTCCTGCAGCTTGAAGACCTTGGAGACCTGCTTGATCTCGATGATCGGCGTCTTGGATTCAGCCATGATGGGTCGGGCTCCAGGCGAGCAGGCGGTTGCCGATCATCACCACGATCCGATCGGAGAGATAGCCGGCGATGCCGATGATGATCATGCCGCAGATGACGAGTTCGGTGCGCGACAGGGTCCGGCCGTCCATGATGACCGCGCCGAGGCCCTGCGGCACGCCGGTCATCTCGCCGACGACGATGACGAACCAGGCGAGGCCGAGGCCCAGACGCAGGCCGGTGAAGATCGAGGGCAGGGCCGCTGGCAGCACCACCTTGTAGAACTGGGCATTGCCCTGGCAGCCGAGCATCGAGGCCGCCTCGAACAGTTTTGGGTCGACCGAGCGGACGCCGAAGATCGTGTTGAGGAGGATCGGATAGAAGGCGCCGAGGCAGACGAGGGCGAAGGCCGAGCGCGGGCCGAGGCCGAAGAGGATCATCGACAGCGGCAGCCAGGCCGTGACGGGGATGGGGCGCATCACCTGCAGGAAGGGATCGAGCACCATCCGGGCGGTCGGGATGCGGCCAATCATCAGGCCGAGCGGCAGTGCGAAGAGCGCGGCGAGGGCGAAGCCGCCATAGACGCGGCTCATCGAGGCGATGAGATGGGTTAGCAATGTGCCGGAAAAGGCGTCGTCGTAGATGCCGCCGACCGCGAAATCGATCATGTATTCGCCGACCTCGTAGGGGGTCGGGATGAGGCGGGTCCAGCGCTGGGTGGTGGCGACCTGCCAGAAGGCGAGCAGAAGCGCCGGCACGATCAGCGCCAGCACCAGCGGTTTGACCCGCGCCCACGGCGTTTTCCCGACGGGCTTCTCGGTGACCACGGCCGCCGGCGGCGGCACTGTCTCAACCAGCGCCATGGGTCCTGTCCTTTTGTGTCGTGCAAGCGAAGGAGGCGCCGCCCGTCATGCGGGCGGCGCCGGTGCGTTCAGCCGGATCAGGCGGAGATCTCGTTGGAGAACTTCGGGTTGAGGAACTTGGCGAAGTCCGGCAGGGCACGGATCTGGCGCAGCGACAGCATCTGCTCGGCATAGGTCCGGGCCTGGCGCAGCATCGTCTCGTCCATCTTCCAGACATATTCGACGTTGTTGGCGCCGAGCGCATGCTCGACGGCGGCGCGGTTGGCGCCAAGCCGCTGCACGGTCATGTCCGCGACGGCCTGCTTGTTGGCCACCATGAACTCGACCGCCCTGCGGTGGATGCCGAGCGCTGCCTTCACCAGGTCGGGCTTGCCGGACACGGTGTCCTCATGGGTGGCGAAGATCATGTTGAGGCCGCCCATATTGGTCCCGTAAGGATATTCGACCAGCTGGCCGACACCCGACGAGATCGACAGGCCCGGGCCCGGCTCGGCGCCGACATAGGCGTCGATATCGCCCCGCGACAGCATGGCGTGCATCTCGCCGAAGGGAACGCGAACCGCCGTGACGTCGCGGATCGAGAGGCCCTCCATGCGCAGGCGCTCCATGATGAAGACCTCCTGGGTGGAGCCCGGCCAGATGCCAACGCGCTTGCCCTTGAGGTCCTTGACGGTCTTGACGTCCGAGCCAGCCTTGGAGACGACGCCCATGCCCTTGTTGGAGAAGGCACCGACCACGACCACCGGCTCGCCGGCGGCCGCACCCAGGGTCGCCGCCGCGATGCCGAAGGCACCAAAATCGACCGACTTGGTGACGACCGCGTTCTTGCCGTCGGTCGGGCTGTCGAAGGTGATGATCTCGATCTTGGTCCCGGCCGGCGCGAAGCGCTCGTAGAAATGCGGCGGCATGGAATGGATGAGGCGCAGCGACCCCATCTTGATCACGCGCTCCTGGGCGCGCAGCACAGAGGGGGCGGAAAGCGTGCCGGCCGCGAGGCCGGCGCCGATGAGGAAGTGACGACGCACGATCATGAGAATGGCTCCGTTGGAAGGGGTTGCGGGTTGGATCCCGTCTGCTTGTGCGACCCGCCCGTCGTTCGGGCGGGGAATGCGATCAGTCATGCCGCCTGGCCCGAAAGCGCGGCGATATAGGCCCGCCAGCCGCCATGGGCGGTGATGTCCTCGGCTCCGGCGAGGCCTTCGGGCTCGACCAGAAAGCCCTTCGGCGTGGTGCCATCGGCGAGCTTCAGCGTGCCGATGCCCAGCGGCGAGGGGATGGTGTCGACGAAGGTGCCGAAGCCCGCCGGCGGCAGCGCCCAGACCTCGCAGGCGATGGCCGCCCCGGTTCCTGCCGCAACCCGGATCAGGCCGGGCCGCTTCGGCGGACCACCGGCGAGCGCAAAGAGCTTGTAGTCAGGCATCGTCTGCACGACGCGCCGGAAGGTGGCGCCCCGGCTGGTCAGTTCGCCGTTCAGCGGCATGCCCGACAGATGGGCCCCGACGACGACGATTTCGATCATGTCCGGCAAAGCGGCCTCCCGAGGCTCCTGTTGATGGGGTGCTGCATCGCAATGGCCTCTTACCGTCTCACGCCGCAGCCGGGGACGCGGCATGGCGCCGCTTGCCCGCCGCTGCGACAAAGGCTGCGCCCAGCCGGGCGAGCGCGGCGTCGCTGCCGCGCGGGCCGATCAGGGTGATCCCGGCCGGGAGCCCGTCGGCGCGGAACGGTCCCGGCACTGCGAGCGCGGCGAGATCGAGCAGGTTGACGAAATTGGTATAGGTGCCGAGACGGCTGTTGGGGCCGATGGGATCGGCAGCGAGGTCGGCGAGGGTCGGGAAGACCGGCGCCGTCGGCACCACCAGCGCCTCGACCTCGTCCCAGACCTGTTCCGTCGCGCGCTTCAGCGCGGCCAGCCTGTAGAGTCCTTCGAAGGCATCGGTCGCGGAGAACCGCTCGGCGGCCCCGACGATCATCCGCGTCACCGGATGCACGTCGGCGGCATGGGTTGCGAGGAAGGCGCGCATCGCGGCATGGCGTTCGGCCACCCAGGGACCCTCGTAGAGCAGTTTCGCCACGTCGAAGAAGGCGGTGAAGTCGATTTCGGCGGTGCTGGCGGCGAGCGGCGTGACGATGTCGAGCGCCGCCGCATAGGCACCCGCCATGGCGGCGTCGCCGAAGAACAGGCGGTCGGCGCCCCGCGGCACGCCCAGCCGGGTGATCGGCGCCGCCCCCGACGGCATGTCCTGCGCCACCGGCCGCGAATAGGCGTCCTCCCGATCGAGGCCGCGCATCACCGCATAGGCTGCGAAGGCATCGTCGACGCTGTGCGCGAAGACCGAGACGCAGTCGAGCGTGCGGCAGGCCGGCAGCACGCCCCGGGTGGAGAGGGCCCCGAGCGAGGGCTTGAGGCCGACGAGGTCGTTGAGCCCGGCCGGCACCCGGCCGGAGCCCGCCGTGTCGGTGCCGAGCGCGATCGGCACGATGCCCCGCGCGACGGCGATGGCCGACCCCGATGACGAGCCCCCCGGCACGCGCGCCGGATCGAAGGCGTTGCGCGGGATAGGATAGGGCGAGCGTACCCCGACCAGGCCGGTGGCGAACTGGTCGAGATTGGTCTTGCCGATGACGAGGGCGCCCGCGGCGACGAGCTTCTCGACGACGGTGGCGGACCGCACGGGCATGCAGGAAAAGGCGGGGCAGGCGGCCGTCGTCGGCAGGCCGGCGACGTCGATATTGTCCTTCACCGCGACCGGAACGCCCCAGAGCGGAAAAGCGAGGGGATCGAAAGGTGGCAGGGCCGCCGCCGCCGCCGCCACATCGGCCTCGGGACGCAGGTGGATGAAGATGCCGGGATCATCCACCGCCGCGATGCGGCGATAGACGGCCGAAACCGTCGCCGCGACGGGCGTTCCGCCGGCATAGCCGGCATGGAGATCGGCGATCGTGGTTGCGCGTTCGCTGTGCATGGGTCCTGCTCGTGCGCAGGGCATGTCGCAATGCACGTGCCAAACCACCGGCGCCCGGCCATCCGAGGAAGGGCGGCGCGCCTATCACCCGGTCGGATGAGCTCAAGCCTATGAAAAGCAGTCAAAAAAGAGCGGGGCTCTGTTCCGGATACACCGCCGGGCACGCATCGTTCTATTGTATGCAATTACTCCGAAGAGCGCAAAATATGCGCAAAATATAGGCATTTGCCTGTCATGTCGCTTCCGTCGCCTTGGCCAGATCATCCCAGGCGCGGGCGGAAAGCCCGATATGGTCGCGCATGGCGGCGGCGGCGCGCGCGCTGTCGGCCCTCAGGATCGCCTGGACGACCAGGCTATGCTCGTGGTGGGACCGGGCGAGGCGGTCCCGGCCCTCGAACTGGGCGCGCCGGAACGGCGCCAGCCGGCGGCGCGTCGCGGAGGCGAGCTCGGCGAGGTAGCTGTTGTGGGATCCCCGGTAGATGCTCACGTGGAAGGCGATGTTCGCCGCGCTATAGGCGTCGAGTTCGCCGGCGCGAACCAGGACGGCCATGGAGCCGTGCAACTCCTCCAGCGCCGCGCGTTCGGCCCGGTTCATCTGCGCGGCGCTGAGCCCGGCGCTCAGCGCCTCAAGTTCACCCATGACGGCGAACATGTCGCGCAGCTGGGCATGGTCCGGCTTGGCGACGACGGCGCCGCGATGCGGCCGGATCTCGACCAGTCCGGACGCCGACAATTGCCGCAGAGCCTCGCGCACCGGGGTGCGCGACACCGCATATTCGGCGGCGATCTGAACCTCGTCGAGGGCGGCTCCCGGCTTCAGCCGGCCGGTGACGATGGCTTCGGCGAGCCGGGTCTGGAGTTCCTCGGTGCGCGTTCCCCGCACGCCCGGCCGGCGGGCACCCAGGTCGCCGGGCAACGTCGTAGCGCTCATCTCGGTCCGCCGTCAGGGAGCGATGGTGGGAAGGGCGATGCGCAGCGGGCCGATCTGCAGGCGCCCGTCCGTCGCGCGCAGGTTGAAGATGCGTCCGGGCTTGCCTTCGACATCCGTCGGGCGGCTCGCCAGCGTCATCGCACCGGCGGCAAGAGGGCCGAGCGCGGCGCCGAGGCCGTTCGCCTGCAGCGCCGCCTCGACATTGGCCACCCTGAGTTCGATTTCGCCATCCGGCTTGCCCTCCGGGGTCAGGCGCAGCGTGCCCTTGGCCACCGCCAGCGCCGGTCCCTGCACGAGGCGCAACAGGACGAGGTCGATCGCCCCGCCCGCCGCCTGCCATTGCCGCACCGGCAGGACCTGCGCCCGGCTGGGGTTTCGCAGCAGCTTGCGGGCGACGAACTGGATCTCGGCGTCGACCGGCGCCATGGGGCGGGCGGCGAAGGTCGCGCTCTTGAGGCTGGCGACGACGTCGATGCTGACGGGGTCGGTGCGGTTCGGGCGCGTATGCAGTTCGCCGCGCGCCGCCTTCACCAGAGTCACGCCGTCGCGCACCACCTCGAGGCCGTCGATCACCGCATTGGAACTGTCATAGCCGCCGATCTGCAACTGGGCGGAGGCCTGGGCGAGCCGCCATGTCGCCGTGATGACCGAGGGATCCCCCTCCGTTACCACCGTCATCGGGCCGGTCCATTCGGAGATGACATGGCCCGGGCTCCAGATCTGCGAGACCACCTTGAGCGTCTCGAACCGGTAGGTCTGGTAGGGGCGCGCGTCGTCCCGCAGTTCCACCATGGGCTTGCTGCAGGTGATCTCCATGCGGAACGGATAGCCGCCGCGCGAGCGCTCGCCGCACTGGATGACCCGGCCATTGGCGGCTTCCGCCGCGAGCCAGCGCTGGACGGCGTCCTCGGCGCGGCCGGCGCCCCAGGCCCAGACGGCGCTCCAGCCGGCGATGGCGATACCGACGACGGCGAGGGGCAGGATGATGGTGCGTGGTCGCATGGGCTCCGTCCGGCGGGGATGCTTGCACAGGAAGGGCTGGGTCTATAGCAGAACCTTCAGGACTCGTCCCTCACCCCGTCAAGTCGCATGCAGCATGAATCCGGCGATCTCTGGGTCTTCGGCTACGGTTCGCTGATCTGGCGACCGGGCTTCGCCTTCGTCGAGCGCCATCCCGCGCGCCTCGTCGGACTTCACCGCTCGCTCTGCGTCTATTCCCATGTCCACCGCGGCACGCCCGAGCAGCCTGGCCTGGTCCTGGGCCTCGATCGCGGCGGCACCTGCCGGGGCATGGCCTTCCGCGTCGCCGCGGCCCAGGCCGACGAGACCATCGCCTATCTGCGCGAGCGCGAACAGGCGACCTCGGTCTATCTCGAGGTCTATCGCAACGTCACGCTGGAGAGGCCCGACCGGCCCCGTGTCCGCGCCCTGACCTATATCGTCGACCGCAGCCATGCCCAATATGCCGGCCGCCTGCCGCTCGACCGTCAGCTCCATATCGTGCGGCACGGACACGGCCGTTCCGGCGCCAATCCCGACTATGTTCTCAACACAGTGAAGGCGATCGAGGAGCTCGGTTTCCGCGACCGCGACCTGCACTGGCTGGCCGGGCGGCTCTAGCCCTCCCGGCCTGTTCGGGCCGTCAGGGCATTTCGCCGCGCAGCAGCTTGGGGACGTCGCCGGTGATGCCGGCGGCCTGGCGGATGAAGAAGCTCTTCAGGCCCGGCAGCCGGTCGACGAGGCCGAGCCCGAGGTCGCGCACGAAGCGGATCGGCTGCGAGCCGTTGGAGAAGAGCCGGTTCAGTCCGTCGGTCGTGACACCCATGACCGTGGTGTCGAAGCGCCGCCAGCGCTGGTAGCGGGCCAGCACGTCGGCCGCGCCGTGGTCCATGCCGAGCCTGGCCGCATCGGCGAGGCATTCGGCCAGCGCGGCGACGTCGCGAAAGCCCATATTGATGCCCTGGCCGGCGATGGGATGAATGACATGGGCCGCGTCCCCCACCAGGGCGAGGCGCGGCGCCACGAAGTCGCGCGCCACCTTCAGGCCGAGCGGATAGGCCGCCGGCGTGTCGAGGAGAGTGATCTCGCCGAGGCGGTGGCCGAAGCGCGTCTCGAGCTCATCGAGGAAAAGCTCGCGCGGCAGCCGGCACAGCCGTTCCGCGCGGCCGGTCTCCTCGGTCCAGACGATCGACGAGCGCCGGCCCGTCAGGGGTAGGATGGCGAAGGGCCCGGCGGGGAGGAAGTGTTCTTCTGCCCGGCCCTCGTGGTCATGCTCATGGCCGACCGTGCAGACGATGCCCGACTGGCCATAGTCCCAGCCGACCGTGCGGATTCCGGCGAGGTCGCGCAGGCGCGAGCGTCCGCCGTCGCAGGCGACGAGGAGCGGCGTCGCGATCATCTGGCCGTCGGCCAGCGTCACGCTCGTCTCCCCCGCGCCAGCCTCGAAGGCGGCCACCGAGGAGGCCAGGAAGGTCACGCCCAGCGCCCGGGCGCGGTCCGTCAGGGCCCGCGTCACCACGGTATTCGGCGCCATATGGGCGAAGGGCTCGCCGGGGGCCACCTCGCCGTCGAAGGTCAGGAAGACCGGTCGCACCACATCGAGCGTGCGGCTGTCGGTCACCACCATGTCGAGGATCGGCTGGGCGTCCGGCGCGATGGCATCCCAGACGCCCATTGCCTCGAACATGCGGCGCGCCGCCGCGGCGAAAGCCGACGCCCTGCTGGACTCGGAGGGCGGCGCTGCCAGGGCGGGGTCGGTGATGGTGACGTGGAACGCGCGGCCGAGCGATGTTTTGAGCGCAACGGCGAGGGAAAGACCGGCGAGGCCGCCCCCGGCGATGAGGATGGCGGTGCGGGCGGGGGGGGGCGTATCCTGGCTCATGACCGGGATTTACCGGATGTCGGGGCCCGAAGAAATCGGAACCGCATGCAGGGCCGTTCACATTCGCGGATCAGGCCCGGATCGGTTCCGGAACGACGACGGTGGTCGCGCGGCGATGCACGCGAACCCTGGACAACGCGCCGGGGCTGTGCGCGCGCGGAGCCGGCGAACCTCTCCTCGCCCGCGCCGCAAGAACGGCGCCGGAGATCAGCCGCGGACCGCGAGATTGACCGCCTTCGGTCCCTTGCCGCGCTTGTCCGGTTCGAGCTCGAACTCCAGTTTCTGCCCCTCGGCGAGACTTGCGAGGCCCGAACGCTGGACAGCCGAAATATGGACGAAGATGTCCTTGCCCCCATCGTCCGGCTTGATGAAGCCGTAGCCTTTCTCGGTGTTGAAGAACTTGACGGTCCCCGTCATCGACATGCCGGTCAGCCTTTCCGAATGCACTGCCGGTTCCGCACGATTGCGTACCTGCTAGAGCTCCGGATCAGCACATGTCCGCGATGCTCCGGCACCATGGTGGGACCGGATCGCCGCCAGATCCTCGCCGCCCGGACCTGAGAGCCAGAAAGTAGCGTAACTCGGATTTTTGGGACTGCACAGCCCCCTTTTTGGTGAATCAGCAGGTGTTTCCCTGCGTCATCTGCGCCGATCTATATGGCGTCAAAGAAGATGTGGCGCATGGGACAGGTGATATACGCCACGTTGTAACATTTTCGTCGGTTGTGCAGACAGCAAGCCTCTCGCCACTGGGCGTCTTGAGGCAGATTGTCTCCCCTACGATCCAACTTTTGCCGGCTGCACGGCAGGTACAGGGCGGAATGGACACCGGAGGGCCTGGCGTGAAGGGCTGACGCTGGACAATTTCGGCTGCCGGATCTGTCTCGCGTGGCTGCGCCGCGCTCTCGCGGCCCGTGGCAAGACCGGCGCTGACGACGGCGACGAAAACGAGGACCGCATGGCGCATGGGGTCAGCCTAGCAGGCCCGGCGCCTGCGTCCAACGCGGGAAGATTGCAGAAACGTCAGCTGCGCCCTGCGGTCAGCATGTAGTTGACCGAGAGATCGGAGGTTTCCACCCAGCGGTCACGCAGCAGGTCGTAGCGCACGCCCTTGCGGTCGATGACGGTAAGGCCATTGGCCGCCATGGCGTCGGCGAGATCCTCCGGCCTGACAAACTTGTCCCATTCATGGGTCCCGCGCGGCAGCCAGCGCAGCACATATTCGGCGCCGACGATGGCCAGGGCGTAGCTCTTCATGGTGCGGTTGATTGTCGCCATGACCAGCAGCCCGCCAGGTTTGACCAGCCGCGCGCAGGCCCCGACGAAGAGGCCGACATCGGCGACGTGTTCGACGACCTCCATCGCCAGGACGATGTCGAATGTTTCACCGGCATCGGCACGGTCTTCTGCCGTGGTGCAACGATAGTCGATGGCAAGGCCCGAGAGCTTGGCATGGAGTCGCGCCGTCTCGACATTGGTGCGGGCGGGATCGATGCCGGTGACGCTGGCGCCCATGCGGGCGAGAGGCTCGCACAGCAGGCCGCCGCCGCAGCCGATGTCGAGGACGGACAGGCCGGACAGGGCGTCCATCGCATTGCGGTCGCGCCCGAAGCGGGCGCAGGCCATGTCGCGGATATGGGTGAGCCGCACCGGATTGAACTTGTGCAGGACCCCCATCTTGCCCGCCGGGTTCCACCATTCGGTGGCGAGGCGGGAAAACTTGTCGACCTCGCCCGGGTCGAGCGTGGTGGGTGTCGGCGTCTCGGTCGGGCGCATGGCTTCCGGTCCTCGGCAGTCGTCGGACGGATGGTCTCCTGCGTTGCCTTACATGCGATCGATGGTTATGGATACGCGCCTTTTTGACCCAAGGGGCGCCGCCGGCGCCGGATCGTTTTCAAGCCATGCCTCGCCTCGTGATGAAGTTCGGCGGCACGTCCGTCGCCAATGTCGACCGCATCAAGAATGTGGCGCGGCACGTCAAACGCGAGGTCGAGGCCGGCTATCAGGTGGCCGTGGTCGTCTCCGCCATGTCCGGCAAGACCAACGAACTGGTCGCCTGGTGCAAGGAAGCCGCGCCGCTCTATGACCTCGCCGAATATGACACCGTGGTCGCCGCCGGCGAACAGGTGACCTCCGGTCTGCTCGCCATCGTCCTCAATGCCATGGGCATCAAGGCGCGCTCCTGGCAGGGCTGGCAGGTGCCGATCGTCACCGACGAGGCCCATTCGGTGGCGCGCATCGCCGACATACCCGCGACCCATCTCGATGCCGCCTTCGCCCAAGGGGAAGTGGCGGTCATTTCCGGCTTCCAGGGCGTCTCGCGCGAGACGAACCGCATCGCGACGCTGGGTCGCGGCGGCTCCGACACCTCCGCAGTCGCCATCGCCGCGGCTATCCGCGCCGAGCGCTGCGACATCTACACCGACGTCGACGGGGTCTACACGACCGATCCGCGCATCGTTCCGAAGGCCCGTCGGCTCGACAAGGTCGGCTTCGAGGAAATGCTGGAAATGGCCTCGCTGGGCTCGAAGGTCCTGCAGGTCCGTTCCGTCGAGCTTTCAATGATCCATGGCGTGCGCACCTATGTCCGCTCGTCCTTTGACGATCCCGAGAACCCGCAACTGGGCACTCTCATCTGCGACGAGGAGGAAATCGTGGAAAAGCAGGTCGTGACCGGTATCGCCTTCTCGAAGGACGAGGCGCAGGTGAGCGTGCGCGCCGTCGCCGACAAGCCGGGCGTGGCCGCCGCGATCTTCGGCCCCCTCGCAGAGGCCAACATCAATGTCGACATGATCGTCCAGAACGTCTCGTCCGACGGCGCGACGACCGACATCACCTTTACGTGTCCGGGCGCCGATCTCGAACGGGCGCGTCACGTCCTGTTGGAGGCGCGCGAGGCCGTCGGTTTCAAGGCGCTGGAGACCGCCTCCGACGTGGTCAAGGTCTCCTGCATCGGTGTCGGCATGCGCTCTCATGCCGGTGTTGCGGCAAAAGCCTTCAAGGCGCTGGCCGACAAGGGCATCAACATCCGCGCCATCACCACCTCGGAGATCAAATTTTCCGTGCTGATCGACGCCGCCTATACCGAGCTGGCGGCGCGCACCCTCCACACGCTCTACGGTCTCGACAAGGCCGGGTGATCGTCATCGCCGTGGTCGCCCACGGCGGCCCGTCCGCCAGCGGCCCCTGGGCGGCCTTGAGGCCGGCAGGTTGCCTGCGACCGGCTTTGCAAACCGTCACCACCACCTTAATGGTGGATTCTGCGGCAGAGGCTCGCCGCGTCTTATGCTCAGGAACGGGCTCACCGCCCAGATCGTGACGATGCCGATGCGCTCCGCATTCGGCGGTCCGCGCCTCCTGCTCCGCCGCCTCCGCGAGGTGATGGCGGAGCAGATTTCGGCGCAGGAACGCCTCGACAAGATCGTGGTTCTGATCGCGGCCAACATGGTGGCCGAGGTCTGCTCGGTCTATGTCCTGCGCGTCGACAGCACGCTCGAACTCTATGCGACCCAGGGCCTCAACCGGGAAGCCGTCCACCTCACCGTCATGCGCGCCGGCGAAGGCCTCGTCGGCCTGGTGGCGCAGACCGCCGAATCCCTGAACCTGTCGGACGCCCAGGAGCATCCCTCCTTCGCCTTCAAGCCGGAAACGGGCGAGGAGATCTTCCACTCCTTCCTCGGCGTGCCGATCCTGCGCGGCGGCAACACGCTCGGCGTGCTCGTCGTGCAGAACCGCGCCCACCGCAAATATGAGGAAGACGAGGTCGAGGCGCTGCAGACGACCTCGATGGTGCTGGCGGAGATGATCGCCTCGGGCGAACTCTCCGCGCTCGCGCCGCCCGGCCAGGAGCCCGCCGCCCGTCGCCCGCTGCATCTGCCGGGCGAGGGCCTGGCGGAGGGCGTTGGCCTCGGCCATGTCGTCCTGCACGAGCCGCGCATCCAGGTCACCAAGCTGATCGCCGATGATCCGGCCCGCGAACTCGTGCGCATCGAGGCGGCGATCGAGTCGCTGCGCGCCGAGATCGACCACATGCTGGACGCCGAGGATGTCGCCCGCGGCGGCGAGCACAAGGACATCCTCGAAGCCTATCGCATGTTCGCCCATGACCGCGGCTTCGTGCGCCGCCTGAAGGAGGCGATCGGGACCGGCATCACGGCCGAGGCGGCCGTCGAGCGCGTTCAGTCGGACAACCGTGCCCGCATGATGCGCCAGACCGACCCCTATCTGCGCGAACGGATGCATGATCTCGACGATCTCGCCAACCGGCTGATGCGCCAGCTCACCGGTGCCAAGGGCGAGGTGCGGATGGAGCTGCCCGACAATGCCATTGTCGTGGCCCGTCACATGGGGCCTGCGGCGCTGCTCGACTACGACCGCACCAAGCTGCGCGGCCTCGTCCTGGAGGAGGGCGGCGCGACCAGCCACGTCGCCATCGTCGCCCGGGCCCTCGGAATTCCCACCGTCGGCCAGGCCGAGAACGTCACCAGCCTCGCCGATCCCGGCGATGCCATCATAATCGACGGCGCCACCGGCGAGGTGCATCTCAGGCCAACCGGTGACGTCGAGAGTGCCTATGCCGAGAAGGTGCGGTTCCGCGCCCGCCGCCAGGCGCAATATGCCGCCATCCGCCACCTGCCCGCGGTGACGCGCGACGGCGTCGAGATCAAGCTGAACCTCAATGCCGGCCTGATGGTCGACCTGCCCTTCCTGGAGGAGACCGGTGCCTCGGGCATCGGTCTGTTCCGCACCGAACTGCAGTTCATGGTGGCCAACGCCCTGCCGCGCATCGCCGAGCAGCTCGACCTTTATCGCAAGGTGCTCGACGCCGCCGGCAACCGTCCCGTGACCTTCCGTACCCTCGATATCGGCGGCGACAAGGTGCTGCCCTATATGGACGTCATCCAGGAGGAGAACCCGGCCCTGGGCTGGCGCGCCATCCGCCTCGGCCTCGACCGCCCCGGCCTGCTGCGAAGCCAGGTCCGCGCCATGCTGCGCGCCGGCGCCGGTCGCGAGGTGCGCATCATGTTCCCGATGGTCGCGGCGATCGAGGAGTTCGACGCTGCCAAGGCTATCGTCGAGCGCGAGTTGACCCATCTGCGCCGCCATGACCACCGCATGCCCGAACGGGTCCAGGTCGGCGTCATGGTCGAGGTGCCGGCCCTGCTGTTCCAGCTCGACGAACTCCTGCCGCGGGTCGACTTCCTCTCGGTCGGTTCCAACGACCTCGTCCAGTTCATGTTCGCGGTGGATCGCGGCAACAACCGCGTCGCCAACCGCTTCGACGTGCTGACGCCGCCCATCCTGCGCGCACTCCGCAGCCTCGCCCGCAAGGGCCGCGAGCATGGAAAGCTCGTCACGCTTTGCGGCGAGCTCGCCTCCCGGCCGCTGGAGGCCATGGCGCTGGCCGGCCTCGGCTACCGGTCGCTGTCGCTCTCGCCGGCCGCCATGGGCCCGGTGAAGTCCATGCTGCTCGACCTCGACCTCTCGCGCTTTGCCGCGCTGCTCGATGATCTGATCGACAAGCCGCGCCAGGGCCAGTCGATCCGCCAGCGCCTGCGCGACTTCGCCGAAGCCGAGGGCGTGAGCCTCTGATGCTGCCGCTCGCCAAGCTTCAGGCCCTGGTCGTGCGGCGCGACCTCGTCGAGGCCGAGCTGGCCGCCGGCGTCGAGGGCGATCGCTATGTCAGCCTGTCGCGCGAGTTCTCCGAACTGACGCCGGTGGTCGAGGCGGTCAATGCCTGGCGCGCCGCCCATGCCGAACTCGCGGACATCGAACAGCTCCTTGCCGATCCGGCCACCGACCGCGACATGGCCGACCTCGCCCACGAGGAGAAGCCGGCGCTGGAGGAGCGCGTCTCCGCGCTCGAGCACCAGCTCCGCCTCGCCCTCCTGCCCAAGGATGCGGCCGACGCGAAGAACGCCATCCTCGAGATCCGCGCTGGAACGGGCGGCGACGAGGCCTCGCTCTTCGCCGGTGATCTGTTCCGCATGTACGAGCGCTATGCTGCCCTGCAGGGCTGGGCCATGGAGCTTATCTCGGCCAGCGAGGGGACGGTCGGCGGCTTCAAGGAGATCGTCGCCGAGATCCGCGGCGCCGGTGCCTATGCGAAACTGAAGTTCGAGAGCGGCGTTCACCGGGTCCAGCGCGTGCCGGCGACCGAATCCGGCGGCCGCATTCACACCTCCGCGGCGACCGTCGCGGTTCTGCCCGAGGCCGAGGAGGTCGATGTCGCGATCAACGATGACGACCTCAGGATCGACGTGATGCGGGCCCAGGGCGCCGGCGGCCAGCACGTCAACAAGACCGAGTCGGCGGTGCGCATCACCCATATTCCCACCAACACCGTCGTGCTGGTCCAGGACGAGCGTTCGCAGCACAAGAACCGCGCCCGCGCCATGGCCATCCTGCGCTCGCGCATCTTCGACGAGGAGCGCCGCCGCCTCGCCGCCACGCGTGCCGAGGACCGCCGCCTCCAGGTCGGCTCGGGCGACCGGTCCGAGCGCATCCGCACCTATAACTTCCCGCAGGGGCGGGTGACTGACCATCGCATCGAGCTGACCCTCTACAAGCTGCCGGAGATCATGGCTGGCACCGCCCTCGGCGAGATCATCGACGCCCTCATCGCCGATCACCAGGCGGGCCTTCTGGCGCTGGACACCGCGGCGTGATCCCGGCCGGCACCAGCCTCGGCGCGGCGCGGCGCCTCGCCACCGAACGGCTGGCGGCTGCCGGCATCGAGGAGGCCGCCAGCGAGGCGCGCATCCTGCTCCGGCTGGCCACGGGCCTCGACCCGGCCCTGCCAGGAGTTGCGGCCGGCACGTGCCTCGACCCGGTACAGCGCGACCGCATCGAGGCCCTCCTCGCCCGCCGCCTTGCCCGCGAGCCGGTGGCCCGCATTATCGGGACGGGCGCCTTCCATGGTCTCGACCTGGCGCTCAACGCGGCCTGCCTGATTCCGCGCGATGACACCGAGGCGCTCGTGGGGGCGGCGCTGGCCCTGCTGCCGGCCCATGGTCCGGCCCGGATCCTCGACCTCGGCGTCGGGCCCGGCACCGTCCTCCTGGCGATCCTCAGTGAACGTCCCGAGGCCTCGGGCCTCGGGATCGACCTGTCGGCGCAGGCGCTCGCGGCGGCGCGCGACAATGCCCTGGCCCTCGGCCTCGCGGAGCGCGCGGCTTTCGCTGAGGGTTGCTGGACGCAGGGTCTTGCTGTGCCCTTCGACCTGATCGTCTCCAATCCGCCCTATATTCCCGCGGCGGATTGCGATCGCCTGGCGCCGGAAGTGGCGCTGCACGACCCCCGCCTCGCCCTCGATGGCGGCGCGGACGGGCTCGATGCCTATCGTGCGATCTTTGGCGATGCCGGCCGGGTGCTGAAGCCCGGCGGCCATGTTGCGGTCGAGATCGGCGTCGGCCAGGCTCCTGACGTCGCCGGTATCGCCCGCGCTTGCGGGTTTCGGCTGGCGCATCTCGTCTCGGACCTCGCCGGCATTCCGCGGGCGCTTGTCTTCGCCGCCGACTGAGGCGGGGCGTCGCCGCGCCTGTTCGCCGCAAGGTTTTCGCCGCCGGCCCCGACAAAGCAAAACCCCCGGCCTTGCGGCCGGGGGTTGTCGGATAGGGGTGCCGGATGGGCCGCCGGGCTCACTCGTCGCGCGAGCCGAGCAGGGACATCAGGAACTGGAACATGCCCACGAAGTCCATGTAGAGCTGCAGGGCGCCAAAGATGGCGGCCTTCTGCACGATGGAGCCGTCGTTCGCATAGGCCAGGCTGTAGATGTACTCGTTCTTGATGTTCTGCGTGTCGTAGGCGGTGAGGCCTGCGAAGATCAGGACGCCGACCACCGAGATGATCCACTGCAGCATGGTCGAGGGCGTGCCGGTGAAGGCGGCAATGCCGATGTTGACCAGCATGGCGATGATCAGGCCGAAGAGGCCCATCATCAGGAACGTCCCCATGCCCGAGAGGTCACGCTTGGTCGTGTAGCCCCAGAGCGACAGCGCACCGAAGGAGGCGGCCGTGATGAAGAACACACGGGCGACCGAGGTGTGGGCATAGACCAGCAGGATGGTCGTCATCGAGACGCCGACCAGCGCCGCATAGACCCAGAAGGTGATCTGGGCCGCCGGCGCGCTCAGGCGGTCGGCGCGGAACGACAGCAGCAGCACCACGCCGAGCGGGGCAAGGATGACGACGAACTTGAACCAGCTCGCGAACAGGAAGGCGCCGAAGGGCGTCAGGAACTGGCCGCCGGACACGCGCATGGCGCCGCGCGCCGTCTGCTGGGCGAGCGAAGCGTCACCGGTGACCGACAGCATATAGATGCCGAGGGCGGCCATGCCGGTGATGGCGAGGCCGATCATCATGTAATTGTAGACGCCGACCATGTAGGAGCGAAGGCCCTGGTCGATCTGGGCCTGCTGAATGGCCGTCGGCTGGCCATAACCGTAGCCGCCATAGGCCTGGGCATTCGGATCGTAGTGCGACATGGAAGAACCTCTGGCTTTCCCGTAAAAGACGAACCCTGGACAGGATCCGTCATCCGACACGCAATATGGCTGAGGTCATGACGGAAACAAGACCCCGACCCCCGACGAGCCAGCATTGGTGAGGCTTCGCGTCCCTTTGTCGCAAGTCCTCACATGGCTGGCGGCAGGTTGGCCATCGCTCTGTTTCACTCACATGTTGCGCAGGACAGGGGCGGGTTTTTCGCCCAGCGCCCGCCAGGTGCCCACCAGGCCGAAGCCGACGGTGAGCACGATGGCCAGCACGATGATCCCCAGCGCCTGCAGCGGCGCGAAGGCAAAGGGGATGTTCATCACCTGGGTCGTCACCACCCATGCGGCGACGCAGCCGGTGGCGAGGCCGAACAGGGCCGTCACCGTGCCGAGCAACGCATATTCCAGCGCATAGGTCCGGATCAGCATGGCCCGCGGCGCCCCGAGGGTCTTCAGGATCACGGCATCGTAGACCCGGGCCCGGTGGCCGGCGGCCAGGGCCCCGGCCAGCACCAGGATGGCCGCCACCAGCGTCACGATGCTGGCGCCGCGAATGCCGGTGGCGATCTGTGTCGCCAGCTGGCCGACCGCCTCCAGCGCATCCTTGACCCTCACCGTGGTGACCGCCGGGAAGGCGGCCGCCACCTGCTGCAGGAGTGCGATCTCCTCGGCTGCCGAGGCGGGTTGGCGGTAGGTCAGGGTGGCGAGATGGGCGTGGGGGGCCGCCCTGAACGTGTTCGGCGAGAACACGACGATGAAATTGATGCCGAGATTGTCCCACTGGATGTGTCGGAAGTTGGCGATCCGCGCGGTAATGTTGCGTCCCAGCACGTTGACGGTCACCTCGTCGCCAAGGTTCAGCCCGAAGCCGCGGCCCATGCGCTCGTCGAAGGAAACCAGCGGCGGGCCGTTATAGTCCGCCGGCCACCAGTCGCCGGAGGTGATGCGGGAGTTGCGCGGCAGGTTCTCCGCATAGGTGATCCCGCGATCGCCGCGCAGCGCCCAGGCGATATCGTCGCCGGCGCGGATCTCCTCCACCGGCCGGCCGCCGAGGCGGACGAAGCGGCCGCGCAGCATCGGGACCCGGTTGAGGTCGGCGCCCGGTGCCTTGTCGGCGATGAAGGCGTCGAAGCGGGCGGCGTCGGCATTGACGATGTCGACGAAGAAGAAGGACGGCGCCCGGTCCGGCAGCGCCTCCTCGATCTGGCGGCGGAAGCTGGCATCGACCAGGGCGATGACGGCGAGCAGGGTCAGGCCGAGGCCGAGGGAAAGCACCACGGAGGGGGTGAGCGCGCCGGGCCGGTGCAGATTGGCGACGGCGAGCCTCAGACTGGTGCGGCGCGAGCGCGGCATCCGGGCAGCCAGCGCCATGATGCCGGCCGCCACCAGCCGCAGCGCGACGAAGATTCCGGCGGCGCCCGCCATGAAGCCGAGGGCGAGGCGCGGGTTGAAGGAAGTCGCGACCGACAGGCCGACGAGCACGACGAGCGTGGCGGCGACCAGGGCGAGGTAGCGCGGCCGCGGCCAGCGCCGCTCGCCGTCGACCGTTTCACGGAACAGCGCCGACACCGGCACGTCATGGGCGCGGCCGAGCGGCCAGAGCGCGAAGGCGAGCGCCACGAGCAGGCCATAGGCGGCCGCCGTCGCCAGTTCGCCCGGTTGCACGCCGGTGGCAACCGGGATCGGGATCGCCGCGCCGAAGGCTGCCACTACCGCGGCTGGCAGGACGGCGCCGACCGCCAGCCCGATCGCCGTGCCGACGAGGGCGAGCAGCCCGACCTGTGTGAGCGTCGCCGCGAAGACCATGCCGCCGGTGGCGCCGAGCGCCTTCAGCGTCGCGATGTCGTCGCGCTTGCGGTCGACGAGGCTCGCCACCGCATTGGCGACGCCGACACCGCCGACCAGCAGCGCGGTCAGCCCGACCAGCGTCAGGAACTGGGAGAAGCGTTCGATCTGCGTCGTCAGCTGCGGCGAGGCGTTCATCCGCGTACGGATCTCGAAGCCGGCATCGGGATAGCGCCCCCGGATATCGGCGACGACCCGCCGCAGGTCGGCATCGCTTGCCTGGCTGGAGCCAAGATCGAGCTGATACATCCAGCGGATCAGCGATCCCGGCTGGATCAGCCCGGTCTGGCGGAACGTGTCGAGCGACAGCAGGAGGCGCGGGCCGAAGCCGAGCCCGCCGGCGAGCCTGTCGGGCTCGCTGCGGATGACGCCGGCGATCCGCACGGGCAGGTCGCCGAGCACGATGGAATCGCCGATCCTGACGTCGAGCCGGGCCAGCAGCGCCGGCTCGACCAGGACGCCCGCCCGGCCATCGACGACGGCGAGGGCCTCGGGCGTGCCGAAGGCCGGCTCGGTCTCCAGCGTGCCGACCAGCGGATAGAGGCCGGGATCGACGGCCTTGATCTCGACCAGGGAGGACTTGGCCGCATCGCCGGTGGCGGGCGTGCGTGCCATGGCGCGCGTCGTCGCCATGGTGGCGACCACCCCGCGCTCCGCAAGGGCCCGGACGACCGCCTCCGGCAATTCGCGGTGCAGCACCTGGAAGGAGGCGTCGGCGCCGAGGATGACGCGGCCTTCGCGCGCGAGGCCCTCGACCAGCCCGCGCGCGAAGGAGCCGACGCCGGCGATGGCCGCGACGCCGAGCGCGATACAGGCGATGAAGGTGCCAAAGCCGCTGAGCCCGCCGCGCAGGTCCCGCAGGCCGAGGCGGATGGCGGTGGGCAGGCGGCGCGGCCTTGCGACGAAGCCGCTCACGCCACCTGCTCCGCCGCGCGGCTGTCCTCGACGATGACGCCCGAGCGCAGGCGCACGACGCGGTCGCAGCGTTCGGCCAGCGCCCGGTCATGGGTGACGAGAACCAGCGTCGCGCCGCGTTCGGCCTGTTTGGCGAACATCAGGTCGATGATGGTGCGGCCGGTGGCCTCGTCGAGATTGCCGGTCGGCTCG
This sequence comes from Archangium gephyra, assembly GCA_943368975.1. Taxonomy (GTDB): domain Bacteria; phylum Pseudomonadota; class Alphaproteobacteria; order Rhizobiales; family Phreatobacteraceae; genus Phreatobacter. Next base: position 215,512 of record CALRLZ020000002.1, read on the forward strand.
TCGGCAAAGAGGATGTCGGGTCGAACCGACAGGGCGCGCGCCAGCGCGGTGCGCTGCTGTTCGCCGCCGGACATCTGCGTCGGGTAGTGGTTCAGGCGGGTGCCGAGGCCGACCGCGTCCAACTCGTCGGCGGCCCGGTCGAAGGCATCCGGCGCTCCGGCCAGTTCCAGCGGTACGGCGACGTTCTCCAGCGCGGTCATCGTCGGGATGAGGTGGAACGACTGGAAGACGATGCCCGCATGGCGGCCGCGGAAGCGCGCGAGGGCGTCCTCGTCCAGACTGGTGATGTCGGTCCCCGCCACCGTCACGCGGCCGGAATCGGGTCGCTCCAGGCCTGCCATCACCATGAGGAGGGTCGACTTGCCCGAGCCTGACGGACCGACGAGGCCGACCGACTGTCCCGCTGCGATCGACAGCGACAGGCTCTTCAGGATGTGAACGCGCGAGGCGCCGCGCCCGAGCGAGAGTTCGACCTTGTCGATGACGATGGCGTCGGGCGCCCGGCGGGGCGTTTCGGTCGGCAGGGGCATGATGTCGGTCGCTCGTCTCGCGCCGCGCATTGCGGCATTGCACCTAAGACCCTAGATGGCAACCGCAGTGGCCTTTGGAAAGGGAAACCTCGTGCGACAGTTCGTGATCGGCCTGACCGCCCTGGTCCTTGCCCTGTCCGGCGCGCCGGCTGGCGCTCAGCAGGCGCGACCCGTCAGCATCGTCGCCCTTGGCGATAGCCTCACCGCCGGCTACGGGCTCGGGCCCGCCGAGGCCTTTCCGGTGCGGCTCCAGGCAGCCTTGCGGGCCAGGGGCCATGCCGTCACGGTCGAGAATGCCGGCGTCTCCGGCGATACCTCCTCCGGCGGCCTCGAGCGGCTCGACTGGGCGGTGGGCGATGGCGTCGACGCCGTCATCGTCGAGCTCGGCGCCAACGACGCCCTGCGCGGCATCGATCCGGCGGTCACCCGGCGCAATATCGACGCGATCGTCACCCGCCTGAAGGCGCGCGGCATCACCGTTCTCCTGTCCGGCATGGTGGCGCCGCCCAATATGGGCAGCACCTTCGGGGCTGCCTTCAATCCGATCTTCCCGGACCTCGCCGCCAGGCACGGCGTGCTCTTCGACCCCTTCTTCCTGGACGGGGTCGCCGGCGAGGCGGGGCTGAACCTCGCTGACGGCATGCATCCCAATGCCAGGGGCGTCGACGTCATCGTCCGGCGCATCCTGCCGAAGGTCGAGGACCTGATCGCACAGGTGCGATCTCGCCGCGGTAGTTGACCGGCGAGCTCTGCCTTCCTAACCACGGCCGTCCTCCCCGCAGCGATCGGCGCACAGCATGCAGACCCGTCCCCTCGGCCGTACCGGCCTCGACGTCACCGCCCTGTGCCTCGGCACGATGACCTTCGGCGAGCAGAACACCGAGGCCGAGGGCCATGCGCAGATGGACTATGCCGTCTCGCGCGGCGTGACCTTCTTCGACACGGCGGAAATGTATGCGGTGCCGCCGAAGGCCGAGACCTATGGCGCCACCGAGCGAATCATCGGCACCTGGCTGAAGAAGCGCGGCCGGCGCGACGACATCATCCTCGCCACCAAGGTCGCCGGCGCCGGCGCCATGACCTGGCTGCGGCCCGACGGGGCGGCGACGCGGCTGACGCGCGCGCAGATGCAGACCGCGCTCGACCAGAGCCTCAAGCGGCTCGGCACCGACTATATCGACCTCTACCAGCTGCACTGGCCGGAGCGCGCCGCGCCCTTCGGCGCCAATCCGACGCGCTTCGCCGCCGAGGGCTGGACCCCGCGTGCCGACGATACGACCATCGGCGAGCAGCTCGACGTCCTCGGCGATTTCGTCAGGGCGGGGAAGGTGCGCTTCATCGGCCTGTCGAACGAGAGCGCCTGGGGCACGATGACGTTCCTGAAGGAGTCCGAGAGGCGCAACCTGCCGCGGGTGCAGAGCGTGCAGAACGCCTATCACCTGCTCAACCGCACCTATGAGACCGCGATGGCGGAGATCGCCCTGCGCGAACAGGTCGGCCTGCTGGCCTATTCGCCCCTCGCCCAGGGCTTCCTGACGGGGAAATATCTCGACGGTGCCCGCCCGCCGGGCGCCCGGGTGACGTTGTTCGACCGTCAGCAGCGCTACCAGAAGCCGGGCTCGGAGGCGGCGATCCGGGACTATGTCGCCATCGCGCGCGAGGCTGGCCTCGACCCCGCGACCCTGGCCATCGCCTTCGTCGTCAGCCAGTCCTTCGTGACATCGACCATCATCGGCGCGACCTCCATGGCCCAGCTGAAGACCGCCATCGACGCCGGCGGGACAACCCTCTCCCCCGACACCCTCGCGGCCATCGACGCCGTCCACCAACTCCGGGGTAATCCGGCTCCCTGACGGCGGGGTGCGCGTGCCGAGAAACCGCTTGGAATCCGGCTTCGGACCAGCTAAGAAATCAATCATAAGATTCGAAGCGGTCCGGGGTCATATCCGCGCGTCGAACGCAACAGCAAACAGATCTGGTGGGGTTTGGCACGTCGGAGCCAGGGCGCGAGGGGCGCCATGATCCGATCCCGAATGAAGGACGAGGCGCGCGAGAGGCGCGAAGGGCGGGATGGTCAGCCGTCGCCCTGAACCCTGAAGATCGTTGAACTGCCGGACGCGGCAAGGCCGGGCACGTGATGCCTGCGAGGTCTGCCTGTGCTCCGCCGAAGGATCCGGATGCATCGCTTGGACGCGTGCTCCGCTTGAGGAGGTCGATAAAGGACCGACATGAGAAACAGCAACAACAAGCGCATGCGCGGCCGCAACAATCGCGGCGGTGGCAAGGGCCCCAATCCGCTCTCCCGAAGCTACGAGTCGAACGGGCCCGACGTGAAGATTCGCGGGACCGCCCAGCACGTCGCGGAGAAATACCTGCAGCTGGCGCGCGATGCCCATTCGTCCGGCGATCCCGTCTCTGCCGAGAGCTATCTCCAGCACGCCGAGCACTATTTCCGCCTCATCGCCGCCGCCCAGGAGGCGCTCCGCCAGCAGCAGGCGCCCCGTGTCGAAGGCCAGCAGGTCGAGGACGATGGCGAGGACGAGGACGACGACGATTTCGCCTCTCCCTTCGACAAGCGCTTCGAATCCCCGGTTCAGGCCAAACCCGAACTGCCGCCCCAGCCGCCGCGGGATTTCGCTGGCGGCCAGCCGCGCGACTATCAGGGCCAGCGCGATTTCCAGGGTCCGCGCGACTTCCAGGGACAGCGTGATTTCCAGGGACAGCGCGACTTTCAGGGCCAGCGCGACTTCCAGGGGCAGAATCGCGACCGCGATCGTGATCGCGACCGGTTCCCCGGCGGCGGCCAGCGCTTCCCCGATCGTCAGGACCGCCCCGATCGTCAGGACCGCCCCGATCGCCAGGATCGTCCCCGCCCGCAGCCCGACATCGTGGCCGGTGAACAGCCCGATATCGCCGGTTCGGGACCGGATGCAGAGGGTGGCATGCCCCGTGACGGGCAGCGTCCCTATGAGAGCCGGCGCGAGCGCTTCGAGCGCCGCCGCGCCGAGCGTTTCGCCGAGCGGCAGGCCCGGCGCGAGCCTGGCAGCTACGAAGGCGATGGTCCCGATGCCGACCAGGGCCCCGTGTCCCCGCCGGCGCCGGCCCGGCGCGAGGAAGAGGTGGGCCTCGGCCTGCCCTCCTTCATCACCGGCGGCGCCGTTGTCGTCCCGGCCGCTGCAGCCGCCGAGGAACGGGAGGCGCCCGCCCCCCGTGTCCGCAAGCGCCGCACGCCGCGCGTCGAGGACGATCCGGCGGCTCCCGCCGGCGAGAAGACCCCCGCCGCCGAGTGATCGCGGCACGGGCGATGTTCAGGGGGCGCGCTGCAAGGCGCGCCCTCATGCGTTCGGGGACCTTGCCCTGAGCCGGCTGGAACGCTAGAGCGCGCAAACGCTCAGAACGGGGACACATTTCCATGGCGACGCACAAGCTTCTCATCCTGCCCGGCGACGGCATCGGCCCCGAGGTGATGGCCGAGGTCGAGAAGGTCGTCGCCTGGTTCGGCAGGCAGGGCGTCGCCGGCTTCGAGACCGAGCGCGGCCTGGTCGGCGGCAGCGCCTACGACGCCCACGGCGAGGCCATTTCCAACAGCGACATGGCGCTCGCACAGGCCGCCGATGCCGTGCTGTTCGGCGCGGTCGGCGGTCCCAAATGGGCCGACGTGCCCTATTCCAAGCGCCCAGAGGCCGGCCTTCTGCGCCTGCGCAAGGATCTCGGCCTCTTCGCCAACCTCAGGCCCGCCATCTGTTTCCCGGCGCTCGCCGCGGCCTCCTCGCTGAAGCCGGAAGTGGTGGAAGGGCTCGACATCCTCATCGTCCGCGAGCTGACCGGCGGCGTCTATTTCGGCGAGCCGAAGGAGATCGTGACGCTGGAGGACGGCCAGCAGCGCGGCGTCGACACGCAGGTCTACACGACCTCCGAGATCGAGCGCATCACCCGCGTCGCCTTCGAACTGGCGAAGACCCGCCGCAACAAGGTCTCCTCGGCCGAGAAGCATAACGTCATGAAGACCGGCGTCCTGTGGAAGCAGGTGGTGACGCGGGTTCACAAGGCGGAATTCGCCGATGTCACGCTCGAACACGTGCTCGCCGACAATTGCGCCATGCAGTTGGTCCGCTGGCCCAAGCAGTATGACGTCATCGTCTGCGACAATCTCTTCGGCGACATTCTGTCGGACGTCGCGGCCATGCTGACCGGCTCGCTCGGCATGCTGCCGTCCGCCTCGCTCGGCGCCGAGGACCCGGTCTCCGGCAAGCGCAAGGCGCTCTATGAGCCGGTCCACGGTTCGGCGCCGGACATTGCCGGCACCGGCGCGGCCAATCCGATCGCGACGATCTCGTCCTTCTCGATGGCCTTGCGCTACTCGTTCAAGGCGATTGAGGCCGCCGACATGCTCGACAAGGCGGTCACCAACGTCCTGGCCTCGGGGCTGCGGACGGCGGATATCCGCTCGGACAACACCCATGTGGTCGGCACCGTCGGCATGGGCGACGCGATCATCAAGGAACTCCAGCACCTGGCGGGCTGATGGCCAGCCTGCGGCGCGGGGAGGACCGTCCCGCGCCCGGCCTCAGGTGCGGAAGTCGATATTGATCCCGGGCTTGGTCATCTGCTTGGGCTGTTTCGACGTGCCGATCGTGGCGGCGAAGCCTTCGAGGCGCGTGAGGTGCTGGCGGGCTTCCGGCGAGAGCGTCACCGTGACATTCGCCGTCCGCATGCGCGGCGCGGAATCGGCTGGCCGCACGGCGCTTCCGGAGGACTGGCCGCCCGCGGCGCGGTCGCCCGTCTGGCCGATTCCGCCCGTTCCGATCTGACCGATGGCCATCCCTGCCTCCCCGTCCGTGATGCCGGGGACAGTGCCGAAACATGGTTAACCGGAGGTAAAGATCCTGCGCAGGACCGGCACGCGTCGGCTCACAGGCGGTTGAGGCGAAGCGGCATCGGCCGGCCGCCCCGGTCGGAGACGACAGGATTGGCGGGGGCCGTCGCGGCCGCTGCGGGGCAGGGAAAGCGCGCCAGTTCCGCCCGGGCGAAGAGGGCGGCAATGGCGGCGTCGCGGACCCCGACGGTGAACAGCCGGTCGACGAAGCAGGAGGCATCCTGGCGGCTGACGATTTCCGGGCCGCCGTTGCAGACCCAACCGGTCAACCGGATGCCCGCCTCGCCGTCGCGCAGGGCAAAGCCGAGGCAGGCCTTGCTGCCCTCCTCGCTCTCCAGCGTCATGTCGGCCGTCGCCATAGGCCCGAACTTGGTCGCCAGGGGAATCGGATTGGCGTTGATCGTCGCCGACAGGCCGAGGTCGGTGAGGACCGCACCGAGACTGGCGGCCGGTGTCGCGGCGGGGACGTCGCTGCGGTCGATCACCAGCGCCGCATGGCGGCGGGCATCCTCGGCGAGGCCGAAGCGGAAGACCTCGCGGGCGAGCCCGTCGGAGCGCCGGAACAGCGAGACGTCCTGGCCGAGCGGCCGCCAGCGCGGTGCGTCGACGTCGAAGCCGGCATGGCGTGCCGTCACCGCCCGCCAGACGGGCGGGGCATCGGTGGCGTCCTCGGCGGCGATCGAGGGGCGGATGGTCTCGGTCGGCGCCTGTGATCCACCGGCGAGGCCCCAGAGCAGCGCCACGGGCAGGCTCGCCATGACGGCGAAGGCGCACAGGGCCAGCAGCGCGGGCGTGGTCCGCCTGTCCGGCAGCCTGACAGCCTCTCCCACATTGGTGCGCACCCGCGTTCTCCCCTCCGACGGCGGACAGTGTCACCGATGGACCGAAAGGACCGCGTTGACCGACATGGTTGAGGGCAGGTGAATCTTGATCGTGGTGAATGGTTTATGAGCATTGACGACCTGCCGCTTCCCCAGCGTTGCGGCGCGGCAACAGGGCGCCGCCACGTGCTGGCCACAAAGCAACCAGCCGTTGACTCTGGCTCCGAATTTTCTTCTTTCGACAACTGAAGAGAAACTGATCGCCCCGCTTTCTCGGCGCGTGACCGCCGGGTGGTAAGGGCGGTATGGGAGAGGGTCATGGGAAGTCGTCTGACGCGGCCGCTGGTGGCCGCGGCCTTCGTTGCTTGTGTGGGTGCCGGTATTGCAGCACCGGAGCGCGCCGAGGCGCGCGAGGTCGTCCGCCTGAATTTCCACGCCGAGCCCGGCACGATCGTCATCCGCAATTCCGAACGCCGGCTCTACCTCGTCAAGGAGAACGGCGTCGCCATCCGCTACCGCGTGGCCGTCGGCCGCTCGTCGGAACAGTGGGAGGGCCGGACGGTCGTCAATGGCCGCCACGTCCGCCCCGCCTGGTCGCCGCCGGCCGTCGTCCGGCGCGCCAATCCGAACCTGCCCGACGTCATTCCGGGCGGTGCCCCCAACAATCCGATGGGTGAAGGTGCGCTGACCCTGGCTGGCGGCGAATATGCCATCCACGGCACCACGGAGAGCATGCGCCGCTCCGTCGGCACCGCGGCCTCCTTTGGCTGTTTCCGCATGCTCAACGAGGACGTCGTCGACCTGATGAACCGCGTCGGCGTCGGCACCACGGTCATCGTCAAGCGCTGACGACTCCGACGGGCAGGCCGGCCCGCCTCAGCGCGGACGGCCGGCGTCCGCTCCAGCCCGGTCGAGGCCTGCGAGCCAGCGCCGCGCCAGGGTGACGTCCGCCTGTGTCAAGCCGTGGCCGGCCGGCAGGATCTCGTGGTCGACCGCGGCGCCGGCGGCCGCCAATTGGGCGGCCAGTTGCGCCGCCTCCTCCTCCGGCACGATCGGGTCCATGCCGCCCGACAGGATCAGCACCGGCTGGCCCGCGAGGCCCGCGGCCGGCGGTTGCGGCAGAGGCACCATGGCGCGGATGAGCACGGCGCCGCCGAGCACCTCGGGGCGGAGCAGCATCATCGCCGCTGCGATATTGGCACCGTTCGAGAAGCCGATGGCCACCGGGGCGGCAAGGCCATGGCGGGCGACAGTGGCGGTGACGAAATCGGCGAGTTCATGGGCGCGCCGCACCACGTCCTCATGGTCGAAGACGCCTTCCGCCAGGCGGCGGAAGAAGCGCGGCATCCTGTTCTCCAGGACTTTGCCGCGCGGCGACAGCAGCGCCGCGCCGGGAGCGATCATCTGGCCGAGGGGCAGCAGATCGGTCTCGTCGCCGCCCGTGCCGTGCAGCAGCAGCAGGGCGCGGCCGCCCGGGCCGCTGCCGGGCACGAAGCGATGCACGAATTCGCCGGCGGTGTCGGTCATCGTCGTCATGGGGAACCCTCTTCTGGTCGACCGTCGCGCCGGATGGCGCGACGGTGTCGTGGGGCTGCATCAGGCGAGCGACGGCAGGACGGACTCGATGCGCGCGCGCATCGGTTCGAGACCGGCCGGCAGTTTCAGGGCCTCGCCGAGCGTCTCCACCGGCTCGTCCACGGCGAAGCCGGGCACGTCGGTGGCGATCTCGAACAGCACGCCGCCCGGTTCGCGGAAATAGACCGAGCGGAAATAGTTGCGGTCGCGCTGTTCGGTGACCCGCTGGCCGTGCCGGAGGGTGAGGCGCTCTACCATGGCCTGCTGGGCCGCGTCGTCGGCGGCGCGGAAAGCGACATGGTGCACGGAACCGGCGCCCTCGCGGCCCTTGAGGAACCCGCCGGCCGCCCGGATGTCGACGATGCCGCCGAGGGGGTTGCCGGGCACCGCATAGCGCGTCACCGCGCCTTCGGTCCCGACCCGCGCGAAGCCGAAGACATCGGCGAGGATGGCGCCCGTCGCCTCGCCCTTGTCGACCAGCAGGCCGACGCCGTGGAAACCGCGGATCGCATGGGCGGCAGGCACGTCACCGCCCTCCCAGGCGGGTTCCGCCGCGAGGCCGGGCACGCCGACCAGCGTCAGCCGCATCCCGTCGGGATCGCGGAAGGCGAGGACCGAGTCGCCGAAGCGCTTCTCGATCGTCTCGTGCGGCACGCCCTTGTCGACGAACCGGTGCGTCCACCAGCCGAGCGAACTCTCCGGCACGCGGAACATTGTCTCCTGGGTCTGGCCGACGCCGAGCCTGCCGGGTGCCGCCCGCTCCCAGGGGAAGAAGGTCAGGATGGTGCCGGGTGTGCCCGCCGCATCGCCGAAATAGAGATGATAGGTGCCGGGATCATCGAAATTGACGGTCTTCTTCACCAGCCGCAGGCCGAGCACGCCGCTGTGGAAAGCGAGGTTGCGGCGCGCCGGGCCGGAAATGGCGGTGACGTGGTGGATGCCGTTGAAGGACATGGAAGCCTCCTGTCGGACGCGTGTCGCGTCCCGTCCACGGCAAGATAGGGGGTGCGGATACGGCCGCCACGGCAAAGACGTTGCAGTGACGCAAGCCGACTGTGCGCCCGTCCCGGCCGCCCGTTCCCGACGCGGCCGTGGCGTCAGTTGGCCTTCGGAAAGACGTAGATGAAGGTCGCCATGTCGGTTTCCGGCGTCTGGTCGGGATCGCGGACATATTCCTCGACGAAGGCGTCTTCAGCCGTGATCGACTGGACATCCAGGTGGTTGGTGATCTCGTCGTAGGTCTGTTCCATCGTATCGTAGCCGCCGCGATGGACGAAACGGATCGCCTTGCCGGCCGGCGTCTGTCCGGGCCCGGCAGGGGCATAGGCGGCGGCCGGTTTGGCCACCTCGCGCACGGGCAGGATCGCCTCGTAGTCGACGGCGTCGTCGGAGGAGGAGACGAAGCGGATCATCGGCGGCCCGGAGATCTCCGCGCCCTCGCGCGCGGCGATGGCCTTGAGGTCGGCGATGGCCTTGCGGAAGGTCCCGTAGAGGTCGTCCCAGGAGGTCTTGCCGGTCATGACCAGCGCCGGCCGGGCCGACAATGTCACCTCGTCGCCGAATCCCGCCGACTGGATCGCCTCGTCGGAGGGCAGGACGCTGGCAGCGGCCGGCGGCAGGGCGGGCTGGGCGTCGGCCGGTCCGGGGGCCGGGGCCTCGGTCGCCGCGGGCGGAGGCGGCGTCTGGGCAGCGGCCTCCGCACCGATCCCGAGCACCACGAGCCCGGCCAGGAGCACAGTGCTGAGACCGTATCCGGCACCCCGTCGCGTCATGTCGATCCTCTCGTGCCCGTGGCCTGCCCGGACCCAAGCCTTCCGCCGGTTTTGGACAAGGCGAGGATAACCTATATAGAGACCGCGCATTGTGTCCTCGCCATCACATTCACACACCAACTCCCACGCTTCACCACGGGTCCCGAGCATGAGCCCGCTCGCCAACCATCCGTTCTGGAAGATGAACGGCGCCGGCAACGAGATCGTCGTTCTCGACCTGCGCGCTTCCGGCCATGTGGTCACCGCCGCCGAGGCGCGGGCGATCGCGGCCGACGAGCGCTCGCGTTTCGACCAGATGATGGTGCTGCACAGGGCCCGCACCGCCGGCACGCGCTGCTATATCCGCATCTACAACACCGACGGCACCGAGGCCGGCGCCTGCGGCAATGGCACGCGCTGCGTCGCCTGGGTTCTGGCCGAGGAAGACGGCAGCGACCGGTTCACGGTCGAGACTGTCGCCGGTCTCCTCGCCTGCCGGCGTGTCGGCCCCCATGCCTTCTCGGTCGACATGGGCGAGCCGAAGTTCGGCTGGCAGGACATCCCGCTGGCGGAGGAGTTCCGCGACACTCGCGCCATCGAACTGCAGATCGGCCCCATCGACGCGCCCGTCCTCCACTCGCCCTCGGTGGTCTCGATGGGCAATCCCCATGCGATCTTTTGGGTCGACGATCCCTATGCCTTCGACCTGCCGAAGATCGGGCCCATGCTCGAGAACCACCCGATCTTCCCCGAGCGGGCCAACATCTCGCTCGCCGCGGTGAAGGCGCGCGACCATATCGTCCTCTGGGTCTGGGAGCGCGGTGTCGGCATCACCCGCGCTTGCGGTTCGGCGGCCTGCGCCGCCCTTGTCGCGGCAGCGCGGACGAAGCGCACCGACCGCGCCGCGACCGTGTCGCTACCGGGTGGCGATCTCTTCGTCGCATGGCGCGAGGACAATCACGTCATCATGACCGGCCCGACCGAGCTCGAGCACCAGGGCACCTTCGCGCCCACGCTCTTTGCCACGGCCGCCTGACGCCATGGACCCGCGTCCCTCCTCGGTCGAGGTCGTCACCTTCGGCTGCCGGCTCAACACCTCGGAATCCGAGGTCATGCAGCGGCTCGCTGCCGAGGCGGGGCTGACCGCGGCCATCGTCGTCAACACCTGCGCGGTCACCGCCGAGGCGACGCGGCAGGCGCGCCAGGCCATCCGCCGCCTGAAGCGCGAGAACCCCGACGCCCGCATCGTCGTGACCGGCTGCGCCGCGCAGACCGAGCCCGAGGTCTTCGCCGCCATGGCGGAGGTCGACCGGGTCATCGGCAATGACGAGAAGATGAAGGCCGAGGCCTGGGGCGAGACGCGCCAGGCCCTGGCGCGCGGCCCCGATTTCGGCATCGCCGCGAGCGAGAAGGTCGCGGTCAACGACATCATGGCGGTGCGCGAACAGGCCCTGCACCTGATCGACGGGCTCACCGGCCGCTCCCGCGCCTTCGTCCAGGTGCAGAACGGCTGCGACCATCGCTGCACCTTCTGCATCATCCCCTACGGGCGCGGCAACAGCCGGTCCGTGCCCATGGGCGAGGTGGTGGATCAGGTCAGCAGGCTCGTCGACAACGGCTACCGGGAGGTGGTGCTGACCGGCGTCGACATCACCAGCTACGGCCAGGGCCTGCCAGGCGAGCCCAGGCTCGGCGCGCTGGTCAAGGCGATCCTCCGCCACGTTCCCGCTCTCGAGCGGCTGCGCATCTCCTCCATCGATTCCGTCGAGGCCGATCCCGACCTCCTCGATGTCATCGCCGGCGAGGCGCGCTTCATGCCGCATCTGCACCTGTCGCTGCAGGCCGGTGACGACATGGTGCTCAAGCGCATGAAGCGCCGCCACCTGCGTGAGGATGCCGTCCGGTTCTGCGCCGAGGTCCGCCGCCTGCGGCCCGACATGGTCTTCGGCGCCGACATCATCGCCGGCTTCCCGACCGAGACGGAGGAGATGTTCTCCGGCTCGCTGGCCATCGTCGAGGATTGCGGGCTGACGCATCTGCACGTCTTTCCCTATTCCCCGCGGCCGGGAACACCTGCCGCCCGGATGCCCCAGGTTGCCCGCGACGTGGTGAAGGATCGCGCCCGCCGCCTGCGCGACAAGGGCCAGGCGGCCCTCGTCACCCATCTCGACGCCATGGTCGGCCGCAGCTACCGGCTGCTGGCCGAGACGCGCGACATGGGCCGCACCGAGCACTTCACCCCGGTGCGTCTCACCGCTCCCGTCGAGCCCGGCAGGATCGTTCCCGTCACCATCGCCTCCCATGACCACCGCGAGGCCGTCGGCGCCCCGGAATGAAGCCGGTCCGGAACCTTCTCCCGAAGGCCAGCGTTGTCAGCCCGAGAACGCAACACAGGGAGAAGCAAACATGGGACTCGGACGCGGCGCTCTTCTGTGGCTCGTCGGCATTCCCCTGCCGATCATCATTCTGCTCGCCATTTTCTGGGGCGGCTGAACGCGGCTCCCGTGGCGGCATGGGCCCGATCGGACGGAAGGCCCGGGCCATGTCCCGGGCCTTGTCGGTGCCGAAGGCCATTCGGCAGGCGACAGGTCTGCAGCGTCACCGCAGGAGTGTCTGGGTTGGCGCCGTCAATCTGACGACCAGGCCCACCCGCGACCAGTCATAGGTGATCACGCCCTTCAACTGGCGCTGGACGCTCATCGCGATGAGCTGACTGCCGAAGCCGCGATGGGTTGGCGCCTCGCCCGTCGCCGCCCGACAGTGCTCGCTCCAGGTGAGCGTCACCTCGGTCGCAGCCGCCGTCCATGCGATGTCCAGCTGGCCGCCCTGCTCCGCCAGTGCTCCATACTTGGCGGCATTGGTGGCCAGTTCGTGGAAGACCAGCGCCAGGCTCGTCGCCGCCGAGGCTCCGAGCGTAACCGGCGGGCCGGTGAGCCTGACCTGGTCGGGATGGCCGAGATGGGGGGCCAGGATGCGGTCCAGCAGGTCGGAGAGCTGGGTTGTCTCGGCCTTGTCCGGCTGCCCGAACACGGCCGGGCGGATCAGGTCATGGGCTGCGGCGAGCGCCGTCAACCGCCCACGCAGGGCTTCCGCCATATCCCGCGGCGTCACCGCCGTGCGGGCGGTCATCGAGACGAGACCGGACACCACGGCAAAGATGTTCTTCACCCGGTGATTGAGTTCGCGCAGCAGAATCGAGCGCGCCTCCTCCGATTCTTTCAACTCGGTGATGTCGACGATGGCGCCGGGAAAGCGGGCCGGCCGGCCCTCGTGGTCATAGAGGCACTCGCCACGGGCGATGACCCAGCGCCAGCCGCCGTCGCGCGCCTTCAGGCGATATTCGGACGAGTATTTCTCCTTGCTGGCGATGGCGGTTCGGAAGGCATCGCGCAAGCGCGCGATATCCTCGGGATGGATCGCCGCCAGATAGTCCTCCACCGGCATGCCGGTTTCGCGCGACACCTTGCCCGGCCCGAAGAGCTCGGCGAGGCGCGCGTCCGGGAAGAACAGGTTCGAGCCGATATGCCAGTCCCAGGTGCCGATCATTCCGGCCGAGTTGAGTGCGAAAGCCAGACGCTCGCGGCTGCGCGCCAGTTCCTGCTGGGCCCGCACCCGCTCCGTCGTCTCGGTGACGATGCCGAGCACGCCGATGCGCCGGCCGTGCTCGTCGACCACGGGGCTGTAGGCGAGGTCGAACCAGACGTCTTCCGGGCCGCCGTTGCGGTAGAGAACGAAGGGCAGGTCGGCATAGGTCAGCGGGGTGCCGCCGAGCACCGTGTCGAGCACGGTCCTGTTGAACGCCACTGCCTCCGGCCAGCCGGTGCAGACCGATTGCCCGAGGATGTGCGGGTGGCGCGAGCCGGCGATCTGCGCATAGCCCGCGTTGTAGATCATGAGGCCGTCGGTGCCGACCATCAGCACCTGTGGAACCGGTGAGGCGAGGATGACCTTCACCACGGTCTTGACGGTCGCGGACCAGCCCTCGATCGGGCCGAGCGCGGACATCGCCCAGTCATGGGCGGCGATGATCCGGCCCATCTCGCCGCCGCGGCTCGCCAGCCGCCCTGTCCAGCTCTGGTCGTCCGTCATGCCGGATGCACGGTCGGTGATCCCGGCGTCGGGAAGGCCGCCGGCGGTTCGGTGACGAAACGCAGGACGAGCGCCCGGGCGACGGGCCCGACGCCCCACGAATTTCTGACGAGCCAGTGCCAATTGATCATGAACGTCCCGCAGGGCGCTTGCCCAATCCATACCCACAGCACCGGCAAGGTGTCCGGTGCTGTAAAATTGCCGGAGGTCGCGCAGCAATGTGCCCGCGGGGGCGAGGTCTCCGCGGGATGCCGGAGCGGGACGCCTTATCGCCTGGCGGAGGTCAGGCCCGCCGGATCAGGCCGGCGACCACCGAGACGACGAAGAGGACGATCGCCACCCAGAAGAGCAACTGGGCGCCGCCCATGGCGGTCCCGGCGAGGCTGCCGAAGCCGAGGGCGGCGGCGACCAGCGCGACGACGAGGAAGACGATGGCCCAGTGAAGTAGCGAACCCATGGTGGATCTCCTGAACGCGGGATGCGGCGGTCGGCGCGGACCGCCGGGGAACATCGCGATGTCACCGGACCAACGTCGCTGGCCCCGCCTGGTTCCAGCATCCCGGATGGGTTTGTGCGCGCAATGTGCGGGCTGCGGTCGGGTGCCACGCCCGGCGGATCGCCCTGCCGGGCCAGGGCGGGGAACCCGGGGCGACCCGGCGCGTTCTTCGCTGCAGGTCGGCACCGGGCCGTAATCCCCGGTGCCCCCCATTCCGAAACCTTCAGGAGTTGGCCCATGTCGCGCGCCCCTGCCGAAAACGATATGCCCTTCGACACGGCCAGGGAGGCGGCCGGAAGGGCAGCCGACATGGCACGCAACGGCACCGCCGACGCCTTGGGCGACAGCTCGCGCAAGGCAGAAACTGCCAAGGATGGTGCTGCCGATGCCCCCCAGGACCTGAGCGCGCGGCTGAAGGCCGTCGGCATCGATACCGACGTGATGGTCGCCGCCGCGAGGGACCGGGCCAGCGGCCTCGGGCAGATCGTCAGCGACGAGATGCAGGGCCACCCGCTACGCACGCTCGGCCTTGCTGCCGCCGCCGGTCTTGTTCTCGGCTTCCTGTCGTCGCGGTGACCATCATGTGGAGGGGGCTCACACTCCTCGCGGCGACCGAGCTCGGCAGCGCCATGAAGCGCAGCGTCATGTCAGTCGTCATCTACGCGCTGGCGGCGCTGTCGTTCCTGTGCGCCCTCGGCTTCCTCGTCGCTGCCGGCCATGGCAGCCTCGCGGAGCGCTATGGCGATACCATGGCGAGCCTGATTCTCGCGGGCATCTTCTTCCTCGTCGCGATCGTCATCGCGCTCTTCGCCGGCCTCGCCCGCCGGCAGGCGCGCCGCCGGCGCTCCCTCACATCCACCGCCTTGGTGGTCGCGCCGGTCATGGCACCCCCGGCGCTGCGGGCCTTTGTTGCCCACCCGGCGATCGGCGCCGGCGTAGTCGCCGGCATCGTCGCCCTTGGTGCCATGGTCGGTCGCCAGTGGGGCAAGACCAGCTGACCGGCTGGAGCCGGTCGCGCTGCGGGGACTGATCGCCACGGCAATCCGGGCGCAGGCGGCCCGTGATCCCTCCGCGCAATGAAGACGATAAGCCGGCAAAGTTGACAGATGCGGTTCCGCGCCGGGGATGTTGCCGGGAACGAAGGCCGGCTGCGCGCGTTGATCAGGTGTCATTCAAACAAGAGGAGGCTTCCATGCCCACCCCGTCCGGCCATACCCGCGCGATCGCCGCGTCACGCGTCACCGGCACCAGCGTCTACAACGAGCAGGGCGAGAAGATCGGCCATGTCGAGGATGTCGTCCTCGACAAGATGTCAGACAAGGTCATGTTCGCCGTTCTCGGCTTCGGCGGCTTCCTCGGCATCGGCGAGCGCTACCACGCCATGCCCTGGTCGATGCTGGACTACAGCTCCGACCGCGGCGGCTATGTCGTCGCCCTGTCCCGGGATGTGCTGGAAAAGGCACCATCCTACGATCTCGACGAACTCATGAAGCAGGATGGCGGCCAGTCCCCCGCGATGGACTACTACGCGCCCTATGCCCGTCACTGAGACGCTCGCCCTGCCCGCACATCCGGAGAGCGGCGGCCCCACGGCCGTCGCTTTTCCTTTGGGCGCCCGTCAGATCCGCGCCGCCCCGGTCCTCACCGAGGTCGCCGCCGCGGCGGCCGGCGCGGGCAGGCGG
The DNA here is from genome assembly GCA_943368975.1 of Archangium gephyra. Taxonomy (GTDB): domain Bacteria; phylum Pseudomonadota; class Alphaproteobacteria; order Rhizobiales; family Phreatobacteraceae; genus Phreatobacter. Next base: position 231,332 of record CALRLZ020000002.1, read on the forward strand.
TCGCGGAACATCCGGAAGGCGCGATGGGCGAAGTCCATGTCCGCCGTCGTCCGCACGTGGTCGAACATGATCGGGGCACTGTCCCGATCGGCCCGCGGTGCGAAGGGCGCGTCGAGGGCGACGAGGCCTGACGCGACGACAGCGGCGATCGCCGCGGCGGCGGCCAGGCGAAGGCGAAAACGGCGACGTGTAGTGGCGGCCTGCATGGGGTGTCTCCTCGCGGATTGCATGTCACTGAACCAACGTCCGGCGGGGTGAAAGGTTCACATGGGCAGCGGGCGCCGCGAGGGAACCGTCGGCGTGGCGGCAGGTTGTTGGCGTGACCGCCCATCCGGAGGCCTGTCTCCCCGCGGAGCCACCCATGGCCAACCTCTTCGGCAATCTGCATGTCCTGATGCTCGCGGCCATCGCCTGTGCCGCCCACGCCCTGACCGGCCGATGAGGCGCCGGGGCAGGGTGGCCGGGGCCGCCTCGGCGCTCCTCGGTCTGGCGCTGCTGTCGGGCCCTGGCGCCATGGCCGAAAGCCGCCCGCCATTGCCCGTCCTGGTGGCGCCGCTGCCGGTGCCCCGTCCGGCAGACATGGCCGTCGCGCCGCCACACCTCCCGCCGACGGACGTCCAGGCCGCTCCCGCGGCAAGCAGCTGCCATGCCGCGCTCACGGCGCTCGGAATTCGTTTTGCGCCGGAACCGGCTCCCACCGCAGGGCCTGCCTGCCTCGTTACGGATCCCGTCCGTCTGGAAGCGATCGGGATCGACGGCGGCGAGATCCGCTGGCCCGACCGGCCGCTGGTCGGCTGCGCCTTCGCGCGGGTCCTCGGGGAATTCACGCGCGATCTTGCCCAGCCGCTGGCCCGGAGCCTTGTCGGCCGGCCGCTGGCCGCCTTCGGCACCGGCGGCGGATTCGAGTGCCGCGGCCGCAACCGCGCCTCCGGTGGACGGGTCAGCGCCCATGGGACCGGACGTGCCGTCGACATCGCCTGGTTCGCCTTTGAGGGCGACAGGCGGGAGCCGGTCGGGACGCCCGGCGGCGAGGACGGCCGGCGCTTTGTCGGGGCTTTGCGGAAGGCTGCCTGCGGCTGGTTCACGACGGTTCTGGGGCCGGGCTCCGACGCCGCCCATGCCGACCATCTCCATCTCGACCGCGAGCCGCGCGGCCGCGACGGCGAGAGCCGTCTCTGCCAATAGGACGCGCCAGGTCCGGCATGGCCGGCACGCCGCCGCGACATGTCACCGAAAAAGCCCCGCGCCTTGCAGCACGGGGCTCGCCGCGATCGGGCCGTGAGGCCCGGTCGGAGGGGGTTCAGGTCCGGGCCGGCGTGAAGGTCTGCATCTCCTGCAGCTGCTGCTTCGTGCTGCTGACGAAGCCGATCAGCGTTCCGTCCGACTGGCGCATCAGGCGCACCTGCGCGAGCGGCAGGGCGACGTCCTTCTCGCCGATGCCGAGGAAGCCTCCGACGCTGAGAACGGCATGGGAGATCCGGCCGTCGGCGCCGACAACGAGATCGCTGATGGTGCCGATCGAGTCGTGCTGGTCGCGCATCGCGCGCCACTGCTCGTCGCTCACCGGCGTGATCGTCATCGGTCCGGCGGCGGGCATCGTCGTCGCGCCGGGAGCGATTGTCGATCCCGTCGTGGCGGGAGCGCGATCCGGCTTCGGCGCATAGATCGAGACGCCGACGATACGGCTGGTGGTGAGCTGGTCGGCGGCGCTGCGTGCGGTGGTCGGCGCGGTCGACGGCATGGTCGACTGGGTCTGGACCGGGGCAGCCGGCATCTGCGGCGCGGGGGTGGCTGTCTGGGCCAGGGCGCCCGTCGCCAGAATGGTCGCGACGGATGCGGTCACAAGATAGGTCTTCAGCATGATGGTGCCTCCTCGAGCGGTCGATGGGATGGTCCAGCACCGCGAGTAACCCGGAGGGGCTGCGGCGATGCTGTTGTCCGATCAACCGGTCCTGCGAGGGAATGTTCCGAGAGACTTGGAAATCTGGCCGTCCAAAACGCTCGCTTAGCCGGCACCGCGAATACGGACGATCGACTGCCAGTGATCGCGGCGGTTCTCGGCCGTCTGCGGAAAACGGTCGCCGAGGATCTCCTCGGTGACCACCAAGAAATGCGTGAGACGGTGCGGGCCGAAGGAATGGAAGAAGGGCACGTCGGTGGCGTCGCGTCCGCGCGCCATGACGATCCGGCCGATCCGCGGTCGGTTGTGCCGCGCGTCGAAGGCGAACCACCGTCCGTCGAGAAAGACCTCGAACCAGGCGCTGAAATCCATCGGCTGCGGGTCGGCAGGAACGCCGATGTCACCGAGATAGCCAGTGCAGTACCGCGCCGGAATGTTCATGCAGCGGCAGAGGGTGACGGCGAGATGCGCATAGTCGCGGCACACCCCGACACCCTCGTGGAAGGCCTCCGCCGCCGTGCGTGTCGACCGCACCGCATTGTAGTCGAAGCGGATATGGCCGTGGACGAAGTCGCAGATCGCCTGGACCTGCGCCCCGCCCGGCGGAACATGGCCGAACATCTGCCAGGCCATGCCGGTCATCTGGTCGGTCTCGCAATAGCGGCTGCCGAGGAGGAAGCCGAGCGTGTCGGCAGGAAGCGCCGCAGGCGGGACGATCGCCGTCTCGACGGGGGCGGCGTCCGGAAAGCCCGAATCGTGCAGGATGCCCTCGGCGCCGATCCGCGCGCCGCCTGGCGGCAGGCTGACGCGGCGACAGACGTTCCCGAAGGAATCGAGATAGGTTTCGGTCGGGCAGTTCTCGCCGCCCGCCAGCGCGGTCACGGTCATGGTGTCGGGTTGCGTGATGTCCGGGCGCCGGTCGGGATGAATATCGAGCATGAGGATCGACGGCAGGTCCTGCTCGCACTGGATCTCGATCTCGTAGCCGTAGCGGATATGCATCGCGGTCTCCCTGCCCTGCCGGGCGCTGGACGGTGCTCGCAACGAATCCGCGGTGGACATCCAGGGCCCCACCGGAAAACGCCGCCATGCGCTGCGAAGTTCCAGGGCCGATACGGCCCGGCCGTGTCGCGCGGGGCGCCGGCCGCCGAGCGCTGCCAGCATGTCACAGGATCGGGCGTGGCGCGCAATCCTGATCGGATCGTGCGGCGATGCGCTCCGTCAGGCGCGGATTCTCCAGCGTCAGCCGGTCAGGCGCCACGCCGGACAGTCCTGTGCGGCGCAGCTTCGCCCAGGTCGTGCTGGAGTGGACGAGCGACAGGCACCCGGCATTGGCGGGATGCTGCCGCGGACAGGCTCGCACCACAGATGGACCATGGCCCGCAGCGGTGGATGGGGCGGCATGACACTCCAGCGATTCGGATCGGGGTCGCGCCGGCCCAGCCTCTCGGCCCGGCCACGGAACTCCGGCCCCCGTCATCGCGTTCCCTGCTGCGCCTTTTCCAAGCGTCCTGCCGCCGTCTTCGGGATCGCGATGGTGGGGGGAGGGGCTGATGATCCTCCGGAATGCCCTCATGGATGCCACGACAGACGAGCCTGCCGCGACCCCTATCCGGTCGCGCTCCCGCGCCTTCTTCGCCATGGCGCGCGGATTTTGGACCGGATCCTCGGCCCGGCGGGCCTGGCTGCTGACGATCATCGTTCTCGCCTTCGCCTTCGCCCAGATCGCCGCCCAGGTCGGCATCAACAGCTGGAACCGGCTGTTCTTCGACGCACTCGAGCGAAAGGATGTCGGCGCCGTCGTCACGACGGTCAGCCTCCTGCCGCTGTTGCTCGGCATCGCCTCCTTCACGATGTCGGGGCTTGTCGTCTCGCGCATGCTGCTGCAGGTGCGCTGGCGCGAATGGCTGACCAACAAGCTCGCCGGCTGGTGGATCGCCGACCAGCGCTACTACCGGCTCGGCTTTCTCGCGACGGAACATTCGGCCCCGGAATTCCGCATCGCCGAGGACGTGCGCATCGCAACCGAGCCGCTGGTCGAATTCGCCATCGGCCTCATCTCGGCGGCGGTGACGGCGCTGACCTTCGCGGCGATCCTGTGGAACGTCGCCGGCTCCATCACCTTCGAGGTCGCCGGCCGCACCGTGTTCATTCCGGCCTATATGGCGATCGCCGCCGTGGTCTATGCGGTCGTCGCGTCGCTCGCCGCCTATTTCGTCGGGCGCGCCCTTGTCGGCAAGGTTGCCGACAAGAACGAGACGGAGGCGCTGTTCCGCGCCGAGATGACGCGGCTGCGTGAGAATGCCGAGAGCATCGCCCTCATCAAGGGCGATGCCGACGAGCGGGCTTCCGTCCGCGAGACTTACGGGAACGTGGTGGTGGCCTGGATGGCAGTGGTGCGGCGCCAGGGTTTCCTCGCCCTCGTGCTCAACACCAACGGCGCCCTGTTTCCCATCGTGCCGCTGCTGCTGGCCGCCCCGAAATATCTGTCAGGCGACCTGTCGCTCGGCGCCGTCATGCAGGTTGCCGCCGCCTTCAGCGCCGTTCAGGCCGCGCTGATCTGGTTCGTCGACAATTTCGTGCGCCTCTCCGAATGGTATGCCTCGGTGGTGCGTGTCGATGAATTCGCCCAGACCCTGGAGGAGGTCGATATCGGCGCCATCATGGAGGACGAGCAGCAGATCGCACTCGCCGAAAGCGAGGACGACGCCATCCATATCGACAATCTGTCACTCGCCCATCGCAACGGCCGCATTGTCATCGACGACGCCTCCATCCGCATCGAACAGGGCGAGAAGGTGCTGATCGCCGGCGAGAGCGGCACCGGCAAGAGCACGCTCATCCGCGCCCTCGCGGGCCTCTGGCCCTGGGGCTCGGGGCGGATCGCCTTCCCGAAGAACGTTCGCTACGCCTTCGTGCCGCAGAAACCCTATATACCCCGCGGTACCCTGAAGGATGTACTCCTCTATCCGGAATCGGACGCCCCGGTGACGGAAGACGTGATCCGTGCCGCCATGGTGCGATGCGGCCTCGACTACATGGTCAAGCGGCTCAACGCGGACGACGACTGGGACCGCGTCCTCTCCGGCGGTGAGCGCCAGCGGGTCGCCTTCTGCCGCCTGCTCATCCACCGGCCGCCCATCATCATCATGGATGAGGCCACCGCCGCGCTGGACGAGGGCAGCCAGGACAGCCTGCTCTCGCTGTTCGAGAAGGAGCTTGCGGGATCGACGCTCATCAGTGTCGGCCATCGCCCGGGTCTTGAGGACTTCCACACGCGGAAGGTGACGCTCGTCCGCCGCCCCGCCGGCGCTCACATGCAGTCGAGCCCGCTGCGCAAGTCGCTGTGGAAGCTGCTGGCCAATCCATGAGGCGCCGGCCGCGCGAGCGGCAAGTGATGCGATGGAACCGCCCCTCTCGTTGGGCGTTGTCCCCTCGATCGTCGCTGTCCTTTTCCGCGATGTGGAGCTCTCGCCGAAGCCGCCCGCTGGCGGCTTCTTTTTTTCGCCGTCGGTGGCCGTCGGAGCGGGTTCGGCAGGCGATGGGCGGTACAGGACGAACCATTCGCCATGGATCTTCGCGTTCGCCACGTCACCACCTACCGTTATGCCGGAGCCGTCCAGTTCGGACCACACAAGCTGATGCTCCGGCCCCGGGACAGCTTCGACATGCGGATCCTCGACACGCAGATCGAGATCTTTCCGCCGGCGGCGCTGCACTGGTCGCACGACGTCTATGGCAACACCGTCGCCGTCGCGACCTTCGCCCAGCCGGCCGACCGGCTGGAGATCACCAGCGGGCTCGTGCTGCGCCGTTACGGCGCTGCCTTCCCGCGCGAGCGCCAGGCAGCGAGCGCCCTGTTCGTCCCCCATTATGCCGATGGTGAGCGCATCGTCCTGCAGCCCTTCATGATGCCGGCCACCGGCGACGGTGGCGGCGCGCTGGCCGCCTGGATCGCCGAGGTCATGGCGCAGGGCCCGGCCGACGAGGATCCGCTGGCCCGTCTGTCCCGGAACATCCATTCGGGCTTCGGCTATGCCGTCCGGTTCGAGGAGGGCACGCAGGCGCCCTCCCAGACCCTGTCGCTGCGGTCGGGATCCTGCCGCGACCTGGCCTGGCTCTTTATCGAGGCGGTGCGGCGCCTCGGCTATGCCGCACGCTTCGTCAGCGGCTACCTGCACACCAGCGCCAATGACGATTCCTCCAACCGTGCGGCGGTCGGGCTGACCCATGCCTGGGCCGAGGTTTTCGTGCCCGGCGACGGCTGGGTCGAGTTCGATCCGACCAATGCCCTGGTGGCCGACCCCCACCTGATCCGCGTCGCTGTGGCGCGGGTGCCCTGGGATGCCTCGCCGGTGGCCGGCAGTTTCGTCGGACCGGTCGGCGCGCAGACCAGCCTGTCGGTCGGCGTCGACATCACCGCCATCCAGACCTATTCGAACGTCGCGTGAGAGCGCCGGCCGCTCAGACCGGCAGGTCCCAGCGCCCGGCGCTGGCCCCGTGCGCAGCCTCCATGCGGGTCGCCCCGATCTGGCGCAGCAGGCCGAGGGCGGTCTTCGTCTCCATGGCGCCGATGCGACGGTCGTCGGTGACGACGGAGAGGATCAGATGGCCCTCGCGCCCGCCGCTGATCTCCACCGCCACATGGTCGGCATGTCCGTCATGGATTGCATGGGAGGCGATTTCGACCACCAGCAGTCCGAGGGGGATGGCCCTGTCGACGACGAGCGCGAGATCCTCGGGCGCGACCGTCGAGATCCACGGCTTTCCCGCCTGCATCAGGCCGTTCAGCATGGCCGAGACCTCGTCGAGGAAAGGCTTCAGTTCGACCGGGCGCATCTCGCCCAGCGCCAGGGCGTGACGATAGGCGCTGGACAGCACCTGCACCTTCGCCTCGATGGCGGCGAGCACCGGGCGATGCGCGGCGTCCTGCTGCCGGCGCGCCAGGCTGATATAGCTCTGCACCACCTGCAGGCTGTTCTTCACCCGGTGATGCAGCTCCCGCACCAGGTGGCGGTTGGCGCCGATGGTGAGGTTCAGCTTCTCCACCCGCTCAGCCTGGTCGGTGACCAGGGCGTTGAAGGCTTCCGACACCCGTCGCATGTCGTCCGGCATGGTCGGCTCGACCGGCGCGAGCCGTGGCTGCTGGGACGCCCGCGCGACCGCCGCCGATTCGATGCCCCGAACCCAGCGCACGATATTGGCGTCGATCGCCAGCGAATAGACGGCGAAAAGCACCATCAGCGTGACGAGGGGGGTCAGCAGCAGGGCGATGAACTGCAGGAAGGCCGCCCGTTCTGCCTGCTGGTCGAAGCGGGCGAGAACAAAGAGATCGGGTTCGGCGACGAGCTGCGTCCCGTAGGTCGCGGTCACCCCGGAGCGGCTGGTCGATTGCCATCTCTGGAGTTGCGGACTGCTGCGCCCGTCCACCGGCAGCCAGTCGGTGTCGCTCTCGGCGACGCCCCGGGCGACCACCACTTCCCTGGAATCGCGCACGATGCCGACGGTGACACCTGGATTGACGGGCCCGAGGTCGAAGGCGCGATCGATGATGTCGGCGCTGACCAGCAGCATCGATTCGATGCCCTGGGTCTGCGGTCCGCTGGCACGCCGGGCATAGATCACCATGAAGCGCCGCGCGCCGATCTGGGTCACGCCGTAGCTGGCATCGGCGAGCTCGGCGCCGATCCAGGTCGTGGTGCGGGTTCTGCCACGATAGGTTTCGATGACCCCGCGGATGTCCTCGGCCGACAGGAGGTCGCCCTGGCTCGCGCTGCAGCCCGGCCGCTCTCCGACCCGGATGGCGATGGCGCTGACGCCGATAGTGTCGTCCACGATGCGCCGCGCGATGGCCACACACGGATCCGCGGACGCCTCGACGGCGGCAACGCTGGCTGTGGCCGCCAGGACGACGCGGAGCGACTCCCGGTACCAGACGCGGGTCCGCACCGCGAAATTTCCGACCGTCTGCAACTGCGATGCCTCGATCGAGGAGAGGACCGAGCGATAGGTCGCCACCGCCGTCACCGCCGTGATCACGGCGATGGGGACGATGACGAGGACCATCAGAGCGAGAAGGCGGCCCCGGACGGTGCGGAATGCGGTGACGTTCATCGCGATCAGCTACGCGCCATGTCCGCGGGAGATTGATGGGTGACGGCGACCGTGTTCCGGTCGGGGCCCATCTCGTCGACGCTGGTGATCCCGAGGAGATCGGCGAGCTTGGCCCGTGCCCGGTTGACGCGGCTCTTGATCGTCCCGACGGCGACGCCGCAGATCTCGGCCGCTTCTTCATAGGAGAGGCCGCTGGCGCCCACCATGATGAGAACCTCGCGGTGTTCCTCCGACAGCTTGGCGAGGGCGATGCGGAAATCGGCGAGGTCGAGAGCGCTCTCCTGTTCGCCCGAGACCGTCAGGCGTTGGGCATAGGTGCCGTCGCTGTCCTGAACCTCGCGGCCGCGCTTGCGATAGAGCGAGTAATAGGTGTTGCGCAGGATGGTGAAGAGCCAGGCGCGCAGGCTGGTGCCGGGCTGGAACTTCTCCGAATTGCCCCAGGCCTTGAGCATCGTGTCCTGCACGAGATCGTCGGCCTGCTGCACCGAGCCGCAGAGCGACACCGCGAAAGCGCGCAGGTTGGACAGCTCGGCGATGAGGCCCTCGCGAAATTCGTCACTGGCCATTCTGCCGCTCCTTCGCTTCCAGTTCGGCGAGCAGCACGAGGAAGCGATCGGGAACCGGCGCCCTGATGAGGTCGTCGTAATGGGCCTTGAGCGACTTGCCGATCGCCTCCTGGATGCGCGGGTCGAGGACGACATCCACCACATCCTTGTCCTCGCTCTTGTTGTCGTGGTCCGGCATCTCACCCATCGAGCTCTCCCTACGCGCCCCGTGAGCGCGCGCCTGATCCAACCCAGAACGTGCCCGACCGACAATGGTTCCCGCCCGGAGAAAAAATAAAAAACTTGCCAAACCAAAGGCTTCCGCGCTGGTTTGGGCTATATTTGACAGGAGTGAAAAATGACAATTGCTGCGGAGATTGCACCGCATCTTCCCTATCTGCGACGCTTCGCGCGGGCCCTGAACGGCACGCAGGCGGGCGGTGATTCCTACGTCGTCGCCACCCTCGAGGCCCTGGTCGCCGACCCCTCGAGCTTTCCCCGCGACGTGCCGGCGCGCATCGCGCTCTACCGCACCTTCCTGCAGCTATGGTCGTCGATGCGGGTGAACATGACTGCGGCCCAGGGCGGCGGGGCGCGTCAGGGAGCGGTCGAGCGCAACCTCGACGCGCTGACGCCGCGGCCACGCCAGGCCTTCCTGCTGCGGACCGTCGAAGGCTTCACCATCCAGGACGTTGCGGCGGTTCTCGACATCGACGTGGAGGCGGCGGCAGCGCTGGTGGAGCAGGCCGGGCGCGAGATCGCCGAGCAGGTCGCCACCGACGTCCTCATCATCGAGGACGAGCCGATCATCGCCCTCGACATCGAGACACTGGTCCAGGAACTCGGCCACTCGGTGACCGGCATCGCCCGCACCCACAAGGAAGCCGTGGCCCTGGTCCGCCACAAGCGCCCCGGCCTCGTCCTCGCCGATATCCAGCTCGCGGACGGCTCGTCGGGCCTTGAGGCGGTGGCCGAGATCCTCGAGACCATAGACCTGCCGGTCATCTTCATCACCGCCTATCCCGAGCGGCTTTTGACCGGAGACCGGCCGGAGCCGGCCTTCCTGATCACCAAGCCCTTCCAGCCCGAGGCGGTGAAGGCGGCGATCAGCCAGGCACTGTTCTTCGACCGCCGCTCGGAGCGCAAGGTCGCCTGATGGTGATGCCCGGATCGCCCCGGCCGCATCATGCCGCCCGGGAACCTTCCCCCTGGCCTGCCGTTATGTCGCTGCAGGGACAGTTCCGCCCGCGCCCCCGCGCGTGGCGTGAACCTGTCCTGCAGCGCGCAGGGGCGGGATGCCGGGTCATCTCCGGGATTTGGGTCTGAGGAATGGACAGGCATCGCATTCTGATCGTCGAGGATGATCCGTTCATCGCCATGGATATCGAGGCCGCCGTCCGCGAAGACCTTGGTTCCCCGACCGAGGTCATCGTCGTCGACAGCCTGATCGAGGCCCGGTCGGTCGCCGAGGACCTCATCCATTGCGCGCTGCTGGACGTCGACGTCGTCGGCGGCAAGACCTTCGACGTGGCGCTGATCCTGCGCGCCCGCGGCACGCCCTTCGCCTTCGTCTCTGGCTCTCTGCCGTCCGATCTCCCCGAGGGGCTGAGCGGCGCCCGATTCGTGCGCAAGCCGTTCCAGGCGCGCGACATTCTCGACTTCGTGGCAACCGCGCTGAATTCCGGCCATGCGCCGGACAGCGGCACCTGCACGTCCGACATGGACAGGCGGGCTCGCCGCGGCTGATCCCCCGCAGCGGCTCGGCGCCGATGCTCCTGAGCCGGCTATACGGGAGGGCTTGATATCCCCGCCCGTCGAACGGCCAGCCTCACCGCAGCCGGGACCGGTTCGATGATCGGGACCGTCAGGCTGTGGGCGATCGCCCGGGCCGCGACGGCGAGCGGACCGCCGCCGATCACCAGGGCCTGCGCCCCCAGGTCCCGCACGGCCCTTTCGCAGGCCTCGCGCAGGGCGTCGGCGAGGCCCTGCCGGTCACCCATCACCTGATGCACATCGCCCTCGGTCAGGGCCGTGCCGAGGAAGACATCTCCATGCCCATAGGCTTCGGCGCGCTCGGCGATCGCCGGTGCGAGTTCGGGCGTCGTCGTCACCACCGCGAACCGTCCGTGCCGGGCCGCCTCGGCCATGCCGGCCTCGGCAATGCCGGTCACCGGGACGGCGACCGACTGGCGCAGGTCCGACAGGGCAGGGTCACCGAAGGCGGCGATGATGATGCCCTGATAGCCGAAGGGCGGCCGGCCGGCGATCAGCGCATTGACCGCCTGCCGACCGATTTCCAGCGCCGTCGGGCTGGTGATCAGCGGAACGCCGAAGGGCGCCGACAGCCCGTCGATCTCGACCGCCGGCAGGCTTTCGCGCGCGATGCCGACCATCGCCGCCGTGGTCGCCTGGCTGGTATTGGGGTTGATCAGGAGAAGGCGCATCACGACCCCGCCGGAACGGCTGTGGCGAAGGCCTGCGCGATCGCCGCGCGCGGCGCGATCCAGACCCGGTCGCCGAGGCCGGCGAGGCGGTCGAGAACGCGGGAGAAGGCGGCGAACCGTCCGGGACGGCCGACGATCCGCAGGTGATAGCCGATATTGAGCAGCCGCGGTCGGCCGTGCGCCGCCTCCGCCAGCAGAACCTCCAGCGCGTCGTCGACATAGTCGACCATGTCGCCGGCGCGGACGAACCCGTTGGGATGGAAGAACTTCATGTCGTTGGAATCGAGCGCATAGGGCACCACGACCAGCGGCCGGGCCCCGGACAGGTCCCAATAGGGCAGGTCGTCGTCGAAGGCGTTCGAGGTGTAGAGAAAGCCACGCTCGATGAGGAGGCCGCGCGTCCAGGGGCTTTCGGCGCCGCGGCAGAAGAAACCGACGGGGCGATCGCCGCCCGCCGCCGTCATCGCGGCGATGCAGCGGTCGAGATCGGCGGCTTCGGCCGCGCGGTCGCGGTAATCGGCATGCGGACGCCACAGCCAGCCATGGACGGCGCCCTCATGGCCGCGGGCGAGCGCCGCCGTCAGAAGCGCGGGTGAGCGCGCCACCGCCCGCCCGCAGCACAGATAGGTCGCCTGCATCCCGCGCATCTCCAGGGCCTCCAGCATGCGCCAGAACCCCGACCGCGTGCCATAGGCGAAGATCTGCTCCTGGCCGGGGTCGCGGGTGCCCGGTTCCACCACGCTGATCACCTCGCCGATGCGCTCGCTGGCCGGATCGCCGTCGCCCACCTGCCATTCCGCCCCCTCCTCGAGGTTGATGTTGAGCGAGACGGCGAGGCGCGCGCCGTTGGGCCAGCGCAGGTCGGGCCAGTGCCCGCCATAGCCGGTGAGGTCGCGGCCGTTCCCGCCCCGGTCGGACGGAACGCCGGCGCCCGTGGCGGTGCCGCGGCCAGGGCGGCCTGCGGTCGATGTCATGGCAATCCTCCAGGGTGGGGTCGGCGCCGCTGCCTGCCCGATCCTGTGGCAGCAAGACATGTGCCGCCGGGCCGAGGCCCCAAATTATCGGATCACAAAATAGGCAAGATGAAATGATGGGCATTCAGGCGATGAAAAATGCGGCATTTACCAGGCTATTTCTGGAGAATTGCATCCCGCGGACATGTCGCCGCCCGATCGCCCCGCACCCGCCTGCATGCACATTGCGCATGCCACGGCCTCGGGAGGGGCAGGGCAAACGCCGCCGGCCAGGCTTCGGGCCGCGCAAGCCGCACTTGGCATAGGCGTTGCTGGCTCACCGCGACCAAGTTTGGAGATCCACCCCTCGATGGCTTCCCAGCACACCGCGACGGCCCAGGCCGCGCAGCCCCTGACGCTGGACGGCGTGACCCACAGCTACGGGACGGGCTTTGCCGTCGACAATGTCACGCTTGAGGTGAAGGGCGGTGAGCTTGTCGCCCTGCTCGGCCCCTCCGGCTGCGGCAAGACAACGCTCCTGCGCATCGTCGCCGGTTTCATCTCGCAGACGAACGGCAAGGTGATCATCGGCGACCGCCCGATCGACGTGCTGCCGCCCAATCGCCGCGAGATCGGTATCGTCTTCCAGAATTACGCGCTCTTTCCCCACATGACCGTGGCGGAAAACATCGCCTACGGCCTCGCCGCCCGCGGCGAGAGCCGCGCGGTGCAGGCCGAGCGCGTTGCCGAAATGCTGGCGACGGTGCGCATGGAGGGCTTCGCCGACCGCAAGCCGCGGCAATTGTCCGGCGGCCAGCAGCAGCGAGTGGCGCTCGCCCGGGCGCTCGCCATCCGCCCGCGCATCCTGCTCCTCGACGAGCCCTTCGCCGCCCTCGACAAGAACCTGCGTCTCGACATGCAGATCGAGATCAAGCGCCTTCAGCGCCAGTTCGCCCTCACCGCCATCATGGTGACGCACGATCAGGACGAGGCCATGTCCATCGCCGACCGCATCGCGGTGATGAGCCACGGCAAGATCGAACAGCTGGGCTCGCCGGTCGAGATCTATGACGAGCCGGCAACGCTCTTCGTCAACAATTTCATCGGCTCCAGCAATCTTCTGAAGGGCCGCGTCGTGGCCGTCGGGCCCGATAGCTACAAGGTGCAGCTGGACTCGGGAGCCGTCTGGACGCTCGCAGCGAAGGGCCGCTTCGAGACCGGCGCAGCGGTGCTCGTCTCCGTCCGCCCCGAACAGATGGTGCTCGCCGACGAGGCCGCGCCGGACCGCCTCCCCGTCGCCCTCAAGCTCAGCCTGCCGATCGGCGGCGCGCTCATCCACGACGCCACCGCCGCCGGCGGCGAAGACATCAAGATCGCCGTGCCGCGTCGGCCCGGCGCGCTGTCGACCGGGCCGGGAGCCGCTTTCGCGGCGCTGGCCCCGCATGCCCGTCCCTCCCTCTTTCCCGCAGCATCGTCCTGAGCCCTGACCGGCCGTTCACGAGGAGTTCCCGCATGACCAAGCTCAATCGTCGCGACATTCTGGCCGGCGCCGGCGCGCTCGGCCTCGCCGGCCTGATGCCCGGCGCCGCCCGCGCCTCGGGAAGCGTCACCGCCGCCATCTATCCCGGCACCTGGGAGGAGGCCTATCGCGCCGTCGTCGCCCCGGCGCTGAAGAAGGCGGCCAATGTCGACATCGCCTTCGATGCCCTCTTCGCCGTCGACCAGGTTGCCAAGGTCCGCGCCGCCCGCGGCGTGCCGCCCTTCGACTGCTTCGTGCTCGATCCGGGCCCGGCCGCCGCTGCGCGGGCCGCTGGTCTCTTCGAACCCGTCGATGTCACCAAACTGTCCAACGCGCCGAAGGTGCCGGCCGGCCTGATCACCTCCCACGGCGTCACCTGCAATGCCCAGGTGGTCGGCATCGCGTATAACCCGAAGAAGTTCCCGACCGCGCCCAAGTCCTGGACCGACCTCTTCCAGTCGCCCTTCGTCGAGCGCCTCGGCCTCACTGGCTTCCAGACCACCTTCGGCACCGTGTCGTTGATCGAGATGTGCAAGGCCTTCGGCGGTTCCGAGGCGAACATGGAGCCGATCTTCACGGAGCTGAAGAAGGCGGTGTCCAAGGTCGCCGCCGTCGCCGCGCCGGCGGCCATGCCCGGCCTGTTCCAGCAGGGCCAGATCGACGTCATGTACACCAACACCAACACGGTCGCGATCCTCAAGGGCCGCGGTGTCGACATCGCCTTCGCCACGCCGGCCTCCGGCGCCATCACTTTCCAGACGACGCTGCACATCGTGAAGGGCGCCGAGAACATCGCCAACGCCCACAAGTACATCGACACGGCGATCTCCGCCGAGGTGCAGAACCTGCTGCAGCGCAGCCCCTACAACATGATCCCGATCAACAAGGACGTGACCTTCGTCGATACCCTCGACGTCAAGTCGATCGACGACCTAGCGAAGATGGTCACCCACGACTGGACGAAGATCAATCCGCAGCGGGCCGCCTGGATCGAGCGGTTCAACAAGGAGATCACGAAATAAGGCGCCCTCCCATGTCCGCAGCCGCAGCCGCAACGGGAGCCTCGCCCGTCCGTGATGCCGTCGAGTGGCGCCTCGCAGCGCCGCTCGGCCTCACCTATGTGGTGTTCTTCGCGGCGCCCTTCCTTATCCTGCTCGGCATCAGCTTCTACGCCGATGCCGAGCAGACCCGCCTGGGTTTCGATAGCTGGCTCAAGTTCTACACGGATGCCTTCTATCTCAAGGTCATCTTCGACACGCTGAAGCTCGGCGTCTTCGCCGTCGTGGCGACCACAATCCTCGCCTATCCGCTGGCGCTGGTATTCCGCGCGTCCTCGCCGCGGATGCAGCGGGTGCTGATCTTCATCATCCTGATGCCGCTTCTGACCTCGGTGGTCATCCGCACCTTCGCCTGGATCGTCATCCTGGCCCGCGAGGGCGTCATCAACCAGACCCTGATGGGGCTGGGTCTCACCGCGACGCCGTTGAATCTCCTGCAGACCGAGCTCGGCCTGGTCCTCGCCCTGACGCAGATCGAGATGCCGCTGATGCTGCTGCCGCTGCTGGCCATCATGAACCAGCTGGACCAGAATCTCATCGACGCCTCCCGGGCGCTGGGCGCCTCGAAGTGGCGCACCTTCTTCCGGGTCATCCTGCCGCTCACCCTGCCGGGCTGGATCGCCGGGGCGACCCTCGTCTTCGCTTCCGCCACCACCGCCTTCATCTCGCAATCCGTGATCGGCGGGGCGCGCCTCGTCTATCTGCCGGCGCTGATCTGGCAGCAGTCCATGGTGGTCTATAACTGGCCCTTCGCGGCGGTTGCGTCCCTCACCCTTCTCTTCACGGTGCTCTCGGGCATCATGGCGCTGAGTTGGCTCGGCCGCTTCGCCAGGACGACCTGAGGGCCCCATGTCGCAGCGTTCCACCCCCGCCGATATCTCCTTCAACCTGACCGTCGGGCTGATCGCCGGCATCGCCATCCTCATCCTGGTGGCGCCCGTCCTCATCGTCATCGCCACCTCCTTCACCACGACCCAGGCCCTGAGATTCCCCCCGCCGGGCCTGTCGCTGCGCTGGTATGGCGAGCTGTTCGACCCCGTCCGCTCGGCGCCCATTCACACCGCCGCGCTGAACAGCCTCTGGGTCGCCGGCTGGGCGACCGTGATCGGTTCGGTTCTCTCGGTCCTCGCCGCGCTCGCCATCACCCGCGTCAGCCGCCCCTCGGCGCGCGCGCTGGAAGCGAGCTTCCTTTCGCCGCTGGTGCTTCCGACCCTGTCCTACGGCCTCGCCGCGCTGATGTTCTTCTCCGTGCTCGGCATCCGCCCCTCGCTGAACCTGCTGATCGCCGGCCATCTGGTCGTCATCGCCCCCTTCGTCTTCCGAACGACGCTGGCGAGCCTCACCCAGCTCGATCCGGCGCTGCTGGAAGCCTCCGCCAATCTCGGCGCCAGCCGCTTCTATTCCTTCCGCCGCATCACCCTGCCGCTGATCACGCCCGGCATCGCGGCGGGCGCTTTCCTCGCCTTCATCGCCTCCATGGACAATGTGCCGGTCTCGCTCTTCCTGTCGACGGCGCGCACCTCCATGCTGCCCATCCGCATGTGGGGCATGATGGAATCAACCCTCGATGTCCGCATCGCCGCCATCGCCGGCGTCCTCATCGTCGCCATCCTCGTTCTCATGGTGGTCATGGACCGGTTCACCGGTCTCACCCGCCGCGTGAGCGCCTGATCTCCCCGGAGCCCCGCCATGACCGTGCCCTATGACCGCGACCTGATCGGCTACGGTGCCAACCCGCCGAACCCGCAATGGCCGGGCGGTGCCCGCATCGCCATCAATTTCGTCATGAACTACGAGGAGGGCTCCGAGCCCTCCGTCCAGGACGGTGAGGGCTATACCGAGACGGCACTGACCGAATCGAGCAGCCTCAACATGCCGGTGAAGGGCCGCGACCTCGCCGGCGAGGGCATGTTCGCCTATGGCAGCCGGGTCGGCTTCTGGCGGCTGATGCGTCTGTTCCAGGAACGCGGTCTGCCCATGACCGTTTTCGGCTGTGCGCTGGCCATCGAGCGCAACCCCGAGGCCGCCGCCGCCATCCGGGAGTCCGGCTTCGACGTCTGCTGCCACGGCTGGCGCTGGATCAAGCATTACGAGCTCGACGAGGCCGAGGAACGCGAGCACATCCGAAAGGCTGTGGCATCCCTGAAGGCCACCGTCGGCGACCGCCCCCTCGGCTGGTACTGCCGCTACGGGCCCAGCGTGAACACCCGCAAGCTAGTCGTCGAGGAGGGCGGATTCCTCTATGATTCCGACGCCTATGACGACGAATTGCCCTACTGGACGCAGGTCGACGGCAAGCCGCACCTCGTCGTGCCCTATTCCCTCGTCAACAATGACGGCAAGTTCGGCACCGGCTTCTTCGCCACCTCCGGCGATTATTTCGAGTGGCACAAGGACGCCTTCGACATGCTCTATGCCGAGGGCCGCACGAGCCCGAAGATGATGTCGGTCGGCCTGCACATGCGCCTCATCGGCCACCCGGCGCGGGCGGCCGGCCTTGCCCGCTTCCTCGATTATGTGAAGTCCCACGAGGGTGTCTGGGTGACAAGACGCCTCGACATCGCGCAGCATTGGGCGAAGACCCATCCCTTCCAGGGCTGAGCCCGCGCGCCGAGGACCATCCATGCCCCATGAGCTCATCGTCGCCCTCGGCGACCGGCACTACCGCGTCGAGCGGCCCTTCGGCGCGTGGCCGGCCAATACCGGCTTCGTCACCGATGTGACGGTGGACGGGCGCGGCCATGTCTTCGTCATGCTGCGCCATGACCCGCTGGTCCATCCCGCCGATCCGCGCGTCATCGAGCTCGACCCGGAAGGCCGCTACATCGCCGGCTGGGGCGGCGAGGCCATCGCCGATTCGCACATGCTGACGGCGACGCCCTCGGGCCACCTCATCGCCGTCGACCGCGACATGCACGAGGTCATCTGGTTCACCACGGCGGGCGAGCGCGTCGGCCAGCTCGGGACACGCGGCCGGCCCTTCTCCCCCTTCAACCATCCCACCGATGTCTCGGTGGCGCCCTGGGGCGACATCTATGTCGCCGACGGCTATGGCGCGGCGCTCGTCCACCGCTTCGCACCCAGTGGCCAGCATGTGCAGAGCTGGGGCGGGCAGGGCTCGCAGGACGGCGAATTCGTCTGGCCCCACTCGCTCTGGACCTTCGCCGACGGGCGGGTGGTCGTCATCGACCGCACCTGGAACCGCGTGCAGGTCTTCGACGGGGCGGGCCAGCACCTCGACACCTGGCATGATTTCTACCAGCCCGTCGGCATCTGGGGCGACGCGGAGGGCTGCGCCTATATCACCGACATGGTGCCGAGCCTGACCAAGATCGCGCCCGACGGCACCCGCATCGGCCGCTGCCGGCCCATGCTCAACGGCGCCCACGGCCTCTATGGCACACCCTCCGGCGACATTCTGCTCGCCGAGGGCAATCCGAGCCGCATCACCCGGCTGAAACTGCTGGGCTGACACGCCTTGCCTGTTGCCAAACGCACCACCCGGGGCTAAAAGCCAGCCCGATTGCCGCCTTAGCTCAGCTGGTAGAGCACCTCATTCGTAATGAGGGGGTCGTAGGTTCGAATCCTATAGGCGGCACCAGTCTCTCCGTCATGATCAGGCCGTCCCGAACGTCGACAGCGCCGCTGTCCCGGCGCCTGGTCTTGTCGCGTCAAGGGAACGCAACGCTCTCCCGTTGGTTGTTTCCCAGGCCCTGCGGCGTGCCGTGTCCCTGCCGTGACCGCATTGCCTGGAGGCTCCACCCATGACTGCCCAAGTGCCCGATCCCCGACCGCGTCCCCTGTCCCCCGTCGTCGATGGCGGTCCCGTGCGGCGGCCCGACCGCCATGGCCAGATCGACAATGACGTGATCCTGCCGGAGACGCGCCCCTCTGACGAACCGGACGTGATCATGCCGGGAGACCGCGAGGGCGACGGCCGCGGGCCACCCAACCCCATGCCCATCCTGCCTTGACGATCCCGCCCACCGGGCGAGGCCGCGACGCCGTCGCGGCCTCAGTCATGTGGATCAGGCCATCTTCACCTTGGCGTTCTCGCCGAGATCGGGGCGGGACCCAGTCGCCACCGCCGCCGCCATCTTGATCGCCGTCACGATCCGGCCCGAACCCTTCCACATCTCGGCATCGCCGGGGGCGACACGGACCAGGCGGATCGCCGGATCGTCCGGGCTGTCCCACCAGGCCTTGGCGAAGAACGACCAGAGCGACCGGATCTTGGTGCGATCGTTCGAGACGGTCGCCATGCCGGAGATCGAGGCATAGCGCTCGCTTTTCGGATCGGCATAGGCGAGGCAGACATGGGGGTTCTTGAAGACCTCGTCGTCCTTGCGTCCCGCCACATCGGTCAGGAAACAGATGACCCCCTCCTCGGCGAGGACATGGGTGGCCATCGGCCGGGCACGCAGCTGCTGCGAGCCCTCGCGGGAGGTGACGAGCATTCCGATCCGCACGGCTTCGACGAGATCGAAGACGTCCTGCGGGGTGGCATCCGTGTCTGACATCGCAAACTCCTGTTCGTCCCAAGGGGTCAGGGGGGAAGCACTGGCGATGCGGAAGGTTCCCGCGCGGCGGACGAATGTGCGCCAGGGGCCGGGCCGCCGAAACGGCCCGGCCCAGGGTTCAGGCGGCGGCCTTCGCCTTGGCCCGCGCGTTGACACCGGCATCGGCCAGCTTCGTCAGGTCGCCATCCGTGCGCACTTCCTCGCCCAGCGTCTTGGCGAACAGCGCGGCGGCATCCGTCAGGCCGAGTTCCTCTGCCCAGCGCTTCAGAGTTCCATAGCGGGTGATCTCGTAGTGCTCGACCGCCTGGGCCGACGAGATCAGTCCTGCGTCGAGGGCCGACGTGCCCTTGAACTCCTCCATGATCTCCTCGCCCTCGGCGACGATGCCCTCGATGGCGTCGCAGGTCTTGCCGCGCGCCGGCTTGCCGAGAATCTCGAAGACCTCCAGCAGCCGCTCGACCTGAACCTCGGTCTCCTCGCGGTGCTTGCCGAAGGCGGCCTTCAGCGTGTCGGATTGCGCCGCGCGCTGCATCTTCGGCAAGGTCTTCAGGATCTTGCGTTCGGCGAAATAGATGTCCTTGAGCGTGTCGAGGAACAGGTCGTCGAGTGTCTTGTCCTTGGCCATCATGATCGTGCCTTTTCAAATTGCGTGAACGGCGGTCCGCGACGCTGGGCCGTCGGACCGTGTCGCGGCGGAATGCCGTGACTTCGCAACGTGAAGCCCGGCCCGACGTTCCAAGGAGGGCGTCGCGCCGAACGGGCGGAACCGCGTCCATCTCCGCTGGTTGATGGGATGACCTATGGAGGATCCCGCATGTTCTCGTTCTTCGACACCCGTTCGCCCACCCAGCGCTTCGCCGACGAGGCGATGGAGCAGCTGTCATCCCTCGCCCGGCGGATCGGCCGCGAGGGCAGTCACGTCCAGTCGGCGATGGAAGCCGCACCGGATCACATCCGTGCCGCCGCGCGCGGCCTCGACCGCATGGGAGTCGGCCCGCAGGCCGCCGCCGTTGTCGGCCAGCAGGCCCTGCGGCATGTCGGACGCCACCCCGCCTCGCTCATGCCGCTGGTGATCATCGGCGCCGCCATCGCGGCCGGCTACTGGCTCGCCCAGCCCGGCAAGGCCCCCTCCGCCGCTGCGGCGAAGAGCGAAGGCTGACCCGACCGGGCCTCACGGCCCGCTCGCAACGACGCGCCGCCCGGGGACAGTCCCGAGGCGGCGCTCTGCTTGGGAGGGCGCGGACGCGATGGCCTGGGCCGCACGCGAAAAATTGGAGCGGCCGCGCAAGGCCGCTCCCCCGGTGTCGGTCAACCCGTCAGGTTCAGTGCGTCAGCGGCGCAGGCCGTAGAGAAATCCGACGAAAGCCGCCACGGCGAGCGCCTGGAAGGGCCGCGACGTGATCTCGTCACGCAGCATCTTCTGCAGGTCGCCGGCGCGGCTCGCCATGACGTCGGTATCCACGCCTGCGGCCTTGAGTTGGGTCTGCGCCGCGCTGGCGAAATCGGCCACGCTCGCGCCGGGGTTCATCGTCTTGCCGTCAGCCATCAGGGCCTCCTCGTGTTGCACTGAGGGGGCAACGCATGGCGGCCGGCAAGCGTTCCCGATCCCCTAGAGCGCCGTGACGTGATGGGTGGGCACCGCCCCGCCGTTCCACTGGCCGCCGAGCGCCCGCTCCACCTGCGCCGCCAACTGGAGCAGCAGGCCGTCGGCGGCCTGCCGCGTCTGCAGCTGGATGCCCATGGGAAGGCCATTCGGCAGGCGGCCGAACGGAATCGACAGGCCGGGGATGCCGCACAGGTTGGACAGCGGAGTATAGGCGAAGATCGCCCACAGATGGGCGAACCAGTCATGGACCGACGGATTGTCGCTGACCGTCAGATAGTCGCGCGTGCCGATGAGCGGCGTCGGCTTCGCCATGGTCGGCGTCAGGATGATGTCCCAGCTCTCGAAGAAGGCGCCGAAGCCGCGCGAGGCGGTGTTGAAGGCGAGCTGCATCCGCGTGCGCTCCGAATAGGTGGCGTCGATGCCTGCGGCCCAGAGGCGCACATTCATCGGTTCCACCTTGTCCTCCGGCGGCCGTGTGAGGCCCCACGGTTCGAGCAGCAGCGCGATGGTCTGGGCGAAATTGGTGATGTAGCAGGTCGTCTGGGCCGCATAGGCGGCGGCCAGGTCGATGGACGGCACGGCCCAGTCGACATGGTGGCCGAGGTCCTCGAGGAAGCGGCCTGCCCGTTCGAGCTCGGCGACGATCTCCGGGCTCGCCCGATACGGTCCCCATTCATGCGACATGGCGATGCGCAGCTTGCCGGGGTCGCGGCGGATCAGCTCGCCATAGGGCTCGTCGGCGCTCCAGTAGGGCATGAACTCGCCGGGCGCGCCGCCACGGCAATGGTCGACGAAGGCCGCCGTATCGCGCACCGAACGCGAGAGGCAGCCCTGCGAGGACACGACGCTGGCAAGGTCCGATCCGCCCGGCGCGATCGAGAAGACGCCGCGCGAGGGCTTCAGGCCGATGAGGCCGTTGACCCCCGCGGGTATGCGGATCGAGCCGCCGCCGTCGGTGCCATGCGAGATCGGCGTCGCCCCGGCGGCGACCATGGCGGCCGATCCGGCGGACGATCCGCAGGTCGTATAGGCGGTGTCCCACGGATTGCGGGTGACGCAGAGCGTGTTCTCGGCCGAACTGCAGACGCCGAATTCCGGCGTCGTGGAGCGGCCGATGATGTTGAGGCCGGCCTTGCGGATCTTCCCCGTGAGGTGGCTGTCGGCGGCGGCGACATTCCCCTGCATCAGCAGCGAGCCCATCTCCTGCCGGCGCCCTTTCAGCGTCGGGCCGAGATCCTTCATCAGATAGGGTACGCCGGCGAAGATGCCGTTCGGCTCCATGCCATCCTTCA
The DNA here is from genome assembly GCA_943368975.1 of Archangium gephyra. Lineage (GTDB taxonomy): Bacteria > Pseudomonadota > Alphaproteobacteria > Rhizobiales > Phreatobacteraceae > Phreatobacter. The sequence continues at coordinate 253,283 of CALRLZ020000002.1, forward strand.
GCGGATCGGCGACGACGTCGTCGAATATCTCCACCACCGCATCGAGGGTCGGGTTGAGGCCTGCGACCGCGGCGCTGGTCTGGGCGGCGAGCTCTGCCGCGGTGACGTCCCCCTTCCGCACGCTTGCGGCGAGCGCGGTCGCGTCGTGGCTGGCCCATTCGCTCCAGCTCATCGCCAGTGTCATGTCGATCTACCCTTGGTTGAGGTTCGGCGCAGGCAACCTGAATCGACGCTCCGGCCCGGCAGGACCACCGCGCCTTCCGCATGGCCGCGATGCATTTGCGGGGACTGCGTCGCTCCGGCAAGTCCCCCCGCCCGTCCCCCGGACTGGACGGGCCTTTGGACGGGGAAAGAGGGCGGATGCCGCATCGCCCTTGCCACCCGCCGGGCGCTCCCCCAGCGTAAGGCCCCCTTGCCTTGCCGGCCGCGAGGCCGAAGGATGGCGCCCTGTCCGGGAGGAACCGCGTGTCCGTGAAGCGTCTCGAACCTGTCGATGTCGTCGTCGTTGGTGCTGGCCTCGGCGCTGCCGCCTTCACCCGGCACCTCGCCGAGGAAGCCCCCTCCCTGTCCATCGTCGTGCTGGAGCGCGGCGGCTGGGTCGATCGCGCCGCGCTGCCGGCCTGGCGGCCCGAGTTCCAGCGCGACGTGCTCGGACCCTATGCGACCTCACCCAATGTCCGGCTGGCGGCCGGGGGGATCGCGCCCTCGGCGGACTACGCCGTCGACGACAGCCAGTCCGACTTCAAGCCGCTGATGTGGAGCGGCGTCGGCGGCTCCACGATCAACTGGGCGGCCCATTTTCCGCGCTTTCACCCCTCGGATTTCCGCACCCGGACCCTCGACGGTGTCGGCGACGACTGGCCCTTCAGCTATGCCGATCTCGAACCCTTCTACGACCTCAACGACGCCCGCTTCGGCATTGCCGGCCTTGCCGGCGACCCGGCCTATCCGCCCAAGCCCGAACGCCCTATGCCGCCCATCGCCCTCGGCAAGCTCGGCATGACCGCGGCCCGCGGCTTCGACCGCCTCGGCTGGCACTGGTGGCCGGTCGATTCGGCCATCAACAGCCGCGTCCATGACGGTCGCCCCGCCTGCAACCATTGCGGCCCCTGCCAGCAGGGCTGCGTCACCGGCGCCAAGGCCTCGACCGACATGACCCACTGGCCCCAGGCCATCGCCCGCGGCGTGACGCTGCGCACCGGCGCCGTCGTCCTGCAGGTCGAGATCGCCGCCGGGCGGGTCACCGGCGTCACCTACCGCACGGCCGAGGGCGACGTCTTCCAGCCGGCCGGGACGGTAGTGGTGGCCGGTAATGGCGTCGGCACGGCCCGCCTGCTGCTCGCCTCCGGCGTGACCGCGCCGGCTCTGGGACGCAACCTGATGTATCACGGCGCCGGCTATGTCCGCGGCTTCTTCGCCGAGGACCTCGACGGTCCCGTCGGGCCGACCGGCTGCTCGATCTACAGCCATGAATTCTACGAGACCGACCGCTCCCGCGGCTTCGTCCGCGGCGTCCATCTCCAGGCCACCCGGGAGAACCCGCTGGCGGTCCAGGCGGCCCGCCTGGCGCGGCCCTGGGGCGAGGAGGCCCATGCCGCCCTGCTGCGCGAGTTCCGAAGGTCCATGGCCATCCTCGTTGTCAACGAGGACCTGCCCGAGCCGGAGAACCACGTCGCCCTGACCGGCGAGACCGCCGCCGACGGCCTGCCCGGCGTCAAGGTCGTCTACCGCCTCTCCGACCATTCGCGCCGCGCCCTCGATTTCGGGCTCGACCGGGCAGAGGAGATGCTGCGCGCCGCCGGCGCCGTCGAGACCGTGCGGGTGCCGCTGGCCCCCTTCACCGGCTGGCACCTGCTCGGCACCGCCCGGATGGGCACCGATCCCGCGACCTCTGTCACCGATGGCAGCGGCCGGGTCCATGGCGTCAGCGGCCTCCTCGTCGCCGACGGCAGCCTGTTCACCACCTCTGCCGCGGTCAATCCCGGCTCCACCATCGGTGCGGTCGCGACCAAGGTCGCCGACGATCTCGCGAGGGCCGCGGCATGAAGGCCAGCTTCGACGACGCCATCCTCGACACGCTCTTTCCCGGCCTCGGCACGATCCCGCCCGCCAGCCGGGCCGGCCTCGACGCCACCGCCGTCCTGGCGCGCCACGGCCCCGTGCTGACGGCGATCGCCGCGGCGGCGGGAGGCGAGGCCGCCTTCCTCGCCGCCGATCCCGGCCGGCGCGCCGATCTGCTCGAGGCTATCGGCCACAGCGATCCGGCGGCCTTCCAGGCGCTCGTTCTGGCGGTCTCGGCGCTCTATCACGCCAGCGCCCCGGTGGTGGAAGCCTATGGCTGGGTGGCGCGCGCGCCCCAGCCCCAGGGCTTCGGCGTCGCGGCGCCGACGGATGCGGCCGAGACGGCGCGCCTTCTGGAGAAGGTGCGGGCGCGCCGGCAGATCTGGCGGGGGTGACGCCGGCCGGCGATCAGCGCGGCGGCGCGCCGGCGAACCGCGCCATGAAACTGCGGTCGAGCCAGTCCTTCCAGCGCCACACCCAGCGCCCCTCGACCGCGAGCCAGCGACCGCGTCCGGCGATGGCGCTGCCGTCGCCGGTGGCCAGAATGGCGAGGTAGTCGCGCTGGGCGCGATAGGACCCGAGCGGTTCGCCGCGGACGCGGCGCCGCAGATTGGCGATCAGCGGCGGGCCCTGGCGAACCGCGAAGACGCCGGCCTTCTCGCGCCGGTCGCCCTCGATCGCGGCGCAGTCGCCGACGGCGAAGATCGCCCCGTCTGCCGCCGTGGCGAGGGTGTCGGCGGTCAGCACCGATCCGTCGGCCGCCTGGCGAAGTCCCGTCGTGTCGAGCCAGGCGGGTGCGCGCGCGGCCGTCGAGACGATGACTGCATCGGCGGCGATGCGTTGCCCGGTCGTGTCCAAGGCCCCCTCGGCATTGATCTCGGCGATACGGCAGGGGGCAAGAAGCGTCACGTCGCGCCGGGCGAGGGCGGCGCGCACGCGCTGCTGCATCAGCGGATTGAGCGATGGCGTCACCGCATCGCCGGCGGCGATGGCGATCCATGGCTGCACCGCCTGCGGCGCCAGCGCCTGAAACCGCGTCCGCAGCGCCAGCGCGATCTCGACGCCTGCCGGACCGCCGCCGACCATCAGGATGCGACGCGGCACAGCTTCGCCGGCAAAAAGCCTGTCGAGCTGTTCCAGCAGCCCGCTGATCGGCTTGACCGCGATGGCGTGCCGGTCGGCGCCGGCGATGCCGGAGAGGTCGGGCGTGATGCCGAGATTGAGGGAGAGCGTGTCATAGGCAAGGCGTCCGCCGTCGGCGAGCAGCAGCTCGCGGCGGTTGCGGTCGATGCCAACGGCGGTGCCGCGGCACAGGGCCACGCCGCAGCGCCGGGCGAGCCCTTCGAGGTCGATATGCATCTCGGCCCGGGAATAAACGCCCGCGACATGGCCGGGCAGCATGCCGGAATAGGGCGTCATCACCCGGTCGGTGACGAGCGTCAGGCGGGCCCTCGCCTCCGGCCGGTCGCCGAATTCACGCAGCACCTGGACGTGGGTATGGCCGCCGCCGACGAGGACGATCTGGTGATCAGCCATGCGCGCGGTTCCCGTCGAGGCGGGCGAGCGCGGCCCTTGTCGCGGGCGCCGCCTCCGGCGCCGCCGCGAGGGCGCTGCGCAGCCAGGCGAGATCGGCTGCATCATCGATGTCGGTCTGTTCGGGAAGGAGGTGGACGTGGAGCCCCTCTGCCGCCGCCCGCCGCAGCGTTTCCGCCAGCACCCCCGCCGTGCTCCAGGCCATCGGCGCGAAAAGCGGCGCCGCCGCCTCAGACGTGACGCCAATGAGGCCATAGCCGCCGTCGGGGCTCGGCATGATCACCACGTCCCGGGCGCCGCCATGGCGCAGGATGTCCGCCGCCGCCACCACCACCTCCGGCGCCAGCAGCGGCAGGTCGGTCCCCATCACCATCGCCCCCGCCGGATGCTGCGCCAGAAGCTGGGCGAGCGCCGACCACATGGTGGCGCCGAGTTCGCCACGGTCGCACGGCACCAGCGGCCAGTCCTGGCCGATGACCGCCGCGAGTTCGGCCGCCGCATCGGCAGGCCGGAAGAAGACCGAAGCGGCGAGGGCGGTCCGCCCTGCGGCTGCGGCCACGGCGCCCGCGCTGTCCCTGAGAAAGGCGCCCGCCAGCGCGGCGGCGGGCCCGTCGCCGATACCGGCGGCAAGGCGCGTCTTGGCGATCCCCGGCCGGGGCGGCTTGGCCATGAGGCCGATGCCGATCGTCGCGTCCGTCATGTCTTCGTCCATTCGTCGGGTCGCTGGCCGCCGGCACGCCGCGGCTCGACGGGTCCGGGGCTGCAGGTCAACAGGCCTGCGGGTTGCCCTTGTCGGCTGAACCCATCGGCCTGCGACATGTTGCCTTCGGGAAAACGGGCGCTTTTGTTTCGCCCCTCACATGAACGTGTGGCCGCCGCGCCCCCTCCGGCTTGAAACAGGCCTCGCCCTCGTGACACCAAGACCTGCCCCAGGCGTAACGAATGGCGTCGGGGCCGCGAATGGCCGACGAGACCCCGAGGAGGAGTGGACCCCGTTGGAGCAGTCACTGCGAGAGCCTACAGGCCGGAACATCGGCAAGTTCGAACATCCGGCCATTACCGCCAAGGGTGAGCGCCGCGCCGTGGTCGCGCTGAAGCGGCTGGAGACACTCTGGTTCAACACCGGGACGCTCTGCAACATCACCTGCCGCAACTGCTACATCGAGAGTTCGCCGAAAAACGACCAGCTGGCCTATCTGACGCTTGCCGACGTGCAGTCTTATCTCGACGAGATCCGCCGCGACGGCCTGCCCGTCACCATGATCGGCCTCACCGGCGGCGAGCCCTTCATGAACCGCCAGATCATGGCGATCCTTGAGGCGGTGCTGGCCGCCGGCTTTGAGACGCTGGTCCTCACCAATGCCATGCGGCCGATGATGCGGCACAAGGCCGACCTGCTGCGGCTGCGCGACACCTATGGCGCCAGGCTGCGCATCCGCGTCTCGCTCGACGATCACCGTGCCGCGGTCCACGACGCCGAGCGAGGCCCCGACGCCTTCCGCAAGGCCATGGAGGGGCTGCGCTTCCTCTCCCGCGAGGGCTTCCGGCTGGAACTCGCCGGCCGTCGTCTCGGCGATGACGCGGAGGTCGACGCGCGCGCCGGATACGCCCGCATGCTCGCGGACGAAGGCATCGCCATCGCCTGCGACGACCCCGTCGCCCTGGTGATCTTTCCGGAGATGGGGACCAAGGCGGATCCGCCGGAGATCACCGAGGCCTGCTGGACCATCCTCCACAAGAGCCCGGACGACGTCATGTGTGCCACCTCGCGCATGATCGTGCGCCGCAAGGGAGCGGAGGCGCCGGCAGTGCTCGCCTGCACGCTCATCGCCTATGACTCGCGTTTCGAGCTCGGCCACACCCTTGCCGAGGCGGCGGTGGCCGTGCCGCTCGCCCATCGCTCCTGCGCGACCTTCTGCGTGCTGGGCGGCGCCGCCTGCGGTGCCGCGGCCCCGGCGTGAGCCGGGCGGGCGCCCCCGCCGCTGCGGCGGCGCCCGTGCTGCTGACCGTCGAGCGCCGGCCTGCGGCGACGGCGTCGAAACCGGACTTCAGCGTCATTCTGCCACTCGCCGCCGAGGAACCGGTCCCGGAATCCCTGATCGCCCTTCTGCCCCCTGACATGGAAGTGATCCTCGCCCGCGGCGGCTCACGGGCTGACAGTCTCAATGCGGGCGCGGCCGTCGCCACCGGCGATCACCTCTGGTTCGTCCATGCCGACACGCGGCTCACGCCCGCGGCGATCGCCGCCCTGCGCACGGCGGCAGCGCGGGCGCCCGAGGCTTTGCTCTTCTTCGATATCGGTTTCGATGGTCCCGCCATCATGTGGCTGAACGGCGCCGGCGTCCGGCTGCGCTCGCATCTGCTGCGCCTGCCCTTCGGCGACCAGGCCCTGTGCCTCGGCGCCGGTCTCTTCCACCGCCTCGGCGGCTATCCCGCCGTCCCCCGCGGCGAGGACCATCTGCTGGTCTGGCGGGCCCATCGTGCCAGCGTACCCGTGCGCCCCGTCGGGGCCCGCGTGACCACCAGCAGCCGCCGCTATGCCAGACGCGGCTGGGCGCTGACCACCGCTACCCATCTCGTCCTGACGGTTCGCCAGGCCCTGCCGGAATTCATCGCCTATCTCCGCGGCCGCTGACCGGGCAGGGCGCATCGGCGGGTTGGGACGCGCGCCGTGTCGGTCGCGGATGACCGGCGGCGCGCAGCCGAATGGTGCCCTAGCCGGCACCCAATAATGCAAACAAGCTAATGATTTTGCTTATAAAAAGTTTTTAATCCGCAAGAATACCAACGCACCTACCAACGTCCTGTCGCGGTAGGCCTTCGCGCGCTCGCGCTTACCTGTCGCGAAATTCCTTCAACAAGATCCGCTCAGTCGCGACTAAAACCCGCAAGAACCCAGCCAAGCACCGCACTTGCCCCGAAAATGAGGCCCGCTGCAATTGCCGACATTGCCAGAAAGCCAGCGAAGGCAGGGAGGAACTCGGCCCATAAGGGCGGTATTGGCACCATTGCCTTGGGCAATTGTGCCACCGGGATTAACGACGCCTCCCATGGGCAGTTGTTCGCAGAATGGTCAACATAGCCAATCCTATCCGAGACTATTGTCTGTGCCGTCTGACTGCGCTTGAAAATGCAGTTGCTCGCCTCCGCGTGACGGGTCGCGATTAAGGGTCCTTGAGCTGCGCCCCAGAGCGAGAGCAAAGCACCAACTGAGAAGACGACAACTGCCAACACAATGCCGATCCGGCGGAAGCCTCGCAGGAGGCGCGCGCTCATGGTCGGCGGAGGTGACGGCGGGCGCTGGGAAAGTGCGTTCATCGCTCAGGCTATTCTGAGGGCTTCCGCAAATTCAATAGACAACTAGCGCGCGTGGAAGTCGAATGCTTGCCTTGGGGGCCGCATTCGCTTCCGCTGCACGCTTACATATATATTAGCTGGGGCAGGGCATCCCCTGTGGCGCGCACTAAAACCCAGTATTTTGTTGATATTTTCAGGGCTTATCCTGCTGACTGCCTAGCACCGATTGACGGTGTAGTGTCCCAAAAACCGGACTGGCGTGTCCCAGAAACCGGACTGCGCAGTCCGCTCAGAGGGACACTTTCGTCCCCGTGAGCGGCCTATTTGGACCTAGTTTAGGCTTGGCTGTTGCGCAGGTTGTGGGCGCGCCTATCGACTATGCTAGCCTCACCGAGTTTTAACGCGAGACGCTATGGTTGACCTTAGCCAACTAACGTTTGTGCAGCGTTGCCAACGCCGGATGCATTTGCTCGGCGGTTCCTACACGCACCCGGACGGCCATATAGAATTGGATTTCGAAGAACCGGCTGGAATCGATAGCCGGAGTGACAGCATCGAGATTCAAGCTGCGAAGCTCGACACTTACGAGCGACTTCGCTCGCGATACGACACGCGGCTATCGTACTTCCTGTGCGGTTGTGCGCTGGGGGCGACCGCAATTCGGTTCTGGCCGCAGCTTTGGCCTTTCTGAGCGAAGAAGCGGCTCCCATTGCCGAAACGCATAAGTCGGAGGCTCGCCGGTCAGCGGATCCTCATACATGGCAAGAAGATATTCCGACGGTCGGTTAGGCCCCAGCCTGCCGCGCGAATGCGGGGCGAGCCATTGCCGGTCCTCCAACTGCGCTAGAGCCTCGCCTGCCGTGGTCTTGCTGCAACCGACCAATTCGGCAAGGTCGCGAATGGACACGCGGACGAGGTTGTTCGAGTCCGGGTGATAGCGGGCAAGGATTGTGACCAGAGCAACGCGCGCGATGGGCGTGAGCGAGCGCCATGCGGGTAGCAAGATCCAAGACCGATAGATGCGAGCGTGGGATTGGTCGCGAAGGTTAGTGGCGCGCGCCATTTGGTTTTCCGCCGTTTGTTTAACCGGGAATGCCGCCGTGGGCTTGAGAGAGTCACCCACGGCGGAGGGAGGGTTTGGGCTACCGATCCTGCTTGGGGACCAGCTTGCGCTTCCGGGCTTCTACAAGGGCTTTGCAGAGGGCTTCGGACAGGTCCCCCAGGTGCCGCGTTCCGATGGTGATGCCGCTGCGTGTCGGCCGCAGGCCATCGCATGACGGATACCAAGCTCGGATATCAACCACGGAATTGCCTTGGAACGTGTCCAGTTGGATTCGTAGCGTCTGCCGTGCCGAGCGAGGCCATTCGGCAATGAGGATCGGGGAGGGCTTCTTGGTCATGCCGTCACCTCGCGAACGAGGCGCACGGGCGTATGCAGAACGTAGCGCCCATGGTTGCCGGGAAAGAGGCCTTCGTGGCGCTGGCGGATCGTCTCGATATCGAGGCCTGCCGCCCTCAGCATGAAGACGTAATGCGACCATCGCGGTGCGGGGCGCTCGATAGGCGTTATGCCTTTCGGCCCAGCCTCGATAAGCCGCGCGAGTGTCCAAGCCTCGCGACCATCGAACACAAGCCGCTTCCAACCATCGCCGGTCAAAACCTCGATTACGATGCGGGTGACCTCAGCCATGGGCGAGCCCTCCGAAGCCGGAAAGTTCAGACACGACAGCGGCAGTTGCTTCGGGCAACCCGTAACGCCGCGTAAGAACGCGGACGGGGAGCGAGGGCAGCGGCGCAGAACGCGCGGCCCAGTCGAACAATGGCAGGCCGGAAAAAGGCAAGCCGGGGTCGCTTCCGCCAGAGGCGGATTGATTGTAGTGTTGCATTGTCAGTGAAGCCTTCTTGGTTTCAGGCCCGGTTCGACGTTCCCGCGTCGGCCGGGCTTTTCAATTTGCGATAACCGCTCAAGCAGCCTTGACCGGCGCGATGGTCGGCAGGCTTTCGAGCCATGCTGTTAGGTCGTCGCGGTGGATCAGCGTCCGGCGACCAAGCTTGCGAGCCTTCAGCGCGCCCGACGCAATAGCGGTGTAAAGCGTCGTGCGGCCGCAACCGGCGAGCCGTGCTGCTTCATGAGGAGAAAGGCCAAGCGGCCCTCCGTACGCGGCATGGACCTTGTCGGAATAGCTGGTGGTCATCTTTGTGTTCCGGCCGGGAGAGCCCCGGCGGGCAGTCCCGGCGTCAACCGAGCTTGGCTAACCTTGGGCGATGCAAAACGAACGGTCAGCGACCATCAATTGCCAGAAGTTCCCGCTGCGCCTCAGGGCTTCAACCGGGCGATGCGTCGCCGCAGTCGCCGAACGTGCGCGTCAATGTTCTCTTTCGCGGTGTTACCACGCGCAATCTTTTCAAGGATGCCAGATGCAACCGCTTCGCGGACTACTGCTCGAATTTCCGGTCCTGTGACTTGGTCTGCCGCTTCCAAAAGACTGGTTCGGCGAGCTACTTGGCGCAACAAGCGACTATCGATTTCTGCGAAGGTGTAGGTTCCAATGGGGCGACCAACGTTTCGGTTGGCAGCCCATTTTTGGAGCCAAGAAATTATCTCCAAGACACGTTCTGCCGCCTGTCGCCTATAATTCTCGTCTACAAAAATCTCGGCTGCGCTGGCCCGCAAGACGTCGACATCTGTAATCGATCCGAAAGCCGACAATAGAGCAATTGTCTCTTTGCTACCGCGCGCTGCGCTTGTCGCAAAAATTATCAAGTCGAGCGTCTCGGACACGAATTTATCGAGCATCGTCCTTTGTTTTGTTGGCACAGAGTCGCGATGCTGTGCCGCGAGAGCTTCGATGGTTCGCCCGATTTGAACTAGGGATAGATTCCATCCCGCGCTGGGCTCGCGAGCAGCCATCGCCTCGAAATGCGGCCGTAGCGATAGAAGGTCTATATCGGAGACGTTCTTTGGGTCGGGGTTTTTCCTGCCTCTAGGCATTCGTCGTCCCGCTTCCGGTTCGTGCGTGAAGAACAACCCTGCCAGATTCTGGTTTCTCGACCACGGACTGTGTCATGGCCCTAATGGCTTCGACTTGTCATTGTCCAAGGCTTCAAGCTTTGCAATGACAGCTTGCTTCTCGTGTTCTGGCAGCGCGAGAAAGGCTTGATAAAGCGGGTCGCGCTCCCGCTGCCGGTCCTTCTCAGCACCGGCCGCAAGGATGCCCGTCAGCCAATAGGCGTCTTTTCGGGTCTTTAGGGGACCATGCCAGGATTCGGTGCCGTCAGGATTGAGGGTGACCACAATCCATCGCTCGCTAAGTTTGCCGCGAATCTCCACTTCCTCGCGGGAGGGGTAGAAGATGGGGCAGGGTTGCCGGGGGAAGGGGATGACGTTGCCCATGTCGGCTTCACGCCTTGGCCTTCGGCAGCGCAATGACCTTAGCTCCGGTCTTAAGCGTGTCCAGATGGTCAGCCCACCACGCCATCATCTGCACGCGTTCTGCCCAGTGCTGCCCGCGCGCGTAGGCCCTGCGGATGGCGTCCTCGTCCTGATGGGCCAAGGCGCGCTCGATGGCGTCCGCCGTCCACTTGCCGGATTCGTTCAACAGGCTTGAGGCGGAAGCGCGGAAGCCGTGCGAGGTCATTTCATCGGCGGAATAGCCGAGCCTGCGCAGCGCGGCATTCATCGTGTTTTCGGAGATGGGCCGCACGACAACGCGGGTGCCGGGGAATACCAACCGACCATCGCCTGTGATGGTATGCAGCGTGCGCAGGATACCAACGGCCTGCGGCGGCAGGGGAACCCTATGTTCGCGGCGCATCTTGGTCCGCGCGGCCGGGATAACCCATATAGCCACATCAAGGTCAAACTCTGCCCACTCAGCCAACCGCAACTCGCCCGGCCGGGGAAAGAGAAGCGGCATGAGTTGCAAGGCTGCCTTGGTCGATGGTTGACCATCGAACCCGTCAATGGCCCTCAGAAGGCCTCCTAGTGCCGCAGGATCGGTAATGGCGGCGCGATGCTTGACGGTGGGAGCGGTCAAGGCCCCGCGTAGCGAATAGGTCGGATCGGTCGTCGCGCGGCCTGTGGCAATGGCATAGCGGAACACCTCGCCAATGATGCCCCGGAGGCGTCCGGCCGTTTCGAGCCTTCCGCGCGCCTCGACCTTGCGGAGCACCGCCAGCACCTCAGGCGCGGATATTTCCGCGATGGGCCGTGCACCAAGCAGCGGGTAAGCGAAGCTCAAGGCCCACGTCTTCTTCTTGATGGTGTTGGCCGTGCGGCCTTCGCGGGACTTCTTGGCAAGCAGTTCCTCGGCAATCGCCTGAAAGGTCACTGCCGAGTTGGTCACGCGAGCAATCTTGTCCAAGCGCCTTTGCGTGCTCGGGTCGATACCATCGCGAAGCAGGCGGCGCGCTTCCTCTGTCCGCCCCCGCGCCTCCTTCAACCCAATCTCGGGATAGGCTCCGAAGCTGAGCAGCTTTTGCTTTCCGGCGAAGCGATAGGCGAGCCGCCAAAGCCGCGAACCTGAGGGCGACACCAGCAGATGAAGGCCCTTGCCGTCCGAGATTTTGAAAGGTGCCGGGCCAGGTTTCAGATTGCGGACTGCGATATCAGTCAGGGCCATTGTTGGTATCCCCGCCCGCCCGATGCGGTGCCTACCCACGAAGATACCAACGAAATTGCTGGCTGCAAGCGACCGTCCACAGCCTTTCGCGAACGCAAAGGCGGGCAGATTGATTGATTTTCTTTTATTAATCAGAAAGTTATCGGTCATTTGCGAACAGTCGCGACCGATTGGGTGGTGCCCCTAGCCGGGATCGAACCAGCACTCCTTGCGGAACTCGATTTTGAGTCGAGCGCGTCTACCAATTCCGCCATAGGGGCAACGCGCGGCGGACTATAGCCACGGCCGGCGGCGGGTCAACGCCGCCGGGCGCGGGATCCGCCCGGCCGCGCCTTGACTTGGTGCCCGTCGGCGCCATCTTGAGCTTTGATGAGCGAAAATCCCGTCTTCTCCACCGCCGTTGCCATCGCGCAGCCCACCGCCCGCATCGAGACCCCGGTCAAGGTGCTGTCGGAAGCGGCGCAGCGCGCCCTGGCCGAAGCGGCCGAACGCCGTGCGGCGCTCGACGCCCGGGCGGCCGAACTCGCCGCCCATCCCGAAATCCATGGCCGCGGCGGCGTCGATCCCGTGCGCTACGACGATTGGGAGGTCGGCGGCATCGCTGTCGATTTCTGACAGGGTCCCGTCGTTGACGAAGTCTAGACGTCGCGCGCGGGCCGCACATCGCGGCATTGACCCTTTATTGCCGGATTTGCCGTCTACTGGGGCGCGGCGCTCGACAGCGCCCTGCAACGCCGCATGGGTGAATCCGATGGCTGCCCGCGATCGTCACGACGCCGTTCTCGCCGGACGCTTCGGCCTCGGCCCCCGCCTCGGTGACAATCCCGCGGCCCGGAGCGATGTCGCTGCCGCGCTGGGGCGCGAGATGGCGCGCGGCGGTCAGCTTCCAGCGGGCGCCGGGGCCTTGCCCACCAGCGCCGCCGCCCTTGCTCTCAACGGCGAGTTCCAGCCGGAGGAGCGGCGCCTTGCAGCCCAGAAGGAGCGAGAGGCGGCCGAGAAAGCGGCCTCCGAGGCCATCGAGGCCGCCCGCCGGGCCGGCCAGCGTCCCCCGCCCGGCTACCAGCCCCCGGCCGCGCGCATCTTTCGCGACGAGGTCGCCTTTCGCCTGCGCGCGGCGATGGAGGCAGAGATCGGCTTCACCGAGCGGCTGGTCTGGTTCTGGTCCAACCATTTCGCCGTCGCCGTCGCCAAGGGCGAGCAACTCCGCCTCACCGCCGGTGCCTTCGAGCGCGAGGCGATCCGCCCGCATGTCCACGGCTCCTTCCGCGCCATGCTGAAGGCAGTGGAACAGCATCCGGCCATGCTGATCTATCTCGACAACCGCCAGTCTGTCGGCCCGGCGTCCCGCGCCGGCCAGCGGCGGGGGCGGGGCCTCAACGAGAACCTCGCCCGTGAACTCCTGGAGCTGCACACGCTCGGCGTCGACGGCGGCTACAGCCAGGCCGACGTGACGAGCCTCGCCCGCGCCATCACCGGCTGGACGGTGCCGGGTCGCTTTGACGAAGACGCCGATCTGGGCGCCTTCTTCTTCAACGCCAACCGTCACCAGCCCGGTCCGAAGACGGTGCTGGGGCGCACCTATCCTGATGCCGGCCGCGCCCAGGGCGAGGCGATCCTCGACGATCTCGCCCGCCATCCGGCCACCGCCCGCCACATCGCGACGAAGCTCGCCCGCCACTTCATCGCCGACGATCCGCCGGCAGAACTGGTGGCGGCGCTGGCGCGCGCCTTCACCCGCAGCGACGGCGACCTGCCCACCGTCTATCGCGCGCTCATCGCCGCCAGTCCCTCCCATCCGGAGCCGCGCAAGCTGCGCCGGCCGCTTGAATTCGCCGTGGCGGCGCTGCGCATGACCGGACGGCCCGTCGATCCCGGACAGGCGCTCTTCGTCACCCAGCTCCTGGGGCAGCCGATCTGGAACCCCCCGGGGCCGAACGGCTTTCCCGATACCGACGCGCAGTGGGCGACGCCTGACGGTCTGAAGGTGCGGCTCGAGACGGCCATGACCTTCGCCCGACAGACGCCCGGCGCCGCCAATCCGCTGGCGATCCTCGATGCGACGCTCGGCTCCGCCTGTTCGCCGGCGACCCGCCAGGCCGTGGCCCGCGCGGAGAGCCGCGCCCAGGGGCTCGCCATCCTGCTGATGAGTCCCGAGGTCCAGCGCCGCTGAGCGGCAGTGAGGAGGAGCCCATGCTCTGCGAGGACGAGATCCATCCCAGCCGCCGCGCCGTCCTCGGCGCCGCCGGTGCGCTCTTCGCCTGGAGCTTCGCGCCGCGCTTCGCTTCCGCCGCAGGCGGTCGCGATCCACGCCTTGTCGTGGTGGTGCTGCGTGGTGCGCTCGACGGCCTTGCCGCCGTGCCGCCCGTCGGCGACCCCGCCTATGTGGCGCTGCGTCCGGGCCTCGCCCTGCCGACCTCCGGCGACGGCGCGGCCCTGCCGCTCGACGGTTTCTTCGGCCTCCATCCCGCCATGCCGAACCTCGCACGTCTCTACCGGGCGAAGCAGGCGGCCATCGTCCATGCCACCGCCACCGGCTATCGCGAGCGCTCGCATTTCGACGGTCAGGACGTGCTGGAGAGCGGCCAGCCGCGCCCCGGCCTCACCCAGTCCGGTTGGCTCAACCGCGCCATCGCGCTGCTGCCACCCGGCGAGCGGATCGCCGCCAAGGGCGCGCTCGGCATCGGCGCCATTGCACCGCTGGTGGTGCGCGGCCCGGCGCCGGTGCTCGGCTGGGCGCCGCAGGGCCTGCAGCAGGCCGATGACGACGTCGCCCGCCGCGTCCTGCAGCTCTATGACGAGCGCGAGCCGCGCCTTGCGGCTGCCCTCCGACAGGGCCTCGACACCAGTCGCATGGCGACCGCCTCGGGCCTCGGTGGCCTCAGGCCCCGCTCCAGCCCGGCCGACCCGGAAGGCATGGCGCTGATCGCCACCGGCGCGGCGAAGCTCATGGCCGCGCCCGACGGGCCGCGCGTCGCCGCCCTCGCCCTTGAAGGCTGGGACACCCATGTCAATGCGGGCGGTGCGACCGGACAGCTCGCCACCCGGCTCGGCGGCCTCGATCGCGTATTCGCCATCTTCGAGGAGGAACTGAAGCCGGTCTGGCGCGACACGGTCGTGGTGGTGATGACCGAGTTCGGCCGTACCGCCCGGGTCAACGGCACCATCGGCACGGACCATGGCACCGCCACCGTCGCCTTCCTCGCCGGCGGGGCGGTGAAGGGTGGCCGCCTCATCGCGGAATGGCCGGGCCTTGCCCCCAACCGCCTGTTCGAGGGTCGCGATCTCGCCGCCACCACGGATCTGCGTGCCGTGCTCAAGGGCGTTCTCGTCGACCATCTCGGCCTCGACGCCAGGCCCCTGGCCGAGACGATCTTCCCTGGCACGCTGGCACTCGCGCCGATGCGCGGCCTGGTCGGCTAGCGCCGCGGCGGCCCGGCTCAGGCCTTGTTCTTGCGCTCGCGCAGCTCGGCGAAGACCTCGGCCGGCAGGCGCCCGCGCATGTCGAGCTGGGTGGCGATGACCGGATCGTCCGCTCGCAGGAAGGGGTTGGTGGCCTTCTCCTGGCCGATGGTCGTCGGCAGGGTCGGCTCGCCCGCCTCGCGCAGGCGGAACACCTCCGCGGCGCGCGTCTGTAGCGCCGCATTGCCGGGATCGACCATGAGCGAGAAACGGGCATTGGAGGCGGTATATTCGTGGCCGCAATAGACGGCGGTGTCGTCGGGCAGGGCGCGCAGGGCCTTCAGCGCCTCCCACATCTGCTGCGGCGTGCCCTCGAACAGGCGGCCGCAGCCCAGCGAGAACAGCGTATCGCCGGAGAACAGGATCTTCTCGGCGGCGAAATGATAGGCGATGTGGCCGACCGTATGGCCAGGCGTATCGATGACATCGGCTGTGAGCGAGCCGAAGCGCGCCTTGCCGCCCGGTGCGACGGTCTCGTCGACCAGCGGGATGCGATGGGCGTCTGCGGCATTGGCGATGACATGGGCCCCGGTCGCGGCCTTCACCGCCTCGATGCCCTGCACGTGGTCGGGATGGTGGTGGGTGACCAGGATATGGCTGATCGTCCAGCCCTTCGCCTTCGCCGCGGCGAGCACCGGTTCGGCCTCCGGCACGTCGATGGCCGCCGTCGCGCCAGTGGCCGGATCATGGATCAGCGCGCCGAAATTGTCGCTGAGGCAGGTGAACATGTGAACGTCGGCGGCCATGGGCATCTCCGGAGCGAAGGGGGGATCGGTCGAAACCGTTCACCCTGGCCGCTCTATGCCATTGCCTGTGGCCGATGGCCATTCCATTCTCCGGCTGGCCGGCATGCCGCCGGGCCCTTGCGGAAAGCCCGGCTTGTCTGACGTCATCGACCTGCGCGCCTTCTATTCCTCGCCGCTCGGCATGGTCGCGCGGCGCATGGTGACGCGCGCCGTGCGCACCCACTGGCCCTCGGCGCGCGGCATGCTGACGGTGGGGCTCGGCTATTGCACGCCCTATCTCGGCATTTTCCGCGAGGAGGCCGACCGCTCCCTCGCCTTCATGCCGGCCCGCCAGGGCGTCATCTCCTGGCCGACGGCAAGGCCCGGCCGCTCCGCCCTCGTCGAGGACGACATGCTGCCGCTGGCCGATGCCGCCGTCGACCGGCTGCTCATCGTCCAT
The DNA here is from genome assembly GCA_943368975.1 of Archangium gephyra. Classification (GTDB taxonomy): domain Bacteria; phylum Pseudomonadota; class Alphaproteobacteria; order Rhizobiales; family Phreatobacteraceae; genus Phreatobacter. The sequence goes on from CALRLZ020000002.1 coordinate 269,440, forward strand.
GCGCTGGAAGTGTCGAACGACGTGCAGGCGCTGCTGCGCGAGGCCTGGCGGGTGCTGGCGGCGGGCGGCAAGGTGCTGGCCGTGGTGCCCAACCGCCGCGGCCTCTGGGCCCAGCGCGACACCACGCCCTTCGGGCAGGGGCGGCCCTATTCGTCGCGCCAGCTCACCGAGCTGATGCGCCAGTCCTCCTTCACCCCCGTCGCCTGGAGCCAGGCGCTCTGGGTGCCGCCCGTCAGCACGGCCCTCGTGCTGCGTTCAGCCATCGCCTGGGAGCGCATGGGCTCGGCCCTGACCCTGCCTTTCGCCGGCGTCCACCTCGTCGAGGCGACGAAGCAGGTCTACAAGCCGGCCCCGCTCCGCCGCGAGCGCACCGTCGACCTTTTCCGGCCGGTCCTGGCCCCGCAGCCGGCGGCGCGCGCCGCCGATACGCTGCGCGACAGGGCGGACTAGCGTCCGGGCAGCTTCGACTTCAGCACGAAGAGCAACTCGCCGATCTCCTCGTCGGAGAGCAGCGACACCCGCCGCGCCAGCAGGTTGGCGAGTTCGGTGGCCTGCGGCGACAGGCCCGACGTGTCGATGACGATGCGCGGATGGGAGATCTCGGCGAGCTTCGCCAGTTCCTCCGCCTCGTCCCAGATGATGCCGAAATAGGCGATGATGCGCTGGATCAGATACCAGCTGGGGCGCCCGCGCTTGCCGTGCTCCAGCGCCGAGAGATAGGCGGGCGAGACGCCCACCGCTTCCGCCATGGCGGTGAGGGTGGCGCCGCGTTCCTCGCGCAGCGCGCGCACGCGGGCGCCAAAAGGCGTCATCGCCGCCGCGCCTCGACGGCGGCCAGTGCCGCTGCCACGGCCGCCTCGATATCGAGCGCGGTCGTGTCCAGCGTCACCGCGTCGGCCGCGACCGCGAGCGGCGCGTCGGCCCGGCCCGAATCGCGCGCGTCGCGTCGGGCGATGTCGGCGAGCACGGCAGCGAGCGCCTCGGCGGTATCCGCGCATTCGCCGCGGCCGACCAGCTCGCGGAAGCGCCGCCGTGCCCGCTCCTGCGGGCTCGCGGTGACGAAGAGCTTGGCCTCGGCGTCCGGCGCGATCACCGTGCCGATATCGCGCCCGTCCAGCACGGCGCCGCCCGCCTGGCCCGCGAAGGCGCGCTGCAGGTCGAGGAGCGCCCGGCGGACCGGCCCGTGGGCGGCGACGACGGAGGCGGCTTCGCCCGCCTCGCGGGTGCGCAGCTTTTCCGCGTCGAGATCGGCGAGGTCGAGATTCTCGGCGATCACCTGGGCGATCTCGACATTGTCGAGCGGAAAGCCGCGGTCGCGCATGATCTGGCCGACGCCGCGATAGAGCAGGCCGGTATCGAGATGCGGCAGGCCGAAATGGGCGGCGATGCGCCGGGCGAGCGTGCCCTTGCCCGAGGCGGCCGGTCCGTCGATGGCGATGATCACGAGAAATCCGCTCCGAGGCCGCGCATCAGGTCGACGAAATCGGGGAAGCTGGTGGCGATGAAGCCGGTATCGTCCACCGTCATCGGCTGGGCCGTGGCGAGCCCCATGACGAGGAAGCTCATGGCGATGCGGTGATCCATGTGGGTTGCGACCGTGCCGCCGCCGGGTGTCTTGCCGTTGCCTGCGACGATGAGGTCGTCGCCTTCGATGACATGGTCGACGCCGGCCGCGGCGAGGCCTGCCGCCACCGCCGCGAGCCGGTCGGATTCCTTTACCCGCAGCTCGTGCAGGCCGCGCATGCGCGTCGGGCCGCTGGCGAAGGCGGCAGCCACCGCGAGGATCGGATATTCGTCGATCATCGACGGGGCGCGATGCGCCGGCACGTCGACGCCGGTAAGGCGCGAGCCGCGCACGCGCAGGTCGGCGATGTCCTCGCCCGATTCCACCCGCGGGTTCAGCACCGCGATCTCGGCCCCCATCTCGATCAGCGTCGTGATGAGGCCGGTGCGCAGCGGGTTCATCATCACGCCGGTGACGGTGACCTCGGAGCCGGGGACGATCGCCGCGGCGACGATGGGAAAGGCCGCCGAGGACGGGTCGGCGGGCACCACGACCGGCGCGGGCTTCAGCTCGGGCTGGCCGACGAGATCGATCCGCCGTCCGTGTTCGCCATGCGGCGTCACCGTCACGCTGGCACCGAAATGGCTGAGCATCCGCTCCGTATGGTCGCGCGTCGCCTCCTTCTCGATCACCGTGGTGATGCCGGGCGCGTTGAGGCCGGCGAGGAGGACGGCGGATTTCACCTGCGCCGAGGCCACCGGCGACTCATAGGTCACCGGCACGGCATCCTTCGGGCCCTCGATGGTCAGCGGCAGGCGTCCGCCCTCGCCCTGGGCCACCACCGTCACGCCGAACAGTTCGAGCGGGTCGAGGGCGCGCCGCATCGGCCGCTTGCGCAGCGAGGCGTCGCCGTCGAAGGTTGCACGGATCGGATGGCAGCCGACCACGCCCATCATCAGCCGGCACCCGGTGCCCGAATTGCCGAAGTCGAGCGGCTCCGCCGGCGCCTTCAGGCCGCCGACGCCGACGCCGTGGACCCGCCAGGCGCCTGGTCCCGTGCGTTCCACGGTTGCGCCGAGCTGGCGGCAGACCTTGGCCGTGTTGATCACGTCCTCGCCTTCCAGCAGGCCCGAAATGCGCGTTTGGCCCACCGTCAGCAGCCCGAACATCAGGGCGCGGTGGGAAATGGACTTGTCGCCGGGCACGGTCAGGCTGCCCGTAAGGGCGGCGCCGCGGCGGGCGGTCAGCGGGGTCTTGCTCTGCGATGCGCTCAAGGTGCGAAGGTCCCGTCCGTTCGAAAAACCGATCCCGCGCTCTATCCCGCGCCGCAAGCCTCTTGACAAGCCGGGTCTCTGCGTCCAACTGACCCCCCTTCAAACGAAGTGCGATCCATTCAGGGAGTCCGCTGTGGCGAGACCCGAACTCGGCGTGAAGCGCATCTGCCCCACGACCGGCAAGAAGTTCTACGATCTGAACCGCGACCCCATCGTCTCGCCCTATACGGGCGAGGTGCTGCAGCGCGTCATGTTCGAGCCCGCACGCCGCGGCTCCGCGGCCGCCGCCGCCAAGGTGGTGCCGCAGGCCGACGAGGAAGATGCCGAGCTCGAGGTGCCGGATGCCGAGCTCGTCAGCCTCGAAGAGGCGGATGAGGAAGAGGCGTCCCCGGCCAAGGCCGCCGCGATCGACGACGATGTCGACGTCGATGTCGAGGACGCCGCCGACGACGACGACACGTTCCTCGCCGAGGATGAGGATGAGGATGACGGCGACGTCTCCGACCTCATCGGCGATGCCGCCGACGACGAGGACGACCAGTAGGACGGGTGGGCCGGCGGGCGGCGACGCCCGCGGCCCTCTTGCGCTTCGGCCCCGCCGCGCGTATGAGAACAGCCGACTTCGGTCATTCATACACCCTCATCGATGGCTATCGTGAGAGTGGGTCCCTGCGGGGACCCGCTCTTTTTGTTTCCGCCGCCGACGAGACCAGTTTCGGAGCTTCGATTGCCAGCGGAAGAGCCGCGCCTCACCGATGATCTGCCCGCCGCGGCGCCCGCCCCGGCCGAAGCCGATCCGCGCCTGATCGTCGAGACGGGCGTCGCCGCCCGCGTCGCCGCCATCGCCGGGCCGGTGCTGGAGGGTCTCGGCTTCCGGCTGGTGCGCGTGCGCATCTCCGGGTCGCAGGGTGGCGGCTCGACGCTGCAGATCATGGCCGAGCGGCCCGACGGCACCTTCACCATCGACGATTGCGAGGCGACCAGCCGGGCGCTGTCGCCGGTCCTCGACGTGGAGGATCCGATCGCCGCCGCCTACAACCTCGAAATCTCCTCCCCCGGCATTGACCGGCCGCTCGTCCGCGTCGGCGATTTCGCGCGCTGGGCCGGCCATGAGGCGAAGATCGAGATGGCGGTGGCCCAGGACGGCCGCAAGCGCTTCCGCGGCTTCATCCTCGGCGCCGAGGGGACCGGAGCCAGGATTCGCCGCACCGACGTCAAGGGCGACGAGCCCGCCGAGATCGTCCTGCCGATCGAGGAGATCGGCGAGGCGCGCCTCGTCCTGTCCGACGACCTCATCCGCGAGGCCCTGCGCCGCGCCAAGGCCGCCGGCCGTGCCATGGACGAGGACGAGGACGACGAGGACGAGGCGTTCGACGGGGACGGCGGGGAGGCGGAGGACGCCACCGACGACACCGAGCTCGTGATCCTTCGTCCCGGCACGCCCCGCCCGGTCCGCACCGCCGAGGCGCCGAAGAAGAAGCCTTCGCCCGGCACGCCCTATTCGCGCGGCCCCAAGCCCAAGGGCCCGGGCCGCTATGCCAAACCCAAACCATCCCGCTAGAGGGGAATGACCAATGGCCGTCTCGGCAAACCGACTGGAATTGCTGCAGATCGCGGATGCGGTGGCACGCGAGAAGCAGATCGACCGCCAGATCGTCCTCGAAGCCATGGAGGACGCGATCCAGAAGGCGGCACGCTCGCGCTACGGTCAGGAGACCGAGGTGCGCGCCGAGATCAATGCCAAATCCGGTGAGATCCGCCTGTCCCGCCTGCTGCAGGTGGTCGATGAGATCGAGAACGTCGCGACCCAGATCGCCACCGAGGAAGCCCGCCGCAAGAACCCCGCTGCCCAGCCGGGCGACTGGATCGCCGAGACCCTGCCGCCCTTCGACTTCGGCCGCATTGCCGCCCAGTCGGCCAAGCAGGTCATCGTCCAGAAGGTCCGCGAGGCCGAGCGCGATCGCCAGTTCGACGAGTACAAGGACCGCGTCGGCGAGATCGTCTCGGGCCTGGTCAAGCGCGTCGAATATGGCAATGTCGTCGTCGATCTCGGCCGCGGCGAGGCGATCATCCGTCGCGACGAGCTGATCCCGCGCGAGATGTTCCGCAACGGCGACCGTGTCCGCGCCTATCTCTTCGACGTCCGCCGCGAGCAGCGCGGGCCGCAGATCTTCCTGTCGCGCACCCATCCCCAGTTCATGGCCAAGCTGTTCGGCCAGGAAGTGCCGGAGATCTACGACGGCATCGTCGAGATCAAGGCGGTCGCCCGTGATCCCGGCTCGCGCGCCAAGATCGCCGTCGTCTCGCGCGATTCCTCCATCGACCCCGTCGGCGCCTGCGTCGGCATGCGCGGCTCGCGCGTCCAGGCTGTCGTCGCCGAGCTGCAGGGCGAGAAGGTCGACATCATCCCCTGGAACCCGGACATCGCCACCTTCGTGGTCAATGCCCTTGCTCCGGCCGAGGTCGCCAAGGTCGTGCTCGACGAGGATCGTGAGCGCATCGAGGTCGTCGTGCCCGATCCGCAGCTGTCGCTCGCCATCGGCCGCCGCGGCCAGAACGTGCGCCTCGCCTCCCAGCTCACCGGCTGGGACATCGACATCCTCACCGAGGCCGAGGAGAGCGAGCGTCGCCAGGCCGAGTTCGAGGCCCGCACCAAGCTGTTCATGGGTTCGCTGGACGTCGACGAGGTCGTCGGCCAGTTGCTCACCTCCGAGGGCTTCCGCTCGGTCGAGGAGGTCGCCTATGTCGAACTCTCCGACCTCGCCTCCATCGAGGGCTTCGACGAGGATACCGCGCAGGAACTGCAGCGCCGCGCCCTCGACTATATCGCCCGCATCGAGGCCGAGCACGACACCAAGCGCAAGGAGCTCGGCGTCGCCGACGACCTGCGCCAGGTCGATGGCCTGACCACCGCCATGATGGTCAAGCTTGGCGAGAACGACGTGAAGTCGCTCGAGGACTTCGCCGGCTGCGTGCCGGACGACCTCGTCGGCTGGACCGAGCGCAAGGACGGCCAGTCGGTGAAGAATGCCGGCTTCCTCGACGGTTTCGAACTGACCAAGGACGACGCCGAGGCGATGATCATGCAGGCCCGCGTCAAGGCCGGCTGGATCGAGGCACCCGAGGCTGCCGAAGAGGCCGAGACGGCCGAAGCCGAAGCCTGAGCCGGGGAGATGGGCGGGAGTGGTCATCGCGGTGGAGAACGACGCGCCTGAGCTGGCACTGGACGGCGGGCCCCTGACGGGGCGCGCCGGCAGTGAGCGCACGTGCATCGTCAACCGCCGCGCCGGTGCGCCGGATGGCCTGATCCGCTTCGTCCTCGGCCCGGACGGCATGGTCGTGCCCGACCTCAAGGCGCGCCTCCCCGGCCGTGGCGCCTGGGTGACCGCTACCCGCGCCGCCGTCGCCGAGGCGGTCCGGCGCAAGCTCTTCGCCCGCGCCTTCAAGACCCCGGTGGCGGGACCTGCCGATCTGCCGGCGCTGGTCGACCATCTGCTCGAGGCCCAGGCGCTCTCCTCCCTGTCGCTCGCCAACAAGGCCGGCGCCGTGGTCGCCGGCTTCTCCAAGGTCGAGGCGGCGCTGGCCGGCGACACCGCCGCAGGCCTTATTCACGCCGCGGATGCCAGCGATGATGGCGTCCGTAAGCTTGGCCAGGTCCTGCGCCGCATCTTCGGCGACGAACCCGATACCCTGCCGCGGGTGACGGCGTTCACCTCGCTGCAATTGGATTTGGCATTGGGGCGCATGAATGTGATACATGCTGCGCTGCTCGCCGGCGGGCCGAGCGAAAATGCACTCGCGCGCTGCATGGCCCTCGAGGTTTACCGCACCGGTGACGTGACCGGAGGGGGACCTCCGGCTTCCGTCAACGAGCCGAAACACCGAATTTCCAGGACTCAGCCGCCTGGTGCAGGACCAGAACCGAATGACCGATGAGAAGACCTCCGGCGACAAGACCATCAGCCTGACGGGGAAGACCCTCAGCCTGAAGAAGCCCGCCGGTAACGAACAGAGCATGGTTCGCCAGAGCTTCAGCCACGGCCGCACCAAGACGGTCGTCGTGGAGAAGGTCTCGGCGAAGCCGCGCTCGTTCGCCCCGCCCCGGCCGCCGGCTCAGGCCGCGGCCCCGGCCGCCGCGCCCGTCGCCGAGAAGCCGCGCCCGGCAGCGCC